>DDCB01000015.1 GCA_002335425.1 Chthonomonas sp. UBA2017
TCATAGCGACGGCATGGTTTGGCACCTCGATGTCGGCTCGTCACATCCTGGGGCTGTACAAGGTCCCAAGGGTTCCGGAGTTCACGGATTAAAGTGGCACGCGAGCTGGGTTCAGAACGGCGTGAGCCAGTTCGGTCCCTATCCACTGTGCGCGTAGGAAATTTGAGAGGAGTCGCTCCTAGTACGAGAGGACCGGAGTGAACCGACCTCTGGTGTACCTGTTGTGCCGCCAGGCGCAGATGCAGGGTAGCCACGTCGGGTCGTGATAAGCGCTGAAAGCATCTAAGCGCCAAGCACACCTCAAGATGAGATTTCCCATATTAGTAAGGACCCAGGAAGACCACCTGGTGATAGGTCGCAGGTAGAAGCGTGGTAACACGTGCAGCTAAGCGATACTAATTGTCCGAGGGCTTACACTATTCAAGCTCTTACAAACTTGCGTTTCGCCGTTTCATTCGACATGTGCACCTTACAAAGTGCTTGCTCGCCCCGCGAGACAATCACATAAACTTTCTATTCGCGTGGTCATGGCGAGAGGGAAACACCTGTTCCCATCCCGAACACAGCAGTTAAGCCTCTCAGCGGCGGAAGTACTTGGAGGGTGACCTCCCGGCAGATATGCACGCTGCGCGGATAGATAAAAATTTCAAGCCCACCCGCAAGGTGGGCTTCTTTGTTTATTGGGGTGGTCATGCGTATGACCGCTCCAGACTTCATCATCAGGAAACTCCCTGAATTCCGCACATTCCGACATCCTGGGGTAAGTTGACAGCGATGCACCAGCGCGCAGTCATGATCTCCTGGGTCTCTTCGTTCTTGGCTTTAGGCTCAACTCTGTTCTCCATGTCCTCCGATTCAACCCATGTGGGCGGATCACAGGTTGACTCTAACCGAATGGAGGCCCACCGCCCTTCGCCTGCTCAGGCCAAAATTGGCCAGTTGGATTGGCTCGCCGGAGCTTGGGTAGGAACGATGGGGACAAGCCAGGCCACGTCGATTGAAGAAAGGTGGAGCCCGCCCAAAGGCGGAGCGATGCTGGCCACCGCTCGAACGGTCTCAAAAGACAAGATGGTCGCATTCGAGTTTCTGCGCATCGTCGAGCGAGACGGCGGACTCGTCTACATTGCCCAACCCGGGGGAGGCCCACCCACCGAGTTTGTCCTCACCAAGCTGGAAGCACAGCGCGCCGACTTCGAAAACCCCCGACATGACTACCCCCAGCGGATCACCTACGAGCTTTCCACCCGAGGAATCTTGACCGCCACCATCAGTCTCGCCGACGGCTCAAAGTCCCAACGCTTCGAATTCAAACGCGAGCGCTAGCTCTTCGCTTCGACTCATCGGAACCCACCGCAGCCCCAGACCCTCGTATTTTCACGAGGTTCTGGGGAATTTTTTCCCTCTTGTACGGATTCATGATGACTTGTGATATTCTATAAATAGTCCAAATATGGAGGATATGTTGAAAATTTCAATCAAGAAAGTGGCCTTGGTGGCCTTGTGCTTGTCGGGGGCAGCTTCGTCGCACGCAAATCTGCTTCTGAATGGTGGGTTCGAAACGGGGGATTTCTCGAACTGGACAGTGTCGGGACCAACCTTGCCGACCGTGGTCAGTGACCCCCATACGGGGTCGTTCTCGGCGAACTTTGCTGGCTCGAGTCCTTCTCTCAACTCGATCTCGCAGAGCTTTTTCGCGAACTCAGGTTGGACCTACGATGTCTCACTGTGGGTCAAGAACAACGGCATCGGCGACGATCGGCTCATGATCCAGATCGGCGGAGATACCCCTTACGACTCGTTTCCTATCGATACTCCTCTTGAATCTTGGTCGTTGGTCTCTTTCCTATGGACCTCAGATTCAACGGGGCCCGACGGTTTCTTTATAAGGGGCTTCGACCCAAACACCTTCCAGGTGGACGACGTCCGGATCGTCGCTCAGCCGGTTCCCGAACCCGCAACCATGGCTGCTCTGGGACTCGGGGCCTTGGCCCTCGTCCGAAGGAGACGAGCGAAGGCGAGCTAATCCGAGCTCTTGGCATGTACTCCAATGGGAGGAAGGGGCGAGACGAACCCTTCCTCCGTCTTTTCTAAGTCTTGAGTTTTTTCCCCGACCAGCTCGAATCCATCACGCTCAGCCTCGATCAACTCAAGTGTTTGAGCTCGGTCGAACGGCATCAAGTCTTCTGGTGCTACGCTCCGAATGAAGGTCGCGCAGCCGCCCAGGTCGCTCGTGAGCTGGGCAAATCGGCCCAGGTTGTCCATTACCACACCCAAGCGTTGCTCGAAGTCGGCCTTCTGCGCGCGGTCGGAACGCAAAAGAAGCGATCTCGAACCGAGCACCTTTACGCTTGGGCAATGGCAACTTTTCGCCACGAGCTGACTCAGTCCACCCCGGAATACCGGCAAGAGTCGCTTGACTCGTTTCGAGCAACAACCCGCGAGATGGTTCGCGAAATGGAAGATCTTCATGCCAAAGCGGTGGCCGATCCGTCGGTCCTCACCCGATCGATGCTTCGTCGTCGCTATGTTCGAATCCCGCCGGAGCTCTTGCCCGAGGCTCGGCGACGGCTGACCGAGCTCCTGGATTGGATTCACGAAAACCGTGACCTTTCCGGCGAAGCCGAACGCTATCACGTACTCGGATACGTCGCGCCCTCCAAAGTTCACAAGCGACGAGGTCGCGCCGCGAAAGATCACCAGCCTGGCTGACGCACCTTGGTCCGCCACGCTCGCGCCAGAGGGACTTGGTCTCGGCTGTGGGGGCCCTCTTCGGCGATTCCGGGAGACAGGACCGTTCGCACCGTGCTCTTCGGCCCAAGCTCGACGATCTGGATGAACGTCCCCCGATCACTGTACGGGATCGGCGGCTCACCGGGCACGGAGATCGAGTTCGGCACGAATTTCCACTTCGACACGTCTTGCCCCGCCCGATTCGCCACTCGGGTCACGGCTTTTCGGAATGCGGCTCGGACAACCTCTTCAGCCGATCTCCCACTCAAGAAATCCACCAACGTGTCCTCGTCCAGAGCGCGGAGCACGACCGCAGCCTGCGTGACCATGGCCAGATTCGCCGGGGTCAGAAACGTTCCGAGTCGCGGGGCAAACAGCTCTTCGCGGAGCGTTTCAAGGAGGCTTGCCATCAGCAAGGGCGCACTTTGACCAGCTTCGCGCCGGCCGTCGTAGCCGACCAGCAGTTTCGCCGCCGCCACTTCAACCGGGCTCCAATCTGGGTCCCGATTTTGAAGAGCGCGGTCGATCCAAGGTTGCAAGAGTCCGCATGTCTCCGAATCTCGCCGCGCGATCTGCTCAATTGCATTCTCAAGATCGCGCCGGCTCAGCAGGCCCTCAGGAATCTGTTCGCCAAGAAGCTGGTTCCGGAACCCATTGCCCCAAGCAGGCGTGTCGAGGTTGGGCCACCAATCGGCGGGTTGATTGTTCCAGTTAAAAAGGAGCCCGCCCGATGGGTTCACGACATGGGGCATCTGCGATTTCGGCACGAAGCCTCGCCAAGCCGAATTCCGACTGCCCAAAGTCGGGAACCGTGGGTCGATGCCCGGAGCCCGAATCGGCACATCGCCGCAATAAAAATATCCGATCTCCCCAGAATTCAGAGCAAAGAAGAGATTGAAGGTCACCGGAACCCGCGCGGCGACTCGCCGAAAATCCTCCACGGAGCGGAGGCTTCCTGCCGTTCGAAACTGATCAAACCCAGCTAGCTCTCGCATCCACAGGGACGTCTTGAGGCTGTAAACCACCTTGGCGGCGGCGGATTCGAGCACAACAACACCGAACGAGGTTCGTTGGCGGATGACCGATTGCGGCGCCCCGCCACGAACCTTCAAGGTCCGCTCGACCCGCTCAATCGGCTGCGCGCGACCGTCTACCAAGATCGTCCCATCAGCTTGAACCGGGTTGAAAACGACGTCGGCCAAGTCGGCGATCCCACTCGTCAGTCCCCAGGCCGAATGCGGCGTCGCTCCAATCAAGATCGTCGGGACGCCCGGCACCAACAATCCGGTGACCTGGAGCGACGGAGCTTGGATCGCCATTTCGTAGGCGATGGAAGGGGTCCGATGCCCCATCTGCGGGCCGCTCAGCAACAAGGGGCGGCCCGAGCGACTCCGCTTGGGGGCCACGACGATCGCGTAGCTCCCGGACTTATAGAGGACATTGTTTTGCTCCGCGACCCACCGTTCCTGCCGGTGTTCGGCCAGCCGAATCGCCGGCATCAGCTCAAGCACATTCGAGGGAGGCAACGCCGCTAATTGTCGTTTCGTGTCGGCCTGGGTGAATTGGAAAAGGACCGGTGGACGTCGGATCGGATCGTCCTCGGGGGGCACCGTCGGAATCGTATTGGGGTCAAGTTGCCAAGCAAGGTCCTCGAAGGCATCCAGAAGTTGATCTTGAATCTTCTGGCCTTGCAGATATCGGTATAGAAGAGTGTTTCGCAGCTCTCCGGCGCCTCCAGTGCCGAAAAGCCGGGCCATGCGCACGGCGATGGCGGCGGAATCCAGCACCGACCAAGGCTCAGGACGGACAGAGTTCACTCGAAAAGCCTCGGGCAATCGCCCCGCGGCCTCCAGGTTTGCGAACTCATCGGTGATCCCTCGGGCATAGGCATTCCACTCTTGGCGCGTCGGAGCGCTCATCGAGTCGAACTGCTTCTGCAACTCGGCATCGGTGTAGCCGGTGCGGAGGACCTCGCGGTCGGAGCTTACCCCCGCCTCGCCCAGGGCTTCGGCGAGCTTGCCGCGGGCCGAACGTCGAGAAATCTCGAGTTGCCAAGGCCGGTCTTGGGCCACGGCTCGCCCCGCCCAATACCAGGCATCGACTCGGCTCGAAGCGGCCACGAGCGGGACCCCGTATTCATCTCGGGTGACCGAGCCCGAGGGTTCAAGAAGAAGGAGTATGGAGAGCCATGCCGCAGACATGGCTCGATCTTACTCCGTGGACTGGCTTAGCGAATACTTCGAGGTCCGCGACCCAAGGCTTTACGGTCGATGACTCGGTAAACCAGGTAGCCCACGCCGCCAATGATCAGGAGCGGCACCACGATCTTGAAGAGCAACGCCAAGAGGCCGCTGACCAAGTTCAAGATAACGGAAAGGGCGATGATGCCCAGGACCACAAACAGGATGAATTTTACGACGTTGGACATGGTGAATTCAGAAACCTCTACACTCAGAGTAACGCTTTTTGACTGCCCGAGGATGCGACGCTTGGGACAAAGGACCCGCAACGCCGTAAAATAGAACAGAAATGGCAGTCCCAGTGGTGCGTGCCGAGAGCTTTGATCCGACTTCGCCGCGATCTCTAAGGATTCATACCCCCTTGGTCAAGGCTTGGCTGGTCGCGTTTCTTCGCGACGAGGTTCAGCGCCGCCGAAAGATGGACCGGGTCGTTCTGGGGCTCTCGGGCGGAGTCGATTCTGCGGTCGTCGCCTACTTGGCAGCCGAAGCGTTCGGCCCGGAGAATGTCCTTTGCCTTCGGCTCCCTTATCGATTGAGCTCCAAGCAGAGCCTAGACCATGCGAGGCTCGTGGTCGAGGCATTGGGTGTCCAAGAGCAAACGCTCGAGATCACGTCGATGGTCGAGGGGTATCTCGGGGCGTGCGCGGCGCCGGTCGATCCTGTCCGAATCGGAAACATCTGTGCTCGTTGCCGAATGATCGCCATCTTCGACCATTCGATGGCGATTCGGGGGTTGCCACTCGGCACCGGCAATAAGACCGAGAGACTCCTCGGCTACTTCACCTGGCACGCCGACGATGCCCCGCCCATCAATCCGCTCGGCGATCTCTATAAGACTCAGGTGTGGCAACTTGCCCAAGAACTGGGCGTGCCCTCGGAAATTATCGAAAAGCCGCCGACCGCAGACCTCATCGAGGGGCAAACGGATGAAGGCGACTTCGGGATCAGCTACGAACGAGCCGACCGGATTCTGGAGGGCATCTTACGAGGATTTTCGTCAGATCAGCTCGCCGGCTTTGGCTTTACCAGCGGCGAGATCGCCTTGGTTCGCAAAAGGCTCGACTCCACCCACTGGAAAAGGAGACTCCCCACGGTCGCGATGATGAGCACCACGTCCATTGGGGAGTATTACTTGCGTCCGGTGGATTACTAGATCAGGCTTTCCGTCGGCGTCGAGCGAACCAGGCCATCCCAAGGCCTAGTGCCGCCAGAGTCCCGGGTTCGGGCACGGCCGCGGCGAGTTGCAGGTCGTCGTAGTAGGCACCTTGCGCGCCCGCGTTCGAAGATCGAGCGTGGAACAGAGAGATCTGATCCGACCGGAGAGGGCAGTTACAGATGAAGTTGTTGATTCCGCCGATCAGGTTGTTGTTCACGAAGAAATCCACCTGAGAAGAGCCCCACGTCCAGGCGAACCTCAAGTCGTACCATTGATTCGCATTCAGGGTGAGTGGAGCAACAATCGAGAGGTCCACGGGCTGGGTCGTCATGAATCGAAGTTTGATTCTCGCCGGGCCTCCTGACAGCTGCTCCATCCCCATCATGATCTGAACCGGGGTGCTACCCTTCACAAACTGGAAGTTCGTGAATGCCGAGGCTGATTGGGTGCTGGTGGGGAACCAATTGCTTCCCACCATCATGCTGACCTGGCCATTGACGATCGGTTGGGTTAAATTCCGAATGCTGATGATCTTGTTGGCATCAGTCTGGCCGGTTTCAGCCGGATAGAGCCGGACGCTCTGAGTTCCAGAACGGGCTGCTTCATCCACAACATACGCGTTCTCAGGCGGGGTGGCCGTCCAAACACCGAGGCCGTCGAACCCTTGTTGGTCCAGTGTCTGATTCGCCGTGAACCCTTGGAACGACTCGAAGCTGGTCCCATAGACAAACTGGGCTTGGGCCGAAGTGAACGCGACTGCCACCAGCGCCACGACGACGCCCCATCGGGAAAAAATTTTTCGATTCAAAACGATGCTCCTCTCGCCAAAAAATGCGCCTGCCTTGAGGCAAGCCAGATACTCCTCTAGGATACGCTATATTTAGGCCAAAACCAATCATTCTCCCCCTTTTCTGGGACAGTTCTGGTATTGATGCCGCTGGTAGACCTCCTCTCCAAACGACCTCGGGCAAAAAAATCCACCGCGAGCGGGATAAGATGGACTCATGAACGTCCTGTCTCGGCTCGCGCTGGGGTTCCTCGTGGTCGCTGGAAGTGCCCACGGACTCGCCCAAGATCGTTTGTCCCTGATGCCCCGCTATGACCGTTATCGGGACCTGGGACCGAAAATCAAAGGGGCCGTGCGCTTGGCCTCAGCCAATTACCGATGGGCCGAGAAAGGGAAGGCTCTCGCCGTGACTCTGGGAGAGAAAATTGTCCAGATCGACTTGAAAACCGGCCGCGAAAAAGGGGTCCCCGCGATGCCCGAAATCGAGCCCGGCCCGACCTCGGTGCGGCGGCCTGGCGGGAGCCCGGGACGGGGTCGCCAGCTCACGACCGCATGGACTCCAGACGAGAACTTTCGAGCCGTCTACCAAGACGGCAATGTCTGGATCGGGCCCAAAGACGGCGACTTGACGAAGATCACCGATTCGGCGGGAGCCGCCAGTCGGATCAAATTCGGGACCGCCAGTTGGGTCTACGGAGAAGAACTCTCCCAAAACGAGGCGATGGGTTGGTCGCCCGACGGCCAAACGCTCTGGTTTTATCGGTTCGACGAGACACAGGTCGCAGACTACTTCTTGACCCTCAACCAGCGACAGATTCAATCAACGCTGGACATCGAGGCCTATCCCAAAGCCGGGACCCCGAATCCCGTGGTCGACCTGTGGGTGTATGACCGAAAAACTCAAAAGGCGCAGGTCTTGTCCGTCCGCGATGGGCGGCCCTTTGACGAGGGGCTCGGGCACTACGTCTACGGCATTCGCTGGTCGCCAGAGGGCCAAGAGCTCCTGTTCCACCGCACGAACCGCTGGCAAAACGTAATGGAGTTTTGCGCGATCGACCCCAAAACCCAAAAAGTCCGTGTCCTTGTTCGAGAAGACAATCCCCGGGGCTGGGTGGAGAATCTGCCCGACCGGACCTTCCTCGACGAACATCCTCAGATCGACCAGGCACCCGCCTATCGAAACAAGATGCTCTGGATGACGGAGAGAACCGGGTTCCAGAATCTCAGCTGGGTCGATCTCAAGTCGGGTGAGTTTCGGCAACTGACGTCGTTCCCGTTTGAAGTCGATCGCATCCTCCAGTTCGACTTTCCTCGCCAGGAAGTCTGGGTGGCAGCGCGGAGTGCCCCGAATCCTTACCTCATGCAGATTCACCGGATCGACCTCAAAACGGGCAAAGACGTCCGGGTGAGCGATCCAGAGCTGTCGCATCGAGCGCAGATTTCTCCGACGGGCGACGGCGTCGTCCTGACCTCCGAAGACATCGATTCACCCCCGATCATTCAGCTCGTCAACCGAGACGGCAAAGTCCTCAAGCGACTGGCCGAAAGCGACCTCACCGAGTTTCGCCGTCTCGGCGGACAAACTCTTGAACGTGTCATCACCCTGGCCAATGACGGCAAAACTCAGCTCTACGGCTATCTCGAAAAGCCGAGCGATTTCAGTCCCGACAAGAAATTCCCCCTCTTGGTGAGCGTTTACGGCGGACCGTTGCCGAGCGGCTATGTCGAGCGTTTTGAAACTCCAGATGCGACCGTCGAGTTCGGCTGGTTGCTCGCTCGATTCGAAGGGCGAGTGACCAGCGGGCGCGGACGCGCCTTCAAGGATGCGGCCTATCTCAAACTCGGTCAGGTTGAAATCGACGATCAAGCCCAAGGCGTCCGGGCCCTTGTGGATCGAGGCATCGTCGATCCCAAGCGGGTGGGGATCTACGGGACGAGCTATGGCGGCTACGCGTCGATTATAGCCTTGTTGCGCTATCCGGACCTCTTCACCGCCGCTTCTGGCTCCAGCAGCGTCACCGACTGGCGCAACTACGACACGATCTACACCGAGCGCTACATGCGTACGCCTCAAGAGAATCCCGAAGGTTATCGACTCAGCAGCGCGATGACCTACGCCAAAGACCTCAAGGGGCGGCTCATGATCTTCTGGGGCACCGCCGACAACAACGTCCATCCGTCCAATAGTCTTCAGCTCATCGGCGAACTGCAACGCGCCCGAAAGTCGTTCGAGGTTCAGGTAGGCCCCGACCAAGGGCACACCGCGCTCAATTTCAGCCGAATGTTGGAGTTTTTCTTCGACTCCTGGGGGTGGGCGCCCGACCGCTGAAAACTGCCGGGCTACTTCGCTGGAGGCTTCGCAGTAGGCTTGCGCCGGGCGCGGGGACCCTTGACGTCGGCGGTGGAGCGCCTTGGCCGGGGTGCCCGGGTGCGAGTGGCCGCCGAGGGCGGCACTTCTTCACGGGTGTTGGAACCAGCATCAGAATCGGTCGTCGTCGGCTCTTCCACGACCACTTCGGCGTTCACAGGAGCGTCCTTGCGGACTTCTTCGACCGCTTGCTCCAGTTGTTCTCCGACCTTTCGGAGTCCTTGACCGATCTTGCGCGCCAGGGGCTTGGCGGACCGGATCAAAATCGGGATCGCAGCGGCAGCCAAGACGATCCAACCCACCGAACCCGGCGGAACAGGAGTTCTTCTCATACCTCGCACTACTCCGCGGGATCAGGTTCGGTTGCAGGGGCTCGGGAGCTGGGATTCGCGTCGGCCTCGACTGAGGCGCGCCTCGACTCTCGCATCGCCTGAGCGGATTCCCGAACCCAGATCACTCCTAGAAGGGCCGCCGCGACGGTGATGCAGACGTCGGCGATATTGAAGACCGGAAAATTGATCGCCCGGATCCAGAACATGTCGGTGACCTTCTGCATCCAGAGCCGGTCGATCAGATTCCCAACCGCCCCACTCGCCAGGACCGCCATTCCGACGTGAGTCCATTTGTTCTCATGCGGGTGCTTCCAACTGAACGCAAACGCAAACAGCGCGATCACGACCGCAATCGGAGTCAGCCACACCCCGTGCCCTTGCAACATTCCGAAGGCGATCCCCTCGTTGTAGACGAGTTTGAGTTCAAAAACACCCGGCCAAAGCGCGTGGATGGATCGCCCCTCGGTCCAATCAGCGGCCCAGCGGGCCCAAGCTTTGACGACCTGATCGACGGCTAAGAGTCCGAGAAACAGGACCAACCACAACTGGACCGCGTTTCGACGGGCCGAGGTCTCAGAGCCCAGCGAGGCATCGGGAAGAGGAGAAGGTGAACTCATCCGGTGATCCCCAAGGCCCGTCGGTCGCGAGCGGTGAGCCAATGTTCGCCGACTTGGGCGACATCCGGGCGGCGAATTCGCGAACGTTCGCACTTGGGATAGGGGCTGAGCTCGAATTCAAACCGAGGCTCTCCCGAGTGCAATTCGATTCCGCTCACCTTGTAGAACGTGGCGAGATCGTCTTGATATCGGCGAAGCGTCGACAGAGCCGTCTCGTCGCCCGTCAACCGCACCCAAACATCCTGAGAATCCTTGACCCCGTGCTCAGCTCGCCAAATCTCGAGGGCGGCATTCAACTCGCTGCGAATCTCCAAGAGGAGTGCGAAGTCGACTTGAAGGGGACTCCCCTCGATCTGAGCCAGTCGGTCGGCAGTCGGAATCTCAAACGTTTCTTGATGAATCGAATCGAGCCGATGGGAATGAGGAATCCTTTGATAAACCTCCTCGGCGGTATGCACTAAGATCGGGGCAACAAGTTTGCAAAGTTTCAGCAACACCAAATAGCACGCTGCTTGGGCACTTTTCCGACTGGGCCAGTCCTTCCCGTCGCAATACATTCGATCCTTCGTGACGTCCAGATAAAACCCGCTCAGCGGACCGACGCAGAAGTTATGAATCGCGGTCGCAACCTCTCGAAAATCGTAGCGCGCATAGGCACTTCGATCTTCGGGGTCTCGCGCCTCAGCCCGATCGAAGTCGGCCGCACAATCGTGCACGAGCAGATCGGTCTGTTCCAAAATCCACTCGTCAATGGGCAAGAAAGTTTCGGTAATCTCCGAAGGATCAAAGTCTTCTAAGTTACTCAGCAAGAATCGCAGTGTATTTCGAATTCTGCGGTAATCATCGCCAATTTTCTTCAGGAGGGCGTCGCCGCAAGGAACGTCGTTTTGATAATCCACACTGGCGACCCAAAGTCGCAGAACATCCGCCCCATATTGATCACTTGCGGCAATCGGATCAATGATGTTGCCCAATCGCTTGGACATCTTTCGACCCTGTTCATCTTGCACAAATCCGTGCGTGACAACTTCGCGATAGGGGGCTTGACCTTCCAGAGCTGTGGAAATCACAAGAGAGCTGTTAAACCAGCCCCGATGTTGATCAGATCCTTCGAGATAAAGATCAGCCGGGAGTGCGCCTTCCCACTCGGGGGAGCCACTTCGAAAGACCACCTGATGAGAGGACCCGCTGTCAAACCAAACATCCAAAACGTCGGTCTCTTTCACAAACTCTGTTTCGCCCGTCTCCGGATGCTTGTATCCTGCCGGGAGAATCTCAGCCGGCGGCATTTGGAACCAGGCATCAGACCCATGACGGCTCACAACCTGCTCCACCGATTCAAAGGCCACCGGGTCCAGAACTGGAATTTTGGACTCGGCGCCGTAGAAGACCGGGATGCCTACGCCCCAGGGCCTTTGTCGAGAAATACACCAATCCGGTCGGCCCCCCACCATCGATCGAATTCGATTTTGACCATGCTCGGGGAACCATCGAACTTGATCAATCTCTTGCAGCATACTTTCGCGCAAACCTTCGTGGTCCATATTCACAAACCACTGTTCGGTCGCGCGGAAGATGACGGGCTGATCGTCTCGCTCAGCATGCGGATAACTGTGCGTGAATTCTTCTGCCTTCATAAGGGCTCCCGATTCTTGCAAGGTCTGCAAGATAGCGGGGTTGGCCTTTTCGTAAAACATACCTGCAAAAGGTCCGGCCTCTTCGGTCATCACGCCGCGCTCATTGACCGGGCAAAGCACCGGAAGATCGTTTCGCTGACCGGTGTAGAAGTCGTCGCGCCCGTGCCCCGGAGCCGTATGAACAATTCCGGTCCCATCTTCGACAGTGACGTAATCGGCGACCACGCCTCGGGACTCTCGATCAAAGAACGGATGATCAAAGAGCATTCCCGAAAAATTCACACCCTCCCAGGAGTCGACAACTTCAAAGTCACTCCAACCGAATGTCTCAGCGAGTGCTTGAACTCGGTCTTGGACCATCAGATAGTGCTCCCCTCCGACCCGAACCAAGGCATAGCTCAGTTCAGGATGAAAAGCCAGTGCTAGGTTCGCTGGCAGAGTCCAAGGAGTTGTGGTCCAAATGATCGCAAAAACGTTGTCGTAACCTTGGAGGATTTGGTTCGGATCGTCGCGCAACGCAAAGCGCACATAGATCGACGTCGAAACTTTGTCTTTGTAAATAATCTCTGTGTCGGCCAGCGCGGTTTGGGCGGTCGGACTCCACAAAGTCGGACGGAGCCCTCGATAGACGTATCCCCTCAGAGCCAGTTGAGAAAAGACTCGAACAAGATGCCCTTCGAACTCGTAGGCCATCGTCTTGTAAGGTTTCTCCCATAACCCAAAGACCCCGAGCCGCTGAAACTGCTCCGACTGAATCTGAACATACTGCTCGGCATGGGCCCGACAAGCTCGTCGAAGCTCTTCCTGGGAAGGAGTCTCCTTACGCTCTTGAAACCCCTTCATCACGGTCTGTTCGATCGGGAGACCGTGATTGTCGTAGCCGGGCACGTAGTGCACTCGGTAGCCCATCATCGACTGCGACTTCACGACGAAGTCCTTCAGGACCTTATTCAAGGCCGTCCCCAGGTGGATTGGGTTGTTCGTATACGGCGGCCCGTCGTGCAGAACAAAACTCGGGCACCCTTCCCGGACCTGGCGAATGGCGTGATAGATCCCCAACTCGCGCCAGCGGGCTTGAATCTCCGGCTCTCGCTGAGGGAGGTCGGCCTTCATCGGGATCGTGAAGCCCGCGCTGGGCAGATTCAGGGTGCTTTTCAGGTCCATGTGAGCCCGCATTTTACCTAGCTGGGGGTAGCGGGGCCGGGTCTCCCGTTCCGGCGCCGAGGCAGGGTACAATCCATAGATCAGCCTCTCTGGTCCGGCTACAACCGGATTCTTTAAGCCCAGAGAGAGGAGAAAGCAAGCCTGTGAATACTCGAAAATACGAAGCCTTCTATATCGTCGCCCCCACTCTGGATGATGCAAACATCAGCAAGATCGCCGACAAGTTCAAGTCGATCGTTGAAAAAGAGGGCGGTACCGTCGAAAAGGCGGAGAAGTGGGATCGCCGCAAGCTGGCCTACGAAATCGATGGCCACAAAGAAGGAAACTACATCCTGATGCATTTTGAAGCTGAAAGCAAGGTTCCGGCTGAGCTGAACCGACAAATGCGAAACAGCGACGACGTGATTCGACACCGAATCTTCCTGCGGGAGGAAGAGGCGTGATCAACCGAGTCGTGCTGGTGGGTCGCCTCACCCGCGACCCGGAAATGCGCCACACAACGACCGGAAAGGCCGTGGTGGACTTTAGCCTCGCCGTCAGCAAGCGAATCAAGCCGACCGATGGGGGGCCGGACGCAGACTTCTTCCGAATCATTGCTTGGGAGCGCCAAGCCGAATACGTTGCGAACTACCTGACCAAAGGTCGGCTCGTGGGAATCGAGGGTCGATTGCAAAGTCGCAAATACACCGCTTCCGACGGAACCAACCGAGAGGTGGTCGAAGTCGTCGCCGACAGCGTTCAGGCGATGGACCGACCCCGTGACGATGCGGGATCTCCTGGCGCAGGTACGAGTGCCGCTCCGACGGCCGCCGTCGCTGCCGGCCCGGTGGACGACGAGTTCGACCCGTTCGCCGACGAATAACGCATGCACGCTCTGGATCAAAAGGAGTACGTCCTTCGGCTCGACCCGAAGGAGATGTATCGGCTTACCTGTGAGTTTCCTGACCAGTGCGAGTTGGCGCTCGGTCTGGCTCGCGAAGCGACTCTTCCGACTCTGACCGGGGTCGGCCAAGTCCTTCTGACCGGGATGGGCGGCTCGGCTGTAGGGGGCGACTTTGTAAAGTGCCTTTTCGAAGCCGAAGGCAAGCTCCCGTTCCAAGTCAATCGCGACTACGTTTTGCCTGGGTGGGTGGGGCCAGAGACCTTAGTTTTTGCCAGCAGCTACTCCGGCAACACCGAAGAAACGCTCGCGGCCTATGAATCAGCTCGGGCCGCAGGCGCAAAAAGGGTCGTTCTGACGTCGGGCGGCCAGTTGGCCGAGCTCGCTCGGAAAAATGGCGATCCCCTCATTTTGATCCCGGCAGGTCAGCCGCCGCGCACCGCGTTGGGCTTGCTCTGCATCCCCGTAGTTGCGGCGTGCGAGGCCATGGGGCTGTTGCCTCGGCAAGATTTTGCCGCCGCATTTGCCGGCTTGCGTCAGGTTGTTCAGGGCCACCGCATTGAGGTCGGATTTGTCGAGAACTCGGCCAAGCAAATGGCGCAGTCAATGCATGGCAAGCTCTCGGTGCTCTACGGGCTCGGGTCGTGGCAAGCGGTCGTCGCGAATCGATGGAAAGGTCAGATCAACGAGAACGCGAAGAACATGACCTTTGCGAATGCGTTCCCCGAACTGAATCACAACGAGATTCTTGGGTGGGTGCGCGCCGACGGCCAAGGCGTCCAAAACTGGGTGTGTGTCGTCCTCCAAGACGGGGCCGAAACCGACAAGATGAAGGCGCGGGATCGAGTCACGCTGGACCTGATTCGGTCCGTGTGCCCGATCCAACACCATGTCCAAGCCGAAGGCGACCGATTGCTTGAGCGAATGCTCACGCTCGTGCTAAAGGGCGATTTTGTTTCGCTGTATCTGGCGGCGCTCAACGGCGTCGATCCCGAGAACATCGACTGGATCAACGTCCTGAAATCCGAGTTGTCTCAGATCCCCGCATAGGCTGACTCTTGACACCTCCGGGTACGACCGTGCGTCCAACTCTATACCGGAGGTTTGAAGCATGATTTCATCGTTTTTACTGGGGGTGGCTCTTTCGGCGGCCCCCCTCCACCCGAGCCGGACTCCCGAAACAAGTATGGACCCCAAACAACCGCCATCCACCGAAATTACGATCTATAACGGCGGTTTCGCCTTAGTGAAAGAGGTTCGACCGATCACGCTGAAACCAGGGCGTCAATCGATCCGGATCGAGGATGTGGCTGCGTTGATTGAACCCACAAGCGTCGGGATTCGGAGTCTCACCAAGCCCGGATCATTGACGGTCCTTGAACAGAGTTACCAGTTTGACCTGATCAACGTCGAAGCGATCCTCGCTAAGGCCGTCGGACAAACGATCATTCTGAATCGCGTGCTGCCAAACGGAGACAAGGAGCGAATCGTCGGGACTTTAATGAGCTCTCCAACCGCGGTGGTCGGCAGTGCGAATGGCGGCTCGTCGATGCAGTACAACGGCATGGTGATGCGCACCAACGACGGCCGGATTTTGCTGAATCCCTCGGGTGAAATCGAAGTCCAATCGATCCCCGAAGGCCTCATCAGCAAGCCGACTTTGCTCTGGGACCTCGTCGCCGAAGAAGCGGGATCAAACACCGTCGAGCTGAGTTACATCACTCAAGGGACCAGTTGGCGTGCCGACTACGTCCTTACTCTCGACCAAGCGGGTGGAAAAGGCGACCTGAAGTCTTGGGTGACGCTCACCAACCGGTCGGGAGCGACCTGGACCGATGCGAAGCTGAAGCTCCTCGCGGGCGAAGTCGAAAGAGTCCAGCCCCCACGGGCGGGCATGCGAGGATCACCAGGTGGGCTAGAAGCTGCTTCGATGGCGGATAAGGGATTTAACCAAGAAGCCTTTGCAGACTATCACCTCTACACTCTCCAACGTCCGGCGACAGTTCGCAACAACGAAATCAAGCAAGTTTCACTCTTTGAAGCCGTAGATGTTCCTGTCACCAAACGACTCATTGTCGATCCGATGATGAACATGCAAGGGTATCGCCCGAGCGAAGGGGAAGTGGGAACGGGACTCATCAAGCCCCAAATCCGGCTGGAACTGGTGAACTCAAAGGAGCAAAAGCTCGGCATGCCGTTTCCGCAAGGAGTCTTCAAGGTCTTTCAGCGAGACAGCAGCGGAGCCGTCCAGCTCTTAGGAGAGGACGAAATTGATCACACTCCGCGAGATGAGAAAATCTCGCTCGTCGTCGGTCGAGCGTTTGACATTGTCGCCGAAAGAAAGCGGACGTCCTTTGAGTGGATTCGCGATCCAGCGGATCGGAATCGATTGCGAGGCGCCCGCGAATCGTTCTTGATCGAAATTCGCAATCGAAAAGAGAAAGAATCGGAAACCGTGACGGTGATCGAGCGCTTTTGGGCCGAGCACAAGATCATCAGCCACAACGTCGATTTCACTCGCCCGAATGCTGAAACTGTTCAGTTCGAGGTGACTGTTAAACCGGGAGCAACTCAGACGATTAAATTTACCGTCGAAACGACCTGGTAAACGAAAAACACCGGGGCCCCAAACGGGCCCCGATGTTTCGTGCTGAGGAGCCCGAATTATGGCTTCCAAACACCCCACTTTCGCATGAGATAAGAGAGGTAGATCGCGTGCCGATCTCGGGTATCCATATCGCCGCCCATGCCGTGGCCTCCGGTTGGGTCAACGACGAATTCAACGAGGGGACCTTTGCCGTATTGCAACAGCTTTCGGTAAACCGCAATCGCGTGCTGAAAGAGAACGTTGTCATCTTCCATCCCGTGCATAAGCATGAGGTCACCTTGCAGATTTTTGGCCAAGTGAGTGAGTGAAAACTTATCGAGGTCCTCGGGCTTGCCTTCGCGGGCTTCTCCGATCACCATCTCCGTATATCCAGCATTGTAATTTTGCCACTCAGTCGGACCGGCTCCGGCCATCCCGAGTTTGAAAACATCAGGAGCGGTGAACATGCACATCATGGTCTGAAATCCTCCGAAGGACCAGCCATGAATTCCGACTCGATTCCGATCGACTCCAACCTCTTTTTCGAGGTAGAAAACCGCGTCACTCAAGTCCTCGACTTGGGGCTTCCCGGCCTGCTCAAAGTTAGCTCTTCCGAACTCGGCGCCGAGTCCGGTTTGTCCCCGAGGATCGATCGCCGCCGTGACGTAGCCCAATTCATGAGCTAAAAACATGTGGAATCGATATTCCGAACTTCCAAAGTTTCCATCATTGATCGTCTTCGCCATCGGGCTCGCGAGTGGTCCGCCGTAGACATAGAGAAGCAAGGGCCTCTTTTGGCCTTTCTTATGATCTTTGGGCAAGAACTTAAAGCCGTGAACCGTTTGTCCGTGTCGATTCTTAAACGAAAAGAGTTGGGGCTTGAGCTTCTGGATTTTCTCAAATCCATCTCGGTGAGATTGAGTGATCGGCGCGGCTTTTTCTGGAGTAGAAGTTCCTTGGACAAAGAGCTCTGGACGACGGTCCCACGCGATCATCGTCGTCGCAAAACTTTGGGTACTTGGACTGACCGTCGGCATAGACCAATTTCCCACAATTTCCGTCAGCCGCGTCCAGCCACCATTCTGCAGATTCACTCGATAAACGTTCAGCCGAGCCATGCTGTCTCGCTGTGATGCCACCAAAAGATTCTGACTGTCGGGAGTCATCGCCAGGGGATAGGATTCGAAGTCACCTGCCGTCAAGGGCGTCGCTGTCTTGAGGGTGAGGTTAATTTGCCAAGCATTTCGAAAGCCGCCTTGCTCCAGCATCGCCACGACGGACTGCCCATCCGGAGCGAAGAAAGGACGACAGAAGTCGGCCGAACTCGGCTCTCCGTCAGATCGTGATTTGTAAACTGTTTCTTGGGCCTTCTTCTCTAAATCGACGACATGGAGATCGATCGTCTTGTTGCGTTGTGAAGAGGAAGAGTAAACAAACTTTTTGCCATCTGCCGACCAAGGCTGCGTGTGGATGCTGACGTCCAAGATATCGGTCCCGCTCTTCCAGCGCCAGAGCTCCCAAGGTTTCCCATCGTGCTTGGGATTGACGGCCGGATCGTCGTTTAAGTCGTAAAGCCAAAGCACCGACTCTTCTTGCACCTTGTCATCCGGAAAACCCCAATACTGAGCAGACCGTCGGACTTCGGCGAATCGATTTCGATAGGTGATCCACTCGACTTGTCGATACTGACCGGTCGCACGCCAGGCACGAACCATCATCCAGCGTCCATCGGGGGAGACGTCGTACGTGCCCAACCGATGCCCGTCCGGGAGTTCCGGGTCCAACTGCTCCAAGACGCCGCTCGAAAACCGCATCCGGAAAAGCCCGCCGTCGCGAAAGACATAGAAACCGCTGTCGTCGGGGAGCCATTCCACCGCCGATTCGGAATCTCGGGTGCGAGTCAGTCGTTCAATTTTCCCGCCCGGCTTCCACCGAAAGAGGTCGCCTGCATAACCAAAGATCAGATCGTGACTCTTGTGCGCCCAGGCGACTTCGCTGATGCCCGGATAAGGGGGTGGTGCGTTTCGCCGGCTCGTGTCCGTCCGCCGCTTGATCATGAACTCTCGATACTCCAGATCGTTCATCTGAAGCATCTTCTTCTCTTCCTCGTTGTCCTTTTGGATCTGCTCCTTCATCGCCGCGATGCGCCGATCAAAGGTGGCCATGACGTCCAAGCTCGTCACTCGCTCGGATTTCCCGGTCCGCCGATCTAAAACGTACAGGTCGAAGCCGCGGTCGTCATAGGGATTCCAAAGGTAAGCAACGTACCGGTCGTCGAACGAGAACTCCATGCCTCGGGCGGTCTTGCCAAAGTACGACTTTCGAGGAAACAGATCTTCGAGAGTCAACTCGCCTCGGAGCGTCTTGAGGGGCATCGGGGTTGGGAATGTCGCCGTAGTTGCCGGAGTTGCTGGAGGAGCAGCTTGGGCACTCGCCAGGACCGAAAGAGCATAAAGAGTGGCCAACATAGGTCCTTGACTATACCGACCCCATGACGCCGTTGGTTGCCTCAAGCGCCAGAACCGCATTCTTGCCAGGGCCGATCTCTCGACCGAAAAAGAGGGCGCTGAGGAAACTTCAAACCTCTCTGAACGACCGCCAAAAGCCGATCCTTTTAGGTACAATATTCGGAATTCCCCCCGAAGCGGGACCCTTTCACCATGCCAGCACAAAAAAGCGCTCCTCCGAAGACCGCCTCTCCGGCGCGGCCTAGCGATCTCCTGACCAAAGAAGAGCATCTCGAACTGCTCAAGCACCTTTACCTGGCCCGTTATTTCGATGTGCGACTCATCAAGGAAAAGCGCCGAGGCCGACTGACCGGGACGCTCTACTCGTCGCACAATCAGGAAGCGATTTTGGCGGGGACGCTCTATGCCCTCAAGTCGACGGACTGGATCAGTCCGATCCACCGAGACATGCCGGCATTCTTCATGAAGGACCTCCGAGGCAAATGGGGCCAAGACGACCGCATCGCGATGACGGTCGAAGAAGTTTGCAGCCAAGTTTGGGGCCGATCTGGCTCACCCGGACGAGCACGCGACAACTGGTCGCACATCGGCAGCAAGTCGGGTCACATCATCCACTCGACCTCGATGCTCGCGGGAACGATCCCCGTCGCCGCCGGTCTGGCCTATGCCAACAAGCTCGATGGAGGCGACGCCGTCGTCGTGACTTACAACGGAGAGGGCTCGACCGCTCAAGGCGTCTTTCACGAAGCGATCAATTTCGCTGCCGTGCACAAGCTCCCGGTCATCACCATCATCGAGAACAACCAGTGGGCCTACGGGACTCCGACTCACTTGGAGTATCCCCTCGAAGACTTCGCTCGCCGAGCCGATGGCTATGGCATCCCAGGCTGGGTGGCCGACGGTCAAGATGTCTTTGACGTTTACGACAAGATGGTCGCTGCCGTCGAATATGCCCGAACCGGTGCCGGACCCAGCATCATCGAATGCAAAACCTTCCGCGCTTATGGTCACGGCGACCACGACGATGATCGAGCCGCTCGCTATCGCCCCACCGACGATGTCAACAAAGGACGCGAGCGCGACCCCATCGCCGTTTGCAAGCGCATTCTCGTCGAAAAAGGGATGATGACCCAAGCCGAAGCTGCTCAGTACGCCGCCGAAGGCAAAGGCGCACCTCAAACCAAAGACGAAGATTTTCCGCCCGAAGTGGTCGAATACCTCAAGCGAGGCGTCGAGTACGCGATCAAGAGCCCGCTGCCCGATGCCGCCGAAGGCGCGATGTGGGTTTTCCGAGAGACCAACTAAAGACTGACCCAGGAACCAAAGAGAAACAGACGAATGAGTGTGACTGCTGACGCCCCCGCAACGCTAAAGAAGAACTACCTCACCGCCCTCAAGGAGGCGATCGATGAGGAGATGACGCAGAACCCAAACATGATCTGCATCGGCGAAGATATCGGCATCCTCGGCGGAGCTTTTGGCGTCACCGAAGGCCTCCAAGCCAAGCATGGCGCGAGTCGTGTTATCGATGCTCCGATCAGCGAGGCCGCGATCTGCGGGTCGGCGGTGGGCATGGCGCTCGCCGGCAAGACCGTGATGGTCGAGATGCAGTTCATCGACTTCATCTCGTGCGGATTTGACCAGATCGTCAATATGATGGCGACCTACCACTATCGAACCGCGGGCGAAGTCAGCATGCCGATCGTGCTGCGCGGTCCGGCCGGAGCTTATTCCGGCGGTGCGCTCTATCACAGCCAGATGAACGAGGCCTGGTTCTTGAATTCGCCCGGCATCAAAGTCATCTGCCCCTCGACTCCCTACGACGCCAAGGGCCTCATGAAGGCGGCGCTTCGCGATCCGAATCCCGTCCTGGTTTACGAGATCAAGAACCTCTATCGCATGCGCGACATCGAGGAAGAGCTTCCCGAAGAGGAGTACATCATCCCGCTCGGCAAGGCCAAAATCCGCCGCGAAGGGACCGATATCACCTTGGTGACCTACGGTCAAAACGTGTATCACTGTCTTGACGCAGCGCAAAAGCTCGCCGACCAAGGGGTCAGCGCCGAAGTCATCGACCTTCGCTCGCTCAACCCGCTGGACGAGGAGACGATCGTGAACTCCGTCAAGAAGACGAACCGGGTGCTGGTGGTCAATGAGGCCCCGCGCACTTGCGGCTTTGCTGGTGAGATCGTCGCCCGAGTCAACGAACTTTGCTTCGAGCATCTCGACGCCCCGGCGCTCCGCTTGACCCGAATGGACACTCCGGTGCCTTGGGCCAAGCCGCTTGAGCTGCACGTTCTCCCGTCTGTCGACCAAATCGTCGAGACGTCGCTGAAGATCGTCCGGTTCTAACCCAATCCACCGGGTGGCATCAGAACGATCTCGTCGAGGGCTCGATCTCGCGGAGAACAGAGGGCGTCCCGAATCGCCTCGGCGACGGCAGCGACCGGTAGCATCGAGTCGGTAGCGGGTCGCCAATCCTGGCCCTCCCAAATCGGGGTATCGGTCGCGCCCGGATGGATGTTCGTGATGCGAACTCCGCGCTTGCGGACCTCCAGTGCGAGGCTGCGGGCCATCAAATGGCTCCCCGCTTTGGCCGCCCCGTAAGCAGTCGCCCCCATCAGTGGCATCGTCGCCGCCACACTCAGGACGTTGACAATCTGCCCTTGAGACGCCAAGACGTGGGGCAGGAGGACGTGCGTGACCCAGGCGGGGCCCACAAAATTCACCTGGATCTGGTTTTCGATCTGCTCAGGCGTCATCTCCAAAAATGGCTTCAAAACGGCATTGCCCGCGTTATTCACCAAGCACAGCTCGCCACCCGATGTTTCGCCGACTCGGTCACCCAGCCGCCGGACGGATTCGAGGTCGGTGAGGTCACATTCGCACGCTTCGACCCAATCCACCCCCCGCGCCCGGCAAAGTTCGGCCAGCTCTTCAAGCCGGTCTCGTCGACGGGCCGCTAGAACCAAGCCCACGCCCGGCTCGGCGAGGAGCAAAGAGGTCTCCCAGCCGATGCCACTACTCGCCCCGGTCACGACGATGCGCCGCTGGGTCACGCGCAGACCTCGAAGACATTTCGGGCCGTCTCGTGAAGTCGGATACGTTCAAGTTTTGCTGGTAAGGCCGTATTGAGTCGGCGAAAGATCTCAAGGGCAACATTCTCACTCGTCGGGTTGACCTTCTCAAATTCCGGCACGTCTTCGTTCAAGTTTTTGTGGTCATACCGATCCACAACCTCTGCATGAACGACGCGATCGAGGTCGTCGAGGGCCACCAACATGCCGGTCTCAGGGTCAGGTTCGCCTCCGACCGTCACTTCCAGGATGTAGTTATGGCCGTGACCTTGCGGATTATTACATTTCCCAAAAATCTGGACATTCTCCGCGTCCGAAAGCGCGAAGCTGTGCAGCCGATGGGATGCGGCAAATTCATAAATGCGAGTGAGTTGAATCATCGTAGATTGGGTTGCCGACCACTCGGCATGGAGTAACGGAGTTTCTTCAAGTTTAAGCCAAGAAAGCTGTACTTGTTCGGGGAGCGAGCCGATCTGTTGTCGAATGAAAAAGAGTAAGTTTTCGAGAGAAGGCGACACTCTTGAAAACGGCTCAACCTCATCATTAAGGCTCCTTTGGTCGAGGTGCGAAACGATTCTCTCTTGGAGAAGGTCGTCGATGATCTTGATATTCACAACCATTCCCGAATCTTCTTCAACATATCCGGTGGTTCCGACCCAAAGAACGTAGTTATGGCCGTGGTTGTAAGGCGACGCCCAACGACCAAACACGGCTCGATTCTCTTCGGCCGTGAGGTCGCTTCGCCAGTATCGGTGCCCGCTCGAAAAGGCGACTCGTCGAATCAGCTGCACCGCCCGCCTCATGGTCGCCTCCAAGGAATGCCCAGGGCCGCGGGAGCCCCTCGGCCTCGTCCGACGATCACCAAAACTGCCAGCGCCGCCAGGTACGGCAGCGCATTCATCAGCTGGTAAGGCAGCTGCACCGACCGACTCTGCAAGGTGAATTGAAGCGCCTCCAGCCAGCCCACCAGCAAGGCGCCCGCGAAAACCCATTGAGGTTTCCACCGTCCGAACGTCACCATCGCTATCGCCACAAATCCTCGACCTGCTGTCATGTTCTCAGTGAACGAGCCGCTAAAGCCCAAAGTAAGATACGAGCCCGCCAGCCCTGCCAGCAGCCCCGCCAGCCCCGCCGCCTGCCAACGAATCTTCCGAACCCCAAATCCAGCGGCGACAACTGCCTCGGGATACTCTCCAGTCGCCCGGGCGGCCAAGCCCCACTTCGTGCGCTGAAGAAGCCACCACACGACGGGAACGAGCACGATCGCCACGATCAAGAGGGGATCCAGAGGGCCGATCTTGGGCAGAGTGGGATAGTTTGACAGCGCGGTCTTCGAAAAATTTGCCCGAAAAAGCGTCCCGGTCAAACCGAGCGCCAAGAGGTTGGTCGCCGTTCCGACCACAACTTGATCGATGGCGAGCCGGATCGTGAAAAAGCACTGCAGCACCATCAAGGCGAGAGCCGAGAGTGTTCCCGCCGCCAGGCCCCACCAAGGGTTGCCCGTGGCGAGCGAGACCCAAGCGGCAAAAAATGCTCCGCTCAGCATCATCCCTTCGAGCCCGATATTGATCGACCCGGCCTTTTCGTGGATCACCTCGCCCAGGGCCGCAAGCCCGACCGGAGCGCAATACCGCAAGATCAGAAAAAGGTCCATCAGGCCTCGGCCTCCCGTCGCAGGGCCCTCTCCTCAGACCACCGACTGAGCCAGACGAACCCCAGAACCGCCACAGCTTGGACGACAAAGACGATCGTGCTCCCGGCCTTCGTAAACGCCTCCAGATTTTTGGAACCCGCGAAGAGGGCCCCAAAATAGAGTGAGGCCAGCCCTGCGCCCAAAGGATGAAGCATTCCGAGCAGGGCGGCAGGAATCGCCAAAAAACCCCAGTTTTGGGCGAGGTCGGTGCCGATCTGCGCGGTCATGCCGGTGTATTCGATCCCCCCGGCGAGTCCACAAAGGGCTCCCGAAACCATCATCGCCTGAACCTGAATTCGTCCGGGCCGAAGTCCGGCGGCCTGGGCGGCGCCGGGATTCGACCCCGTCAGCCGCACTCGATACCCCCAAGCCGTGCGAAAGAGCACGATCCCCACGATCACCACCGCCAGTCCCGCCACGATCACCCCGGCATGGAGATCGTTTTGCGAACTAAAGCGAGGGAGCCGAGCCCCTTCCGCGAGCAGATCGGTCAAAGGAAGCTGCTTCTTCTTCTCCTGCAACGGTCCTCGAACGGCCCAGTCCAGAACTTCCAGAGCGATAAAGTTCAGCAAGATCGTGCTGACCACCACCTGGACCCCTCGCTTCACATGGAGCCAACCCGCGAGCCCCGCGTAGAGGGCTCCGCCGAGCACCGTGGCCAACAGAATTGCTCCCAACATCAAGCTGGGCGGCAGTCCCGGGGCGAACTGAGCGACGGCCGCCCCGGAGAGACCGCCGATGACGAACTGTCCCTCGCCGCCAATGTTATACATTCCCGCTCGCCAAGCGACCAACACGCCGAGCGCGGTCAGGAGCAGGGGAGTGGTCTTGACGAGGGTCCGGGTGAAATCGTTCCAGGTGCCGAACGAGCCTTGGGCAATCAGCCCGGCGCTGCGAAAGACCGGAATTCCCAAGCAAGCGAAAGTCAACAGCAGAATCGCGACCAACCCCAGGGTGATCCACAAGAACCCACCGATCTTCTTGATCACGCGTCGCCTCGCAAAGCTTCCGCCAGGGTGTCGGCCACCAGCCGCCCTCGACTCATGAATTTCGTCCGGGTCGCGAGCGCAGCCAGTTCGTCTTGATCGGTGCTCAAAAGGATCAGCCCAGCGCCGTTTTGAACAGCTTCTCTTAGTCGATCATGCACAAAACTTGTCGCATGAAGGTCCAGCCCACGTGTGGGGTTCATGGCGATGAGCAGGTCCGGTTGATGATCCAGCGACCGAGCAAGGACCACCTTTTGCTGGTTTCCGCCGCTCAAACTCCGAACGGATTGATCTAGGGAATGACACTTGATCTTGTACTTTTGAATCATATCCTGAGCCCAGAGGCGCGCTCTTCCTAAGCGCAAAAACGGCCCCCAACGAAACTCGCTCTGTTGATGTCCGCTGATGAAAAGGTTCTCCAAAACCGAAAACTCAACCGCCAGCCCTTCCGACTGCCGATCCTGAGGGATATAAGCGACTTTCTTCGAGAAAACTTCCAGCGATCCCGCCGCCAAAGGGCGGAGCCCTGCGAGCGCCTCGGCGAGTTCCGTTTGCCCATTGCCATCGACACCGCCGATGCCCAAGACCTCCCCCCGACGAACCTCTAAGTCGACCGAATCCACCTGGGGCACCTTGCTGCGGTCTCGCACGGACAATCCTCTTGCCCGAATCAAGACGTCTCCGGGCTCCGGAGGCTGCCAATCGAGCTGAGTTGGGACGTCCCCGACCATCCACTGCGCGAGCTGGTCGGCGGTGGTCTCAGGGATCGAGGTCTCCGCGACTTTCCGCCCGTGCCGAAGGACCGTGACCCGGTCGGCGATCGCCAGCACCTCGCTGAGCTTGTGGGCAATCAGGATGACGATGCGACCTTCGCTCTTCAGAGTCCGCAACACGCGAAAGAGGTCCTGGACCTCGTCTGGGCCGAGGACGGCGGTTGGCTCATCGAGAATCAAGATCGGCGACGGCTCGCTCAGAGCCTTGAGAATTTCGATTCTTTGCTGGACGCCTACCGGCAGATCGCCCGTGCGGCTCGGGCCCGAGACGTCCCATTTGAGCTGCCGAGCGAGTTCGTGAACCGGTCGAGTGAGCTGGGCGAGTCGGAGCCCCCCAGCCAAGGAGTGGAGTTTGGCCAAAGCCAGATTCTCATCGACCGAAAACTGGGGGACGAGCATGAAGTGCTGATGGACCATCTGGATTCCCGCTCGCTGGGATTCAAGAGGGCTCCCCAACTCGATGCCCCGGTCCCCCATGCGGACTTGCCCAGCTTCCGGTCGAAGAAATCCCGCCAAAGCGTTCATGAGGGTCGATTTTCCGGCCCCATTTTCGCCCAAGACGGCGTGAACTTCGCCCGGAAAGAAGGTCGCCGAGACGTTGTCGAGCGCGAGCAAGCGGCCAAACCGCTGCGTCATTCCTTCCACCATCAACGGGTCTTTGAGTCCCACGAGTCCGACTCATTCTACGCGGTGAGGCTTTGCGAATGCCTTCAGGGACAGCGAAAAAGCAAGAGGCTCGACTCCGCACTGGGAGTCGAGCCTCGACGCTCTTCAAGTTGAAGGGGCTTTACTTCGTGACCTTGACGATGGTGCCCGCACCGACGGTGCGTCCACCTTCGCGAATCGCGAACTTCGAACCTTCTTCCATCGCGATCGGAGCGATCAAGCCGATCGCCATGATGACGTTGTCGCCCGGCATGCACATCTCAGCCTTGCTTCCGTCCGAACCCTTGATCTCGTCAATGGTTCCGGTCACGTCGGTCGTTCGGAAGTAAAACTGCGGTCGGTAACCCGCGACGAACGGGGTGTGTCGGCCGCCTTCTTCCTTCGAGAGGACGTAAACTTGAGCTTCGAAGTGGGTGTGGGGCTTGATCGAACCCGGCTTGGCGATAACCATGCCTCGCTCGATGTCCTTTCGGTCCACACCTCGGAGCAACAGACCGCAGTTGTCGCCTGCCGTCGCGCTGTCGAGGAGCTTTCGGAACATTTCAATTCCGGTACACACCGTCTTTCGCGGCGATTCGCTCAGTCCCACGATTTCGACATCGGTGTTCACCATCAGCGTTCCGCGCTCGCATCGACCGGTGGCAACTGTACCTCGACCCGTGATCGTGAAAACGTCTTCGACGGCCATCAAGAATGGCTTGTCAACGTCTCGCTCTGGGGTTGGGATCTTCGTATCGACCGCATCCATGAGGTCGAGGATTGCCTTGACGTTCGGCTCATCAAAATTCACGTTGCCAGCTTCGACTTGGTCGAGTGCCTTTCGAGCGGAACCCTTGATGATGGCAGCGTTGTCGCCATCAAACTCATACTTGTTCAGCAAGTCCCGGATTTCCATTTCGACAAGCTCCAAGAACTCAGGATCGTCAACCTGGTCACACTTGTTCATGAACACAACGATGTGAGGCACCCCAACCTGGCGGGCCAACAGGATGTGCTCCCGCGTCTGTTGCATTGGACCGTCGGTTGCAGCCACCACGAGGATGGCACCGTCCATTTGGGCAGCACCGGTGATCATGTTCTTGATAAAGTCAGCGTGGCCAGGGCAGTCGACGTGAGCATAGTGTCGGGTATCGGTCTCGTACTCTTGGTGCGAGATGTTGATCGTGATGCCGCGGGCTTTCTCTTCGGGAGCCGAGTCAATCTCGTCATATCGTCGCGCTTGGGCGAGACCCTTCGTTTGGAGCACGCCGGTGATGGCGGCGGTCAGGGTCGTTTTGCCGTGGTCCACGTGGCCGATCGTCCCAATGTTGACGTGCGGCTTAGTTCTTTCAAATTTTGCTCGTGCCATTGATGTTGTTGTCTATTCCTATATGCAAAAGTGGAGGGCGACCCGTCGCCCAATTTCGGTCTCACCCCGACCAAAGAGGGCTCCGACCCTTTGAGTCTACCTTGCTCGTAGGAGCGAATTCAACGGTCCTTTTCAGATCGGGCTCGGCCTAATTTCGGAAAAACAGATAGCCACCGACGACGATCAAGAACACCGCAAAGACCTTGCGCATGATCGTTGGGTCGAGCCCTAAAGCCAGCTTGCTGCCAAAGAATGCGCCGATCACGAATGCCAAGGCGATGTAGAGGGCGACGTTAAAGTCGATGGACTGCTCCTTCCAGTAGTTGTAAACGCCCAAAATTCCGACCGGAACCATCAGCACCGCCAACGAGGTCCCCTGAGCCTTATGCTGCGGAAAGCTCAAAAAGGCGACCAACGCGGGAACAATGATCAGCCCCCCGCCGATGCCAAAGATTCCTCCCGAGACTCCGGCGGCAAGCCCAATCAACAAAGCAATGATTTCTGTCGGCATGCCCGGATTATGGCGGATCACTGGGTGCAAGCCCTCTATAATAAGGGGATGCAACTGAAGCCGTCACCCATGACCGGCAAGCCGATGCGCCATCTGGACCTCGGTCTCGCCCACCTGGATGTTTGCGATGACACCGGGGGAATCTGGTTCGACCTAAGTGAGTTCGGGCTCCTGATTCGTCAGCGCCCCGACGTTTTGCTCTGGTTGGAAGAGGAGTTTGCCCCCAAGGCCTCGGATTCGGCGCCCGCACTCCCGGCCAAGCTTCGGTGCCCAAACGATCAGCACGACCTGGTCGAGTATCGCTATATCTCGGCGCGTCACGTGCCGCTCATGTGCTGCGAAAAGTGTGGCGGCCTCTGGTTCGACGAAGGCGAACTCGGCGAAACTCTGGACTCTGCTTCCCGGCGGATGGAGTTTTGGGAAAAGCACGGGATGCCTCCGGAGGTACTCGACAATCCCGAAGTTCGGGAGATGGTCGAAGAGGTCGCCGAAAGCTTCCGGAAGCGCGTCATGTTGTTGCATTTCGCCACCGCCTTGTCTGCGGGTGTGCACTCGGGAATTCGACGCCCGTTCAACCGGCTTGTCTTCCAAGACGCCATCAAGAAACTCGAAGGACTTCGTGAAGGCGTCCCCGACCCAAGCCTTCGCACCGAGTCGAGCGCTCCCGGTGCCTCGCCCGAAGAGCGAGCCAAAGCAATCGAAATGGCTCGCCAAAGCCTGGAGCCGGTCGCTAAGCCGCGACTGGAAGGGCCAAACCCGCGATGATCCGAATCGGCATCGTTGGCACGGGCGGCATGGGCAATGTCCACGCCAACCACTACCCCAAGCTCTCTCAGGTCGAACTCCACTGTTTCGATGCCGACCCCGAGCGGTTATCGGCTTTTTCCGCCAAACACCGGGCCAAACCAGCATCGACCTTCGAAGAGCTCCTGAGCCGAGTCGATGCAGTGGATCTTTGCTTGCCGACCGACTTACACCTTCAGTTTGGGCTCGCCGCTCTTCAGGCGGGCAAGCACTGCCTGGTCGAAAAGCCGATGGCGGGCCGCGTTGAGGACTGTCAGCAGCTCATCAACGCCGCCGACGCGGCGGGCGTGGTCCTGATGCCGGCGCAAGTCGTTCGATTCTTCCCAGAGTTCGCCGCTGCTCATCGAGCCGTCTGCTCCGGGGCCATCGGCCAGCCCGCCATGGCTCGAACCCGACGAGGAGGCAAGGCGCCCCTCGGATCGGGGGGTTGGTTTCGAGATTTTGCCCGCTCCGGCGGCGTGGTCCTCGACCTGGCGATCCACGACTTTGATTGGCTCCGCTGGACGCTGGGCGAGGTCGAAGAAGTATTTTGCCAAGCTCTCCTCGGACGCTCGACCGAAGGGGACTATGCCTTGACCACACTCGTCCACTCCAGTGGCGCGATCAGCCACGTCGAAGCGACCTGGATGGACATGGCCGGATTTCGAACTACTTTTGAGGTCTCAGGAAGCGGCGGACTCTTGGAGTTTGATTCTCGCGAAGTGCCGACCCTTCGAACTCACACCGCGACGAGTGCGTTCCTGGAGGCACCCGTCGCTGGGGAAGACGATCCCTACTACCGAGAGCTTCGAGGCTTCGTCGAGGCGATCGAGTCGGGCGGAGTCCCTCCCGTCACCGGACAAGACGGCCTGAAGGCCGTCGCCATCGCCGCCGCCGCCATCGAGTCGGCCCGGTCAGGTCAACCGGTCCGACTCGATGGTCATCTCGCCTAACGAGTCAGTTCGATTCGCAACAATCGGCCGTTGCCTTCGTCGGTCAGGAGATAGAGAAAACCGTCCGGACCTTGGCGGACATCGCGGACACGCGCCCCGATGTTCAGTCGCTGTTGCCCCAGCACTCGCCCCTGACTATCCAGGTCGATCCGTCGAACGTCGGCTCCGGCGAGGCCGCCCGAAAAGAGGTCACCACGCCACGCGGGATATCGATTGCCGGTGTAGAACGCCAGGCCCGACGGGGCCGGGCAAGGAGTCCAGACCACGACCGGGTCCTCCATGCCGGGCAACGAGGTGTTCGGCGTGATTTCGGGCCCGGAGTACTCGCGGCTAAACGTTGCGAGTGGCCAACCGTAGTTCTTTCCGCCTTGGATCAAGTTGACTTCGTCGCCCCCGCGTGCGCCATGCTCATTCGCCCAGACTCGGCCCGATTGAGGATCGCGAGCCAGACCTTGGATATTTCGATGCCCATAGCTGTAAACCTCGGGGAGGGCTCCCGATCTCGATGCGAGCGGATTGCCCGAGGCCGGTTTCCCATCGTCCTTCAGCCGCAGTACTTTGCCCAAGGACGCGCCGAGATTCTGAGCTTGATTTCGGATCCAACCATCGCCATATCGAGTGGGTGGGTTTCCGCCGTCGCCGATGCTCATCAAGAGGGTCTTATCGGGCATCCAAAGAATTCGAGATCCGAAGTGCTGCCCTCCCGATTTGTCTTGCTGGACTTGATAGATTTTCTGGACGTTTTGAAGCCCATTACCGACGAGCTTTCCTCGGAACAGACACGTTCGGTTTTCTCGACCGGTGCCGGTGGATGCTGTGAAATAGACCAGCGAGTTTCGACTGAAATCTGGGTGAAGAGCGATGTCCATCAGGCCGCCTTGGCCGCCGCTGTAGATCTCGGGAACTCCGCTGAGCGCCGCGCTTTGGAGAACGCCCTGCGCGACCACGCGAATCTGCCCTTCTTTCTCGGTCACAAGGATTCGTCCATCAGGAAGCCAGGCCATACCCCAAGGGCGATCGAGCCCATCGACGACCGGCACGGCCTTCCAGCCGTCCACATTCGGGGGCGGACCCTGAGGCTGGATTCGCTGCGCGGTGATTGCACAGGCCGCTAGGCTGATGACAACCAACGAAGTCGAAAGAGAAAGAACCAAGCTGCGCGTTTTCATAAGGAGTTTGCCTAGTCTACGCCTCAGGAGCCGGTGAGTGCACCGGGACCGTAGAATTCTCGCCGCAGTTTTAAGAAAAGCAAACTCATCGCAATCGCGCCAAACAGAACCGAAAGGACGGCCATGAAGTTCGGAACGAGATACGTGCCTCCACCCCAGGTCATGACCCGTTTCAGCGGTTCGGATTGCTCAATCGCAGGGACGACCGACCCGTTCGCCAGGATTAGCAGAGTGCCGATCAACAGCGGAATCGCGGCGCCGACATACCGGCGGACCCAAGCCTCGCCGTGGGGCAGATGGTAAAGAATCTCCGCTGGCACAGATGTCGCGACCCCAAGGGCAAAACTTACGACCAGCGAGCCGAGCATCAATGGCCAGAGCTCGGCGGCGACTCCGGCGACCCAGCACGCCACACAAAAGCCGATACTGGCCCCACAAGTCCCTCCGATGGTGCCGAGATGGGCGCCCCATGGGAGCTTTCGCGGCCGATCTGAAATTCCTTCGCGAATTGGTATGGACATATCTTTCAAACACGTGGGACGAACGGCCCTGGTTTCACCCCTGAGTCGAGGGGCCTCGGGTAGCCTCCTTTCATGCTCCGATCTGCCCTCGTTACGATGACGCTCGTCGCCCTCGGCACTGTCGCGACCAGCCAGACCCCTCGAATCGACACGAAAAAATTGGACGGGATCGTCGATCGAGCCGTCCCGAGCCGAGAAGCGCCGGGAGTCCTGGTCGGCGTGGCCTCCGAAGGCAAGCTGATCTACTCTCGCGCTCGTGGGATGGCGGACCTCGAGAACAACGTCCCGCTGAATCCTCAGATGCTCATGAGGATCGGAAGCATCACCAAAACTTTTACCGCAGTTCTCTCGATGAAGTTGGTCGAAGAAGGCGTCTGGACTTTAGACACCCGCGCCCGAGCTTTGCTCCCCGACCTTCCGGAAAGTTGGGACCCTGTGACCGTTCGACACTTGCTTGAACACTCCAGCGGAATTCCGTCTTACACGGACCTACCTCTCTTTTGGATGGAATGGATGGGACGGCCGGTCAGTCCAAGAAACATCCTCAAACTTGTCACTGATTTGCCGGTGGTCTCCGAGCCGGGAAAGAAGTTTGCTTACAACAATTCTGGCTATGTTCTTTTGGGACTCATGCTCGAAAAGCAAGAAGGGAAGTCGTATCAAGAAATCCTCAACGATCGAATCATGAAACCGCTCGGAATAAAGCGAACTTTCTTTGTCACGAATCAACGACTTTTGCCAAATCGAGCGCGCGGATTTGAGTCAACGCCCACCGGGATGGCCCATGCCTCCTACATCAACATGGTTTGGCCGTATTCGGCCGGGTCCATCGAATCCACCCTGGCCGACTTAGCAACCTGGAGCCACGCACTGATGACTGGGCAGATTCTCAAGCCGGAAACGCTCAAAAAGATGTGGAAAGAGACGGTTTTCGAAGGAAAGCTAACCGAGTACGGATACGGCTTTGTCGTTCAGAATCGCGGAAAAGAAGAGCTGATCGGTCATAGCGGAGGCATCAACGGATTCGTGAGCGATATGGTGTTTGTTCCTTCCAAAAAATTGACCGTCATTGTTTTAGCGAATCGAGAAGATGTCAGTGCACCGCAGATCAGTCAGAAAATCCTCACCGAGATGGATCCGACGCTCAAGAATCCTGAGCCCCAACCTGAACAAGACTTGAATCCTGTAGCGACTCGAAAAGATGAAGAGACCTTGAGAAAACTCCTCGTGAATCAAGTCAGCGACGATGAATTTGACCCCACGACCTTGCGGCAACTGAATGCGGCTGTCCGAGCGCAAGCGGCCCAGAGTTTTCGGCCATGGGGTCGATTAGAAAAGTTCTCGTTCTTAAAAGAAATGTCCGATGGCAAAATGACATCGCGAGAATATCGCGCGCAGTTTCAGTACGAGCTGATGATCTTTCGCATCTCTCGAAACGCCGAAGGGAAGATCACCGGGCTCCTCATGAGGCCGATGCCTTAGTCATCGGAAAGGTTGGACTTTCGCAGTCGTTGCAAGGCAAAAATCGCCAGTCCGACGGTGGCCAGAATCTCGAATCGCTTTCCGACATTCGAGGCCACCTGCTCGGCGGTTTTGCTGATCGAAACGACTCGAGGACCGACATGGTCCGTCGTCTTTCGGATCGAATCGACAACGCCTTCTGCCTTCTGACTCAGGGTCTGCACTCGTGCCGAAAGACCCGAGAGAGCCCGGACCAAAAAGATCATCGCAATGATCATGCCGAGCATGAACAAGGACGATAGGACAAAGTACAGCCCTGAAACCGTCAGCCACCACCCCGGAACACTGGTTTCCATCTAACGCACCACCTTGATCTGAATTATGGACTCTTGTCGAGCAGAAAGCGAGACGAGCGCCCGCGCTTCGCCTTCAACGCTCTCGACATTTCGTCCCCCCACGTTCAGTGTTTGACCCCACATTCCGCGGACGGTGATCTCCGACCGGACTTCCTTGTCCGCTGGATTGAACACCTTGAGCTCGGCCCAGCGCTTGCGCTCGTCCAACACGAGCTGGCGAATCTGGCCAAAAGAAACTTCGAACTCGGCCCCGATCTGCCGGAGCACGATCCTTCGCCCGACGCCATCCCAAGGACGGACCTGAATTCGGCCTTGATCGCTCTCAAAATGGCAACCAAATGCGTAGATCATCTGGCCCTTGGCGGGGAGGACATAGGCACCCACGTTCATCAGATACTGCGCATAGCCCAACCCACTCGCCCCGGTGAACGGGTTGTATCCAAAATGCCGACTGCTGCGATCCGGACAGTAACACATGCTCGCGGCGCCATCATTTCGAACCAAAGCCCAAGGCGCAATCATTCCACCAAACGAAAGCCGCATGTAAGCATCGCTGATCGCCAGATAATCGCGATCCATCGACTCAAAGAACATCAAACTATTCGGAATGGTGGTATGCGCTAAGCAGTTTTCTCCTCGATCCAGCAATGAGCCGATCGGAATCGAATCGGCCCCATCCCAGCTTCGCTTATCGCTCCCATACCACCACCAGCTCGGAGCTAAACTCCGTGCCGCCATCGCGCAGCGAAGGGTGCGCTCTAAATGTTCATCATCATCGAGATATCGCGCAGCATTAAAGACTTCTTCAAAGCCACTCGTGTCCAGCACGCTCTCGCCCGCGTAAGGGAACTTCAATTTCGTCATCTCATTGGCCTTGAAGTCCATCGCACTGCGGAGTTTTTCTGCTTCTTCTTTCAGCCCTTCTTTTTGCGAATCCTGCAAGATTCGATAAATGCGCGAATAGCCCAGGAGCCCGACGGTACGCACATAATGCCGCCAGCCAAATCGAAACATTGCGTTGCAGGTTTGAGCAGCTCGGCGTAAATACTCCTTCGGCTTATGCAACGTGGTGCCATAGGTCGAGGCGATCTGATACATCGCATGGTAAAGATTAAAAACGGTCGGATAAGTCAGTGGGCGACCAGCGAAACTCCCCACCATCAAGTGGTCTCCAAGCGTACTGCCAACACTAAAGTCTCCCGGATTTTGAACTCGATCCAGCAAGAACTCTTCAATATATTCATCAAGAATCCGAATCTCGTCTTTCACCGGATAGATGACGTTCTTGCACGCTAAATAGAGGGCGTCGGCAAGAGAGCAGTCGATACCACTCGAACCCGCAAACTCTTCACGACTCATCGAAAGCTGGTTGGTGTCGGTATTGGCGAGGCAGATCGCTTTGTGCAAAGGATGCGTCGTCTCGCGAACGATTTGATGCTCGACAATATAGCTCGAGCGCCGCTTGATCAGAGCCTCAAGAGGATCGGTGAACATCAGGTGACAATAGCTGATTCGGCCAAGCGTATCCTGAAAGGTTAACTTGACCGGCCCCGGGTCTTTCGGGCGTAAGAAACAAAAGCCACCCTCTTCATCACTATCTTGGTCAAAAAGCCCCTCTTTCGTCGAAAAAAATTGGATCGGAGTGGCCCCGCTGATCTCAACCGCAATCCCCACATCGAGCGGAGCGACTGCGCTGGGCAACAGTCGAATCGCGGGTCGGCCTAAGGTTGAAAGAGTTTGAAAGACCCCGTCATGTTTATCGCGGTCAGTCGGAACAAATCGCATTTGAAAAGATTTGCGATCTCCGGGTTCAAGAATCAAGGACGTATGCTCGTAGGCATTCGTGATCCAACCTTCTCGCTCGGCGGCAGCTCGTGAGTAGATATAGACCACCGGAATTCCTTCCCATTGATGCGGAGTGTTGAGGCTACTCGGCACCGAGGCGCAGAACTCCCAAGAGGTCCCGTCTCCTGGAAAGACTAAGAGGCCCGGAGGCTCGCTGGTCATGCGCTGGGCAAAAACCCAGCTCGCTGCCCCGCCGATGAACTTATGGACATAGAGTCGAGAATTCCAGAGCTGACGAAGTTGCTCGTCGGTCCATCCGAAGCCATCATAAAACGAATTAAAGGGCAGTGGGAACCCGAGCTCGCCGATCTCGATCGTCTTGTTTCCGCCGTTGCGGAGTTCAAGGTCCCAGACGATCTGCGGCAGCGCGCCCTGAACTTCATAAAAATGACCCGTCGCTCGGAGTTCAGGAATGAGGCTGAATTCATACTGAAAGCTCGCCTGAGTCATCATGCTCGGGTCGGCTTGAAGTGAAAATGACTCGTTGGCCAAAGCCGCGTTGTTCCGATCCAAAACCCAAGGCTCGTTCGGGTCCGTCCGGACTCCGAGCATGATCGTGCCGGGATAGTAATCCTCCGCCGACTCCTCGCCAAAGGCCAAGGGGGGCAAAATGAACTGAAAGTCTTCGCCCTCTTCGGGCAGGTTGGGGTCGGTCGCCCACAGCTGATGAATCCGGCCGCCCGAGCCAAATTCGAGGCTGATCAGCGAGCCGGTGAGTTCGATGCGCTCCTCGCCAAAGGGTTCCATGGGGCCCTCCCACTGTACCCGGCATTTCGATTTGCTGAGCAGGGCTTTTTCTTTGCCCCGAATCGGGCAGAGTTCGGATAGAATGAGGGTGCTCGGAGGGTCAAAACTATGGTTCGACAAGTGATCTGTGCGCTCGATACGAGTTCTCTGGAAGAGGCTCTGCAAACGGTTCGCCAGTTAGGGAGTCACGTGGGTGCCTTCAAAATTGGCCATGCTCTGGTCTTGCCCCACGGGCTCGATGTGATCCGTCAACTTCAGGATGCCGGTGCCAGTCGAATTTTTCTTGACCTGAAGTTTCACGACATCCCAAACGTGGTCGCGCTCGCGGTTCGCGAAGCCGCTCGAGCCGGAGTATGGATGCTCACCCTCCATATCGCCGGCGGCACCGCCATGATGGTCGCCGCCGAAGAAGAGGCAAAGAACTTCGGCGAAGCCGCGCCCCTGCTCATGGGAGTCAGCGTCCTGACTTCACTGGATCAACACAGCCTCCAGGACCATCTGGGCGTTCAACGATCGGTCACCGAGCAAGTGCAGACCCTCAGCACGCTGGCGATTTCCTGCGGGCTCGATGGGGTCATCTGCCCGCCGCCCGAGCTCCGGAATCTGCGGAGTCGTCTCGGCCACGAAGGGATCTTAGTGGCGCCCGGCATCCGTCTTCCGTCCCAGGACATCGGGGACCAAAAGCAGGTCGGCACCCCGAATCAAGCGATCCAAGACGGGGCCAATTACGTCGTCATGGGTCGAGCCCTTTCGCAAATGCCCGACATCGAAAGGTTCTTTGCCGACCTGAATGAGGCCGGAACCGCCGTTTGAGGCCCGAGTGTCGCCGCAGACTCTTGGCTTGGTTCGACAAGAGCCAGCGTGAACTGCCCTGGCGGCAGACTCGCGACCCATATCGAGTCTGGGTTAGCGAGATCATGTGCCAACAAACCCAAGTTGCGACCGTGATTCCGTACTATCTTCGCTGGATGGAGCGATTCCCGACCCTCCCCGATCTCGCCCGGGCTTCTGAAGAAGAGGTGCTGCTCCAGTGGCAGGGTCTGGGCTACTATCGCCGGGGTCGAATGCTCCGCACCGGGGCCCAGCAAATTCACCAGCAAGGTTGGCCAGCTTCAGCCCTCGAATGGCGATCCGTGGCGGGCGTGGGGCCTTATACAGCCGCCGCGATCGCATCGATCTGCTTGGGTGAGCCGGTCGCGGTCGTGGACGGAAACGTCGAGCGGGTCTATGCTCGCTTCATGGGGGACTCCACCCCCGGCGAGTCGCTCCAAAGGCCTGCCGCCGCCTGGGCGCAGGCGTGGATCGACCCATCTCGGCCCGGCGATTGGAACCAGGCCTTAATGGAGCTGGGGGCCTTGATCTGCCGCCCTCAACAGCCGCAATGCAGCCAATGCCCGCTCGCCAGCGAATGCCGAGCGAAGACCGAAGGCCGGATCGATCAGCTTCCGGTCCCGAAGACTCGCCGTCCCACGGTCGAGCTTCGCCTCCTAACCCTGGTGCCTGTCTTTGGGGCTGAACTCGGCGTCGAACTCATCTCCGAGGGCTCCTGGTGGAAAGGGCTCTACCAGTTTCCCACCGCGAAAAGTCGGCCAGTGGCGATCCAAGGACCGACCTTGGCCCTACTCCCACGAGTCCGCCACCAAGTCACCCACCACAAGCTAGCGTTTGAATCCGAGCTCATCCAAATGGCTCACCGCGATTCGAGCCTCTTTTGGTTCCCAAGCGATCAAGCCTGCCCTTGGCCGCTTCCAGTCCCACAACAGAAGATTCTTGCCGCTGCCCGGGATTTTTTGAACTCTCATTCGCCGACCCGGTAGAAGTACTGTTTTTAGGGGGCAGGCCCGGAAAGAGGGATGACTTTAACCAAGTCTCGTTGAACCTTTACGATACAAAGTAGTATAAACCGATGGGATTCGAATGCGACATCGCGTTTGGCCACAGATTTGAATTTGCATGTTCTGGACGCGGTGCTTGGATGAACCGCCCTCCAAGTAGATCAAAGTCCCGGCAAAAGTCCCGGGCCTTTTTCCCAAGACGGGAAACAATGGAGAGAGCGGAGTCGTCGAACGAGACAATCCATTGGCATAGTTTTTGCCTTGGTGATGCTGGGAGAAGCCGAGGCTACGGCCTGAACGGGAAGGGAACATGCAGCAACCAGAACACATGGAGCACGAGGATTCGATACCGAGTTATCTGAACCGCCTGACACAGGTGCCCCTCTTGTCAGCTGACGAGGAGATCAAATTGACTCGAGCCGCTCAGCACGGGGACCAGCGATCTCGCCAACGGCTCATCGAAGCCAATATGCGGCTCGTCATCAACATCGCCAAGTCATATCGAAGCCGAACCGTTCCGCTCGAAGATCTCATCCAAGAAGGTGCCATCGGCTTGGTCCACGCCGTCGAGCGATTCGATCCCGCCAAGGGATTCCGATTTTCTACCTACGCCACGCACTGGATTCGCCAGTCGATCGGGCGAGCCATCGACAACAAATCGAAGGCCATTCGACTCCCCGCCCACATCTCCCAATCCTTGCGCAAAATCGAGCGCGAACGGGCTCGTTTGGTCCGGGAACTGGGGCACGACCCCTCGACCGAGCAGCTGGCCGCATCACTCGGCCTCTCGCCGAAAAAGCTCCAAACTCTAATTCGAAGCTCGCAAGACCTGCTTTCGCTCGACATGCGCGTCGGAGAGAATGAGAGCACGACCCTTGGCAACCTGCTCCAAGACGACTCCGCGCGAAACGCAGAAACGCTGGTGCTCTCCCGCGAGATGGTCGAGGAGCTCCAGCAAATCTTGGGTGAGCTCAGTGAGCGCGAGCGAAGAGTCATGACATACCGACTCCGGATGGCCGAAGAAGAGGACACCGACGGGGTGCGTGATCACTTGGCCCGAGAGCTCCAGCTCTCTCGCGAGCGTATCCGGCAGATCGAGATTCAAGCGATCAAGAAGCTGCGGGCCGTGGCCCAGCGGCGAAAGCTCCGCGATCTGCTTCATGGCTAGTCTAGCGACGGTCCCCTAGGGGAACCCTTCCGACCCTGCCAGACGTTTATACTGGAAAGGGCGCTCGGGCCCCAAGGAAGACCTGAACCATGAAAAAAGCCATCCCTCTCTTTGCCGTCTTGGCCGTTTCAGCAGCTGCCGTTCTCACGACGATGAACGCGTATGCTCAAAACAACAAAGGCCCTGTGGTCGGCAAGCCGGTCCCCGCATTCACCATGACCGACCTCGCCGGCAAAAGGCACACCGACCGAACCCTGCGCGGCAAAGTCGTTCTGCTCGACTTTTGGGCCACCTGGTGCGGTCCCTGCAAGGCCGCTTCCCCCACCATGCAAAAGCTGCACCAGACCTACAACAAGCAAGGGCTGGTCGTCATCGGTGCGAATACCTGGGAGCAAACCAAGGGAATCAAGCCTTCCCAAGACTACGCCAAGAAGCACAACTACACCTACACGTTCACCCACGGAAATGATAATCTGGCCGAAAGCTGGGGCATCCGAGGAATCCCGCACTTTGTTCTGATCGGGCGCGATGGCAAGGTCTTGCGCGTCGACACCGGATTCAGCCCGAAGGTCGGCCAAGACATGGAAAAGGCGATCCAAGCCGCTCTGAAGGCTCGCTAAAGAATTCTCAATCCCAAAGGACGGTCCGGTCCGATCGCGCGGGGCGAAGGCAACCCCCAGCGAACGTTAAGGGCCGTCCCTTTTTTATGCAAACCGGGTCGGATTTGGAGCAGGAATCCGGCGATCCTCCCCCGAAATATTTCATAATCAAGAACGAAGTGATTCCGCGCTTCGCTGCCGAAGGGTTTGGATCGCTTCACAGCAAAATTACGGACAGGGAAGTCGCTATCAAACACGCTCACCACGAACATCCGCCGATCTCGTATCCGGCTCTCTTTTCGAAGTTCTTCCTCTTTACGGGCCTGCAAGTGGCCGCCTTCATCGGGATTTTTGCCTGGGTCGCCCCAGACATGTTTCGACAGGAGTGGTCGCAGCCAGGAATGATGATCCTCTGGGCTTTTGCCATGGGGATCCCGCTGAGCCTGTTCGAATACCTCTATCATCGCTACCTGCTCCATTCGGCGGTCTTGCCGTTTTTGGGTTCTATGCACCGGGCGCACAGCCACCACCATGGTCTGACTGCGGTCAAAGCGCCCGTCACGCCCAAAGACCCCGAGGCAATGGTCGAAGTGAAAAGCGAGTACCCGATCCTCAGCGAAGAACAAGAGGAGTCGATGATGTTTCCGATCTACGCGATTTCGATCTTCCTGGCCCTCTTCTTGGTTTTGCTGGCGCTGCCGTTCAAGCTGCTGTTCCCGGGCCAGCCGGTCATCCTCGGGGTGATCTTGTGTGTCACCTTGTGCTACAGCCTCTATGAGCTTTGGCACCAGGTCCTTCACCTGCCGTTCGACCGATTCTGGAAGCCCTTGATGAACAAGCAGCCGATTCGCAGCATCACTCGCTACATTTACAGTTTCCACCTGATGCACCACTGGCGTCCGACCTTGAACCTGGCAGTGGTCGGTTTTTGGGGAGTTGCCGTGTGGGATCACCTCTTTGGGACCCACCGCCGTCCCTACCACCTACCGATTCATGGGGCCAAGGTGAACTACCACGACGCATCCATGCGAAAGCCTCGGTGGCCGATCAGCGCCCTCGACAAGGTGCAACCCGGACTTTACAAAGGATCGCGACGGCTCGAAAACTCCATCAAGCAGATATTTCGGCGTCGGTCCAGCTAAACTGCCCACATGCGGGTGGTCATGCTGTCCTGGGAATATCCTCCCCGAATCGTGGGAGGCATCAGCCCGCACGTCTCGGAACTCTCCCAAGAGCTCGTGCGACAAGGCATCAAAGTCCACGTCGTCACCAAAGCGACGCCCCAAGCTCCGGATGAAGAGGTCGTCGAAGGCGTCAAGATTCATCGCGTCCATCTGGCCGAAGAGCCTCACAACTTCATTCACGAGATTCAGCTTCTGAACGCCGCCACCGACCTGCGCGTTCGTCAACTCCTGGAGCGATGGCGGCCCGGCGGAGAACCGACGCTGTTCCACGCCCACGACTGGCTCTCGCTCGACGCCGGAAGAGAACTTAAGTACGAATATCAACTCCCGGTGATCGCGACCGTCCATGCGACCGAAAAGGGGCGCAACAACGGGCTCCACAACGACCTCCAGCGCTACATTCACGAACAGGAGTACTGGCTCACCTATGAGGCCTGGCGAGTCATCGTGTGTAGCGAGTTCATGAAGTCCCAAGTCTCGCAGTCGTTCGACGTCCCGCCCAATAAGATCGACGTGATCTACAACGGAGTCCACGCCGAGAAGTTCGAGTTCGACTGGGATGAAGCCGAACAAGCTCAGGTGCGGGCGACCCTTGCCGGGCCGGACGAGAAGATCGTCCTCTACGTCGGCCGGTTCGTCCGCGAAAAAGGGATCCACGTTCTATTGAACGCCGCGAGCATCGTCCTCGCCCAAGAGCCCAAAACGAAATTTGTGATCGTCGGAGGCGGCGTCCGCGAAAAGCTCGAAAAATTTGTCCGCTGGTTTGGTCTCAAAGACCGCGTCGTTTTCACCGGCTTTATGGCGAATCGGGCGCTCCACCAACTCTACCGCTGCGCCGATGTCGCGGTCTTTCCCTCGCTCTATGAGCCGTTCGGCATTGTCGCCCTCGAAGGGATGGCGGCGGGCGCGGCCGTCGTCGCAAGCGATGCCGGAGGGCTCCGAGAAGTCGTCCTCCACGACAAAACCGGCACGTCCCATTACGCCGGCAGCACCGAGAGCCTCGGTTGGGCGATCGTCCACGTTCTTCGCGATCCCGAGCGCGCCGAACGGCTGAAGCAGGCCGCGAGCGCTCGGCTCAAAACCGATTTCAACTGGAGCCGAATCGCTGGACAAACGATCCAGGTCTACAAGCGGGTCTGGACCGAGTTCCTCGAAAGTTATTGGGCCAATCGCACGCTCTGGCCCGTCTCGCCCGGTGCCGAAGATCGTGCCGCCGAACTGCACGTTAAAGAGAAAGCTCTCACCGGAGCTTTTTCCAGCCGCCCAGCTCGACCGGTCCATGTGCCGATTCCCGAAGCCGGGGTCCATGCCGACGAAGTCATTCGCCACCGAGTCGATGACGAAGTCGATCAAGACGACTAGTTATGCGATCGCCTCGATCCGCCGAGCCAACTCAAAATCGTACGCAGTCAGTCCGCCCGCATCGTGAGTGATCATGCTGACTTGGACCTTGCCATAAAGAATCAGTAAGTCGGGGTGGTGATTGAGCTGGTCCGCCAAGTGACCGATGCTGCTGGCAAACATGACCCCCGCTGCATAGCTTGGCAAGGCATAGATCTTTGTGAGCATGCCGCCTTGGATAGTCCAGCCTGGTAATTCGGCCAGGAGCGCCGTCTGGGCCTCAGGAGAGAGAGGTTCGTAAGTCAGTTCACCCATGGGTCGATGCTACCTGGACCTTGGCATGAGAGACCGTCCGCCTTCGACGGCGATGCGACTTGATGTAGAATGCTCCACAATCGTACGCAAGGACTCCATGATGAACGACCGAAATTACCACCTCGACTTTCTGCGTGTGACCGAAGCTGCCGCCTTGTCCGCCGCCCGATGGGTCGGCAAAGGGAATCGAGACAGCGCCGACCAAGCAGCTTGCGAAGCGATGCGGGCGACGCTCGGCGACATGCAAATGAGGGGCACCATCGTCATCGGAGAAGGCGAACGAGACGAGGCGCCGATGCTCTTTATCGGCGAACAACTTGGCTCCGGCGATGGCCCCGAAGTACAAATCGCGGTGGATCCGCTCGAAGGGACCAATCTCTGTGCGAACGGCACCCCCAACGCCATTGCCGTTCTCGCCGCCACCGTCACCGGGGAAGGGCATTTGATGCATGCCCCCGATTGCTATATGGAGAAGCTCGTCGTCGGCCCTGAATGTAAAGGCGTGATCGATATCACGCTCCCGGCTCGGGTGAACTTGCGGCTGATGGCCAAGGCCATGGGTAAAGACGTCGACGAAATGATCATCGGAATTCTGGAGCGACCGCGACACGATGCGCTCATCGAAGAGCTGCGCGAAGCGGGTGCTCGCGTCCATCTGATTCCCGATGGAGACCTTTCCGTTGCCCTTGCGGCCATGGACCCAGATAGCGGCGTGGATGGACTGATGGGAATTGGAGGCGCCCCCGAAGGGGTGATCTCGGCCGCCGCAGTCCTCTGCTGTGGGGGCGAAATGCAAGCTCGTCTGGTCTTCACAAGCGACGAGCAGCGGGCTCGAGCCGAGAAAATGACGGGCGGCGATCTCGATCGAGTCTTTCACACGAACGACCTCGCAAGCGGCAACGTCATGTTCGCCGCCACCGGAATTACGTCCGGCGACCTGCTGAAAGGGGTGCGTTACAAGCGGGGCCACGCTCTGACCGAATCGATCGTGATGCGATCGTCCACCGGGACGATCCGCCGAATCGAGACTGTTCACCAATCCGAGCGAATCTACGAATTCTGAGAAGTCCACCGAAGAAAAAAAGAGGTCCCGAGGCTCGGGACCTGATCTTCGATCTTTGGAGTCGAGGCTCTGGCGTCCTCTGTTTTCAGCGCATGGACTGATGACCAAAATGATACGTCAATCCATCACTGAAAAGAAACCCTTTTAAGGGAATCCTAATGATCTTTTGACACTCGAACGCGATCCGTAAGTTCGCGGGGCCTAGGACTCCTTAAAGTTCGCCGACCCGGTCCGCACTCGGGCGGGCCCGCATTTTGGCCCAGTTCCGCAGCTCGTCGATCTCTTCGGCCATCATCACGCTCAGAGGCACACTCGAATTCACTTCAAGTTCCAGGTCAGCCTGGCTCAGTTCTCGGCCTTCGTCAAAGGCGTGATAAAGCGCCCCCACAACCGCCTGTTCAATCTCGGCGCCGCTGAACCCCTTCGAGGCTTTCACCAGGCTGTCTAAGTCGTACTGCTGAGGGTCGCGCTTGCGCTTGCTCAGGTGAATCTCAAAGATCTGCCTGCGCTCCTCGGATTCCGGCAAGTCGATAAAGAAGATCTCGTCAAATCGCCCCTTGCGCAGGAGCTCGGGGGGAAGGCTCGAGACGTCATTGGCGGTTGCGATCAGAAACACGGGCTTGGTCTTTTCCTGCATCCAGGTCAGAAAGGTCGCAAACACCCGAGCGGTTGTCCCCGAATCACTCACCCCACTCGCCCCGACGCCCGCAAACCCCTTCTCGAGTTCGTCCGCCCACAAAACACAGGGTGCCACCGACTCCGCCACTCGGATCGCCTTTCGAATGTTCTCTTCACTCTGGCCCACGAGGCTGCCAAAGATTCGACCGACGTCCATCTTCAGCATCGGCAGATTCCAACTCGACGCAATGCCCTTGGCGACAAGCGATTTCCCGCAACCCTGAACTCCCAAGAGGAGAACCCCCTTGGGGGCCGGAATTCCAAACTGCTTTGCGCGATCGGTGAATGCCGAGCGTCGCTTTTCGAGCCAATCTTTCAAAAGGTTGTGTCCGCCGACGTCACTGAGCGTGGTCGTCGCCGGATAAAACTCCAACAGACCGCTCTTGCGGACGATCTGCTTCTTCTCCTCCAAGATCCGATCCACGCTCAATCGCTTCAGCTCGACCAGGCTGCGAGCAAATGCCGACTCGATCTCGTCCAACGTCAACCCTTGCGCACTCTTGATCAAAAGCTCTCGGTCCTCGTCGCTCAAATCGACTTGAACCCCCGGATGATCGCGCACAGCGTTGATCACCACCGAAAGCTGCTGCTCGATCTCCTTGGGTCCCGGCAAAGGAAACTCAAGGACCGTCACGTCCTTCTCAAGCTCAGTGGGCAAGGTCATCACAGGCCCCGTCAAAAGAAGGGTCTGTGACTTTCCGCGCAAACGCCCGGAAAGATCGCGAAGGAGCCGAATCACCCGCGGATCACGCAGATAGGGATGGAAATCTCGGAGCATGAAGACCGTCTGTTCGGGTGCCTCATGCAGTTGCGCTAAGACCTCAAGCTCGCCGGGGAGGCCCGATTTGGCATCGAGGCTGCGCAGAGGCGGCCTAAGTCCCTGGGTCACCGACCAGGTGTGAAGGGTCCGCTGGAGTTTGGACGCCACCTGCTGAAGCCCCGATTCAACCCGACGCTCCTCCCAAGTGCTCACAAAGAGGATCGGATACTTGGCCCGAATCAAAACTTCAATTTCATGAAGCGCATCCATGTGTGCGATCTTACCGGGCTCGCCGCTCTGGCGTTTCAGGTCCCACGTGGAGTAGACGTCCCAGTAGACGAGGTCGCAACAGCGTCTACAACTTCGCAGATTCTAACCAAATGTCTACTTATTAAGTGGAGCAAAATCCCAAAAACTTTGTAAAAATATGACCTATGCGGGCCAATAAGCTCATATAATCCCATATAAGTGGAGCGGCTCACCAAGAAGGAGAGCCCATCCACCGGGGAATGGGCTGGGGTGTCCACTTCCAGATTCAGCCGGGCCGGGGCCCACGGATGGGACTCGGCCCCGCACCTTTTGAACCGAATGAACCAAGTCCATGGTCGAGGCGAACGAACTGATCTCCAGTCTCAACCTGGTCGGCACCGATGAGGCCGTCCTGGACGATAAGGGTCGCCTTCTTTTTAGTAAAAAAAAGCGAGATGCCCTCGGAGAGAATTTCGTCCTTGCTCAAGGGCCGCTGAGTAATCTTGTCCTCTATCCGGCCAACACTTGGGCAGAACTTGTGGCCGATTTTGGAAAGTATGAACGGCTCAATTTTGGCCGACAACAATACACGCGATTGCTCTTCGGAACGGCCGCTGCAGATCTGAAGTTTGACGGTCAAGGCCGACTGGTCATTCCTGCCAAACTTCGCGAAAAAGGCAAGATCAAAGAGAAGGATAAAGTCCTCCTCATCGGCTGCGGAGACTATATCGAGATTTGGTCCGAAACTGAATGGGAAAAGTTTAACGAATTTCCAGAAGTCTATGGACGTGAGAGAAGGGAAGCCCTGGACCGAGCTTATTCTCAAATGAAAGACTCTCAATTCTAAAGGAGATAGGCGATTTGCGTTGGAACATATCCCGGTCTTTCTGGAAGAAGTCTTGCAGCTCTTGCCCTTGAAGCCAGGGGCTGTCATCGTCGATGGAACACTCGGTCTCGCCGGCCATTCTCTGGAAATCACCCGCCGAATTTCTCCCGGCGGCACGCTCATCGGTTTTGATTGGGATGAGTCCATGTTGCAAGAGGCTCGTCGCCGACTCGAGTCGGTCAAAGATTGCAACATTCACTTTGTCCACTCGGATTATCGACAGATTCCCGCCGCGCTTCAAGAGCTCGTACCAAATCGGCTCGCCGACGGAATTTTGCTCGATCTTGGGCTCAATAATGCTCAGATCTTGGACCCGACTCGAGGGATTACCTTTCGACAAGAAGGCCCCTTGGACATGCGAATGGATCGCTCCCAAGGAGAACCTGCCAGCGCGCTGCTCAATCGAATTTCACCGCCCGAAATCGAGAAGATTTTGCGAGATTACGGCGACGAACGATGGGCCAAGCGGATCGCCGAAGTCATCGTGACCACCCGAAAAGAGAATCCTTTGCGTACGACCGAAGACTTAGTTCAGTGCGTCCTCAAAGCGATTCCCACTGGCGCCCGAGATAAGCGAATTCATCCGGCGACCCGAACGTTTCAGGCGGTCCGTATTGCCGTCAATCATGAGCTTGAAGGTCTTCGTGAATCTGTTCTCAAAATGGCCCAAAAGTTACAAAATCAGGGAGTCCTCATTGCTCTGGCATACCATAGTGGAGAGGATCGCCAAATCAAGCAAGCTTTTCAAGAACTTCAGTCAGAAGAATGCTTCGAAGTTTTGTTCAAGAAACCCCTTCAACCTTCCGAGGAAGAAATTTCAAAAAATCCGAAGGCAAGAAGCGCAAAATTGAGAGCTATTCGCCGTCTTTAAGATAGAATAAGAAATCAGGATAAGTACACCTATGAGCGCCGCATTTCCACTTCAAGAATCCAAGCGATCCTCAGCATCCTTACGCCTTGTCAAGACGAAGAAAAAGTCTGGGGCTCGGCGATTTGCTGAGCATCTCGCTTCGGGGGCCCTCATCATGCTGGCGAGCTATCTCGTAGCAACGATGTTGGGGCAAATCGCCATGGAAAAGGCGCGCCGAGATGGACTGCAGTCGGCGACCCGGGCGCGAGAAGCCAAGTTGCACGTCGCGATTCTTCGCGAGCGAGTGGGCCGTCTTTCCACCGTACGCGCCATCGACGAATGGGCCGAACTGCATGGTATGAAAAGCTCCAGCCGAATCGCTCTTGAATCCGCCCAAGGAGGGACTCATGCCTCGCGTCGATAGAGGGCAAGTCGCTCTTTGGCTGGCCGGGCTCGGGTTCGGGGTTACGGCTCTCAGCCAAGCAAATGTCCAGCTCTTCAGCTCGGCCAAAACCCTCGAAGCCGCTGAGCAGTCGAAGCGCTACGAGGTCGGCCGGACCGATTTCGCTGCTCGGGGCAACATCTATTCCGCCGATGGCCAGCTCCTGGCGCAAAATGCCGACACGTTCGAGCTCGGGATTCAGTTCGCCAAGGTCCCGCACTCTCCAGGCTTTTTTTCGGCTCTTGCGGCGGCCGCTGGAATCAGCGTTTCTGAGCTACAATCCGCGGCAGACGCTGGCCGTAAGTCCTTGTCCTTTCGGCGTGAGCTTTCAATCGAGTCGGCCCGTCAAGTCGAGGCGGTCAAAGCCTCCTGGCGAGCCGACGGAGTGTCGCTTCATCGGACTCAAAAGCGAGACTACGCTCTGGGAGCCGCCGCTGCCGGCATCGTCGGTCGAATGGTCGAAGGTCGTGCCGTCACCGGGCTTGAGCTGAGCCAAAACCAGAACTTAGCCGGCGAGAATGGCTTTCAAAAGGGGCTCGTCGATCGCACCGGCGCATTTTTGCCCATGCGCATGGCGGGCGAATCGAAGCCTCGAAGAAACGGCGAGACCATCCGTCTGACCATCCACTCGGCGCTCCAGGAGTCCGCGAGCCAATCGGTGCGTGCGGCCGTCGAGCGAAACAAGGCGGACTCCGGCGTCGCCGTCGTCCTCGATCCAAAAACCGGCAACATCCTCGCGATGGCCCAATGGCCCGCCTACGAAGAAGGGATGAAGGCCGAAGTCGCCCGTCAAGCCGACTTCAACCCTGCAATCATGGGCACGTACGAACCCGGGTCGACCTTCAAAATCCTCACCCTCGCCGAGGCCATCGATCACGGCAAGTGCAACCCCGGCCAGCACCTGTATTGCGGCGGAACGCTCCAAATCAATTCGGCGTGGCGAATCCGGTGCGACGAACACCACGGCACTCGTGCCCACGGCTCGGTCGATGCCGAAGTCGCCATCGCCAAGAGTTGCAACGTCAGCGCGGCGACTTGGGCGCTGCGCATTGGGTACCCCGAAATGGTGAAGTTTCTCGAACAGCTCGGGTTGCTCGAAAAAACAGGCCTCGGCTTGCCCGGCGAGCGGGCGGGGCTCTTCAACCGAAACGAATACGCCAAGCCGCTCCAGATCGCAAACGTCGGTTTTGGCCAAGCGATCAGTTGCACTCCGGTGGCGCTGGCCTCGGCCTTTGCGACCCTGGCGAATGATGGCGTCCGGCTCAGTCCTCGATTGATCGACTCGGTCGGAAGGCAGATTCAGCCGCCAGCGACCGCAACCACGATCCTCAAGCCAGAATCGGCCCACACCGTCATGAAGCTGATGGAGGCTGTGATCCAGAGCGACGCCGGCACTGGCAAAGGACTGCGCGTCCCTGGTTATCGGCTCGCCGGAAAAACCGGGACTGCTCAAAAAATCGGAGGAGAGAAGTCCGGAGGCCACGTCTCCAGCTTTGTCGGCTACGTCCCGTCCACGAACACCGAGGCGGTGATCTTAGTGATGATAGACAATCCCAAAGGAGGCCAGTTTTATGGCTCGCAAGTCGCCGGCCCGGTGTTTCTCGATCTCGCCAAGACGGTGATTCGCGTTCGAAACATCGCCCCGACCGAGCCGATCCGAGCTGAATCAAAGCCACGCGCCCAGCCGTCTCCTTCCAGGTAGACCCTCAACCGAATGCAACTGTCCGAGCTTCTGCGCCGGGCCCGGCTGACGCCGGGCGCCGTTGATGGCAATGCTGAAATTTCAAGCATCGTCGATGACTCGCGTCGTGCCCAACCTGGGGCACTGTTTGTCTGCCGAGAAAGCAATCGAACCGATTCGCATCAGTTCTTGGGGGTCGCCCGAGACTCCGGCTCCGTCGCCGCCCTCGTACATTCAGACGACGGCTTTCAAAAGGCTCGTGACTTGGGCTACTCCGCAGTTCTCCAAGTCCCTGCGGGGGGCCATGAGGTCCTCCGGGCGTGTGGGCTTCTGTGCGCCGCCCTGGAGAACGATCCAACGAAAGACCTGCGCCTCATCGGGATCACCGGCACCAACGGCAAAACCACCACGGCCTGGATGATTCGGGATGCGCTCTCCGCGCTGGGGCGTGAGGCTGGCTACCTGGGGACCCTGGGCTACAAAGGGCCCGGCGGCGAGCTCGCGCTCGAAAACACAACGCCGTTTCCTGTCGAACTTTACGAGGTGCTCGGCCATGCTCGCCGGGGCGGGGCCACCGACTTTGTCATGGAGGTCAGCTCGCACGGCCTGCACGAGCACCGGATCGCTGGCCTTCAATTTGATCTGGGTGTCTTCACGAACCTCAGTCAGGACCACCTCGATTATCACGGCACGATGGAAGCCTACGCCGAAGCAAAGAAGAAGCTCTTCACTGAGGTCGCCGAGGCGAGTGGCAAGCCGTACTCAGCCGTTCTCGCTGCCGAAGATCCGTACGCGGCCGCATGGATTCCTGACCTCAAGGCACGCATCTCCGACTCGTATCGTCTGCTGACCTACGGAGAGCATCAAGGTGAATTCCAAGCCCAAGCCACAAGGGTGTCGGTGGATTCTATCGAACTCCAGATGAACTGGGGAGGAGAATCGGCCACCGCTCAGCTCGGCGTCGGCGGGTTGTTCAACGTCGCCAACTCGCGGTCGGCGGCGGCGGCGCTTCGAGCGCTTGGATACTCGCTCGACGAGATCGCCCAGGCGATGGCTGCCGTCCGACCGGTGCCGGGGCGATTTGAATCGGTCCCGAATACGCTCAACATCGGAATCGTGGTCGACTACGCCCATACGCCGGACGCACTTGAAAAGCTTCTCGATTCGGCCCGAGCCGTCGCCTCTCGTCGAATCATCACCGTCTTTGGGTGCGGCGGCGACCGCGACCGTAGCAAGCGCCCCAAAATGGCTCAATCCGCCAGTCTGCGGAGCGATATCTCAATCGTCACGAGCGATAACCCGCGCACCGAAGACCCTGAGGCGATTGTCGATGAAGTCGTGACCGGCATCGCCCCCGGGCGAGTCTATGAGCGGGTCGTCGATCGCCGCGAGGCCGTCGCCCGAGCCATCGAGCTCGCCGAGCCTGGCGACATCGTCGTGATCGCCGGCAAAGGCCATGAGGATTACCAGATCATTGGGCGCACCAAGCACCCGATGGACGACCGAGAACTGGCCCGAGAAGGGGTCGCACGACGGGGGGTCTCCAGCAAGTGACCTGGACTCTTGGAGAATTGGCCGAGCTGCTTGGAGCCGTCCGAGTCAACGCCGGCGCGCATGTCATCGTCTCCGACTTCGCGCTCGATTCCCGCGAAGTCCGGCCGGGCAGCCTCTTTTGCGCGATCCAAGGGGCCTCAGTCGATGGTCATGAGTTTGCTCCCGCTGCACTCGCCCAAGGGGCGGTCGCGGTTCTTGCTGAAAAAGAGGTCCCCGGACCGCATTTGCGAGTCTCAAACCTGGTCAGCGCACTGGCCCAAGCGGCGGGGACGGTGCGGCAGCGATTCCCCGGTCCGGTCGTCGGCATCACGGGGAGCAACGGAAAAACTGCGGCCAAGGAGTTCGCCGCTGCCGCGCTCTCCCCGGCGGGTCCGGTGACCAAGAGTCCGGGCAACCGCAACACCGAATTTTCTTCACCCCTCGTTTGGCTCGAAAACGACCTTGAGAAGTCCTCAGCCGTGGTTGTGGAGCTCGCCATGCGCGGACCGAATCAGATCGCCCATCTGGCGAGCTTCAGCCGACCCCAGGTCGCCGTGATCACGATGATCGGGACGGCGCACATCGAGATGGTCGGCTCGCGCGAAGGGATCGCCGCCGCCAAGTCGGAGATTCTCGGGCCGTACTCCGGGTTGGGCGAGCCCACCCGACCCCAGACGGCGATCTTTTGGCAAGAAGATGAGTTCTTATCGACGCTGAGGTCCAATACTTCGCCCGAGACCGCGGTCCGTACCTTCGGATTCAGCTTCGACGCCGAATGCCAAGTGCTGGGCTATCGGGCGATCTCCTGGGATCGATGTGCCTTTCGGGCCCGACTCGATGGAGTCAGTTTCGAGGCCGAATTGGCCACCGTCGGGCGTCACCAAGCGCTCAATGCGGCGGCTGCTGTCCTCGCCGCTCACTCACAAGGAGTGCCCGTTCTTGACGCCGCAGAGGCCCTGGCCCAGGCCGAGCTTCCGCCCATGCGGATGGAGCATCGGCTCCACCACGGGGCCAGCTTGCTCCTCGACACTTACAATGCCAGCCCAGATTCGACCGTCGCCGCCCTGCGGACCTTGGCCGAGTTGCCGTGCGATGGCCGTCGGTTCGCCGTCATCGGCGAGATGCGCGAGCTCGGTGACTTTCGAGAGTCGGGCCACCGACAGGTCGGCAAGGCGCTTGCAACGTCTCCGCTGGAGGCAGTGTTACTGATCGGCGAAGCGACCGAATGGACCCGGAGCGAAGCCGTACGAGCCGGGTACCCCGAAGACCGGATCGAGCGAGTCGAAAGCCTCGATGAGGTCCGAGAGTTTCTCGACCAGCTCGAACCGGGCGATGTCGCGTTGCTCAAGGCCAGCCGCGCCCTTGGACTCGAACGAGCCCTGGAGAACTCCGTCTCATGAAGATCGAGCCGCTCGTGGCGTTCTGGCTTCCCGGCGCGATCAGCTTGGTCTTGGCCTACCCGGTGTATCGCATGTTGATTCAAGCGAAGGCCCGCCAGACCGTCAGCGCCCACCTCCCGGAGCATCAAAAGAAGCAAGGCACCCCAACCATGGGTGGTCTCATCTTTGTTCCTGCCCTCGCGGTCGTATTAGCCGTGGCGCAGGCCTGGGGGGCACTCTTGCTGACCGTGGGCTTTGCCCTGATCGGATTCGTGGACGACTTTGTGGTGCCTCGATGGATGCCGGGAAAAAGGGGCCTGGGATGGATGCAAAAGCTTGGGCTCCAATTCCTGGTCGCCGGTCCAGCCGCCGCAATCCAATTTGCGGGCCAAGCTCCGATCTGGATGGCCGGGGCAACCTTCCTGCTCGTCATGGTCGGGAACGCGATGAACTTCACCGACGGCCTCGACCTTCTTGCGGGCGGAGTAGTGCTCGCGATGGTCCCGGGTCTTTGGGCGCTCGGGGGAGCCTCTTCGCTCGTCAGTCTCATGCTGGCGGGCTCGATCCTTCCGTTCTTGTTCCTGAATGCGCCCCCGGCACGGCTCTTTATGGGGGATGTCGGGTCGTTGCCCTTGGGAGGCCTGATCGGGCTCGCGATCTTAGACTCCGGTTTTGCTGGCCCCATCAGCCTGACCTGGGTGGGAGCTATTCTCAGTTTGAGCTTTGTCTTACTGGCCGAGTTGATTCCCGTGCCGCTCCAGATTGCGAGCGTCAAGCTGCGAAAAGGCAAGCGGCTCTTTTTGAGAACCCCCATTCATCACGCCTTTGAAGCCAAGGGCTGGCCCGAAAGTCGGATTGTGGCCACGTTTGTCCTGGTCCAGATCGTCGCTTCGGCGGTTTGCATTACGCTCGTCAGCCGGGGGAGCGCATGAACTTTCAAGGACTCCGATTGGCGGTCGCCGGGATGGGTCGTTCGGGACTCGGAGTCGCCCTCGCGGCCCAGCGCCGAGGAGCCCGAGTCACCGTTCTGGACGAGCACAGCGCCGACACGCCCGTCGCTCTGAGCCAAGTCGAGCGCCTCCAAGGGGCTGGCGTCGAGGTTATCACGGGCTGGCATGGCCGATTGGAACCGGGGTTTGACCTTCTGGTCAGCAGTCCGGGTTTTCGCAGAAATCACCCGGCCCATCGAGATGCCCAAACTCACAGCATTGAAATCGCGAGCGAAGTTGAATTCGCCTTTCGGGTGAGCGAAGCCCCCATCGTTGCCGTGACCGGCACCAATGGCAAATCGACGGTCACGGTGTTCACGTGGATGCTCCTCCGAGCCGCCGGGGTCGATGCGGTCCTTTGCGGCAATATCAGCGGGAGCGGTTTCCCCGAACTGACTTTGACCGAGGCCGCCGATGCCAGTCGGCCTGACCAAGTGCTGGTGGCCGAAATCAGTAGCTACCAGCTCGAATGGGTTCGCCACTTCCGCCCTCGGGTCGCGAGCATCACCAACATCACGCCCGACCATCTCGACCGCTACGACGGATTCGACGACTATTACGCGACCAAGCTCCGCCTCTTCGCCGCGATGGGAGCTGGCGATGTGGCGGTCCTGAATCTGAGTGAGCCGAGCTTGCCGCGCGAGCGATTGCTGGCGGCGATTTCGCCCGAATGTGAAGTCCGAGAATTTACGGGGTCGATTCAGGAGCTCGACTCCCTTCACGGGCAGCGAAGCCACACCCAGACCCGGCGGGAGCCTGGGGCCTTGGTCCTGTCGGGGCACCAGCTCGACGTCGGGCTGTTGCCGGTGGTCGGCGAACATAACTACGTCAATGCTCTTCAAGCCTGGGAGGCAGCATCAGCGTTCCTCGCTTCCCGCGCCGCCGAAACGTTGTCCTCTCGCCTTTCGGCGATGTCTCAGCTCCAGGGTCTGCGTCACCGCATGCAAGTCCTCGGCGAGCGAGGCGGAGTCGTGGTGATCAACTCGTCCATGACCACGAACCCAAGAGCCGCCCAAGCGTGCAGCGAAAGCCTCCCCAAGCGGCAACACCTCCTGATGGGCGGCAAGACCAAAGGACTGGACTTTACGCCGCTGCGGCAGTACCTTGAGCAAAGCTCCCACCAGGTCTATGTCTTCGGGCAAAACGCCGTGCAGCTCACCGCAGATTCGTTGGCAGTGCAAATGCCGAACTTTGATCGATTCGCCAGTCTGGAAGAGGCCTTTTCGGCAGCGACCCAAAATGCCCGAGCCGGCGAGGCGATTTTGCTTCTCCCGGGCTGCCTCAGCGCCTTTCCGTTCGAAAACTTCCGCGACCGTGGCGACGCCTTCATCCGCCTCGCCGAGGAGTGGCTCCAATCATGACCAAGCGACTCAGTCTCCCGGACCCCATCTTGTTCTTTCTGGCGCTAGCGACGACGATCGTCGGTTTGTTCTTGATTTTCGACGCCGGTTATGCCCGCTCGATTGCGAGCGGCGATGGACCGATCCCTCGAGAATTCAAGATGCAAGTCCTTTTCGCCGTGGCCTCGCTCGGGATCGGCCTGCTCTGCGCAAGAATCCCCATCGATCTTTGGAAGCGACTCGCAGTGCCGGGCTTTGGGCTGTGCGTCGCTCTGCTCTTGGCGGTCAAAGTGATCGGCGTCGAGATGAACGGCGCCAAGCGATGGCTGGACCTGGGTCCCTTTAACCTTCAGCCCAGCGAGTTCGCCAAGTTCGGGGTGATCGCCTATCTGGCGTTCGTCTTTTGCCAGCGCAAGCCGTGGGTCGAGCGCACCAAGCGATTCAAGCACTGGGCCCAATGGCTGGACGCCGTCGCAGTGCCTAAGGTCGTGCGGGCGTGGCCAGCGCTTCTCGTCCTATTTGTGGTCGTCATGATCGAATTTGAGCCCGATCTCGGGACTGCCGCCGTCGTGGCCGCGGTCGCCTATGCGATGTTCTGGCTGGGTGGGGTCTCGTGGAAATCCATGCTCGCGATCACCGTCATCGGCCTCAGCGGGGTCGCGGCGCTCACGATCAAGGAGCCCTACCGAGTCGATCGAATTCTCAATCACAGCCAGCGCTGGCAGCCCGATCACGTGGACGACGTCGGCTACCAGACCACCCAGAGCGAAGCGGCCATGGCCAGCGGCAGACTCCTCGGGGTCGGGATCGGCTCGGGCCGAGCCAAGCACATCATGCCTGCAGCCACCACCGACTTCATCATGGCGACCGTCGGCGAAGAGTTCGGTCTGCTGGGCTCTTTGACCGTGATCGGATTGCTCGCGGCGTTGACCCTGAGACTGATCATCCTGGCTCGGCGGAGTCCCAGCCGCTTTGGTCAGCTCATTCTTTTGGGGACGGCCGCGTGGTTTGGGATTCAATCGTGCACGAATATCTTGATGGCCAACGGTACGGTCCCCCCGATCGGAATCCCGATCCCGTTCATCAGCTCGGGAGGTTCGAGCCTGATCGCCCTTTGGATTGCCCTAGGTGTTTGCCAAGCGGCCGCAGTTCCTAAACTCAAAATGGAGGAAGCCCATGAAACTGGTCGTGACCGGTGGGGGGACAGGCGGTCACGTCTATCCCGCGCTTGAGATTGCGCTCGCAGCCCGAGATCAAGGCCACGATGTCGCCTATTTCGGCTCGCTTCGAGGTCAAGAGGGCAAGGCCTGCGAAAAGGACAACGTCCCGTTTCGGGGCTTAGCCAGCGAACCCGTCTATTCGCTGAGAACTCCTCGCGGATGGCGTTCGCTCATCCGACTCGTCCAAGCCACCCACGAGGCTCAAAAGCTCTTGCGCGAGCATCGACCGGACGTCGTTTTCGCAACCGGCGGATATTCGAGCGCTCCGCTGATCCGGGCCGCGCGCAGCCTCCGCATCCCGTACGTCCTGCACGAGCAGAATACGATCCCCGGTCGGTCCACTCGCCTCTGGTGCCAAGAGGCGTTCGCCGTGGGGCTGGTCTTTGCCTCCGCGGCCTCGTATTTTCCCGGGGCGCGCACCGAACGGGTGGGGATGCCGATCCGCCGCCAGCTTCGATCCTCCGCCCAAGGACGACTGAATTTTGACCAACCCCTTCCAGGGAGCGTTCCGACGCTACTCGTCGTCGGCGGGAGCCAAGGGGCCGTCGCCTTGAACGACGTGGCTTTGGCCACCGCCGTTCGAATGGCTCGGGAGCCTCTGCACTGGCTCCACGTGACCGGCCACGGGCACTTTGATGCCACGATGAAGTCGTTAGCCAAGCTCGGTTTAGGCGAGCACTATGACGTCAAGTCTTATCTGGATGCCGGAGCTATGGCGACCGCCTATTTCGGGGCATCGCTCGTGATTTGTCGGGCGGGGGCGGGGACGATGGCCGAGCTCGCGGCGTTTCGCAAGCCCTCGATCCTGGTGCCCTACCCACATTCGTTCGCCGATCATCAGCGCAAGAACGCCGAGGAGTTTGAAGCGATGGGCGCGAGTCTGATGATCGACCAGGAGGCGTTGGACGCCAGCACTTTAGAGAGTCGAATTCGGCTATGGCTCCACGAGTCGGACCGTTCAGAGCGGGCAGCGACCGCTCTCGCCGAGTGGGATGTGCCGGACTCCATCACCCGGATCATGACCTTGTTGGAGTCGGCTTCGAAGTCCTAGCTGCTTATCGGCCGACGATGGAGAGAACCTTGGCCGAGCGAGCTTCGGCGGTGGGCGAAGCCTGGGCTTGGCTGGGAAAAGCTTGAAGAAGAATCGTGGCGGCCAAAAAAGCCAAGGCGATCAGATTGAGTTTCGTTCGGTCCATCGGGTGTCTCTTTTGGGATGCGTCCTGCTTCCCACATCCACCCGAACCCGCAATCTCTGTGCCAATCTGCGCTGGATCGATCGCGCGAGCTCCAAGATCTCGCACTTTTTTGCCCGTCTTTGTCCCTGGAATGGCCCAAAAGATGAACTTCTGGAACCTAAATGCGTCACAATGAGTATGTATCCTCGGAAGGAGGCGCCGAATGGCATTCAATCCCGATCGAATCGGTCTGGAGCTCACCGAGGATGAAGCGTTAGCGCTTCTCTCGCTCTGTATGATGAGCCCGGAGAAACTCGACGCGACATCTGAAAAAGCACTGCGAAAACTGGCTGATTATTGTAAAGCCCGAACTTTCGGGAACAGCTCTCATACCCCGCCAGCCCAGTGTGAGCTCTACGAGGCGAGTTAATCTCGCCTCGTTTTTCTTTCCGCCAATCCAAGAGCCGTGGGGACAGTTTGCACCACGGCTCTTGTGGTTGATCCTCGTACTCAACCAAGTCCGCTATGAAGAGAACTCCATAAACGGGTACTCGATAGGTGGATCCACACCTTTCTTGGTTGGCGTCGCATCGCTCGACGACTCTCGCTTTTCATCTCGATACCAATTCGGACTTGCATAACCCTCTGGTTCATGTGCAAGGCACAAGGCGTGTCTCGTTGACTGAATGAGCCACTTCCTGGTCGCTTCAAGATAACTTGAAGCTTGCTCTCGAATCTGAATCAAGCGATCCACCTTGTTGACGGGGGCGTTGTCGGTCAAACGCGTCCGAGCAAGACGCAACATGTCGAGCCGTTTACGATTGACGTCCAAAGCCAATTGAATTTTGGCGAGTTTTTCTCGAAGTTCAGTCGACTCATGATGAACCAACTGACGAGTTCGAGCAACGAGCTTGGCGATAAACGCTTGCTCAATTCTTTCCAAAGAATGCATGTTTCACCTCACAGGGCTGGTCAGTGAGAATGAACCGCCACGGTCCGATTCTCTTTCGATGCGTCTACGGAGTTAGCTGCCGGGTTAGAGCCGAAAGTTACTCTTCCTCTGAACAAAGGATTCACCCCAAATGTTTGGGTCCCCCGCTCCAGTGAATTCACCGGATTAGACTTCACTGATTAGACGCCCTCAGGTCCTCTTGCGTTACTTCAACGTTCCTACAGCGACGTCGTCGATGGTTCGCGATCCTCAGTCCTTAGCTGGGACGGATCGAACGCAGCCATTCCTCGGCGAATTTCGGCCACGTTCGTGAATCCTGCTTCCCGCAGAAGACTCGCTGCCGTCAACGATCGGCCCCCGGCCGCGCAATGCACCACAATCCTCCGATCACGCGGCAACTCGTCCAAGTGGTCGGGCAAGAGTCCCAACGGCACCGAATGAGCATCTCGGAAATGCCCGGAACCCCATTCCCGAGGCTCGCGAACGTCGAGAACGTAATCACGGTCGGTCAGCTCGCTCACTTCCGCGGCGGCATAACCCGTGGTGTCGAGCTTCAGAGCATCTAGGGTCATCCAGCCCGCGACCACATCGAGCCCGATGAGGCGCATCGCCCGGACGGCTTGGTCAGCATCGCTCTGGCTTAAGGCAATCAAGGTGACGGGCTGCTCGTAGTCCAGCAACCAACCGGCCCAATTCACCAGCCCTTTGCCGAGCGGGATCGCGACCGCGGACGGCAGCCCCTCCGCCCGAATCGCAGCATGCGGCCGAATGTCGACAAGTCGACCTTGAGGCGTCTCCAACTGCGCGAGCGGACCCTGGGGCCCGAGGACCTTGGGGCCTTGCTTGTTCAGCATCTTCATCATCTTGAAGTAGCGAGGAGGCAGCGGCTGACCAGCCAGAACCTCATCCACAAAGGCCTGCTCCGAGCCGACCTGAAACGCCCAATTGGTCTGCCGCTCGTACCCCAGAGTGGTGACCGGAGATCCGCCCAGGCTCTTGCCACAAGCCGACCCTGCGCCATGACCGGGCCAATTCAAGACAGAGTCAGAGAGGGACCGGATCTTTTGGATCGAGCCAAAGAGCACGCGCGCCCCAGCCTCCATCGTCCCTTTGAAATTGGCTGCCCGCTCCAACAGGTCCGGCCGACCCACGTCTCCGGCAAAAACAAAGTCTCCCGTAAACAGAGAGTGGGGAAGTTCGCTCGTCGCATGATCGGTCAGCAAGAACGAGAGGTGCTCAGGGGTGTGCCCAGGAGTGTGAAGCGCCTTAAGACTCAGATTCCCGATCTTGATCACGTCGCCGTCTTTCAGCAGCGTCACCTTGGGTTCGCTGGCAAAAGCGTACTTCCAGTCGGCGTCGCCTTCATCGCTGAGATACATCTGGGCACCCGTGGCGGCAGAGAGCTCACGAGTGCCGGAAAGATAGTCCGCGTGGATATGAGTCTCGGTGACCGCAGTGATGCGGACCCCGAGAGACTCAGCCATCGCCAAATAGGGCGAAATGTCCCGCAGGGGGTCGATCACAATCGCTTCTTCAGTCGCGGCGCAGGCGATCAGGTAGCTCGCTTGGGCCAGAGCATCGTTGTAAAAGTGGCGGAGAATCATGCAGTCACCTCGCGCGATCGTACATCCGTGGCGCAACCTGACGCCTTGGTTCGGTTCCAAGGCATGACCGCCAGGAGGCTCGCCATGGCGCAAACGTTGGTGGCTCCAGCGAACGTCAGGCCTGCGCCGACGAACATCGCCAAGTAGATCCAACCCGGCGCGCTGACCGTGGCCAAGATCGTTCCCGCCAGAACTAGGATGCCGGCGATCAGGCGTACTTGCCGCTCCAACGCCCACGCCGAAGAGGTGCTCGAAACGAGAGGATGACCCGAAGCCGCCCAGGCCTGAGTCCCGCCCTCGACCTTCATCAGGTCTGGGCGAATCTCGCGGAGTTGATCACAAGCCATCTGAGCGCGACGTCCGCTTTGGCACAGAATCGCGACCGGGCCCGTTTTCAGATCGGCGCGCCGGGCTGCCAGCTGCTCCAGCGGGATGTTGATCGCGCCCGGGACATGGCCCGCGGCATACTCGCCCGCCGATCGAACATCCACGAGCTGCAGGTCGGCATGATCGGCGATTTGAGTCTGAAGTTCCGAAATGGTGATCGAGTTTTTCATAGCTTGAGAAAAGAGAGACACCCTCGTCCGGAAACGATTCATCAATCCTGAGTTTTTTGAAGAATTAACTCGCAACGGTCGAGCAGACCGACTGATCGAGAGCAGTCCGAACAGCTTGGCGGGCCCGATGAAGCCTCGATTTGGCCGCCGCCTCCGAAATGCCGAGCTCCTCAGCCGCCTCAGCCAGGCTCCTTTCTTCCAGCTCGCACGCCCGATAAACGAGTCCAAGGGTGGGCGGGAGCTGGTCCACGGCATCATGGACACATCGCTTCATGATCTGCAGGTCAAATTCTGGGGCATGATCGGCCACCAGACCCTTTTTCTCGGCATAGTCCAGGGTCTCGGCGAAGGCATGATGATGGCGCATTCGAGTACAAACTCGACGGCCGATGGTCGCAAGCCAACCCCGAAAAGCGTCTTCTGAGCTGAGCTGGTCAGCGGCAAGAAATGCGTTCATCAGGGCCGCCGCCAGGGCGTCTTCTGCATCCTCGCGGTGCTCACACACCCGCACCATCTGCCGATACACCGCGTCCTTGTGCTCCTTCACCAGCCGCTCAAATCGCCGCGAATCCACCGTTCGATTATGACCTTCTCTGCTCTCATAGCTGGTTTGAGCAAGTTGAGCGACACGGGCAAACCGACTCTTCAGGTAGAAAGAGTTGTCGTGCACCCGATTCTGTCGCTGGTTTTGGGATTGATCTGTGCCGGGGTGGGTGGAGAGCTCTTCGTTCGCGGGGCCATCGGGGTGGCCCACTGGGCTCGAATCCCTGCGGGCATCGTCGGCGCGACCGTCGCCGCGTTCGCCACCTCAAGCCCTGAACTGGCCGTCTCGGTCAGCGCCGCCCTCGCCGGAACGCCTGAAATCGCCCTCGGAGACGCCCTCGGCAGCAACGTCGTGAACATCGGCCTGATCTTGGGGATCGCCCTCCTCTTTGGAACCTTGCGCGGAGAGGCGAATGTGCTTCGAAACGACCTACGAATCGCCCTCGCCGCCCCTTTACTGACCGGCGTCATCATTCTCGATGGCAACTTTTCGAGGATCGACGCGGCGATTCTGTTCGCCGTGTTTTTGTTCTGGCTAGCCCGGACAATCCAGGCAGCTCGGCAAGCCCGCTCCGCCGCCGTCGAAACACTGGGTGAGACCCGACGCGGGCGAGCCCTGTTGGAATGCGCGGTGGGCCTGACTTTTCTGATCTTGGCTGGCAACCTGATCGTCGAAGGCGCGAAGTTCATCGGGGACCATTTGGGCTGGTCGCCCTTTGTCGTGGGTGCCACTTTGGTCGCGATCGGGACCTCGATGCCTGAGCTCGCCACGACCGTCATCAGCCGAATCCGAGGGCACGACGAAGTCGGACTCGGGACGGTGCTCGGCAGCAATATCTTCAACAACCTGTTCATTGTCAGCGTGGCCGGCCTGATCACGCCCTTTGCCCTTCAGCCCCAGAGCGTCAGAATCGGGCTCGCCGCCGGGATCGCGACTCTGCTCTTGGTCTGGCCGAATCGCCAAGGCGAGGTCCCCCGGGGGCGCTCAGGCCTCTTGCTCGTGGGTTATGGGGTCTACGTGGTTCTTCTGGTGATCTAGCCTCAGCCGAAGCCAGTCAGAGTCCGTGTATACTCCTTCGTGCGGATGGGCAGCGCGACTGAAACTCAAGGACCCATTCAGAGCGGATCAGCGCCCACCTGCCTCCGGGCTCAAGATCTCACGATGCGCCATGGCGCATCGACCACGCTCTGCACTCTGAATCTGGAGGTACCCGCCGGTCAAGTCCTGAGTATCCTGGGTCCGAACGGAGCCGGAAAAACCACGACGATCAACCTCTTCATGGGTTTCTTCCGGCCTGCCTCCGGTCGAGCCGAGGTCTGCGGCATTCACGTCGCCGAAAATCCGATCGAAGCGCGACGGCTCCTCGCCTACATCCCCGAGTCGGTGAGCCTCTATGGCAACTTGACCGGACTCGAAAACCTCCAGTACTTTGCCGAGCTCGGCGGGATCCGAGGACTCACCTTCGAAGCTGGAGAAGAACTCCTGGCTCGCGCCGGCCTCCAAGAATCGGCCTGGCATCGAGACTGCTCAACCTATTCCAAAGGCATGCGCCAAAAAGTCTGTGTGGCGCTGGCGCTCGCCAAGGACGCCCGGGCGATGTTGCTCGATGAGCCCACCTCGGGCCTCGACCCGTTCGCGGCCCGAGAATTTTCGGGGTTGGTCAATGAACTCGCCTCGCAAGGCGTCGGAGCCCTGGTCGCCACCCACGACCTCTTGCTGGCTCGCGAAATCTCGCACCGCATCCTGATCCTCGTCGGCGGGGAAGTCAAAGAGACGCTTCCGACCGACGGACTCGAACTTGGCGAACTCGAAAAGGTCTACTTAGAGGCGCTGGCGGCCGCCCCTGATTCCGAGAGGGATCAGCTTTGAAAGCGATTTTCAAGAGGGAGTTCATCTCGCTTGTCGCCGATGGTCGGTTTTGGATCGCTTGTTGCTTGTTCACGTTGCTCGTCGGGTTGAGCACGGCGATTAGTCTCAAGAATGATCGAGCGATGGAACACCTTCGGGGTGGAGCTCAGCACGATCTGCGCCATGAATGGGTTTCGCAAACAGCCAAAGACCCTCACTCGGCGGCTCACTTTGGAACCTACCAGGTCAAACCCGGAACGTCGCTGAGTTGGTTTGATCCCGGCCTGGATCCGTTTTTAGGCACCGTCAACTTTTTGGAAGCCCACGTTCGAAGTGAGTTCATGCTCCGCCCCGCCCGCGATTCCACGTCCGCGCGGCATTTGGGCTATCTTTCTCCGGCCTTTTTGCTCCAGGTGATCGCGCCGCTTTTGATCATCCTCTTTTGCTTCGGTTCCTTTGCGAGCGATCGAGAATCCGGCACCTTGCGATTGACGTTGGCCTCTGGGGTCCATCCCGCCGCCCTCGTGGGCGGCAAGATCGTTGGGGGTTTGGCCGCTGTGTTCGCCCTCGTTCTTCCGAGCCTCGGCGTGTCTGGGATCATGATGATGCGGGTGTCCGAGGAGATCGATCTTGCGCGATTAGGATTGCTGCTGCTCGGCTATGGGTTCTATTTCGCCGCGATTGCCAGCATCACTCTCTGGGTGTCCTCGCGGGTCTTGAAGAGTCAATCGGCGCTTGCGATCATGATCAGCTTTTGGATCGGGATGACCTTCGTCGTGCCTCGCACGATCTCTGACATGGCGGCAGCGCAGCACCCGTTGCCCTCCAAAGCCGCCTTTGCCCAAAAAATCGCCGAAGAGACTCGCCAAGGCATTGACGGGCACGACCCCCAAGACGCACGGCGTGAAGAGTTGCTTGAAAGGACGCTCCGCGAATACGGCGTCCAAAGGATTGAGGAGCTGCCGGTCAATTTCGACGCGATTGCGCTCCAGGCCAGCGAGGACTATACGTCCGAACTCTATCAGCGGGAATTTGATCGAGTCGCCGACCAGCTCGAAGCCCAGGCGCAAATCGTTCGGACCACCGCTGTCTTGGCCCCCTTCTTGGCCATTCGCAACTGGAGCATGGCCGTCTCTGAATCCGACTGGGCCCATCATCGCCGATATGCCCAGGCGGTCGAAAAGTATCGTCAGGAACTCGTTCGCCGGCTCAACACAGACATGATCCAGAACTCGCGGACGGGCGACTTTGGCTACGTGGTTCAGCAGGATTTTTGGGAGTCCATCCCTCCGATGACCTACGAAGGGCCCTCGGTGCGCGCCTCGATCGAGGACGTGGAATCTCAGCTCGGCCTCTTGGCGGCCTGGGCCCTCTTGGGGATCGTGGGTTGCCTTCGCGCGTCCGCGAGGTTGAGGCCGTGAACGTCCGTTCCGAACTTCGCATCCTGATGCGAGATCGGCAGTTTCTCGGGATCGTTGGTTTTCTCGCCCTGATCTTGGCCGTGGCATTTTGGAGCGGCCACAACGAACAATCTGACCTCCGGCGTCGGGCCCAGGTCGCTCAGAGCGTTTCCGCCGAGCAGGTCTCGACGCTCCAACAAAACCTACGACTCGCAGACCAAGGCCTCGGGGATGAAATCCGCCCGGTGCCCACGTCGCCGAGTGTCCTGGCGGCGACGACAAATCCGTATGTTCTCAAACAGAACACCCGCCTCGCCCTCACCGCCGTGGGCGAAGCGGATGTGCGCCCGAGTTTGGTTCGTCTGGGCGACCCGTTCGATCCGACTTGGACCTACGACGAAATCGTGAGCCCATTGGCGTTGGCGAGCGGTCGTTTTGACCTTGCGTTTGGGGTCGTCGTCCTTTTGCCGCTCCTCGTGATCGCTCTGATGTTCCGACTCTATTCGGGCGACCACGAGGCGGGCACTCGACTCCTTCTCGAATCGGGGCAACACCGACTCTGGAAAATCCTCGCCATCCGGGCGAGCCTCAAATATCTTCTTTTCACAGGTTCGCTGGGCGGGATGTTCTTTCTTGGGGTCGGGCTCACGACCGGCGGCATCCCGCTCGAAGAGTGCTTGCGATGGATCACCTTCTGCGGCACGTACATCCTCATTTGGTTCTTGATCTGCTTTTGGGTATGCCTTTTCAGGGCGGCTTCGGGATCGAACATTGCCGTCCTCATTTCGATCTGGGCGCTCCTGGTGATCGTGATTCCGATTGGCCTGAATGCGTGGGTGTCAAATCCTGAGGAGTCCCTGGCCAAGTTGGAAGTTGCCCTCGAATATCGCGGCGTTCTTGAGCATCTTGAAGCGACTCCGGAGATGATTGCGTCCCTCGAAGCCTCCGCCGGCATTCCCCCTGGTTCGGCCGAAACTTCGACCGCCGCCGCCCTCGCGATGCGCCAATTTGCGATCAAACAGGTCCGTCCCCAGATGCAGGGGCTACAAGCTCAAGCCATCGCCCGCGAAAAGCAGCTCCAGCGGCTCGGTGGCTGGAACCCGGCCGTCAGCTTAAACGCACTTCTCGCCAAGCTCGCGGGCCGCGATCCGGAGTCCTTTCGTCGGTTCGAGCGGTATCTGTCTCAAGAACATGCCCGCCGCCAAGCATTCTTTTTGAAGCCGCGACTCATCGGGGCTCGGATGTCAGAGCGCGATCTCGCCGAGATTCCCCGACTCGGCCCGCAGGAGGAACCGAGCGGCCCTGCCTGGCGCGAGGCCTGGCCCCTCGGGCTCACCAGCCTCATCTTGCTGGGGATCGTCGGCCTGGGCGTAAGAAGGCAGCTGTAACCGCGAGTGTGGTCTTATTAGTATACTATCAGGACGATGAGAAATTTTCGACTGGGTTTCGCTCTTTTGGTGGCGCTCTCGGGCGGCTTGGTGGGCACGACCGCTCGAGCCCAAGACCCTCAACCGAAGCCCGCGGCCAAAGCTCAGCAGCCGGTTCCTGACTTCGGATTGAAGGATCGGCTCGTCTCCGACCAGCAGGCCCGAGCCCTCAAGCTCACCAGCAGTCAACGGACGCGATTTTCAAAGCTCCAAACGGCCACCCGAGCCGAAATCAAGAAGCTGACCGAAGCCGGAAAAAAGATCTCGCATTCCCACGCTCCGGGCGAGCCTTGCCCGGCGTGCGCCCATGCCGCCAAAGTTCGTGCCGCGTACCGAAAGTACTTTGTGGAGCTGGGCAAGATCCTCACCGCCGAGCAAGAGCGAACGCTCACCCAGTTGGTGCGAAAAGAGAACGAAGCCACCCAAACAAGGGGCTCCTAAGAGCCCAGAGCCGATTGAGGATGCAGTTCCTATGTCTGCTCCGACCGACCCGCCTTGAGATGGTCACCGAGGGTCCGACGGAGGACGAAGCGGCCGTGATCGGGGCTCACTTTGAGTACCTCCAGGGCCTTGTCGCGCAACGGGTCATGCTCGTTGTGGGCCGCACTCAAAACAACGACGAAAAGACTCTGGGCCTAGCGATCTTTGAAGCTGAGAATGAACCGGCCGCACAAGAAATTGTCCGGTCGGACCCCGCGGTCGCTCAGGGCATGATGTCGGCCGAGGTTTTTCCCTATCGCATCGCACTCTGGTGCGATGCTGGCCCCGCTCAAGACGCCTAGCATTCGAAAGGGAATGGGGAAGAGAGGGTGTGGTAGTCCGGACGGGATTCGAACCCGCGACCTCCGCCGTGAAAGGGCGGCATCCTAACCGCTAGACGACCGGACCAAACCAATCTCATTGTAGCCAAAATCGTCCTCGCAGTTCAAGGCCCCTCCTGGGACTCCATGGACCTTTTCCTGGCAAGAAAAAGCCTCCAGCGAATTCGCTGGAGGCTCGGTTGGGAGATTCAAGTCTCAACTATCGGCTGACTTCGTCGGTCCCGAGCGAGACTCGGCGGCGCGATTGCGGCGCGTCGTTTCGAGAGCTCTTCGCCGAACTGCTCGTCTGGGCAACGACGGTCGAGGACTTGCTTCGGCTCGCCGTGCTGGAGGGCTTCAGATTCGAAGTCACTCGCCGTGCTCCGGCATACCGGCGCTGGTAGTAGCCTTCGTTGATCGAGTCAGTTTTGACTCGGCCGCCGCCGCTACTGGCGTGGATAAATCGACCCCCGCCGATGTAGATTCCGACGTGGTTGATCCGCGTCCCCCGATTCGTCTTGAAAAAGACCAAGTCTCCTTGCTTCAAGTTGCTCTTACTGACTGCGGTTCCGACTCGAGCCTGCTCTCGCGAGGTCCGCGGCAGTCGGATGCCTTGGCTTCGGAAGACCGAAGTCGTAAAGCCGCTACAATCAAAGCCGCTTCGAGACGTCCCGCCCCACCGATATCGAACGCCCATGTGGCTTTTGGCCTTGTCGATGAGGGCATAGCCGCTGGACGGCGAGGGCTCACGAGAAGCCACGGTTCGAGTTTTTGAGCTCGAAGATGTTCGCGTGCGTTGGGCCACGGTCTGAGAAGATCGGGTCCGGGTGCGGGTCGAAGCGACTTGCCGGGCCGAAATCCCTTTAAGCATGTCGCCTCGCATCCAACCGACGGTGCCCCGGGGGAATCGGAGCTTGTACCAATCTCCCATTCGATCGAGCACGACGGCTTCGGTGCCACGATCCACGGTCGTGATTGCCGGAGCAGTTGTTTTGGCTCCCCGCCGGATCGTGGCGTCGTCCTTAATCACCATCGCCCGGGCCGTACGGATCGATGCGATTTGAGCCGTCGCCACGCGAGCGCCGCCCGGCAAGTTGAGTTTCTGACCGATTTGGAGTCGGTCCCAGCGGACGTTCGGATTGGCAGCCCGGAGCTGAGAAGGCGTCACGCCGACTCGTCGAGCGATCACCCAGTCGTTGTCCCCTTGTCGGACGGTGACGGATCGACTCGTGGTGGAGGCCGTTCGAACTGTGGTTGTCGCAGGCCGGGCCGAGGCCACTTGTCGGCTGCTCGGAATTCGAATCTGCTGACCGATCCGGAGCTTGTCCCATTGGACGCCCGGGTTGGCCGCTCGGAGCGCCGCGTTCGGCACTCCTGCTCGCTCGGCGAGCTTGTCAATATGATCGCCCGATCGGACGCTCAGCGTTCGCCCCGTCGTGGTTGATGACGATCGGGCGGGCGCGGCGGCGGTGGGAGCCGACGTGCCAGGCAGAGCATTGCTCGCGGTGCGCTTGGGAATTCGGATCTTCGCGCCGAGCTTCAGTCGCTCCGCGCTCAGGCCAGGATTCGCTTGGAGAATGCTTCGCGACGTAACGCGATACTTCTCGGCGAGCTTGCCGATCTGATCTCCAGGCCGAATTGTATGGGTGCTTTGTGCAAATGACGTGCTTGCCAGCAGCAAACAGGCCCACAAGGCGTTGGGTCGTAGGGTCAAGACTTACCTCCTCTGGTACCCGGAGAACTCGGTCACCCACGACTGGTCCTCCGACGAACGATCAGGATACCAGGTCTTTGGTCCTGCCGTCAACCTATTAAGACGAACTCCGGCCAAGAATCGTCGCGAAAGCTGAATTCAGGTAGCCTGACAGCTCAGATGCTCAGCGTGCTCATCGTGAATTGGAACACGAAGGAATTATTGGCACGCTGCCTCCATTCGCTTCAAGAAAATCCGCCCGAAGCCGTTCCGATGGAGATCATTGTCGTCGAAAATGATTCTTCCGATGGGAGTGCCGAGCGAGTCGCCCAAGAATTTCCGAACGTGAAGCTGATCCGTGCCCCCCGCAATTTAGGCTACGCCGCCGGCAACAACGCGGCGTTCGCACGGGCACAGGGGGAGTGGCTTTTGACCCTCAATCCCGACACGGAGATCGGCCCGGGAGTGCTCGATGCCGCCGTCCAAGGACTCCAAAATCGGCCTGGATACGGCGTTTGGGCCTGTCAATTAGTTGGGCTCGATGGAAAGGTTCAAGCCTCGGTGCGCGGGTTTCCGAGCGTCATCGGGGTCCTCGGCGAAGCGCTGGGGGTGGCCACGCGATTTTCTGGATCCCGGTGGGATTCGTACCGGCTGAGCTCGTTTTCCTATCAAGAGTCAGGCCCAGCGCCTCAGCCCATGGGCACGTTCTTGCTGTTTCGACGGTCAGCTTTGGCGGAGATCGGCAATGCCGCCGGGCCTTTTGATGAAGATTTCCCGATTTTCTATAACGAAGTCGATCTGCTCTGGCGACTCCGAAAGGCTGGATGGCTGTGTTGGTTTGAGGCAAGTTGTCAGGTTCGGCACGTACACGGAGCAAGCACCCAACAGGTCCGAAAGTCGATGATTTGGGAATCGCACCGAAGTCTGGTCCGCTACGCCCACAAGCACGGCTCTTGGCCCGTCCGCCTTTTGATGAACTTCGGCGGTGCCGCCGCAATCTATCTCAAAGCGCTCCTTCGGGCGCGAGGCTATGATGCAGGATTTCGAGCTTAGTGTGACCATCTGCAGCTGGAACACTCGCGAGGATCTGCGCCTGTGTCTGGAGAGCCTTCGCCGCGTCCGCGGGGAAGTTGACTTTGAGGTCATCGTCGTCGACAACGCGAGCAAAGATGGGAGCGGGGCCATGGTCGCCGAGCAGTTTCCCGAGTTCCGCTTGCTTCAACAGACCGAGAACCTGGGGTTTTGTCGGGGCCACAATCTCGCTCTGCAAGAGCGGCGGGGAAGAGACGCGATGCTCTTGAATTCCGACACGGTCGTCCATCCGGGGGCGCTCCGCGCTCTGATGGAGGTACGTCGTGCGCGTCCGGAAGTCGGGATTTTGGGTCCTAAGCTCAAGAATCCGGATGGAAGCTTGCAGTTTTCGTGTCGGCGATTTCCGAACCCGATCGCGGCGGCTTTTCGGAACACGTTCCTGGGGCGATGGTTTCCTCAGAACAAGTTTACGCGGGAATACTTGATGCAAGACTGGTCCCACGACCAGCTGCGAGAAGTCGACTGGCTCAGCGGAGCGGCGATGATCGTGACTCACGAAGTCATCGAGAAAGTCGGCGTGCTCGACCCCAACCTCTTCATGTTCTGCGAAGACGTCGATCTGTGCAAAAGAGCCTGGGAACAAGGATTCAAAGTCGTGTATGTTCCGACAGGAGAAATTACACACGCCATCGGTCGGAGCACCGACCAAGTCGCCAACAAAATGATCGTTCGGTTCCACCGCTCGATGCTGAGATACTATACAAAACACAACCTTCGCGAGTCGTTCGTCCTTTTGCGTCCCGGTCTGTGGTGCTTTGCCGCCACAGCTTTGACAATTCGCGCCAGCTTGTTTCTCCTGAAAAACGGGCTCGATGCCCTTCGGCGGAGGATTTCGCGATGAAATCGTCAGCGAAACCGCGAAATCTTCTCCTCATCCTGTTTGGAATCTCGGCCGGGTTCGCCGTCCTTTTCGGAGGGCAGATTTCGGTCGTCGTGATGCCGGTCTCGCCGGGGGGCTTCTGGTCGAGCTTGAGTGGAGGCGAACTCGCCGAACTCGCCCAGGCGCTTGGGGTGATCCCGGCGGTCGTCGCCCTCTGCGTGGCGTTGGTCCGAACCCGGGTGGTCCCGATGCCAAGGGCGTCGATTGCTTTGGGCATGGTGATCTTTTTCACGCTCTTGCTCCTGAGCCTCTTGGTCTCCCGATTTCGCTATGTTTCGTTCCAAAGCTGGCTTGATTGGGCTCTGTACGGGGTCGCTTTTTTCGGCGCCGTGATCCTGAGCGGCCGGGTGCATGGGCCTCGGCTGATTCTCCAATTCATCGTCGGGGCCGGGGCTTTGGTCGCCCTGAAAGGGATCGGCGAGTATGCCTCGATGCGGGCGGTCGATCCGTCGTGGCGCATTTTTGCCGACTGGAACAATGCGAATGCCCTCGCAGGCATGCTCCTCTTGGTTGTCTTTCCTGCGCTGGGGCTGATGCTGACCTCAGAGCGCTTGGAGCGTCTTTTCTCGGGTCTTGCGGCCACGCTTGTCTTGTTCGCCTTGGCCCTGACTCAGTCGAAAGGCGGCTTCTTAGCCGCTGGAGCGGGCGTTCTGGTTTGGCTGGTGGCGGCAGTGGCCTGGGGCGGATGGAAACGGGCAAGCGTCTCGCTTTTGCCCTTCCTGGTCGCTGGGGTGATGGTCTTTGCACTCCAGGCCCAGAGTGCCTCGGCGGGCCCGATGCAGCGCGTGGCAACGCGAGCAGAAAATTCAGAACAGTCGGGAAGATTTCGAAAACTCCTCTGGCAAACGTCGATCGATCTGATCCAAGCGGCGCCCCTCGGCACAGGGCTCAATACGTTTCAGTTCGAATCCGGAAGCCCAGGGCGAGTCACTCCCACCTATATGGCCCACCAGAGCTATCTTCAACTCGCTGCGGAGGCCGGAATCGTCACTCTGGTGCTGTTTTTGGGGATCGGAGTCCTGTGGCTGCGAGAGATGCTCCGAGGGGCGCGTAAGCTACCTCCCGACCGGAGCCTGCTTCGGGCCGGCATCTTGGCGGCAGTGGCAGCTTCAGCGGCCCACTCGCTCGTGGACAGTGATTGGTACTACTTTGGCTGTGGTTTCATCTTCTTTTTGCTCCTAGGCCTTGGCCTTCAGCTCAGCAACGATGCCACTTCGCCCGAACTCGCCCCTCGCTCGATGCGCTGGGTCCTGATGACCAGTGTTGCCGCCGTCGGGACCCTTTCGCTTCTCTTCGGATGGCATGAAGCCCAAAAAAGCCTCATCTTAGGCCGTCTGCCCGATTTGGCGGCCTTTGAAGAGATGAAGGAACTCCCCGATGGGGGAGATGGAGAATGGGTGTATCTCCAGGCCACTTGGTCTCGCCGAATGGGAATGCAGAGCGACCTCGAATACCAGCGGGCCGCCCAACTCGCCCCCTCGCTCCGCCACCTGCGAGCCTGGGCGCGCGTCCAGATCGAGCGCCGCGAATTTCCTGGAGCCGAATCCACTCTCCGGTCGGCGCTGAAGAACGATCCGAACAATCTCGCGACCCTCGCCGCCCTCCTGGAGCTCTATCAAGCTCAACAAAGCACGGCCCAAATCCAGGAGACCGCTCAGCGCATGATCGAGGTCGAGAAGACCTCGACGTATCAAGTGCGATCCCTACCCGAGCTGATCCCGACCGAAACGGCCTGGGCGCGGGGCGTTTTGGCCGAGTTTGAATCCGACCGAAGTCGGCGGGCTCAGCTCCTTCAAGAGGCCCTGGAGATCTATCAGCGCTATCACAAAGTGACGGTCCCCAGAATCCTGCAGGCGACGCGGGCCGGGCTCGAAGGCGGATTCGCCGGAGAGTCGCTCGAAGACGCTCGTCAGAACCTCCGGCAAGGCCAGATGATCGCGAGCCGGCTCGCCGAGACTTATCGCGAGCTCGAGGCCCCTTCACGGGCCGCCGAAGCCGAAGCTGCCGGTCGCGAGCTTGCGATCGACGAGAGCTCGACCTCGACGCCCTGAGGCCGCAGATATCGGCGGACAATCTGACTCGCTAAAGGAGCCGCGACGTCTCCTCCGTGCCCGGCATTTTCCACCACCACCGCCAGCGCAATTTTGGGATCATCAAGCGGAGCCACTCCGACGAACCAAGAGTGGGTCTCTTTGTCGCGCCGGTTTTCGGCGCTCCCGGTCTTCCCGCCCCATCGGAGTCCGGGAATCTTGGCTTTGCCCGCGGTGCCAAAGTCCACAACGCTTGCCATCGCCCCTTCGAGGCTGTCCCAAAACGAAGCCGGCAGATCGATGCGGTGAAGAATCTCGGGCTGCATCCGGCGGCCTTTCTCGGTCGGATTGGCCGGAACCCAGGCCCGGACCAAGTGAGGTCGATAGGCGGTGCCCCGGTTGGCCACGAGCATCGCCAAGGTCGCCATCTGGATGGGAGTCGTCGAAATCTCCCCCTGTCCTACTGAGAAGTTGACGGTGTCGCCGGTGTACCACTTGGGCGGGTCGCGCCAGCGTCGGATCCATTCGTCCGTCGGGACGATGCCGCGCTGCTCGCCGATCAAGTCGATGCCGGTGCGCTGCCCGAGTCCGAGCACGTCGCAGGCGGACCGGAGCCCTTCGACCCCTGCTCGGACCCCAAGATCGGCAAAATAGGCGTTGCACGACTTGGCAAAGGCGGTGTTAAAGCTCACGTCGCCATGCCGACCTAAGCATCGGAACTTGCGGTTTCCGACCTCATAGTAGCCCGCGCAGTGGGCGGTCTGTCGGGGTGAAAATTTGCCTTGCATCGCCGCCGCGATCGCGGTGACGATCTTGAACGTCGAGCCAGGGGCATAAGGTGTCGAGATCGCGCGATTGATCTGCGGCAGGTCTTTGTCTGCCTGGAGCCGCGCAAAGTCCTCGCGGCTGATGCCGCTCGAAAACAGGTCGGTGTTGTAGCTGGGGGCGCTCACCAGGCAGAGCACCTCGCCGGTGGCGGGATCGAGGGCGACGACCGCCCCACGCCGTCCTCGCAGCAAGTTCATCGCGGCTTTTTGCAGTCGGATGTCGATGCTGAGGACCATCCTTTCTCCGGGGGTCGCTCGCTCTTCGCCGTAGTTGCGAATCGGGCGACCTCGGGCGTCAGTGTCCATGCGGTCCTTGCCGGGCTGGCCCATCAGCTGGGCTTCGTAGACATACTCCAGCCCGACTTTGCCGACGTACTGGGCGGGCTTCATCCCCTTGGATTCAAGCCGCTTGACGTCCTTTTCGTTCGGGGTCCAAACATAACCCAGCACGTGCGTCAGGCTGTATGTGTCGGGATAAAAGCGCATCGATTGGCTCTCGACGTCGAGGCCGGGCCACTCCTGGCGCATCTCCGCGATTCGAGAAGCCTGCTGCATGGTGGCGCCCACATAGAGTGGCGTCGGCAGATAGGGCCGCCAATTCCCTTGATCCAGCTTGTCTTGAAGCTTGGATCGTGAAACCCCCAGCAGCGAGGAGAGTTGGTCGAGGACGTGGGGATTTTTCCGAATCTGATTCGGGACGCCGGTGATGACCAAAGCGGGCTTGATTCCAGCGATCATCTTTCCATTTCGGTCGGTCATCAGACCTCGGGGCGCGAGCCGCTCGACTTCAACCGACCCGTGAATGTCGGCCAGTTCCTGGAGCTCGCTTGCAGCGGCTACTTGCAAGTACCAAAGGCGCAGAAGGCAGGCCACAAAGAAGAGTCCCAAGGCGACCGGGAAAATCAGAACTCGAAAGCTCCATTGGATTTGCCGCTCGGTGTGAATGACCGACATCGTTAGGGTCCCTGACGTGTGCCCGTGGATGACTCAGAAGGTCCCCCGCCGGTCGTCGAAGTGCTCGTGGGAGGAGTGTTCGGCTCTGTTCCGCCGGTGCTCGCAGGGTCGGGCGGCGGAGTTTTCGGACGATCGTCGGGCTGTGGATTTTCCGGCAACCGGGGCGCAGGCTCCAGCGGCGGTAACGTCCATTCATCGTCCGGCGTCGCCGGGGCGCTTCGGTCGGGAAGCTCCCGAGCAGGAGGGTCTTCCACTGGAGTCTCGGGCTGAATCGCGGTGGCCCGACCGATCTCCTTGATGGTCCGAGATTTCTCGCCGAGCTTCTCTTGCGAGAACTTCATGACCTGAGTCCACATCTGGATCGTGTAGGTCCCGCCGTAGACCCCCGGCATCTCGTCATAAACCCACCGATTGCCGCTTCGCCGCTCGCTGGCGATCCAACCGACGCCGACCAGGGTGTCGGTGTAGCCGATGAACCAGGCGTCTCGGTTTTCGCTGGTCGTGCCGGTTTTGCCCCGTGCATTCACCACGCCTCGAGCGCGAGTCGCCGTCCCGCTGGTCACCACACTCCGAAGGAGCGCGTCCATTTCCGTCGCTCTCTCCTCACTCATGACGCCCCGCCTGATGAGCGGTTGATTATCGATGACGAGGCTTCCGTCCGGCCCATAAACCCTTCGGACGCCAAACGGAGTTGCCCGATCGCCGTGCAGCTGAAAGACGCTGTACCCTTGAGCCAGCTCCATCGGTGTCACCTCTTCGGAGCCGAGCACCATCGGCAACACCGGGTCCAGGCGGGACGTGAATCCAAAGGTGCTCTGACAAAAACTCACGGCGTTGTCCGGGCCGATTTTTTCGATCACCCGGACAGCGGGGACGTTGAGCGACATGGCGAGGGCCGTTCGCACACTCACCATGCCACCAAATCGCCCGGAGCTGTTTTTCGGACTCCAGACCTTGCCCGTTCCCGGGTCCGTCACGGAGAACTTCGCGTTTGATAGCGAGTCTTGCGGGCTCAGCTCGCCCATCTCAAAGGCCGCTGCGTAAACAAAGGGTTTGAACGACGACCCGGGTTGCCGTCGCCCTTGGTAGGCCACATTGAATTGGTTTCGGTCGTAGTTAACGCCTCCGACCATCGCCAGAATCCGGCCATCTCGGTCGGTCAGCAGGAAAGCCCCGGTGGTGATTCCTGCTCGTCGGTTTCGGCGAACGAGCGACCGCACTGCGTCCTCAGCATTTTCTTGCATTCGAAGGTTGAGGGTTGTCTCGATGCGATAACCGCCGCGACTGATATCGACATCCGGAAGCTGGGCCTGAATCTGGTCGAGGACGTAGTCAACAAAGTAGGGCGCGATCTTTGTGCCCGCGGCGGTCTGGGCCGGTCGGGAGGCTCGAAGCTTGAGCGGATCGTTGATCGCCTTTTGGTACTCAGCGTCGGTGATCATCTTCTCTTCGCGCATGATCCCGAGCACGATGTTGCGGTTCTGGAGAGCCTTTTCTTTGTTGCTGAACGGGTTCTCCTGGCTGGGGCGACGGACACAACGAGCCAACGTCGCCGCTTCGCTTGCCGTCAGTTGGTCGAGCGATTTGCCGAAGTACACCCGAGCCGCGGCTTGAATCCCATACGCCCCCGAACCGTAAAAAACTTGGTTAAGGTAGAGCTCCAAGATCTGATCCTTCGTGAGCTTGCGCTCCATCATGACGGCGAGGGCCATGTCTTGGACCTTGCGTTGGTAGGTGCGCTCGCCTTCGGAGTAGACCCGTTTGGCGATCTGCATCGTGAGCGTACTTCCACCTTGGCTCAGCCGCCCTTCGCGCGCATTGGTGAAAAGGACGCGGCCAATCGCCCAATAATCGATGCCGCTATGCCCATAAAAGCGCTTATCTTCGGCGGCCAAGGTCGCGTCGCGGACGACCTGAGGAACCTCTTCGATCCGGACCGGGTCCCGATTCTCGGCGGCCATGCGAAAGAGCTCCTTGCCGTCGCTGCTCAGGATGACCGTCGGCTCAATCTCCAAGCTCGACATGATCTCGGGCAGATTGGTGACCATCCCGGAGGCCTTGTTGAGCGACTCCTTCCAAAGCAGCGAGACCCAGATCACGCCGCCACTCAGAGCCAAAAAGACCAGCAACAATGAGATCTTGATGCCCTTTCGGACCCGAGCTCGCCGACTCACATGCTTCGGCGCGGGCTTTCGAGAAGTGGACGAAGAAACAGCCACAGACTTATCAAAAGTCTAGCATACGCTTGAGTTCCCGAGACGCCCAAGACAGGACCACTTGGCCTACTTCGTCACGATCCGGGCGAGTCGCTCTAACTCTTCGCGTTCGACTTCTCCCAAGAAGATGAGCTGGAACCCGTCGCGTTGAACAGTCAGGACGTTCATGCGGTCGCGAACCAAGCCTTGAATCCGGCCACGGTCGAGCGGCTCGTCGAAGATGAAGAGAGAGACCCGTCCTTCATCAAAGCCGTACACCTGGTGGATGCCTTTTCTTCCACCCAGATCGATCGGCCGAACGCTGAAGAGGCGCGGGTTCCCGGGTTCTTCGGGGATTCGAAACGGCGGGATATTGAGTCGCCTCGACATTTGGAACAGCCGATCTCGTTGGCTCACGATCTTGGCGCCGCGACGGTCGATCTTGAAGTCGTCGTTCTGGATCCGAGGTTCGTAATTGACCCGCGTGAATTCAAAGGAGCCCAGGGAGGCCCCCAAAGGGTCCCTGAGGTCCCGCTTCAGAATCATCCCGTTGTCGGGATCGACCCACATCGTCTGAAGCACGTTGCCTCGTCGATCGACGAACGTGAGCTTCGTCGTCTCAAGTCCCGCGACTCTTCCGCCAGGCTCCCGCCGAAGGTTCAGCATCCCGTTTTGAAAGCCTTTGAAGCTCATGCGGAGTCGCTGCATGCCCTCGCGAAGCCGAGACGGGCTCGACTCGATCTCGTTGCGCTCCGGGAAGAATTGAAGGCGTTGCTCTCGGTCTTCAATGATGATCGTGCCCGCATTCGGCGAACCCGGGGCGACTTCAGTGCGCTGCCTCAGGCCATCGCGGACGATGTATTCGGTCTGCCGAATCCGCTGACCTTCTTCACGAAACTCGACCGTGCGAGTGCCGGAATAGCGCAAGCGGCCCTGGGCCTCCAAAACGCGACGTAAGAGGGGGTCTTGAATCTCCTTGCCGAGCTCAGGCCCTCCCATGCGCCCGGGGCCGCCTCCAGGACCACGACCGCCCATCGGCGGCCCGCCCTCGCGACGAGGAGGATTCTGAGCCGAGCTGAAGCTCGCCAGTAGCAGCAGTCCGACGCCCAGGATTAGAGCGATTCGAGGTCGACTTCGCTCCATTGGAACTCCTCCGTGGCGGTGTTGGACCCCGAAGCACTCGACTTCGAAGGGGCCGAAAATTCAATTTGGCTCATGCCTTCTTGGTGGGCGGCAATCAACGCAGCTTCGACGCTCGGAGCCACTTGAGGGCTCGGTGCGGGCGAAGTGAGCCCGGCGCGATGTTGCCAGATGAGCACCAACGCGATGGACGAAGCCACACCCAAAGCGAGCGAGCCGCCGGTGAGCCACTTCCAAAGCCGGCGTGGGCGGGCCGACGCCGCCGGAGCCAAAGCTCGTAGCTGTTCGTTGAGCGAGCTTCGCCAAGCGAGGCTCGGCGTCTCCTCGGGCAGACTCTTGAGGCACGACGGGACCGCTTGCTCCTGGGCCAACTCCGCGTCCAGCCAAGCCTCTTCGGCCGGGGTCAGGGGTTGGTCATTTGCGATCTTGCGCAAAAGGTCGTGGCGGTTCATGCTCGTCGTTCTCCGTTCCAATATCGATTCAAATGTTCTTGCAAAGCGTTTCGGGCTAAAAAGAGTCGGCTCTTGACCGTGCCGACGGGGATGTCCAGGGCTTGGGCGATCTCGTCGTACCCCATGTCCTCGCGGTCGTGCAGGATCAAGACACTCCGGAGCTTTTCGCTCATCGCGTTCAGGCCTGCTTCGATCACGGACGCCAATTCTTGGTCCAAGGCGACGGCCTCGGGGTTCCAGCGGTCATCGGCGAATTCCAACGCGGGCTCGTCCGCCGTTCCTTCAAGAGTAATCTCTTCGGCACTCCTCTCGACCTTTCGGGCTCGATCTACGCATAAGTTATACGCAATTCGAAAGAGCCAGGTTCGAAGCGAAGACCGACCGTCGAACCTCTCGAACGCCTGATAGGCCCGGATAAAAACTTCCTGGGTGATATCTTGCGCCTCTTCGGCGTTGCGCACCATTCGGCGAACGAACCCCATCACCCGAGCTTGGTACAGGTCGATAATCTTGCCAAAGGCGTCGAAGTTTTGCCTTCGACACTGCTCAATCAGGGCCTGTTCGCTCGCGGATTCGAAGCGTTGGTTCGCGGACAATCGGGTCACTCCAGTGAAGGTGCTCATCGGACTCGGCTCCTGTCCAGTCCTGACGAAGAAAGGCGTCAAAGGTTCACCGCGAGTTTACCGGTTTGCCAAAACTGCTCCAGCCCAGCTCGCGAGAACGAATCGCTCGCCCTCAAGGATCGTCTAAGGAAGCGTATGCAACAGTCAAAGAGAGTGAGTTGGATCGGGGCGCTCGCCGGTTTTGGGTTGGTCACGCTCGTGTTTATGCCGGTCGTGGCCCGGACGCAATACACGACCAGTCTCGAAGAGCGCGTTCGCCTTCTTGAGCAGCAGACCTCCTTGCTCACGCAACGAGTCGCCAATCTCGAGCGCAATTCGGGTGCGGTTGGAAGCGACGGCATTCGTCGCCCCTTCACCGGGATTGGAGAAACTTGGCGAATCACTCAAATTTTGGGCACCGGCGGAACGCTGGAACTCGCAAATCGAACTCGTTGGGCGGTTTCGGGGCCGGACATCGACCTGGTCAAGGGCTGGAGAATCGGTGAGATCATCGAGATTCAGACCAACAACAACCGGACCTGGCCCTATATGCTGGTGAACACCCAGAAGCGCCAACAAGTCGCCGCGCAGTACACCGGAACGCGCTAAAACCGAATTCGCACGCCCAGTTCGAGGCTCAGCAGGGGGTTGCGTCGGAGTTCGCCGACAAAGCCCCCGGGCTCATAGAGTCCGAATTGGCTGACCGAAGGGAAGAGGCGAGACGAAAACGGAGCCCCGAAGGGAAGGGCTGCAACCTGCCCGTACAGCTCGGTTCGAGGAGAAACAGCATAGCGCGCTTCGACCTGGATGCCGAGCCGGAGGCTCGGTTCCGAACGCCGAAGCCCTTGCGGCAGTTCGAAAGTGAGGGCGGCCCTCAAATCGGTGGCCCAGGGACCCGCGTTGGCGAATTCTGCGCTCCAGTCGGCTTCGAGCCACCACACCGACCGAGACGGGACCTCGATCCGACCGGTCCCCACGGCCGCTGTGCCTCCCACGAGTTTGCCCCATTCGGCTCGAAACCGAAGTTCTCGGGGACCCCGGTATTGGAGTTTCGATTGAGGGCGACGCGCTTCGCCCCAGCCCGACCAACCGTAGGCCACTTCGAACGGACCCTGGACCCAAGCGAGCTCCTGCTGGACTGCATTGAACCGATTGTCTCGGTCTCGCCCCACGGCGTGATGAGCTGACCGCGTCCATCGCAAACGGCTGTTGCCAGAGAGCCTCGCCGACGCCTGGAGTGTCGTGGAATTCAGGACTCGCCCCCGATAGGGCGCGGTGAGGTGACTCACATCGACTTGAAAACGAAAAGAAGGAAGAGCCCCCTGCGGGGCTCTTCCTTCTCTCTCGGCTCCTGAAGCCCAAGCCGCGAGCAGGCTGAGCGCAAGACCGAGGTCCACCATGATCCGTTAGTCTTGGGGAACCGGCAAGATCGAAATCTCAATCAGGCTCGGATTTTGGATGAGTTGGTCCGGCGTGCCGGTGTCCATGAACTCGGCCCGTCGCCCGGCGACCGTCGTCGTCATCTCAACGTTGCCCAGTTGGTGAATGACGCGGAGTGTGGCAATTCGTCCGTTCACTTCGTCGTTGTCAAAGTCCATGCGAACGTTTGTGCCGGTGGTGAGTTGGCCGTTCCCTGGGATGACGCCCGAGATTCGGCTCGGGAAGCCCATGCGCCCACTGGGGAAGATCTCGGCCGTGAATCGAACCGTCCCGATCGGCAACGAGACGTTCGAGCCGATCAAGGTGGCGTTTTTCACTTGGAAGGTGTAAACGTCCGGCGGCAAGGCAAGATTGCCGATGAGCGACCCGTCCCGCTCGCATTCGATGCCAAGGCTGGCGCCGGATTCTCGCGAATTGGCGAATCCGCCCTGGAAGACCTCAAGCTGCGGATCGTCGTTCGCATAGGAGGCGGTCAACAGCGTCGAGCCGTTTCGGAAAACTCCAAAGTTATCGCCCGCTGCCAAACCGAACGGGGCGAGCGCGGTCAGTTGCGAGCCGCCGAATTCAAAAGTGACATTTTGACCCGCGAGGATGTTGGCTGCGGTGGTGGCGAAAGCCGACGTGACTTCGCCATTGACCCGGGTCGAAGCTCCGGTTCCGTTGTTGGCATTGCCGCCGCCGCATCCAGCCACCCAAAGACCCGTCAAGGCGAGCGCCAGCATCATTGTGATTTTCTTGTTCATCGTGTCCTCCAGTTTGCCATTCTTGCCCGTAATTACGCCAGGGTTTAGGTCATAGGGCAAAATCAATCTCGGAAATAAGACGACGCGGCGAGTGAAAAGGGACGACCTTCTCGCTCGCCGCGTTCGGGCTTAATGTTCGTCTTCGTGGTCCTTGCGGATCTTTTCGTAGGCTGCGATGAGCAGCTGGACTTCATTTGCGGGGAGCTCTTCGTAGCGAGAAAAGGTCGCCCGGAACCGACCGCGGCCCTTGGTCATTGATCGAAGGTCCAAGGCATAGCGGCCCATGGTCGCCATCGGAACGTGCGCCCGAACCGTCTTTTTGTGGGGCGAGTGGTCTTCGATGCCCATCGGACGACCTCGGCGGCCGTTGAGGTCGCCGACAATGTCGCCGACGTTGTCTTCAGGCACGGTGACTTCGAGGTCCAAGATCGGCTCCAAAATGATGGGCGAGGCTTGGGTCGCCGCCGCCTTAAAGGCGAGCGAGCCCGCGATCTTGAACGCCATTTCACTGGAGTCCACGTCGTGATAACTGCCGTCATACACGACGGCCTTGACATCGACAACCGGATAACCGGCCAAGAAGCCCTTGCCCATCGTCTCGACGATCCCTTTTTCGATGGCGGGAATGAAGTTCTTGGGGACGGACCCACCGACGACTTCGCTGCCAAACTCGAAACCTTCGCCTCGACCCTTGGGCTCCAGCCGAACCCAACAATCGCCAAATTGACCTTTGCCACCCGTCTGCCGCTTGTGTCGGCCTTGAGCTTTCGCGGCCGAGCGGATTGTCTCGCGGTACGGAATGCGAGCCTCTTCAATCGTGACCGAGACGCCGAAACGCGCTTTGAGTTTTTCGATCACGACGTCCAAATGGATGTCGCCCATGCCCTCAAGAATTTCTTGGTGAACCCCAGGATCGCGGACATATCGGAGCGTTGGGTCTTCTTCGAGGAGCCGTGTGAGTGCGGGTCCGAGTTTGTCTTCGTCGGTCTTGGCGACGGGCTTGATTGCCACTCGATAGATCGGCTCGGGAAACTCAATCGGCGGAACTAAGATCCGATCTTTCGCCGTGGAGAGAGTGTCGTTTGTGTGGGTGTGCTGGAGCTTGGCAACCGCGCAGATATCACCCGCGGAGACCACTGGAGCCGCCTCTTGGCCTTTGCCGTGCGGGAAGAAAAGATTGTGGACCCGCTCATCCTTTTCGTTCGAGAGGTTCATCACGTGGTCATCTTGTTTGAGCGTCCCTTGGAAGATTCTCAGATAGTTGATCTTGCCCACGAACGGGTCAGCGGTCGTTTTGAAGCAGAACGCGGCTAACGGAGCCGAGGGGTCGGCGGTGAACGATTGGTCGCCCCGAACCTTCGGGATCTCGGTGGGCGCGGGCAACTCGCCGACGATTCGGTCGAGGAGAGTCGCGACCCCAATCCCGCTCATTGCCGACCCGATGAGAACCGGGACCACTCGCCCCGTCTCGGTCCCGACGAGAAGCCCGTGCTCGATCTCTTCTTCGGTGAGAGCCTCACCCGAGAGATACTTCTCCATCAAGACATCGTCGCCTTCGGCGGCCGCGTCCATCATTTTCTCTCGAAGTCGTTCGACCTCTTCGGCGTAACCGGCTGGGATCTCTTCGATTTCAACCCCACGATCCTTGCCCTTATAGACCTTCATCGTGAGGATGTCGAGGACTCCGGCGAACGCCGCTTGGTGGCCGATCGGAACCTGGGCATCAATGATCTTGTTGCCATAGCGGGCGTGGAGGGTTTCGATGAGGCCCTCAAAGTCCGCATTGTCTCGCTCCAGCTTGTTGACAAAGATGAATCGAGCCAGGCCATGCTCTTCGGCGACTTCCCAAGCGAGGTCAAAGCCGACGTCCAGATCGCGCTTGGCTTCGGTCACGATGATCATCGACTCGACCACCGAAGCGACGGCCTGCAGGTCGCCAATAAAGTCGGGAAATCCGGGGACGTCGATGAGGTTTATCTTGTGGTCATGCCACTCGACCGGCACGACTGAGGCCGAGATACTGATCTTTCGTCGCACCTCGAGCGGGTCATAGTCGCACTGGGTATTGCCCGCATCGACCGTCCCGACGCGTTCGATGGCTCCCGATGTATAGAGGAGGTGCTCCACCAACATCGTCTTTCCAGAGCCACCGTGGCCCACAATCGCAACATTACGAATCTTGTCTGCTGAATACTGCTTCACTGCATTCCTCCCCGGTCTGGGCCGAATTCCCCTCTGGAGAACGGCCGGATCCAAGAAATTCTTCGGGTTCGAAGTAATTTAACACAAACGCCCGATTCTCCTGCTGAATTCGCCGATGAGCCTCAATCTTCGGGCTCAAGAAAGCCTCTGAGCCTGACCTCGGCGCCCGATCTGCGGAAAATCGGGCCCACCCTGTGCAGGAATCCACAATTCGACGTATAATAGAAACAGTTGGTGGAATCACCAACTCGTCGAATCGGTCCCGCAAGGGTCCGAACGGGGGACCCAGTCTTTGGGGTGAATAGAGGATTCGTCCTCTTAGGGTAACTCTTGGCCCGAACCCGGCAGCTAACCTCGTAGACGCAGCGAGAGTCGTCGCGGGGGCGCTGTGGCCCCGGCGAACCAGGGTTTATTCCCTCTGGCACCATCGATTCTCAAGCGGCAGATCGTGCGTCTTGGCCCTCGGGCCTCGACGAACGCCCCAAACAGGGCGACTGGGTGCACGCAGACCCAACGCTCTGGTCGCTGAAGTCCATAGAAACCTCCTACGTCGAACGGGCTCCTTGGAAACAAGGAGCCTTTCGTTCGTTAAAAAGGAGTATAAAGAACCAACATGAGCAAAGGTGCGCCGTCCGTCCGATACGCCGAAATTGAACGGGAAACCGCGGAATCGCGCATCCAAGTCGTTCTCGATCTGGATGGAGGCACTCGGACCGATGTCCAAACCGGCGTGCTTTCGTTCGACCGTCTGCTCGGGGTCCTATCTTATCATGGGTACTTCGACCTCGGGGTCTCGGTCGAGATGCTCAAGCCCACTCACGACGATCATTTCGCGGTGGAAGGCGTCGGCTCTGCACTCGGCAAGGCGATCCGAGTCGCTCTGATTGATTCGGCCGAACTCGAAAAGACCGCGCACACCGTCGCCATGATGGACGAGGCCTTGGTGAGCGCAACTCTCGATTTCTCTGGCCGGTCGCACCTCAGCTACGATCTCCATCTGAGTCGCGAGCGAATCGGCGATCTCGCCGCCGAGAGCGTCCGCGAGTTCTTTGTCGCGATGACCCAGTCGGGTCGCTTCGGGCTCCACATCCGCACCCTCGCTGGTGACAACAATCACCACTTGCTGGAGGCTTGTTTCAAAGCCGTCGGCGTCTCGATCCATCGCGCCACTCGAAAAGCTGAACGCAGGCCCTGATCTCAGATCCAGCAAAAGGGGATCGCCAAGCAAATCTACTTGAATTGAGACGATTCGACGCACAAGTGTCCAGAACGCTATAAAATAAGCGACACGGGATTTACCCCGGAGAATTCAATATGAAGCGATTTGTTGGCATTGCTAGTGCATTGTTGTGCGTTGCTGGGGCGTCGGCAACGACGTTGACTTTTGGCGGACTCGGTTTGTTTAATGGAAACCCCATTCCGAACACCCTTGGGTCGAACGCCGCCTCGCCCGGAGACGGTTATGTTGTCGGCCTCGGGTGGACGCCGAACGTCTCGGTCCAGATGGCCACGACCGACGTCAATGGAGCCCCCACCACTCCACAGCTTTCTTATTGGTTCGACTTCTACGGGAGTCTGTTCGATGTGGCCTACCCAGAGTTCAATGGCGCATATGCCCGAGTGACCTTGACGGCCGATCCGGGTTTCCTGGTCAAGATTGAGTCGTTCAAGCTGGGAGGATGGCCTGGCGCGGATCAAGGGTCACCGGTCGTTGAAATCTTGGATGGCGGGGGCGCCGTCCTTTGGTCGCAGAACAATGCGATCGCCTCGGGGACATCCTTTACTCTTTTCACGCCGGCCGTGGAGGCTCAAAAGCTGACTTTGGTCGTCGGGAACAACTGGAACGTCGGCCTCGACGATTTGAGCTTTACTCAACGAATCGGCGGAAGTCCCACCAACACCGTGACCGGCACCGTGGACTTCGGTCAGCTGACGGCTGCTTACAACACCGGCGCGAACTTGCCGTCGTCGATCCCGGTCTCGTTCCGCGATGCATCGAACGCCGAAATCGCCACCGGCTCGGCGACTTACGATCCGGTGACGGGTGCGTTCAGTGCCACCGTCCCGGGTTCGGTGACGGTTCCGTACCGCGTGAGCTTCAAGCAAGGCTTCTGGCTTCGAAAAACGATGCCGAATCCAGCTGATCCAGCGGCTCCGCTCGGCAACTACAACTTCGGCACCGTGACCCCGCTGGTCGGCGACTCGGATCTTGACAACGAAGTGACGAACTTCGACTACTCGCTCTGGGC
>DDCB01000023.1 GCA_002335425.1 Chthonomonas sp. UBA2017
GATCATGTGGACCGGGATGCGGATGGTCCGCGCCTGGTCGGCGATCGAACGAGTGATCGCCTGGCGAATCCACCAAGTCGCATAGGTGCTGAATCGAAATCCTCGTTCGGGGTCGAACTTACTCACCGCTCGAATGAGGCCGACATTTCCTTCTTGGATGAGGTCCTGAATCGGGATCCCACGGCCGACAAACTTCTTCGCGACGCTGACCACCAGGCGAAGATTCGCCTCAATCATTTCGGCTTTGCAACGCGGACACCCCGCTTGGACTCCACGAGCCAACTCGCACTCCTGCTCGCGGGTCAAGAGAGCGAACCGACCGACCTGCTCTAACCACGACGAAAGCGACTCATCCGACCCCTCTTTGGGCAACGATCGAAGTCGAAAAGACTCCGACACGTGCTCACGCACCCCCGACGCGGTCGAAGAAGACCCTCTTTGAGGGTTGCAAAAATGAATTTCTCGATCTCCCTTTGCACGTGGCACTGCGCCCACTCCCGCACGGTCCGGTTCCGGCATCACTCCGTACGCCCTTTAGATTACGACATTTTCGTCGAGTTTCCTAGCTTTCCGGCGAAGAATCTATATTTTTCAGTCGTTTGAGTCGGGCCGAGATTTCGTCCAAGGTCGCATCGCTCCGATCCCCTTGAGTTCTCAGCTCGACGACAGCTCGTTGTTCTCGTCTCTTTTCGAGCCCGTCGAGGGCCTCTTGCAAGGTCGGGAGGGTCACGGGCAAGGAGGTGTGTTCTTCGAGCGCCAGAATCTCGTCGGTGAGTTCGACATCGTCCAGGTGGCCCAAGAAACCCGCTGCCGGCCCCCCCGGACATTCCCCCAGACTCGCCCAAGCGGCCGCGAGACGAGCTCCGATCCCGGTGATCCAGAGAGAATCGTCCGACAAGCGGGGCCAAACGACGGGCCGCAGTTCTTCGTCCAAACACGCCCGAAAGACCACCGCCTCGCGAGCATCAAGATGAATCCGACCCTTCGCGGCGCGATCGGGAGTCGACCCGGCCGAGTTCGATCCGGCGGCGGCGGGGCGCGCTTTTCGACGAAGCTCTTTTTGAGCAGCTCGGACGAGCTGATGCAGCGCTCTTTGGGCGGCGATTGGATCGCGCAGGTCGGGATATTTGCCCGCCAAACGCACGATGTGGCGCTCCACCTCCAGGGGGCGATGAGATTGGGCCAAGATGGCGACGACTTCGTCCCAATACTCTCGGTCATCGGGCGCGAGCCGGGCTTCGAGCTGACGAAACTCAAAATCCAGCGGCTCCATTCCGTTTTGCACGGCCTGATGGAGCCCGGCCGGGCCTTGTTGTTGCAAAAGAGTGTCGGGGTCGGACCCAGGCGGCAAGACCGCAATCGCTGTGCGCAAGCCCGCGGCGGCCAGAATCTCTGCGGCCCTGGCGGCAGCCTTTTGACCAGCCGGGTCGGCGTCGTACAAGATCACCACCTCATCGACCCACCGCTTCAGGAGCCGGGCATGATCTTCGCCGAGCGCGGTCCCGAGCGACGCAACCGATTCGGAAAGACCCGCGCGGTGGCACGAGATGACATCCAGATACCCCTCGACCAGGATCGCTCGCCGACTCTTCGCGATGACATCTCGGGCCTGGTGGAGTCCATACAAGACCCGGCGCTTCGAAAAAAGCGGAGTGTCGCTACTGTTGATGTATTTCGGGTGGCCGTCCGCCAAGAGCCGCCCCCCGAAGGCGACGAGCTGGCCACGCTCGTCCCGAATCGGGAACATGATGCGACCCCGAAACTTGTCATAAAAGCCGCCTGCTCCAGCATCGACCAGAAACAGCTCCTTGGCCATTTCGAGCGAAAACCCTTGGGCCTTGATTCGGTGGGCCAGGACGTCGTTCGCGTCGGGAGCGTATCCGATCTCCCATTGGTCGATGATCTCTGGCGTCAGCCCTCGATTTCGGATGTAGTCCTGAGCTTGGGTGCTCTTGGCGAATGCCTCGCGAAAGAAGGTCTGAGCCAGGGCCATGAGCCGCGTTCGGCTCTCGCGCTCTCCTGAATCGACCGACGGTCGTTGGGATTTCAGCTCGACGCCGACTTGAGTCGCGAGGTGCTGGAGTGCTTCGCGAAACTCAAGTTTTTGGGTCTCCATCACCCACGTAAAGCAGTCGCCTTTGGCTCCGCAAGACCAACATCGGTACCACCCGGTCTTGGGGCTGACGGTGAAGGAGGGGTTTTTGTCGTCGTGAAAAGGGCAGAGCCCTGTCCAGTTTTGTCCCGTTCTTCGGAGCTGAACCCGGTCAGAAATCAGTTGGACGATGTCGACTCGTGATCGAACGAGATCGACATCGTCCATGATTTGAACGGTGGGAGACTCTTAGCGCTTCCCGGCCGCGACGACGATTCCGGTCACGACATGAGGCTTCTTGGGATCGAGTCGGCTAAGTCGGAACGCCACCTTATCTCGAACTAGATACTTCATGATGATGGTGGTGCCGCCGATCTCGTAGCCATCGGGCGCTTCGTACTTGCGAATCACATCGGCGAAGGTGCTCCCGAAGCCGATGCCCCGAGCGGTGCGAACATTGCGATCGCCCATGCCGACCGCTTCGATCTGAACGACTCGGTTGAACTTGTCCATGATGAAGGCGTATCGAGCGCTGCTGCGCCGATAGACCCATCGGGTGAAGGTGACTCGCTCCGAGGTTCCGGTGGCTCCGGTATCTCCGCCGCCACCGCCGCCTGCATTCGGGTTGAGGCTGAGTTCACCACCTCCGCCCGAGTTGCTCTCCATGCTTTGCGATGCCGCAGCAGGGGCTCCTTGTCGGGAAGGGGTCGGTCCGAACGGATCGCCGATCATGTCGGACGGGCCCATGGAGCCGGCACCGGTTGAAGGTCCACCTCCGCCACCTCGTCCTCGGCCCGCTCCGCGGCCTCCGGGAGCCGAGACTGTTCCGGAGTTTCCGCCGCCTCCGCCGCCGCTCATCCCGCCGCCGCCCGAGTTCGGGCCGGGTGCTCCGCCTCCGCCACCGGTACCGCCGCCTCCGGCGGCGCCAGTATTCATCGTGATCGGCTGAACCATGTCAGGGTTACCGAATTTGGCGATGACCTGCTTCCCGGTGTCATAGAGGCTAACGCCCACGAGCCGAACTTCGCCGGATTTTCCGGTTCGGTTGACGGGCGGTGCACTGGTTTGGGCGATCAAAATCGCCATCGAGCCGACTGCGGCTAGGCCCAAAAGTAAAGTCTTCATTCCGTTCTTCAAGTTCGAAGCGCCTCCGTACTGCGATTCTAGGTCGTCAGTTTACTGATTTTCAGACGCAGTGTCCAGTTTAATTCGTTACCTGCCCCGCACGTTTTCGTGAATTTTGCCGTAGGAAGGCTCAGACGTCGCGCCTGGGTCCCGAATGAGACCCGGGCCAGAAGGAGTAAAATAGAACCGATCATGGCAACCAGTCTTGCGGTCTCCACCGCCAATTTTGATGTTGAGGTCTTGCAAAGCGACCTCCCCGTGCTGGTCGATTTTTGGGCCGAGTGGTGTGGCCCTTGCAAGGCGATCGGTCCGACCATTGAGCAGCTCTCCAGCGAGTATGCGGGCAAAGCAAAGGTCTTTAAGCTCAACGTGGATGAGGCCAATGAACTCGCCGTCAAGTACGGCATCATGTCGATCCCCGCGCTCTTGGTCTTCAAGGGCGGCGAAGTGGTGGATCGAGCGGTGGGCGCACTCCCGAAGCCTCAAATCGCGGCCCTCATCGACCGACACCTCTAAGCCGCGTTCAGCGCAAATTCGATGATGAGGCGACCCGGGTCCGAACTCGGGTCGCCTTCATTTTCATGAGCCCTCAGTCCCGAGAAGGTCTTGATCGAGTGCCTCGCTTGGGAGGCTTTTGAGCCTTGCCGGGACCATCGACAGAGGCTCCCAAAATTTCCTGAAGCATCCGCTCGCGGTGGGAGAGAAACGCACGAGTAATTTGGTAGTGCTCGGTCTCCTCATATTCGATGGGCTTGATCCCGTCGCTCGAAAACTCGTAGATCGTCG
>DDCB01000022.1 GCA_002335425.1 Chthonomonas sp. UBA2017
GTCTTCGGAACAATCTGTAACCCAAGCCCCGGTCTGGACACCTAAACCTTGGTGGCCCCTCAGGGACTCGAACCCTGGACCCACTGATTAAGAGTCAGTTGCTCTAACCAACTGAGCTAAGGAGCCGGGAGGAATATACCCGAGGCCGGGTCGATAAAAGCAACATCGATGCCCGTCCCGAGGCCGGGTCGACAAAAGCAACATCGATGCCCGTCCCGAAGGCCGGGTCGACAAAAGCAACCTCGCAGCTCGCCCGAAGCTGGGTCGACAAGAGCAACCTCGCAGCCCGTCCCGAGGCCGGGTCGACATAAGCAACTTCTCAGCCCGCCCCGAGGCCGGGTCGACAAAAGCAGCCTCGCAGCCCGTCCCGAGCGAGCAGAAACTCGACACCGCGTTCAAGGAAGTTCCAGACCGAAGGCTCGAGGAGGGTCCATTCTGCCGCTCCTCATGCCGTTTTCCTCGCCGCCTGCATCCCTGTCGGTTTCCCGGACAAGGAGAGAATCGCGATGCAGCCGACGACGTTCCTCTCAGCCGCCCTGTGCCATTCAACATTCGAATGCGGCGAGTCCAAAGGCCAGTGGGCTGAGCCCTTTCTCTGGGACACTCAAGGTTGAGGTCCCTCGGCGAAGTGCTTCTCGAAAGTCATGGTGGACAAAATCCCGAGAATCGAATGAGGTCGTGCATCAAGATTGCGAGAGAGCGATACAGACAAGGAAGACTCTGTTTCAGTGCCTAGCCCGAGTCTCCATGGACGAGCGAACTGCGGGACGCTGTGAGCGGCGCCCCGCGGTAGGACTTTGGGAGATTAGCGTCGCAACATTTGCTTCAGCTCGGAGACCACGCCGGCGTAGTTCAAAGCCGTTTCTTCGGCGACGATTCCCGCTTTGACATAGCGAGCCAACGCTTGGTTCATGGTCTGCATGCCCCAGAACGCAGAATCGTTCATGATGCCGTAAAGGTCGCCGAAGTGACCGTCTTCAATCGCTTTGGTGACGGTCGGAGTGCAAATCAAAATCTCTTGAACCACAACACGCCCGTTGCCATCGGCCCGCGGCACGAGCTTTTGCGCGACGATTCCTCGAAGCGAGCCAGCCAATCGCTGGCAAAGGTGGTTGCGCTCGTGGGGCGGGAACATGTTCACAATCCGGTCGAGCGTTTCGTACGCCGAGGCCGTGTGGACCGTCGAAAAGACAAGGTGGCCGGTTTCGCCCGCCTGCATGGCGGTATTCATCGTCGAGACGTCGCGCATCTCTCCGATCAAGATGACGTCGGGAGCTTCCCGGACCACGGCGCGCAGGGCCGGGCCAAAGTCTTCGGTGTCGATCCCCAATTCACGCTGGCTGATGTAGGCCATTTTGTCTTGGTGAACAATCTCGAGCGGGTCTTCGATCGTGACGATGTGGCAAGGCCGCGAAGTGTTGATCACGTCGATCATCGCCGCCAAGGTGGTCGTCTTGCCGCAACCGGTCGGCCCGGTAATCAAGATCAGACCCAGTCGGTGCTTGGTAAGTTCAGCCAAAACGGGCGGGAGTCCGAGCTCTTCGAATCCTCGAATGCGCAGCGGAATGATTCGGCAGACTGTGGCGACCGAGCCTCGCTGGCGATAAACGTTCATCCGGACGCGGCACTTGTCGCCGACCTGAAAGGCGATGTCCATCTCCATCGTCTCTTCGAAAATCCGCTTCTGCTTGTCGTTCAGCATCGCCAAGCACATTCGGGCCGTGTCGGCTTCGGTCAAGACGGGCCATTCGCCTGGCAGTGGAGCCACCTTGGAGTGCTGCTTCATCATCGGCTTTTGATTGCTCTTGACAAAGATGTCCGAAGCCACCAGGTCGAAGCCGATCTCAATCAGCTCAGGAAGGGTTATGGATGCTGCATCGCGCATAAGATCATTCGTCTCCAAAAGGAACAAGGTCTGTTGAGGTCTATTTCGAACCCAACCGAAGTGCCAGGGAGTATACCAAGACCCCTGCGGACAAGGCACCTACCCCCACCAAGACCCACATCAAGGGGTTGGACGGAGTCGAGTCGGGTTTTGGTTGGGAGGAAAGCAACTTTTTTTGAACCTCATCGGGCACATCGATCTCGCGAGGGTCTTGGGTCAGCAAGATCACCCGGTACTCGACCCCGGGGCCGCTCTGTTGAGGAATCCCGACGACCAGTGCCGACTTCGAACCGAACCGGGCGATGGTGTTGGCGCGGGGGCGAAAGTCCGGCAAAGTGATGCTGAGCGAGCGAATCTCAAAGCCCGCGGGACCACCGGCAAACGCCTGTAAGATCGGGCGAAGACGGACGATGCCCAGACCGGGCTCCAAAAGGTTGGCAGTCGCAAAACTCGCCTTGACAAACCGGAGCTTCGCGCTGTCGCCCAGGTCGCGGGTCTGAACGTAGAGCCCCTGGATGTCGGCTTTGGCATACTGCCCGAGCGCCAGAATCTGGCTTCGCAAGAGGTCTTCGGGGTACTTCGGATCAAGCATCGTCACCGAGATCATGTCGGACCCCGTCTTATGCTCCGAGATGACGATGGAGACTTGGGGAGGTGTCCTCAGCAGTTCATCGCTGACCGGAGGCGTCGAGGCTCCTTGAGCCCACGCCATGGACCCCCAACTCAGAGCCCCTAGAACTGCGGCAAGCCAGCGCACAGCCGTACTTTACCCGCCCATGCCGAAGGACCTCGAAAGCAAAGGGGCAGGCCTGGGTGCGAATCCTCATCCTGACACGCCATAATGTCGTGAAACTTTTCTGAGCCTCGGTACGTTTTGGCGTTGAGACTCGATCATTTCTGCTCGTCTCGAGAAAGGAGGAGACCTCTCGGAGAAACATGATGGAAGAACACGATATCCAGCAAAACCCGGCGAATTTGCACCTGCTCACCCCGGAGGGCTACCAAGAGCTCCAGGCCGAGCTCGAACACCTCATGGGTGAAAAGCGAGCCGAAATCGCCGAACGGCTGCGGGAAAGCAAGGAGCACGGCGAATTCTCTGAGGACAACAGCGAACTCGACGAAGTGAAAAACGAACAGGCGATGATCGAAAGCCGCATCAGCGAGCTTCGCGAGCTGTTTGCGACGGCCCAGATTCTGGAGCCCGACGCCATTCCGACGAAGCATGCGGGCCTGGGCTCGTACGTGACTCTCAATGACGAAGAGCGTAAGCTTCAATTCGAGGTCCGATTGGTCGCCAGCATCGAATCCGATCCCGACAAGGACCTTCTGAGCGTCGAATCGCCGTTGGGCCAAGCCTTGTATGGGCGGGAAGTCGGCGAAACAGTGACCTTCAACGCACCAGCAGGGACGCTGAAGTACAAGGTCGAAAAAATCAGGAAGTAGAAGTTCAGCTCAACCTTTCGCGGGGCCTGGATCGTCCGAAAGGACAAGATGATCTTGGCCCCGTTATCGTCGATGAAGGCCCCGGCCCCGGCCCGGGCAAGCGAGGGCGCCTGATGAGTCTCTGGATCCCCTTGACCGTGGCGGCTCTGCTTTTTGCCGTCGCTTATCGAGTTTATGGCGGTTTCTTAGCTCGCGCCTTTCGGCTCGATCCTCAGGCCCCCACGCCCGCCGAGACTTTACGCGACGATGTGGACTACATTCCGACCGAGCCGAAGTTTTTGCTCGGGCAGCACTTCAGCGCCATCGCCGCCGCGGGGCCGATTGTCGGCCCGATTTTGGCGGGAGCGATGTTCGGGTGGTTGCCCGCATTTCTTTGGATTCTCATGGGCGCGATCTTCATCGGCGGCTTCCACGACATGGCCTCGCTCGTGGCGAGCATCCGCCATAAGGCCCGCTCGATCGCCGACGTGGTTCAAGAGAACATGAGTCGGCGGTCGTACCTGGTCTTTTTGGGCTTCATTTGGCTGGCCCTGGTCTACATCATCGTGGCCTTTGCCGACATCACCGCAAGCTCATTCGTCGGAGTGCAAAAGCTGGAAAATGGCCAGGAGCTGCCGGGAGCGGCGATTGCGACTTCCTCCCTGCTGTATCTCATCTTGCCTGTGTTGATGGGGTTGGCGCTCAAGTTCACCAAAATCTCCCTGGCTTGGGCGACGGTCATCTTTGTCCCCCTGGTGGGTTTGGCGATCTGGGTCGGGCCGTTCATTCCGTTCGACCTCGCCGCGATTTTGCAAGTCGAGACGCTCACAGCCCAAAAAATTTGGGTAGGGCTGATCGTGGTCTATTGCGTTGCGGCGGCGATGGCCCCGATGTGGATTTTGTTGCAGCCTCGCGGCCACCTGGGTGGGATCTTCCTCTACTTCTTTCTCATCGTGGGCGTCCTGGGGCTGTTCATGGGCGGTCAGTCGATCCAGTTCCCCGCTTTCACCAGCTGGACCCAGGCCAACGGAGATACGCTCGCACCCTTTTTGTTCATCACGATCGCCTGCGGCGCGGTGAGCGGATTCCACAGCCTGATCGCCTCGGGCACGACATCGAAGCAGCTTCGCCGCGAGACCGATGCCAAGCCGATTGGCTATGGGACCATGCTCCTCGAAGGTCTCGTCGCGATCTTAGCTTTGAGCTGCGTGATGATGCTTGCTCAAGGCGATCCGGCCCTGAAAGGGGCCCCCAACATGATCTTTGCCCATGGGATCGGGGGGTTCTTGGCCGCGGCCGGGATTCCTCTCCAAATTGCCATTGCGGTGATGCTGATGGCGTTCACCACATTTGTCTATGACACGCTTGATGTCTGTACGCGCCTGGGCCGATACATTATCCAAGAGCTGACCGGCTGGAAAGACCGCCGGGGGGCGTTTCTCGGCACAGCTTTGACCGCCTTGGTGCCCCTGTTTTTTGTCTGGCAAACAGCTCCTGGGCCCGGGGGGGCGGTGCAACCTGCGTGGCGGGTTTTTTGGGGCCTTTTTGGAGCAAGCAACCAGCTCTTAGCGGCTTTGACCCTTCTGGGCGTGACGGTCTGGCTTTGGAAGACGGAGAAAGCCCGCTGGGCTCTTCTTGCGGCGGGGGTGCCCTGCGTCTTGATGTACGCAATGAGTTGCTGGGCCCTGGTGATCCAGATTCAGCGAGCCCTCAAGGCGCCCGAGATTCCCGATGTGGTCGCCATGGTGGCGGCGATCTTGATTGCTTTGGCTGGATTGATGCTTTTGGAAGCGATCCGGGCGTTTCGACCGAGTGGTCCGCGTGGGCCGGTGCTGACCCCTTCGCCGTCGGCCTAGCCCCCCGGAAAGGGGCCGCCGCTCTTTGGTAAGCGGCGGCCTGGGTCTCGGGTTCGGGCTTAGCGTCCGCCGCCCGCCCGGGCGGGGGGTTTGGCTCCGCCGAGCAGGTCGAGCAAGCTCGGGGCACCGCCGCCGGTGGCTGGTTGGCCGATGGTGATCTCGGCGTCCAGGATTTGTTCGATTCTCATCAGGCATTCCTGGATGTGGACGGGGGTGTAGGGGTCGGTTGTGGAGACCTTGACCTTTTCGAGGCGCTTTTGGAGTTCTTTCAGCCACGCCCAAGCCAGCATCTTGGCGTCGTTCGGCCTGGCATCCCCTGGTTTGGTGATCATGTCGCCCATCATGCTGATGTACGCGCGCTGAAGTTGCCGCCGGGGGGCCGAGATCGTGCCTCCCGTCTTCAGTTCGCTCCAGATCGCCTCGCTCGTTTGGTTGAACAGATCGATCAGGCGGAACGCTTCGGCAGGTCGGGCGGCCTTGAACTCGTTGTTCACCACCCGGCTCAAGACGTCGGCGCTAAAGAGGGATCGGAGCATCCCCGACTTAAATCCCGACACCGCATCCAAAATCGGGTTCGTGTCAGACCCGGACAGGAAACTCTCCAGCATTCCGGCGTTCGGATTGGATTGGAAGAGCGTCATCATTCGCTTCGGAATTTCGACGGCCTCAGGTCCAAAGACGAACCGATTGATCAGATCCAGAGCTTGCCGCTGCTCGCTCGCCGGAACGGGTCGTAGGGGCGGCTTCTCACCCGGATCGCCCTTCCAGTTGGCGTTGAGGTTGAGACCTCCAATCGACATCATCGCCGTATTGGCGGCGCGAGTGTGCATGCCAAAGAGCAAGTAGAAGTCCCGTGTGAACTCATAGAAGCTCTGGCCGTTGCGCGGTTGTCGCTGATCGAGATTCATCAGGAGCTTCTTGGTGAGCTCCATCATTCTCGCCCAATACTCCATGGGGTGCTTGCTCAGGTCGAAACGCTGAACTTGGGGATCCCATTGATCGGCGGTCTCGTCAGATTGATAGGCCAAGCCCGGAGAGTTGTTGGCACTCGCATGTCGTCGAAGAGCGGCGACTTCACCCGCCGAAGAGAGGGCGCCAAAGTCCTTGTAACCGAACTCGATGGCCCAGTGGTCGTACTTCCCGAGCCCGGTCCAGTACGGTACGTCCTTTTTGCCGAGTGCCGAAACGTTAAACGGCACGTAGTCCATCACCGACGCGCTTGTCCCAGCCGCGCGCACCAACTCGGGGTCGCCCAGCTGCTTCAGGTCCAACTCGGTGGAGGCGATGAAGTTATGTCGCAGACCCAGGATGTGTCCGAACTCATGCGCGGTGACCCATCGCACGAACTGCTCGACATACGCTTCTTCGTCAAAAGGCATGCCCTGAAGGGCTCGCATCATCTGTCCAGCGAGCTTGCCCAAGGCGGCTTGCTCTTTGATCTCCTCAGTCATGCAGCATGCGCCGCCTGGCTCGTGGACGTGGTTCTTGGGGTCCTTGTGGGCCTTGGCCGAGCCGGGCTGAGCGATGCTCTTGGCCTCCAGGTTGAAGAACTGGACAATGCCGGCGTCGATCGTGATGCTGGCGTTCAGGATCTCCCCGGTGATCGGGTTGTTGCGGAACAGGGCGACGGCGTAAGCATTGTTGCCGCTGGTGACCCATCGGATGACGTTGAACCGCATGTCGGCGTGGTCGAAGTCGGCCTCGTCGGGCATCTGTTCAACCACCACCGCATTCTTGAATCCGGCTTTTTCGAACGCCGCGTTCCAGCTCAGGATCGCTTCGCGGATCGGGGTTCGGAACTTCGTCGGGATGGCGTTGTCCAACCAGAACTTGATCGGTTTGACCGGCTCGCTGAGAGCCGCGTTGGGGTCCTTCTTTTGAAGGTTCCAGCGCAGGATGACCTTGCGGGTCAGGTCGATGTCGGTGGTTCGTGAAAAGTCCGTGTAGTCGGTGGTGAAGTACCCCACGCGCGGGTCGGCGAAGCGGGGTCGATAGTTGCTTTGCGGCAAGGCAAAGAGGTTGTAGTTGACGCGAATGACGACGTTTCGCGGGTCAGCAACACTGCCCGAGGACAGAAGGTCCCCGAAGCCCCCTCCGCCGCCGCCTGTTCGATTGAAGCTGTACGTCGTCTCGACCACCAAGTTCTCGGGGAAGTTCTTGATCGAGCTGATGAAGGTTTTTTCGCGATCTGGCGAATATCCGCCGCCGCCGAATCCGAATGCAGCGAGGCCGCCCCCTCCGCTCATCGTGTCGAAGACGCCACTGATGTTGCCTCGGAAGAGGTCGGAGGCATCGATGAGGAGTGATTTTCGTTCGGGTTGTCGGAGTTCGACGCGGAAGGTTTCGATGAAGGAGCTGGCGAAGGACCTTTGGACGGCGCGGGCGACGGGTTCGTGGGGGTCGGCTCTCATCCAGTAGTTTGGCACGACGATGGTGATTTTGTCGGGCTCCATCTCTCGGAACTGGAAGAGGAGGTCGCTGATGGGGTTTCCGGCGACGAATTGCTGGTTATTTCCTGTGCTCGCGGTGGCTTGGAGCATGACCCATTGGTTGAGCATGGCTTCGGGGATTTCCATGCGGAGTTGCAGGCGGCCCGATTCGCGCTTTCGATAGAGGGTGAACTGGCCGGGGATTTTTTCCCAATCCTTCATTTCGGAGTCGATGGTTTTTTGGTTTGTGTTGGGGGTTTGGTTTGTTGTGTTATTGTTTGTGTTTGGGCTTGTGGATGAGATGAGTTTTCCGGTGATGTTTCCGGAGAGTTTCATGGTCATTCCGGCTTCTGTCATTTCGATGTCGTCGATTTTGGATTCGATTTTTACGACGAGTCCATCGGAGATTCTTGCCCAGGCTGTGGATTCTGATATGAAGGCTGGGTTTCCGGTTGTTTCGGCGAAGTTGAGTTTGATTTTGGCGACGTCGTTGCCGTCGATTTTTTCGAAGGCGAGGAGTTCGAAGTTGGCGGTTGCTTGTTTTGAGAAGGTTTTTGGGTCTTCGGGGTAGTTGTAGGTCCATTTATCGCCGACGGTGACGGGTTTGTCGCTGAAGATGAGGGTTTGGGCATTAGCGAGTCTTCGTTCGAAGGCGATGCCGGACTCTTCGACTTGGCCGGTTGTTTTTTGGCTGAGGACGATTCCTCTTGGGCTGACGACCATGGTGGTGACTCCGTCGTAGTCGCCCGGATCGACCTCGATCTTTTCGCCGTCCATGGACTGCTCCATGGACTCGATGGAGGACTCCGTGGTGAGGTTGCCTTGGGCGTCCACTGATTTGACGTCGGTTTTTCCGATCGACTTCATGGTCAACTCAAAGGCTTGCCCTGCGAACTCGGTTTTGAGTTTCATCGTGGCCTCGGATCGGTGGACATCACCGGCTTTGCCTTTGACCTGGAGCAGAACTTTATCGGCGGCGAGCGCGGGCAACGCGGCCAAAACCAGAGCCAGCACCGCCCATGCTTTGGCGGTTCCTTTTCGAAGTGTCTTCATATTCATTGATACCAAGGGATGATCAACCCCTTATCCTCCTTCATGCGCGGATGTGCAACGATTCGCGACACCCTTACTTTGGCACGTTCGGCCCGGCGACGACTCGGGTTTTGGGCCTTGAAGAGAACTTTCTTCACCCCAACGGCGGGCCCTAGAGTAAGATAGGCGGCATGCGTTTGGGGGCCAAGCCAAGAGCGACCGGGGATGCATTCATCCAGTGCGCACATTGCCGGAAGACGCTCTTTCGTCGCGAGTTCGAGCAGAACCTGGATGTTTGTACGCACTGCAACCACCATCACCGGTTAGGCGCGGCCAAGCGGATTGAGATCACCTTTGACCCCGAGACCTTCATCGAACTGGACCAGGACCTCCGGTCGGTGGACCCGTTGCTGTTTCCGGATTATCGACAGAAGCTGGCCGATGCCGAGACGAAGACCGGTATGAACGACTCCATCGTGAGCGGCATGGCGAAGCTGAACGACCAAGAGGTCAGCATCGCCGTCTCGAACTTCGCCTTCATGGGCGGTTCGATGGGGAGTGTTGCCGGCGAGAAGATCACCCGAACCCTGGAGCGGGCGGCCGATTCCCGAATTCCGGCGATTGTTTTCTGCACATCGGGAGGCGCTCGAATGCAAGAGGGACTGCTCAGCTTGATGCAGATGGCTAAAACGACCGCTGCGGTCGAGCGGTGCCGAGCTGCTGGGGCGCCCTACATCGCTGTATTCACCGACCCCACGATGGCGGGGGTTCTGGCGAGCTACGCCAGCGTCGCCGATGTCATCCTGGCCGAGCCCAAGTCGCTCATCGGATTTGCCGGAGCACGAGTCAGCAAGCAAGCGCAGGTGACCAAAGTCCCCGACGGATTCCAAACTGCGGAATTTGTCGCTAAGGTTGGAATGCTAGATCGAGTGGTCCATCGACGCGACCTGCGCCGGACCCTCTCCTCGCTGTGTCGGATGCTCGCTGGAGGTCGAAAGTAGAATCATGGCTGCCAAGAGTTGGAAAGAGTGGGAGCGCCCCTTGCTGGAGCTCGAACAGAGCCTGGCTCAGCTTCGGGCCCGGATCGCCCAAGAACCCGAGCACCGACGAGAAGAGCTTCTCGCGAAAGTCGCCGAATATGAGCGCCGGCGCGACCAGCACATCCAAGTCAAGTACAGTCGATTGGGCCCCTGGGAAAAGGTCTTGGTCGCTCGCGCAGAACCTCGTCCCTACACGCTCGACTATATCAACGCAATTTTTGAAGAGTTCCTAGAACTGGATGGAGACCGGCTCTACGGCTCCGATCATGCGATTGTCGGCGGACCGGCCCTGCTGCACGGCCAAGCAGTCATGGTCGTCGGCCACCAAAAAGGCCGCGACATTCAAGACCGCCAATATCGGAACTTTGCAATGAGCAAGCCCGAGGGATATCGCAAGGCGATTCGGCTTTTTGAAATGGCGGACCGCTTCGGCTTGCCGGTCATTACGTTTGTCGACACGCCCGCAGCCGACCCGGGGGTCGAGTCCGAGTCCCGAGGCATCAGCGAAGCCATCGCGAGCTCGATGCTCTGCATGTTCGGCCTCAGAGTCCCGGTCGTCTCGATCGTCATCGGCGAAGGCGGATCGGGCGGCGCGATCGGCATCGCCTGTGCGAACGTCGTTCTGATGCAAGAGCACGCGATCTACAGCGTCATTCCCCCCGAAGGATGCGCGGCGATCCTCTGGCGCAAGCCCGAAGAAGGACCCAAAGCCGCCGCCGCGTTAAAGCTCACCGCAACCAGCGCTCTTGAGTTCGACCTGATCGACCGGATCGTCGAGGAGCCCTTCGGCGGCGCCCATCGAGACCCACTCGCCGCGGCCGAAAAGGTCCAAGAGGCCCTCATGACATCGCTTCAGGCTCTGGATGCGATGTCGCCCGACGCCCTGAAGGCCCAGCGATACGAGAAGTTTCGGAAGATGGGAAGGTTCGCCGAAGCCGTCCTCGCGGAGAGCCGGGATTGAGCTTTCACGAGACATTTTCGGAGGCGTGGCAGCTCCGATATGGCACGGAGGCTCCCTCAGATCGGCCGGACGTGGAGGCGTTTTTGCGACACCGGTCGGTTCGAAAATACGCCCCCACTCCGGTCCCCGAATCGACGCTCGCGGCGCTGATCGCGACTGCCCAAAGCGCCGCGACCAGCAGCAATCTTCAGCTCTGGTCGGTGATCTCGGTCCAAGACCCCGAGCGTCGTGCCGAAATCGCACGACTCTGCGGCGACCAGGCTCAAGTTCGATCCGCGCCGTGGTTCTTGGCCTTTTTTGCGGACCATCATCGACTTCGACAAGCAGCTCTCGCCGCTGGCGAGTCGCCGGATGGACTCGATTACGTCGAGTTTTTTGCGATGGCCCTGGTGGATGTCGCGCTCGCGGCTGAGCGGATGGTGTGCGCCGCGGAGTCGATCGGCCTCGGCATCTGCTACATCGGGGCCTTGCGCAATCATCCAGCCGAGGTTCAAAGACTCCTTCAACTTCCCTCAGGGACGTTCGGGGTCTTCGGTCTATGCCTGGGGTATCCCGAACAAGGGTCGCGCGCCGAGATCAAGCCCCGACTTCCCCAAGAGTCTGTCTGGTTTCGCGAGACGTACCCCGGCGATGTCGGGATCGGAGACTATGATGATCGCATGCGAGATTTTTACGAGGCTCAAAAGATGAGCGGTGAGGCGACCTGGAGTCAGCGGTCGGGTCGGCGAGTCGATGGGTTTCACATGAGCGGTCGAGAAGTCCTCAAAGAGTGGATCGACCGGATGGGATTTTCCCGCCGCTAGTCGGAAGGGTCTTTGTAGGTCACTTCGTAATCTTCGAGGGCCTTGGACGAGTTCGAGGTCTCAACCGATGTCCCAAAGACAGAGCCCACCGGGTAACCCTCAGGCGTGAGCATGTTCGGGGGCACAAACGGGTATTCATCCGGCTGGATGACCCGTTGCTGCAGGATTCGACGAGTAAAGACTTCGTCGCCGAGCGGCTTCCAGTCGGCCGGATGATCGGGATTCAGGAAGTAAACCGGGTCGAACATCTCCCATCCGGTGGACTCAAACCGCTCAATCCAGGCGGCGATGACCTTGCTGCCTTTGTACTCTTCGATCAACCGGTAATACGGGCCGAGGAGCCACAAGACGCACGCAGACGCCTGTTCAAGATCGTCTTCATGGGCGTGCCATCGTCCGGCCGCCACGATCACCTCATGACCTTCTCGATAGACCGAGACCTCGAAGCTCTCTTCCCCTCTCGGAATGATGATGAAGCTGTCCTCGCGGATTTCGCACGTGAACTCGGAGTCTGGATAGTCCTCTGAGAGCACTTCCCGGACTCGGTCCAGGACCAGATCAAAAAGCGTCACCTCGTCGGACATGACGCTAGTTTACCGGCGATCCGCCTCGGACCCTTAGCCCTTCGCCATGGTGAGCGGGATGAACCTCCGGCCCGGGGCAGCTTCGACCGTCGGTTGATCGCGGACAATCTCGTTGTAGAGTGAATCGCGTTCGACCGGGCGTCGGCCTGCTTCGGTGATCATCCGGATCATCGCCTTCTCTGTCAGCACTTGCTGCTTGTTGCCCCACTCACCTTCTTTGTACGTGATTTCGTACTCATGAACGAGGCCGTCGGCATCATCCGCTCCGTACCAGAGAGCCGCCTGCGTCACCGGAACCGTGTTCATGATCCAGAAGCTCTTGATGTGGTCAAAATTGTCGAGCATGAGGCGACTGACGGCGATGTTGCGAAGATCGTCATTCGCCGTGGGACCGGGAAGATGGCCCAGCTCGGTGTTTTCGGGGTGGAAGCTGAGCGGGGTCATCGTCAAGAAGTGACCGGTCTCATCCTGGAGTTCCCGAAGCTGGACGAGGTGGTCCACGCGCTCAGCAGCGGTTTCAATGTGGCCATAAAGCATCGTCGCGTACTGCTTGAGATTGAGTTTGGCGGCGGCACGAGCTACGGATTTCCACTCTTCGCCATTGAGCTTCTTGCCGAACAGTTCGGCGTGAACTCGAGGGCTCAGAATCTCGATCCCGCCCCCAGGAAGCGAATCCAAACCCGCCTCGATCAGATCGGCGAGCGCCTGCTCAATACTGACCTTGCCGATTTGGGCAATTTGCACCACTTCGACCGCAGTGAACGCCTTGACGTGGACGCCCGGCCGCGCCTCCTTGACCGTGCGGACCAGGTCCATGTAGTACTCATATTTCAGCCGGGGATTGATCCCGGCGACCATGTGAACTTCGGTGATGTCAATGTCCCGGTGCCAGTCGATTCGCCGACGGACCTCGTCCATAGTCATTTCGTAGGGGGCCGGACCGCCTTTCTTGGCGTAGAAGCTGCAGAACTTACAGAACTTGTTGCAGATGTTCGTGTAGTTAATGTGCTGATTGCGGACGTAATACGTCGCATCGCCCCACATTCGCTCGCGAACGATGTTCGCCATGTAGCCAACCCCGGTCAGGTTTGGAGTATCGTAGAGGCGAACCCCGTCGTCAAAGCTGAGGCGCTCGCCCTGATCAACTTTTCGAAAAATATCGATCAGGTCTGGGCCAACAATCTTTTCAGCGGCGATCTGGGAAGGGAAAGTAGACATCAGCTTCTGCTCCGGGCCCTCACACGGGCCCTTTCTTGTGTCTACTTTACCCCGATGTCGAATGTTTCAGAATTAGTTGAAAATCCTAGTTGTCGGGCTCCCAAACAACGAGCGCGAGTTCGCTCGGGACATGGACATCCGGGTGGTGAGGCACCACCCGCGACCGATAGCCCCAGTGTCCGTGCTTCTGGCAGTCGATCCGGCCCCGGAAAATGTGGTGTCCGTCGGACTCGCCTTGATGCTCCAGCACATGGATCTGGGTGTCGATGATCTCGCGATTGGATCCCACTCGACCGACCAAGGTTTGCACCTGAACGTCGCCCGGCTGCAGCGCCCCGAGCTTGACCCGGACCTCCACCTCAAAACAATGGCCAAGGCGATTGACGATCTTGGCCGTCGATTCGGTCTGGACAACTCGAACCTCGGGCCAAGCCGCTCGGACTCTCTTGCGCCATTCCAGCGCTTCTTGAGCTCGCCGCAACCCGTCGCTCTGCAGCCGCTGATAGGCGCTCGAAGCAGGTAGATAGAACTGCTTCGTGTATTGCCGCACCATCCGGGCCGTCGAAAACCTCGGCGCGAGCTCCCGCATCGACTGGCGCATCATCGCCAGCCACTGGGTCGGAATTCCGACTTCATTGCGACTGTAAAACCGAGGCGCAATCTCCGATTCGATGAGCTGATAAAGGGCTCGCGAATCCAGCCAGTCTTGATGTCCGTAGTCGCTGTGGCTCGTGGAGTCACCGATCGCCCAGCCCTGTCCGGGAGCGTACCCTTCGGCCCACCAACCGTCGAGAATCGAGCAGTTCAAGCCGCCATTCGGCACCACCTTCATCCCGCTCGTGCCGCTCGCCTCCATCGGCCGACGTGGATTGTTCAGCCAAACATCGACGCCTTGGACCAAGTGCCGCGCCAGGTCCATGTCGTAGTCTTCGAGGAACACCATCCGAGAACGGCCGCCGCCGTCGCGGATGAACCGGACAATCTCCTGAATGAGGGCTTTTCCCGCATCATCGCGGGGGTGAGCCTTGCCAGCAAAGACGAACTGAACCGGTCGTTCGGGGTGGTTGAGAATCGAAAGAAGTCGATCGCGGTCGGCAAACAGCAACGACGCCCGCTTATAGGTGGCAAAGCGACGGGCAAACCCGATGGTGAGAACCCGGGGATCGAGGACGGTCGAACTTGCATCTTGGGGGCCCATCGAATTGCGCCGCGCCGTCTTCAGGAGTCGCTGGCGACAATAGCGAACGAAGTCTGCCCGCTGGTTCTCTCGAAGCTCCCAGAGTTCCGCATCGGTCACCTCGGCGATCCGCTCCCAAACCTCAGGATCGCTCGGATCGTCGCGCCATTTCGGTCCGACATAACGATCGAGCAGGTCCGCCATGCGCCAGCTCATCCAGGTCATCGTATGAATGCCGTTGGTCACCGCTTCGACCGGAACTTCGTCGCTCGGGTACTGGGGCCAGCGGGGGCCGAACATGTCTCGGGAGACGGCCGCATGGAGCTTGCTCACGCCGTTGATGGAGTTCGCGGTCTCCATCGCAAGCACGGCCATATTGAAGTTCTCGGATTCGTTCTCAGGATTGATCCGGCCGAACTTGAGGAAGTCCGAGAACGAAATGCCGAGCTTCTCGATCGACTTGCGCATATATCGGTCGAGAAGGTCGGGGTGAAAGAGGTCGAACCCGGCCGGAACCGGAGTGTGCGTCGTGAAGACGTTCCCGGCGACCACAACCTGGCGAGCCGTGCGGAAGTCGCACTGATGATCCGCCATGAACGCCCGGAGCCGCTCAACGCTCAAGAAGGCTGCATGCCCTTCGTTCATATGGCAAACCGTGGGGTTGAGACCGATGGCGCGGAGCGCTTTCATCCCGCCGATGCCAAGGATCATCTCTTGGCGAATTCGCATCTCCTCGTCTCCCCCATAGAGCGTGTCAGTGATGCCTTGGTCCGTCGGCTCGTTTTCGAGGACGTTCGAGTCCAACAGGTAGAGCTTGACTCGCCCGACCATTGCCAGCCACACCTGGCAACTCACCGTGCGGTCCGGAAATTCAACGTCGATCCGGAGCGGCTGCTCGTCGTCCCCTCGGACGAGCTGGAGCGGGAGGCGATAGAAGTCATAGACCTCGTAATGCTCTTGCTGCCAGCCTTCGTGGTTCAGGTGCTGGCGAAAGTAACCCCGACTGTAAAGCAGCCCCACTCCGACCAAAGGCAACCCGAGATCGCTCGCCGCCTTCAGGTGATCGCCCGCCAAGACCCCAAGTCCGCCCGAGTAGATCGGGAGTGACTCAACAACCCCAAACTCTGCGCAAAAATACGCGATGAGCGTGTTGTCTTTGTGCTCGGCGCATTCGCGGTCGAACCAGGTCTCGTGAGTCAAATACCGGTCGAGATCGGCCTCACAGGCCTGAAGCTTGGCCAAGAAAAGGGGGTCTTCGCTCAAGCGCAAGAGTCGGTCCGGACCGAGCCGATTGATGAACTGAATCGGATTGTGCTCCACTTCCTCCCAAAGCACGCGGTCGGCTTCGCGAAAAAGACTCTGAGTTTCGTGGTGCCAGCTCCACCGGAAGTTCAGGGCCAGCTTGCGAAGAGCGCGGAGAGACTCCGGCAGGTCAAAGACCACTTCGTAGGAATGCGCGTACTTGAGATGCCTCATGGGATACTCGCATTATTATCGGTTCCGGGGCCCGATTGCTGAACCTTAACGAGGGAGATCCGAATCCAGCTTGAGCCGGGCTCGTTCGGCCACTTTGCGCGCGATTCTTCCGCGAGGCCAGATGCCCCGCGAGGCGTTCTTCATCTGCACCAAGCTCAAGATGAGGTTGATGAGCCACAAAAGTCCGACAACTCCCAGGGTCAGGAGGATCTTCCCGACCAAGACCCGCCAGTCGAAACTCTCGCCGCCTGTGTGATAGAGTTCCACCGCCGTCATGATCGTGTGAACCAGCGAAGCGATAAAGAAGATGCCCCAAATCAGCTTGAAGACTAAAAGATCGATGAGCGCTTGGGCCGAATGCGACTTCACAAATGGTGATTTAGCCCCAGCAACGAAATAGCCGAGCACCGGCCCAATAATCGGAAAAAAGATGCTGCTCACATGCATGACCGCAGCGGTATGGCGATCTGTCGGCGAGACCGTCGGGTCCGGCAACCGCAAAGCTCGTTTATCCATCGGATGGGAGACCATCGCCCTCTGATACGGCGAGCAGCCCCAGAAGGATTCAGGTCCAGGACCAAGAGGTACCCTCTGGGGCGTGATTGATCGATATTGCACCCCGGCCATGGACGCCATTTGGGCTCGCTCCGCTAAGTACGAAACTTGGAAGCAAGTCGAGATCGCAATCTGCGAAGGGCACGCCGAGGACGGAGTGATTCCCGAGTCCGATCTGGAGGCGATCCGACAGCATGCACGGGTCGATCTGGCCAGGTGTGATGAGATCGAAAAGGAGACCCGCCATGATCTCGCCGCGTTTGTTCGGCAGCTCGAAGAGTCGGTGCATCAAGCCACAGGGGGAGCAGAGGGACGCTGGATTCACTTTGGGGTCACGAGCTACGATGTCATCGACACCGCCCTGGCGATCATGCTCCGAAATTCTTGTGACGCGCTCCACGAAAAGATGGGGGGCTTGCTCGATGCCATCGTGAGCCTCAACGACCGCTACGGCTCGTGCCCGTGCATCGGGCGAACCCACGGCATCCATGCGGAGCCGATCACGTTCGGATTCAAGTTAGCCTCTTGGCGAGCGGAAATGGTGCGAAGCCGAGCGCGACTCGAACGCCATCGATCCGAAATCAGTGTCGGCAAGATCAGCGGAGCGGTCGGGATTCATGCCCATGTCAATCCGGCCACCGAAGCCAAGATTCTCGACCGGTTAGGACTCCAGGCCGATCCGGTCAGCACCCAGATCGTGAATCGCGATCGTATGGCCGCGTTGCTGAGCGATCTGGCCGTCCTCGCGGCCGGGCTGGAGCGAATGGCCACTGAACTCCGCAACCTTCAACGCACCGAAATCCTGGAAGTTCAAGAAGCCTTTGCCACTGGCCAGACCGGATCGTCGGCGATGCCTCATAAGCGCAATCCGTGGAACAGTGAGACCGTGGTCGGCCTGAGCCGATTGGTGCGCGCCAACGCCCATGCAATGCTGGAATCGGTCGCCACCTGGCACGAGCGAGACTTGACGAACTCATCCCTCGAGCGGGTGATCCTGCCGGACACCTTCCACCTGGTGGACTTCATGATCGGCCGTGTGACGACGATCCTCCAGGGCCTCGTTGTGCTCCCGGCTCGGATGGAAGAAAACCTCCGGCTGATGGGCGATCTCGTCTTCAGCGAGCATCTGATGGTCGCGTTGATTCAGAAAGGAATGACCCGGCAAGATGCGTACAAGATCGCACAAAAGCACGCGGCCGCGGCCTGGGATGGGGCCGACTTTCAGACCTCAGTCCGGTCGGATGAATCGGTTCAACAGCGGCTGAATGCTTCCGAACTGGATCAGGTCTTCAGCCTGCAACACCATCTGCGCCATGCCGAGCACAGCTGGGTTGCCAGCGCCCGCGGGTTCTAAATCATAATGCATGCATGGTGACAACGACTCTTGCTTGTCTTGTTCTTTCGTCCCTCCTTGCACCCGACAAAGAAGCGGTCTTGAAGGCTGCGGCCAAGACCTCGAAGGACTTGGCTCAACAGCATCCCGACCTCGCCGTCCGACTCCGGGACCTTTCGGGCGCCTATGCGAGCGGCCAAGCCAAAACGTTTGACGGCGTCTTGTCGGCCGACTTCTCGTACGAGCGCGAATTGCGGACTGGCGTCGTCCGGCTCAATCGACAACAGTTCTTGAACGAGTATTATCAGCCGCTCACTCCGCCTGAGCGAGCCAAGCCGCCCGTACGCTCCTATGCGCTCCAGAAGGTTTTTGTCTCTGCGAACAAGCTCGGCGCGGCGATCATTGTGATTCAAGGTGGATTCAACTGGTTAAAAGAAGAAGGGGCCGAAAGCACCATCGGAGTCCGCAAGCAGAACTGGAAGCGAGCCTCCGCTCGCGACAAATGGATGCTCCAGAGCGACTTTGGCCATAAGCTAGGAATGGAGAATCAAGGCTTCGAAGACGACTGGGACTTCTGCTATACTGCAGGCAACAAGATGTACGGATTCACCTTCATTCAGGCAGGCCCGTAGGCGATCAAGGCCCGAGGAGCCTTTCTCTCCTCGGGCCACAGACGCTTACCGCCGTCCCGCGATCGCCCCCAGCCGATTGCTCTGACCCTGAAGCTGCGAAAGCGTTTGTTCCATGACCGCAAATTTTCGGCGCAACGTCTCTTGCTTGACGGTGATCTGCGAGGTCAGCGATTCGATGCTAGACGAAAGCTGGTCGATCTGAGATTTGATGCCAGTACTCGTCGCCGACGTCAGTCCGTTGACGGTGTCCGTGAACGAATCCAAGAGGTTCCCCGTTCGCGAAGCCAAAGCGCTTGTATATCGAACCGTTCCCAGGTTGCCGGTTGCCGAGCCGGTATACATAATTTGCAATCCTTCGGTGTTCTCGTTGCCCGAGTTTCCGGTCAAAAGTTGACCGCTCCCGGTCGCGGCTTCTCCGTTGATTGTCCCGGCAACATTGAGCCCTGCGGTGTAAGTCCCAGCCAGCCCGCCAAACCCAATTGAAGAGTTGTTCGTATCGGCTTCTTGATCGCTCACGACCGTAAAGTCTCCGGGAGATCCAAACCGCTTACTGGTGATCTTTAACTTACCATTGTCATTTTCGGCTAAGATCAAGTCCTTCAGTCGGGAATCATTATTGAGCTGCTGAATCGTCGCTGCAAGATCGTTCCCCGCATTCAAGATGATGTTGATCGGTTGGTTTCCAAAAAGACCGCCATTAAAGGTGAGGGTTTCGGCCAAAGGATTTGCGCTATCTTGCGACTTCGCCCCGATGATCGAGCCTTTGGTCGCAGCTTGGTTGATCTGGATGTTGTAACCGGCAGCCGAGCTCGATTTGGTCTTGTTCGTGCCCGCGATGAAGCTCAAATCCGCCCCGGTCGTCGAGCCGGTTGAGCGCAAAACCGCCGATACGGCATCGACATCTTCAGCAATCGCTTTATCTAAGACGGCCTCGTCGACCTTGATCTTCCCCTTATCGTCTAAGGCGAATCCGAGTTGTGTGAGATTCCGGAACTTCGCCCCATCTGGAGTCACGTTATTAAAGAGCATCGTGCTGATGCTATTCTCAAACTGTTGAACCATCGCATCGCCAAAAAGAGGGCCTGACTGGAACGTCTCTTTGTTGAACGAAGTCGTCTGGTCAATATAGTCGACCACATTGTTAAAGGCTTCGACAAATCCCTTGATATTCTTCTTGATCTGTTCGTTATCCCGCGTCATGGAAAGAGTCGTTTTCGGAGGAGTCGTCACATCGGCCTTGAGCAAAGTCAAGGTCGCCCCCGGAATGACGGTTGTGACGGAGTTCGTCGCGCTCTTCAGCGTGACGCCATCGAGCTTAAACTCGGCGTCTTGAGCCGCCACCAATGTGTTGCCCATCGCGCGCTGAGTCACGCCCAGGTTTTGCCAAAAATTCCCTTCGTTGCCAAACGTCGTGGTCCCGGTGATCTCCAGCCGATGGCGAGTGACGCCGTTTTCGGTCGTCGAGGTCACGAGCGCCGTGGCCCCGGTGCCATTGGCGGGATTGTTGATCTTGTCGGCGATCGATTGCAACGTGTCGGACCCCGAAACCGTGATCGATCCCGTCCCCACCGTGACTGTGCCCGAGAAGATGCCGGTCGAGCCAGTCATCGCGCCGAGCGCGGTGGAATTCGAAGAGAAGCGAGAACTTGCCGCCCCACCCACGATCGGCTCTCGAATTGAAACGGCTCCACTGACGATGCCGAGCTGGCTGAGCACGCCATCCGCCCCCACGTCCGAGAGCTGCATTCGATTGGCTTCGCCCGTTGAGTTCGAAGTCAGCGAGAGGTAGGCCTTCCCCGCCCCGCCGTCGATAAGGCTCGCCGTCACCCCTGCGTTCGCCGAGTTGATCTTCTGCGCCAGAGTCGTGAGGGTGTCCGTCGCGGCCACCGAAATCCCCTTGCCGTTAATCACGAAGTTCCCATTGCCGTTCCAGAGGCCCATGTCTTGCAGCGACTTCGTCGTGCTTTCGAGCCCATTCACATTCGACGCGATCTTTTGGGACTGCGCCAGCCGCATCACTTCGAGCTGGTACACACCGGCACTTGCGCCAGCTCCAGCGCTGATCGTGGCGACGCTGCTATCGCTCGAATTCGCGCGAACCGGGTTGAATGAGGCGGCATTATTGAGCAATCCGGCCGATGTGGCCAGGCTCTTGAGCGCGCTGTTGAACTGATCCACCGCGCTCATCCGGGCGTTCAGGGCTCGCTGCTGAGCCTGCATCCGCTGGATCGGGATCTGCTCGATCGAGATCAGCTGTCGAATCAGGCTCTGGGTGTCCAGTCCGCTTCCGATGCCATTAAATGAGATGCCTTGCATGCCGATTTTCCTACCCTTTGGGTTCTATTTGGCATTATCGGCAATCGGGTCTCCCCGCCACACCCGGCAGGAGTGCGTGGACGAATGCAATCGGCCCGACACCACGGCGTGGTGTCGGGCCGAACGGCTTCTCGGAAAATCCGATTAGCTTTGTTGGCGGCGCTTATGATCGCGGATGAACGCCGGGATGTCGATGTCGCTCTCTTCGAAAACGTCCTCGGTTTTCGACTCTTGGTCTCTTCGTGCAACCGCCTTGTCCCAGATGTCCTTCGGAGAGACCCGGGTGAAGCTGCCGACTTCGCCAGCCTCACGAAGCGTGCCCGATTCAACCGGTCGGACCGGATCGTCGGATTGAGAAGGGGTGGCCGGGAAGCTGGCTGCGACGGTCTGAGAGAACGGGGCCTCAGCGGCCACCTTGCCCTCAGGCGAATACGGGTTGAAACCAGTTGCCAAGACGGTGATACGCACCGCGCCTTCAAGGCTGGAGTCAACGACCATGCCCATGAAGATGTCGGCCTCTTCGGGATCGCACAAGCTCTGGATGAAGTTCATCGCTTCGTTGGCCTCCGTCAAGGTGAGATCTTCGCCGGCCGAGATGTTGACCAAGAGGCCCTTCGCCCCATGAATGGTCTGTTCAAGCAGAGCGCTGCTCACCGCGCTTTGCGCAGCTTGGAGCGAGCGTTGGTCGCCGACGCCATAGCCGATCCCCATGAGCGCGGGCCCCGCATTCGACATGACCGCGCGCACATCGGCAAAGTCGACATTGATCTGGCCGGGGGTGGTGATGATGTCGCTGATGCCTTGGACTCCCTGGCGCAGCACATCGTCGGCGACTCGAAATGCGTCGGAGAGAGTAGTTTTGCGCTCAACTGCGTTCAGCAGTCGATCATTCGGGATCGTGATGATCGTGTCCACGCGGCCTACAAGCGACGTAACGCCCTGTTCGGCAAGTCGCTTGCGCCGGGGACCCTCAAAGCCAAACGGCCGCGTGACAACGGCGATGGTCAATGCGCCCATTTCACGGCTGATGTCGGCGATGACGGGCGCGGCGCCGGTGCCAGTGCCTCCGCCCATTCCCGCGGTGATGAAGACCATGTCAGCTCCGTCGAGCACTTTTCGGATGTCGTTCTTGCTCTCTTCGGCGGCACTCTTCCCGATTTCGGGGTTTCCGCCAGCTCCCAAGCCGCGCGTCAAGTTGGCCCCCAACTGGACTTTGGTCTTGGCCGCGCTCAAATCGAGCACCTGGACGTCCGTATTCATCGCCACAAATTCGACGCCTTGAATCCCGGCCTCAATCATGCGATTGACGGCATTTCCGCCCCCGCCGCCCACACCGATTACTTTTATTACTGCTCCGCTACTGGTCATCATCCGCTCCTTACAGGTTCACTTGCTCCAGATCGATTTCAGCGATCTGAACTTTTCTTTCCAATGTTCCAATCCATGGGCCGGAGCCAAAACGTCTTCTTCCGATTCGGCACCGACTTTGGCCAACCCAATCACGGTGGCCATTCCCGGTCTATTGAGGAGCTCAGCATGCGGGCCCTCGACCGAAGTCGAGCCCAGTCGAGCTCGCATATGCTTGAGAACCGACTCGAAGACCTCAGGAGTTTTCTCCATTTCGGCCCCGCCTCCGGTCAGGACCACCCCAGCTGGCAACAGCCCGTTGAGTCCTGATTTCTCAATTTGTTGTCGAACAATCAGTGCAATTTCTCGCATCCGACTCTCGATGATTTCACAGAGTACCTTACGCGCCATCGGGCGAGGCTGAGATTGCCCGATCTGAAGCACATCGACACTGTCATCTTCCGAAACACCCGCCCCCATCGCCGCCCCAAATCGGACCTTCAGGCGCTCGGCTTCTTCGGGCGAGGTCTTGAGGAGCTTACTCAGGTCGTTCGTAACATGCTGCCCCCCGATCGGAATACAGGCGCTCGCCACTAAAGTGCCGCCCGAATAAACGCCAACATCGGTTGTTCCTCCGCCGAGATCGACGAGCACACAGCCCAGTTCTTGCTCTTCCGGTGACATCACCGCCGCCGCGGTGGCCAGCGGCCCAAAGACCATTTGGTCGATGCGATATCCCGCAAGTTGGACCGCGCGGTCCAGGTTACTGAGGTGAGTGGTTTGGCCCGTCAGGATATAGGTGAAGACCTCGAGCTTACTTCCGCTCATCCCGATCGGCTTTTTCACCCCGCGCTGGCCATCGACTCGAAATTCCCGTGGCAAAGCCTGGATCATCTCTCGATCCGGCGGCATCATGACCTGCCGACTGTGGTTGATGACTTGCAAGATGTCGTCGCGGTTGATCGGGCGGCTACGCGGATAAATCGGGACGATGCCTTGAGTATTGACCCCTTCGACGTGGGGCCCGCCCACGCTCACCAAGAGTCCACTGCCGGAGAACCCAGCTTGTTGCTGAGCCTGGCGAACGGCATCGCTGATCGCCATGGCCGTCGATTCTAGGTCGGTCACCACGCCTCGTTGCATCCCTTTTTGAGGGGCGACTCCGGCACCGGCAATCTCCATCTCGCCTTCGGGCGTGACCGCGATCGCGAGGCAGGCGACCTTGGTCGAACCTATATCCAGGACGAAGAGGTTTCTTTCCTTCATGGGGTCGTTGTTTGGGCCCTGGCTTGGGTTTCCGCCTCTTGTTGGTTCTTGCGCTTGAGACGGCTCTCGGTCCACTTCGCGAGCGCGTATCGACGAATCAGGCTGAGGTTCACGAAGATTCGACCTCCGAAGACGATCACGCTTGCCAAGAAGAGGTTGGCACCAATTCGGTCCCCCAGCCAAGCCAGAAAGAAGGCGATCGCGATGTTCGACAAGAACCCGGTGACAAAGACATCGGCGTGATACTTGTTTTCAAGATAACTGCGAAGACCTCCACAGATCGAGTCGATCCCCGCCAAACAAGCGACGGCGAGATAGACACCCGCGACCCCGGTGACTGGGGCCCCGACCAAAGACCCTAAAATGATTCCTACCGCCAGCGCTAAGATCGGAATGAGGATCATGGGGTCTCCTGGGTTTTGGGCGGCGTGGATTTGGAGACCGACGCCTTCGTCGACCCCGAGTACGAGGGGAGCTCCAATTTCTTCGCCCCTTCAAGGGTGACCATCTTCGGCGAAGTCTCCTTCAGCTCAGAGATGATTCCGCCGGGTAGGTTCATTCCGCCCAACAGCGTGTCGGTGTCCCCCAGGGCTTTGATGATCACCGGGCTGGCGATCGGCACGTCGTTGACTCGCATCACCGGTCCGACGCAGCGAAATCCCGTCGTCGCGACAACGCGCTGGCCATTGATGGAGATCGCCTCCGCCCCGGAATTCCAGAGTTCATTGACCACCCGTAACACATCGACATCGTGGATGATCGTGGCTTCGATCATCATGTCGGCCGTCGGGTTCTGAACGTCGCGGAGCGTGATCACGATGCCGGGCCCTTCGACCGGCGTCAGCCCCGCGAACCGCTGGGCCTCTTTGAGACTCTGGTTCAAGAGCTGTCCTTGGCCCGAGTTCTCGGCGACGGACGTTTGGAGCTTGGCCAGCTGGGCGCGCAGGCTCTGAACTTCTTGCTGGGCACGAAGAAGCGACTCCATCGTGTCGATCGTTCCGAAGCTGATGCGTCCAGCTTGGTCCGGATCGAGCCGAGACGTGCGGTCGACTCGCGCCTTTTGGGTCATCCAGGCGAGCGAGCCCAAGAACCCGAGAACCAGCAACATCCCGCTCATGGCCCAGACCATCGAGTTCTTGGAGATTCTTGAGACAAATGGGTTCATCGATTTTTCTTGGGGCAACGAGTCTTCATCGCCGGAGCGCGGGTTGGCTTGGAGCCGTGAGGTTAATCTCCTTCACTTCGTTTAAGATTTCAGGTTGATCTTGCAAAATTTGCTTTAAGACCCGAATTTTTTGTTGAAGATTTGAAGAGTCACCGAGCGTCACAACTCCGCCCTTCTCCTTATTTAACCCGAGTCGACCCCCACTTTGAACCCGAATTTTCCAACTCCCGGGGGGAAGATCGCTCGAAACCCACTGACAAAGGTCGGCGACCCGCCCAGTTTCCCACCCGGCGGTCACGGATAGATTTAATCCTGCACCTTCAAGGACTTGTATTTTAGGCAGGTCTGGGGAGATCGTCGTCGTGGTGAAAAGGTCTCCCTGGTCGCTCAAGAGGAGCGGATAATCGGCGACGACAACTCCTACCGGAATCTTCGACCTTATGCGCAAGATTCCTCGACCAAACAAGTTCAAATCAAACTTCGCCTGATCGATCGCGCTGCCGGATTGGATCGTCGATTCGAGACGAGCCTGATCCACCCGAACGCTCGGGACTTGTCGAAGACTCTGAAGGACCTGGCGAATGCGATTCTGGTCCTCGGGCGGGGCACCCAGAACGCGAATTTTGCTCGCGCTGGTCGCTGGACTCCAAGCCAAGCCAGCAGCCACATTCACCGTCAGGGCGACCCAAAGCCAAGCCCGCCAAGAAATGGGGCGTCGAGCGCGTTTGGCCGCGGGCTTTCGAGCAATCCGGGATCGGCTTGAGCTCGCCGACGACTTCGATTTAGGCTTCGACACGAGCGCTCAGAGCCTCCTGAGCCATCTGGTGACAGAGCTCGTCAAAGTCGATCCCAGCCGACTGGGCCGAGTTGGGCAAGAGCGAGGTCGCGGTCATCCCGGGAAGCGTGTTCACCTCCAGAACGACCAACTCGGTGCCTCGGACGATCATGTCGACACGGGTCGCGCCTCGACATCCCAGCGCGTGGTGGGCCGCCCGGGCGATCCTTTGCGATTCCTGGAGTACCCCCTCCGGGAGCCGGGCCGGGACGATCTCCTCGGTTGCTCCGGGCAAGTATTTGCTGGCAAAGTCGTACTGACCCGTCTTCGGGACGATCTCGACGGGCGGCAGGGCTTGTCCGCGATGGATCGGCACACTGATTTCCATCCCTTCGATTTTCTCTTCGATCAGGAGGGTCTCCCCGAACTGGCGTGCGTACGCCACCGCAGCCTCCAAGTCTTGGGGGAAATCGACAAACCTCAAGCCGACCGTCGAGCCTTGGGCATTGGGCTTGACCACGCACGGGAAAAGGACTCGATCGACATCAAGAAATTCTCCTGGGGCCAGTGCGATCCCATGAGGCACTCGGATCGAGTGGGACGCCAAGATCTGCTTGGTCAGAGCTTTGTCCATCGCGAGCGCGCTGGCCTGAATACCAGACCCGGTGTACGGCAGATGCAACAACTCCAATAGCCCTTGGATCGCGCCGTCTTCGGCGTGAGTGCCATGGACCGCCAGGAAAGCCAGATCAGGGCGCTCTGGACCCACGAACTCAGTCAGATGGCCCGAGCCCAAGAGCAGTTCAGACATGTCCCGCTCCCAGACTTCATAGCCTCGGCGACGAAGAGCCCCAGCAATCGCCCGAGCCGAATGCTTGGAGACCTCGCGCTCGGCGGAATCGCCGCCCCCGAGGACGACGACGCGAGTCGCACCCCCGCGGTCGAGTTCATTCAAAAATTCGGGCGCAAAGGCGTCGATGTTGCCCGCCCCCATCCCCACGACGACATCGCCCGGCCGGACCCAAGATCGCACCATCCGAGGAAGCAAGAATCGACACGGCACATAGCGGGCCGGTCGCGTGATCTGTTCCAGAATTCGAGCTGAACTGATTCCTGGGAGTGGATCCTCGCGTGCGGGATAGATGTCAGTGAGAACGATGAAATCGGCTTCGGAAAGTGCGGGAGCAAACTCGGAGAGAAAGTCTCGGGTCCGGCTGTAAAGGTGCGGCTGAAAGACCACGACGATTCGCCGCTCTGGATACCTCTCTCGAAGTGCCTGGAGACTGGCCCGAATCTCTGTTGGGTGATGCGCGTAGTCGTCGATGACGGTGACTTCACCCTCGCGGAGGACCTGGAGCCGCCTCTGCGCCCCCGAAAACTGAGCAATGCCTTCGAGAGCGCGCTCGGGGTCGGCGCCCAGGGCTTGCGCCGCCGCCCACGCTCCGGCGGCATTTTCGCGGTTGTGGGCACCTGGAGTCCGGAGGTCGGCCCTCTGAACCTGGTCAGCCGAATACGGGACGAGGGAGACTGAGACTCGCTCGGCGACCTCACGGGCCCCGAAATCCCGTTCGGAATAGACCAAGGCTCCGCCGGGACGAATGCGACTCGCAAACCGCACGACGCTTTCCCGAAGCTGATCCCAGTCGCCATGAAAGTCTAAGTGGTCGGGCTCCAGATTCGTGAGCACCACAAGATCGGGATCCAGATCGTGAAAACTGTCGTACGCTTCGCACGCCTCGACAACAGCGACCGGGCCCTTGCCTTCGACGACGGCGGAGCCGAAATCCGGGACTTCAGCGCCAACGACAATCAAAGGATCGAGGCCAGCGGCTTTTAACGCTGAGCCGAGCATTGCGGTGGTCGTCGTTTTCCCGTGCGTGCCTGTCACTGCGACCAGTTTCAGCCCCTTCAAGAGCCAGCCCAGCAACTGGGATCGACGAAAAAGAGGGACCCCTTTTTCGCGGGCGGCCTGAACTTCGGGGCTGAGATTGAGATCGATTGCGTCGGAGAGGATCAAGGCGTCGCCTGGCCGGATCCATGCTCCGGTGTGGCCGATCTGGACCTGCACTCCGAGCCTCTCCAGTTCTCGGGTGACGTCCGAGGCGGTCGAATCGGTGCCTCGAACTTCGAACCCTCGGCTTCGAAGCATACGAGCAAGCCCGCTCATGCCGGCCCCGCCGATCCCCACAAGAAAGAAAGATCGGGCTTCGTTCAGGGCCTCACGAGGAGCAAACTCTTCGGCAATTTCGATTTTTGTGCGCATCGGGGCTTCCCTCGTATTGTGCCGAGTTTTGCGAGCGCGATGCGTCCCACCCCGGCCATAGGACCCGACCTCGGGCTGGAAATCGAACCTTGGGCGAGCCATAGCTGTATAATGCGGTGAAGATCAGGTGGACTGATCGGGTTAAACAGGCAATGAAACGATTTTTCCAATGGCTCAAAGCGCTTTTTAATCGAGGGATGGACAAGCTCGAAGACCCCGACTTGATGCTCGATCAGGCTCGTCGGGACATGCAGACGGCCTTGATTCAAAACCGGGAGAAGGCGGTCCAGGCGATCACCCAGAAGAATCGCTTGCAGCAGATTTTGGACGAGCAAGAGAAGAAGGCTGCCATGCTTCAGACTCAGGCCGAGACCGCGCTTCGGGGCGGAAATCGAGAGCTCGCCAAGCAGTTCTTGCGCGAAAAATCGACGATCGACTCGACCATCGAGCAGTACCGGACGGCGCTGGCCCAAGCAGTCGAGAGCGTGGATGCGGTCAAGCTTGCCATCAAGCGACAAGAAGAAGAGGTCAAGCGAAAGACAGCCGAAGCGCTTGCGCTCAAGGCTCAATGGAAGCAATCTCAAATCCAGAGCTCGATCACCAAGGCCTTGGAGGGGCTGACCTTCGAGAACGAGTATGAGGGCTCCTTTGCCGCGGCCCGAGATCGAATCAAGGATAAGCAAGCTGAAGCCGCCGCTCGACAAGAGATGTTTGCCGGTTCGATCCAAGGCAAGATGATGGCGATCGAAGACCAAGCCGCCGACTATGCGGCTGAAGAAGAGCTCAAGAAGCTCGAAGAGCGCCTTGGCATGGGGGCCCCGTCGGCGACCACCACCCCCCTCGCTGTCGAAGCCACGAGCGATGTGGCCGCTCAGCTTGAAGAGCTCGAAAAGCGGATCAACCAAGGCCAAAACAACAACAACGCCTAGCCGCTCCTAAAGATAGATCGGGCCCAACGGATCGTTGGACCCGATCTTTTTTGCCTCGCCGCGCACCACCCGCGCCGCGACCACTGCGCAAACGCAAGCATCCCAAAAGTCCTTCATCGTCGGCCTCAAGGCGGCCCCGTTCATGACCGCTACCGGAACGACCACCGACGACTCGGCCAGAAAGTCGGAAGCTGCCGTGGGAAAAGTCTCCAAAAGCTGGCAGTGAGGCACGCGAGCTTCGAGACTCCGCCATAAGGCCTCTCCTTGGAGCATCCACTCGGGCGGGTCGACCGCACGCGTCCACTGGATGCGATAACCCATCGCAGCCAGCTCTCGCTCGGCAAGGCGTGTTTCGGGTCCCGGTCGAACCGCTCGCGACGGAGCATCGATGGCGCAGGCCGCCACGATCTCCATTCCAGATTCGACACCTTGCGTCGATGGGAAGTGACGGACCTCGACCACCGACATCGTTTGCAGGTCCAAAAGCGCGCGATGAAAGCCTTTGCGGACTCCTCCGACGTCGAAGCCAGCCACGAGGCGGCTCATGCCGAATCCAAGATCAGGCTTCCCAGGAGGTCGTCATGCCCCAGATAAAAGTGGTGAGACTTCGTTCCCGGACGGTACCAAACCAAGGCCGGGGGGACGCCTTCAAGCAAAAAAGCGGCCACGGACCGAGCTTCGCTTGGCTCGAGCCCGGAGAGGTCTTGCCTCACCACCATCAGGTGCAAGAGGTCCTCTTCTCCCTCGAACTGATAGCGGAAATCTCCGAGTCGTCCGCCGAATTCGTTCGGCTCTAGCCCGACCGTGAGCATGGCGAACTCGTCACTGGCTCGGTCGATTTTGGGATCGAAGTCGGGGAGTCGGATCGTCTGATTGGCTTCAATCGCGCGCAACACCCCAGCCATCACCCGATTTCGTTGGTCCTTCTCCGATTGGGTCGGCTCCATGTTTCAACTCGCTGGCGGAGTGGGTGGGATTCGAACCCACGATACGTTGCCGTATACGCGATTTCCAATCGCGCTCCTTCGACCACTCGGACACCACTCCGCGCTATCGACATTATGGCTGATTCTGGTGCGGTTCGCGGCGGTGGTTCGTCTGGATCGTTTGGGATGAGCGCACCGATTCGGGTCATGATCGAAGATCAAGAGGAGCGGCACCTCTCGCCATTCGCGATGCGGAGCGCTCAGAGCGAGGGCCGAACGACGCCCGAAGAGCCGGACCCAGTCCGGACCTGCTTTCAACGCGACCGAGACCGGATTTTGCATAGCAAGCCGTTTCGTCGACTCAAGCATAAGACCCAGGTCTTCATCGAGCCGGTCGGGGATCATTACCGAACTCGGCTGACGCATAGCCTCGAAGTCGCGCAGATCGCTCGGACGGTCGGACGAGCCCTTCGGCTCAATGAGGACCTGATCGAGGCCATCGCGCTCGGCCACGACGTCGGCCACACCCCGTTCGGTCACGCCGGCGAAAGTGCGCTGGACGAGGCGATTCAAGAATTTCGCGCCCATCACCCCGAAGTCGAGTGCCCCGACCAGTTTCGCCACTTCGAGCAGAGTCTTCGAGTGGTCGACGTCCTGGAGCGGCTCAACCTGACCCACGAAGTGCGAGCCGGGATTGGCGGCCACAGCAAAGGCCGAAAGGACTTTTCCACCCACGACGGCGAACCGACCAGCACCCTCGAAGCGGCCGTCGTTCGGATCAGCGACCGGATCGCCTATCTCAACCACGATCTGGATGACGCCGTGCGCTCGGGGATCATCTCTCAAGTCCCCCGCGAGGTTCTCCAGCTCGGCCCCAGCCACGGCAAGCGAATCGGGACCATGGTCGAAGACGTCGTCCGCCAAAGCCTCGATCAGCCAGCGATCCGGATGTCCAGCGAACTCATGGAGCTCCTCAATTGGCTCAAGGAGTGGCTCTTTGAAGAGGTTTACCTGAAGTATCCGGTCTACTGGCCCGACATCGACAAGGCCAAAAACGTAGTGCGGGAACTGTTCGCCCACTACTTGTGGCCCGGGACGCTGCCCGACGGGTTTTCCGGTGCCCAAGGCGCGATCGACTATGTGGCCGGAATGACCGACCGCTTTGCGATGGCCAACTTCGCCGAAATCAAGCTCCCCCGCGGCTTCCGAGAAGACGCGGTCACGCGCTATCGGTAAGCCAGTTCTCGCTTAAGGACCTGAGGGCAGATCCCCGAGCTGTCCGTTGTTAAAGGCCCAGATCGAGTAGTCGGCGTTGGTGATTTCGGTGTCTCGGTCGAAGTCAATCGCAAGGTCGTATCCCGGCTCGCCCAGGTTCGCGCCGTTCACAAAAGCCCAGATCGAGTAGTCGGCGTTGGTGATTTCGTTGTCGCCGTCGGCATCCCCCATGACCAGGTTGACTGACTGCCCGGTGACGTTGGTATTCAGATTCCGGCTGTAGAGCGCGCGTTCAAGCGCTCCTGGCAACTTAAAGAAGATGTCGCAGGTGCCCGAGGCGGTGACGAGATAGTTGAACGTTCCATTGGCTCCGAGCTTGGCCGAAAAGCTCTCCAAAATCTGCGAGGTGCCTGAGCGTCGAATCGTGACTTCGACGTCCGCCCCCGTCCATCGGGAGGCCGTCACCCCGGGTGCCGACAACGTTCCGGAGAGCGTCTTCAGAGTCACAAAACTGATGCCGTTATTGGTGAGGAATTGACGAACTCGAGGGTCGTTCATATCCACCCCCGCGCCTCCGTCGTTGTAGTCCAGCAGCTGGTTAAAGTTATTGGTGTAGTTGCCGTTTCCGTCCCACACGAAGTTGATATTGCCGATCAAATACGGGGTCGAGCCGACTGAGAAATACATCGCTCCCCCGGAATCGAGCGGCCCGAAAGTGCCCTCATTGGGCACCGCCGCAAACGGATAGATGCCCGGCGCCCCATTCGGCGTGTCGAGCTCAAAATAGGGGGCAGACCACTGATAGCTGGGAGGGTTGAAGTAGCTGACCGCAGCATAGCCTTCGATGATGTTCTTCGCCACCCGGCGGGTGTTGTGGCTTCCACTCAGGACATCGAAGCCGGTTTGGTTGGCGCGCAACGTCCCGGTGGCCCCTTGGCCGACCAGCGTGACTTCGCGCCCGCTGACGTTACCGACCGCAATCGGGCTCCAAGAGCTGAATGTATTGGGGGGGAACTTGAGGATCTTGATGTCCACGTCGGGAAAGCCGTTGCCATCGAGATCGGGCGGGAAGATCTGTTGGGTGCAGAAGCGATCCACGCCGTTGTAGATGACAAAGTTCGGGTTGGTGATGTTGTTGCCGCTCGAAACGTGACCTGCCGTCAAGACCATATCGTGGTTGATAATGACGACCGACCCCCCGGTGACTCGGGTCGTCCCGTTGTTCATCTGGCCGATCACCAAGACATGGGGAAAAAGCGAATCAGCCCCAGGCATCGGGCTCGAAACGATCGCTGAGGCCCAACTCGCCCCGAGAAGTGCGAATCCGGCACCCACTGGCCTTGTCCAACTCAATTTCATCTTCATTTCCGCCTCAAAGGAATAGCAAGAATCCGGCCAATGGCTCGTCCCCATGTCCGGATCTCTTCTTAGGATAGTAAACTTTCTTACGGAATCCAAGCGAATCTGTTCGAATTGCTCGAATTTCACCCCGAATTATGAGTTTAGCCCCGCTCGGCCCCCCGGTTCCTGGATTTTCGATTGGAAGCGTCGCCCTCTCTTCCCCGCTGTTGCTTGCCCCCATGGAGGATGTGTCCGCGCAGCCGTTCCGACGCCTTGCCAAGCGAATCGCCCAGCCGGGCTTAGTCTTCACCGAGTTTGTGAGCGCGATGGCGATCCATTATGGAGCCCTCAAGACGCTCAAGAAGATGCAAATTCACCCCGAAGAGCGCCCCCTGGCGATCCAGATCTTTGGCGGCGAACCGGACGTGATGGCCGAAACCGCACGCATCGCCGAAGAGATGGGCGCCGACATTTTGGACATCAACATGGGATGCTGGGTGCCCAAAGTCTGCAAAACAGGTTCAGGAGCAGCACTCCTGAAGGACCCAGACACGGCCGAGAAGATTGTTCAGGCCGTCGTCCGGGCGGTGAAGATTCCGGTCTCTGTCAAGGTCCGCGCGGGTTGGGACTATTCGCTTTTTGCGGCTCCGGACCTCGCTCGTCGGTTCCAAGATGCCGGAATCCAGATGCTGACGCTCCACGCGCGATTTGCCAAACAAGGCTTCGAGGGCGAAGCCGATTGGCGGCTCATCGAGTCACTTCGCAGCGCCGTTCAGATCCCGCTGGTCGGCAATGGCGATGTTAAAACTCCCGAAGACGCGCGCCGGATGATCGAGACCACCGGATGTGACGGGGTGATGGTCGGCCGGGCCGCGATCTCAAACCCCTGGGCGCTTGCTCGAATCCGAGCGGGATTGGCTGGCGAGTCTCTTCCCGCAGGGCCGACCTTGTCAGAGCGCATCGCGCTCGCCCTGGAGCACTGCCAAATGCAGGTCTGCTTTGAAGCTGAGGTCGACGCGTATGAAGAGATGGACGGGTGGAAGCCTGAGGCTCGGGCCGAAATCGAGCTCCGGGCCATCCGTCAGTTGCGCGGCCAACTTCCGATGTATATCAAAGGGGAACCGGGGGCGGCCCATGTCCGGTCTCTGCTCACCGCTTGTAGCTCGGTGGCCGAAGTCCGGTCGACGTTGGCTCAATTTCAATTCGCCCAGGACCCCCGCGAGGCGGTGCCGACCGCGTAGAATAGGTCGGAATTGCCCTATGCCATCGAGCTTTATTCTGAAAACGGCCGCGTTGCCGCCGGTCGAGCGCCTGGTTCGCCGCTCCTTTCTATTCCGCCCTCTGGTGCGAAGGTTCATCGCTGGCGACACGCTCGAAGAGGCCCTGGGCCATAGCGAATCGCTGTGCGACAGAAATCTCCAAGTTTCACTGGATTATCTCGGCGAAAACACGCAGAGCGAAGCCGAAGCCTTGGCCGCAAAATCGACCTACAGCCAGATGCTGGATCGGATCGCCGAGAGTCGCCACCGCGAAAAGATCAACATCTCGATCAAGCTGACGCAGTGTGGCCTCGACCAAGGGGAAGCGTTCGCCGAGAGTAACTTCCGGGAGGTCCTGAGGCGGGCTCAAGAAAAGGACAACTTTGTGCGGGTAGATATGGAAGGATCAGAGTACACCGCCCGGACCATCGAGATGCTGACGCGCGTGTGGGCAGATCATAAAAATACAGGAACGGTTCTCCAAAGCTACTTATATCGCACCACTGAGGATGTCGATCAGATGATCGAGCTCGGAATGAGAACCCGCCTGGTCAAAGGTGCCTATTTGGAGCCCTCTTCGGTCGCCTTTCCGGAAAAGTCAAAAGTCGACGAGGCCTACGTCGAGCAAGCCAAACGACTTTTGGCGCGAGGTCATTACCCGGCGATTGCAACTCACGACGAGGCGATCATTCGGGAGCTGAAGCAGTTTGTGGCCGACGAGAAGATCGACCCAAGTCGGTTCGAGTGGCAAATGCTCTACGGGATTCGGCGGGACCTCCAAGATGGGCTTCGCGCGGAGGGCTTCAACGTCCGGGTTTATGTGCCTTTCGGCGACGCCTGGTACCCGTATTTCTCCCGGAGACTGGCCGAGCGACCCGCCAACGCTTTTTTCATTTTGAAGTCACTTTTTCGAAAGTAAATCTTTCGTCGTTTTCCGAACCTGCAGTGCGGCTGATTCGTTCTATTTTCGGAAAGGAAAAAATTATTGCAAAAACTCTTGGTTTTGGGGGATTTTTGGGCGATAATTTCTTCGTAGAAGAAGGCGTTGGGAGCCGAGCAGATGCGGTGGAGGATGAGAGTCCTGGCGATGGGGGTGGCCGCGACATCGATGATGTCGTTGCCTCAGTTCGCCTCTGCACAAGAATCTCCGGCTAAACCTGAACCAAACCTCACCACGACACGAGTCGCAGGGAAAGTCGCTTTCGATGCCATTCGAGTGACCCAGGGCGTCCCTAGCATTCCCCTCCGGCACCCAGGCGTCGTCCCTCAGACCGAAGAAGTGACGCTGGACGGGGTTCGACTCCGCCCTGGGGATCAGTATTCGGTCGACCATGCCGCGGGGGTGATCTTCCTGAAGGTCCCCGCGAAGGACGGTCAATGGGTTCGCGTCAGCTACCGGTATGAGCCCGTGGACCCCCAAAAACCGAAGTCAGCGGCGAGTCTCATCGGGTCGAGTTCGTTGCAATTCCAACTTGGGGGAGGATCGAGTGCGGTCCTCGGCCTCGGCCTCACCGAACGGGCCTCTGACGGGCGGGTCTACGTGTCGAACGTCTATGGACTCCGCAATCAGATGAGCTTCGGAGCCGGCGCGCTCAAAGGGATGTTCGTCGTCGGAGATCGAAAAGAGGTCCAGACGGACAGCCTGCTGGAGACCAAGCGGCAGCGGCAGGATGTGGATACGGGCAAAGCACAGGCGCTCCTCCAGCAACTCGAATCCAAGATGCTTGGAGGGACCGTCCGAGCCGACCTCGTGGACATCCAAAAGAACTTTAGCGGTTTTCAGGCCCTTCGAGACGCGGGCTACGAAGAAAACGCCGTCCAGCAAATGTCCAAGGAGAAAGGGCTTCGCCGGGTCGGGCTGAGTCTGAATGGGCTTGGCGGCAAAGGGCTCGGGCTCAATTACGGCTATCGGACGGTGAAGGATAAAGATTCGGCGATCCAGTGGCGGAGCTTGGGAATGGAGACCGGCTCGCTCTCTTGGAGTTGGAATAGCCAAAGAGTCGATTCCGATTTCACGCGATTTGGCGATCTGGCCGAAGCCGACCGCGAATGGCTGAGCCGCGAAAAGGGCATGAACCGAGAATCGCTCGTTGCCCAATGGAAATCCGGCACAACGCAGACGAAGTGGGAGAGCACCAAAGCCGAAGATGAAGCTGGCAAAGGCCTCTACCGACGCTCGGCGAGCCTGGAGCAACCCGGACTGAAGCTGAATTATCGCGACCAAGAAGTTGAAAAAGGGTTCGAGCGGTTCGGGCATCTGCGCGAGGGAGATCGTGATCAGCTCAGCCGAGAGCGCGGCTGGCGACGCCAAAACATCGACCTCGATTGGGCGGCTCAGCAAATGAAGTTCTCGACTGGGCAAGTCCGCGGCGAAGCCGGGCGACTCCAGTCCCTCGACTTGAGTTGGAAGGGCAAGAACTGGAGCCTCGAGCACGTCCGTCGCGACGTGGACAAGGAGTTTCGCCAAGTCGGCAACTTGCCCGGCGGAGAGTTGCAATCCCACCTCCAAGCCATCGCCCGGATGTACCAATCGAACCCGATTGGAATTCGCGGCGAAGAACCCGGTCAATTTGTAAACGGCAGTCCTGGGCTAGATCGGAGCGGATTCCGGTTCCAAGCGCAACCCCATGCAAAGTTGTCTGGGGCCATCGAAACGACCGATCTGAAGGGTCAGGACGGTGGAATCCAGGTTCGACAAGGGTCCGTTCAGATGGGTTCGACGCAGTTGCGAATGCGCGAACAACGAGCGCACGGGGATTTCAAAGAGCTCTCCGGGCTCATCCAATTCGAGCGAGATCGACTGAGCGTCGTGCCCGACCTCCGCAAGTCCGACTTCAGCCTCCGTACGGAGATCGGCAAGGGATCGCCGATGGTGTTCGAGCAGATGCGAGCCAGCACCCCGCGCGGCGATGCCTCGCGCATGCTTCTCAGCTACTCTGCGCCCCAACTGGACATGCTCTGGCGCAAGCGAGAAGTCGACTCGGATTTCACCAACGTCGGGCAGCTCGTGGACCCTGACCGCGAGATTTTTGGCCAGATGATCGGGTTCAGCCAAAGCGACCTGTGGTTCAAGACCCAGCGGCTCAAGGGTGTCAGCCTCGATTTGGCCTGGACTGAGGGTCATAACCCCACGACGGGCGAAGTCCGGATGTTCAAGAACTCGATGGTGGGCCTGAAGCCAACCCGAAACACCGACATCCAGTTGCTGCTACAGGAACAAAAGTGGCGTACCGAAGACGAAGTTTTGCGAGATCAGAAAACGGAGCGAATTGACCTCCAGCAAAAACTCAACGCCGACACGACCCTGAGGCTCGCCCAAGAAAAACGGTCGTTTGATGGCAAACAAGTCACCGACCCGGACTCCAAGACCGATATGGTGAGCCTGGAATCAAAGGTGAGCAAGTCCACCACACTCCGAACCGAGCAAGCTCGCACCCAGTTCTCCAACGGAGATCGAGAAACGACAGCCAACCACACGCTCACCACGCAGATCACTCCGCGAACGGGAGTTTCCGTCAGCCACGCGACGATTCAGCGGCCCGGCGAAAAGCGCGATGAGACTCGCCGCCAGCTCGGCTTCTACATTGACTTTGGCAAAGGAATCAAGCTGGAGTACGGCTACAACCGGTCCCTCCTCGGAGAACGAGGCGAATACCAAAGTCGGGTCGGTCTGACTGCGGGTCAATTCCAAGGCATCGACGTGCGGAGCCTGAACTATCAAGCTCAGCGGTGGGACGGCAATCGAAATTTGGCCCTGGGGAACGTTCAGTTGGCGACTTCAAAGCCGCTGCAGTGGGGCGCTTTTCGAGATGTCCAGTTCTACTTTGGGGCAGACACCGTTCGCGACCACAACAAGTGGCAGCGAGAGAACCGAAGGCTCGGAATTTCGGGATCGGTCCTCGGTGCCAAGCTCAGCTATGATTTCCAAAGCCAGGTGCTCGGTGACGGCAAGCGAGCCATCGACCGCACGTATCGGTTCGAAACACCGGGCGGCGACAAAGCGACCCTCAAGGCGTCGGCCTCCCTCAAGGTCCGATCGTTGCCGGATAAAGAGGTTCTTTCGAGAAACTACAGCCTGACTTATCGACCGATGGCCGGAGTCGAGCTCCAGCACCAGGTCGTGGCAAACCCAGAAACGGCTCGGGGCGACGCCATTTTGGGGTCGGTGATGGAGCCAACTCGGCTCAACCGATGGGCCCTCAATTGGTCACGCGATCCCGCGACGCAAGCCACGTTCAGCTGGGAAGAGCGACGCAATGAGCGCGACAAGACCATGAGTCGACTTGGTGCCGTCTCGCTCACCCTGTTTGCAAACAACCCTTCCCCGCTGTATCTGACCTATGGCCTGGAACAGATCGACCAAAACGGCCAGCGTCGAACCGCACACCGGTACGGATTCCGGTTCGATCAACGCCCCGGACCGAACCAGATCCTGAGCTTCAGCCTGAGCAACCTGAATTGGCAACACAGTCGGGCTGCCGATCAGCCGCTGCATCAATGGCAGCTTCGCCTGGACTATCAGCTCCGACTGAAGAACTAAGCGTCAGTCGGCTCGCTTCGGATCCAGCCGCGCTCGGAGCCCATCGCCGACAAAGTTCAGCGCGAAGATCGTGAGACAAAGTATCACGCATGGCCAAACCAGAAGCTGGGGATTCGACTGCATGTCGAGCCGGGCGATGTTGATCATCGAACCCCAACTGGGCTGCGGAGCCTGAACCCCAATGCCCAAAAAGCTGAGCGCCGATTCGGCGAGGATCGTGCCCGCCAAATCGACCATCGCCACCGCCATCAGCAGTCCGGTCAGGTGAGGAAGGACGTGTCGAACCACGCGATATGTCGTCTTGGCCCCCATCGCCTGGGAGGCGACCACATATTCACGATCTTTGAGCGAAAGCGCCTGCGTGTAGACGAGGCGAGCCACGGCTGGCCATGCCGTAATCGCGAGCGCCACAATCACGGGCACCAGCCCCATGCTCCAAACGCCGATGATCAGGATCGCGAGCAAGATGTCGGGAAACGCGAACATCCCATCCGCAAAGCGCATGAGTGGCATGCCGATCCAGCGAGGCGCGAAAACCCCCAAGAGTCCGACCGTCACCCCGACCAAAAGCGAAAGGATCTGGACCGTGAACCCGACGACGAGCGAGATTCGAGCCCCATAGGCCAGGCGAGCAAAGACGTCTCGTCCTTGTTCATCAGTGCCCAACCAGTGGAGACCGCTTGGCATCAGGAAAGGCTTCGAAACCGGGACCAGAGGGTCGTGCCGAATGAGCGGCCCGAGGATCGCGAAGACCACCAGGAGCACCAAGAATCCGACCCCAAACCAAAAGGCGATCTCTTTGCGGCTCTTGGGTTTTGCGCCTGGGGAGTTCATACGGCCGCCTCCCGAACTCGCGGATCTAGAATCGGAATGAGCAGATCGACCAGGAGATTGATGCCGATGAAGAGCGCCCCTGCCACAAGGACCGTCGCTTGAATCAGGGGGGTATCTCCTTTTTGGATCGCCTCGATCCCTTCTCGCCCGATCCCCGGGAGCGCAAAGGCCGTTTCGACGATGAACGAGCCGGTCAGGAGAAAGCCGAGGCTCGTCCCGATGGCGGTAATGACCGGCAAGATCGCATTGCGCAACGCGTGCCGAAGCACCAGCCGCATCTTGGGGACGCCTTTGGCCACGGCGAGCCGAATGAACTCTTGATTCAGGGTTTCGATCATGCTCGACCGTGTGAGGCGCGTCAGGAGTGCCATCGGCCGAAGCGACAGGATCACGACCGGCAAGATCAGATAATAGATGTCCGGGGCGACCCGATCGACCGCCCATGTTGTGGGCAACCGATCCAGCTGGACGGCAAAGATGTAGACCAAGATCGGCGCCAAGACAAAGTTGGGAATCGTCACCCCGAGGGTGCTGAGAGTCAAAACAAAGCGGTCGGCTCCTCGATTCTGGCGAACAGCGGCCCAGGTTCCGAGCGAAATGCCGATCAGGGCCGCGAGAAGGATCGCCATCGTCGCCACCCGAATCGTCATCGGCAGGTTCTGGCTGAGGATCGTGCTCACCGGCTCTTTGGTGCCGTAATAGCTTTTGCCAAAGTCGCCTTGCACCGCCCGCCCGACAAACTCAACGTACCGAATTGGCCAAGGACGGTCCAGCCCCATCTCTTGGCGGAGCGCCGCCACCGCTCCGGGCGTCGCCTTTTCGCCGATGATGGCGGTGGCCGCATCGCCAGGAGCCAGCTCGTCGGCCATGAACGTGACCAAGGAAATGAAGACAAGGCTGAGCACTCCAAAGAGCAACCTCATCACCAGGGCCTTGGCTAACTTCACGGGGTAGGAGCATACACCAGAGTAACCCTCAGGAAAGTATCAGGCGTCCAAACGGGCGATGATCTTTGCGCTTTCCTCCCTCGTTTTGCAGCAGTCTCAGTCCGGATTCACTGGTCAAGTGATCGCGGCCTCGCTCTTTAAGAATGGCTATGCGGTCGTCATCCGGCAGTATGATGTGCCTCGGCCGGGGGCCTTTCGACTGATCGACCCTCCCCGTGCGACTTTAGGCAGTCTTTGGTTGACCACTTCCCCCGGAGCTTCGATCGATCGATTGATCACGACCCAGGAAACGGTCACCTCGACCAGCACAACTGCGACTCTGACGCAGGTGGTGCAAAACAATGTGGGGAAATCCGTCAAAGTCAAACTGCGCGGCCAACCCGACTTGATCGAAGCTAAAATTCAAGCGGCTTCGGCCGGAATTGTTGTCCTGATCGTCGGCGAAGAAGCTCGAACGCTCGAAATTTCGCAAATCGAAGAGGTCCGAGGATCGTCATCGACGCTCACATGGACCTCGGAGACCAAATCCCAGCGGCCCGTGATTGAGGGCGTTTTGTCTGGCAGTGGAGGCAAAGTCTTTCTGATGAGCTTGGAGCGAGGGATGACTTGGGCACCAGCTTACCGAGTCGATATCTCCGACCCGAAAACACTCACCTTCACAGCTCGTGGGACCGTGATGAACGAACTCGTCGAATTGAAGGAGGCCGATGTCAAGCTGATCACGGGGTATCCGAACCTGCCATTTATCGGCATTTTGGATCCGGCGAACCGGGATGTGACGATGGACCAGTTTCTGAATGGCCTGATGAGCCTCGGATCAGAAGGCGCATTTCGAGGTCGACGAGAGATGATGACCCAAAATGCAGGCCCACGAGGGGGAGGCTGGGACGCCGATCAGCTCCCCGATGCTGCGAATTTTCAGGCTGAAGACCTCTTCTTTTATCGGATCCCCAAAGCGTCTCTCAAGGTCGGAGATCGAGGCCTCTTCACACTGACCCAATTCCAAGCACCCTATTCGCACCTCTATGAATGGGAAGTCCAAGACTTCGGCGTTGATGGCCGCTATTCGCCCCCCGATGAAGACCAGCCGGGCGACGTGTGGCATAGCCTCAAGTTTAAGAACTCGGGCGACATCCCGCTGACAACCGCCCCGGCCATGACGGTCCAGCGCGGCGAAGTCCTCGGCCAAGACACCGTGAAATACACTAGCAAGGGTGCCGAAGTTCGCCTTCGCATCACGAAGGCGCTCGACGTCGTTGCGACCGCAACCGAAGAAGAGCGCAGCCGGGATACGATCGAGCTCCCATGGGGAGCCGGGAAGCGGACCTTTGACCGCGTGACTCTCGCCGGAACGCTCACCATCACGAATCGCAAATCGACTTCGGTGGACATGCGAATCGAAAAGTCTCTCACTGGCGAAGTTCTAACGGTCTCGAATTCAGGACAAGCTACCAAGCTTGGGGCCGGGGTTCGCGCCTTAAATTCTCGAAATCAGATCGTTTGGTCGGTTCCGGTCGAGGCGGGAAAAACCCTCAAGCTGGAGTACACCTATCGGCTGGTCCTGAGCAACTAGCACTTTGCTTTGTCCTAAAAATTGATGACTTGCATCTCTTGGGGGGGGGGTATTGTTCAATTATGAAGCAATTTCTTAGCTTGATCGTACTCACTATCACTGGTCTTGCATTTGCTGCAATGGTGATCGCAATTCAGGATGACGGCAAAAGGCGCTGTACGACCTCGGACTGCGTTACGATGTGCAATCACGAGCCCCCCAATTCAGGCGATTGGCTTTTTTGGTGTCATGCCTGTTGCGACCAGATCAATCCGAGCGTAAGTTGCTTCGCTAAGTGTAATGACTTGAGAGCTCCTTGCTCGTGTGAATAATCATGAAAGCCCTTACGAATCTGATTCTTTGCGTCGTTGCCATTTTCGCTTTTGGATGCGAGTTTCAATCGAACGACCCAACACTAAAACACCTCAAACCTGAACAACAACGCGCGGTGGCTAACTTGTCGCCAGAAGCTCGGTCAGTATGGGACATGATGCAAACGCTCAAGAAGCAGACATCTCTCAAGCCAGGGCAGCTCATTCAAATGCGGCAGTTTGTCGAGGGGAAAACCTTTCAGCAGCGGGCATACCTTGGACCGGTACTTTTGGTTTGCTTAGAAAATGAGCTGATGACGTCCGGAGACGCTCGACAGTGGGTCAGCCAGGTTCGGCTGAGATCTGATTCGACCGAAGAGCAGCAGGGTTGGGATCATTTCTTGAAGCGAATCGACGCCCACGAGCAACGATTGAAAGAAAAGAGAGCGAAAGAAGAGACTCTGTCCGCCGAAGACCGCAAAGAGCTGAAGGAGGTCTCTCAGCAGAATTTGGCAGTCATGAAGGAAATTCAGGCCCATAAGGCAATTTCTGAGAAAAATCGAAAGCACATGGAAACTTTGCGAGATTCCGATAAGGTGGGCATCCGATTAAGTCTCAGTCCCGTTCTGATGACCGCTGTCCAGTCCGGAGCGATGTCGAAAGCGGAAGCCAAACAATGGATTGCCAGTGCCAGTCAACGATCCCAGAGCGAATCCGAAAATCAGGCTTGGAAAAACCTTGAAAAGTCCATCGATAAGCTGAACAATCCGTAATCCTCAGAGTCCGTCGAGCACTTCGATGGCCGCTTGGCGGAGGTTTTCTCCGTCAAGCGGTTTTTCTGCACTGGCGGTCGTGTCTCCGTCGCCCGCTTTCGGCTTGGCCTTCGCCAGTTCATAGACCAGTCGGAGCTGGGCCGGGCCGCCCATCCGCTGGAAGACTTCGCTGATCATGCCTTGTTGCTTCGGGCGCTCCATCAGCCAATCCAGATCCATTTGCCGCGGAAAGCCGATTCGAATCTGGCTCTCGGTCTCTTCGAGCACCCGGGTCAAGCCGAGCTTGTTTCGAGCGATTTCGGATTTTTCGCTCAGCTCGCGGACGGTCGCGGCCCACACCGCGTGAACTCCTTCGAGCGGCTCGGGCGCGGCTTGGGCTTGGGCCGGAGCGGCCGGGGGTGGTGAAGGTGCTGGCGTTCGCGGAGTCGCCGGCGGACTGGCGGATCGCTGGCTGAACGATGGACCGGCGGCCTGAATCGGGGCCTCGGCCGCTCCCGCCCGAGCGGGGGCCATCCCCGAGGCCGGAACGGATGGGCCGAGGGCGATGGCGAGTAGCTGCTGTTCCAGCCAAATGCGGGGGATCGTCACCTCCCGAACATGCTTGTGTGATTCGAGCAATCCGGTTCGCAAGTGAGCGAGCTTTTCGAGTCCAATACGGCTCGCGGCGGCTTTGGTCGCGGCCTCGACGCTGGAGTCGATCGCCGATCCGACCTCGACGCCTAGCACCGCCCGGGTCAGGTCGGCGATCCGCATGAGCAGCGATTCGACCACGTGTCGAGGATCGCGACCTTTGCGGCTGACTTGATCAAAGAGCTGAGTCACGCGGCTGAGCTCTTGATGGGCCATGGCCAGCAAGAGATCGTCGAGAAGTTCGGTGTCGATCAGGCCCAGTTGATCGACAACGGTCGAGAGCGTCAGGTCCCCTTCGTTCGACAGGAGAACCTGCTCCAGGAGCGACAGAGCGTCGCGATATCCGCCGTCCGCCAGTCGGGCGATCGCTGCGAGTGCGCCCGGCTCGGCTGGGACCCCTTCGGCTTGGCAGACGAACTGGAGGCGGTGCTGCAGTTCGGCCAGGGTCGCCCGGTGGAAGTCGAATTTCACGCACCGAGACCGAATGGTCGGAGGCACTTTATGAAACTCGGTGGTGGCGAGGATGAAAACGATATGGGCGGGAGGCTCTTCGATCGTCTTGAGCAAAGCGTCGAAAGCCTTGGCCGAGAGATCGTGAACCTCGTCGATGATAAAGATCTTGTAGCGGCAGTAGTTCGGCGCGTAGTCCGTGACTTGGACAATCTTTTCGCGGACTTGCTCGACGCCGGATTCGCTGGCCGCGTCCATCTCGATGACGTCCATGCAGTGCCCTTCGGTGATCGACTGGCAGATTTCACACTCATTGCAAGGCTCCGCCGAAGGCCCCTTTTCGCAGTTCAAAGCCTTGGCGAGAAGCCGGGCTGTGGAGGTTTTCCCGGTTCCGCGAGGCCCGGTAAACAGGTAGGCATGGGCGATTTTGCCCTGCTTCAGCGAGTTTTGCAGGGTCCGAATCACGTGCTCTTGCCCCATGAGTTCGCCAAAGGTCTGGCTGCGATATTTTCGGTAGAGGGCAATATGCGACACGGTGTAGTTCCCACCTTAGTTTAGACCAGAACGCCGGGAATGACGCATCGCACAGAGGGAGGGCTTAGCGCTGCTGCCTTCCGGCCCTGACGCGGTTCACCCATCTGCTGCCGTACGGTTCCCGGCGGTCTGGTGAGAGTTTGATATTCAGTTGTCGAGGCGCTTAGGGTTCGGCCCGCAAGTTCGGAATTCGGACGAGGTCCTGGTCGGCGGTGTTGGTCGCCGAAGGAACGAAGCCTTTGAGCTCAAGCACCGGGGTCTTTCCGCCTTCGGTAGACCAGTCGCCGAGCCGCAAGAGCTGGTCTCGTGTCAGTTCAAGTTGGGCGAAGATCACCCTTTGGCCCGGGCGAATTTCGGTGTTGAGGTGGTTCGCATCGGTCATTCCCTCGCCATTCCAAGAGAATTTATCCTGGATGTGATGCGCAGCACTGCGCGGCGAATAAAAGAATTCCAAGACGTAGTTTTCGCCCTTGAAGGGGTACATTCCGACGTCGCGGCTCATGTCGATTTGGCGGTTAAACCGGCGGTTTCGAACGAAAAGGTCGTCTTGCATGAACGTCTCGTCGGTCGGCGGATCGAGTGAGACATCGGTCTTCCAATCCCAGTCCATCCCGCCAGGAACGGCGTGGGGGTAGTCCTTGTCGCGCAAGATCACCCGAATGCGAGTGCCGACCGGCAGAACGTTCCAATTCCCTTGAATCCGCAAGACCTTGGGTCGCTCGACGGTGACTCGGGCTCCGAATTTGACGTCCCAAGGGGGCCGTGAGTCATAGGCTCCTTGCTCGAAGTGGCCGCCTTGCTTCGCGAACCAGCCTCGCTGCGTCATTCGCACGAGCAGAGTGTCCAGGTTCTGCTCGATGGTATCGCGGTTTTGAAAGTTCGTGAAGACCTCGGGTTGATCTTTGAATCGCTTTTCGGCCGCCGTCAGCAGGGTTTTGTACAGGTCGGCTGACTCTTGGATTTGGCCATTACGCTGATAGGCGTTGGCCAAGAGGTTTCGGCGAGCCGGCGTAAAGTCGATATCATCGCGCTTCCCGGCTTCTTCCCAGTACTTCACGGCCTGAGGAAAGTCGTCCACGATTTTGTGGAACCAAACCCATCCTGTTTCGAAGAAGAGTTCATAGGTTTCGGAATTCCGGCGGCAACCTTCTTTGCCCAAAGCGATGGCCGAGGGCAGATACCGGCGATCGGATCGATGCTGTTCGTCGGTGAAGTTGTATCCGATGTGCCACATTCCGATGGTGTAGACGTCGATCTGCTTGGGGTCGAGCCACGTCACCAATCGGATCAGCGGAAGGACCGCGTCGTAGTTGCCTGTTTCGAAGAACGAATCGGCACGAACCCACAAGATGCCCGCGATGAGCTCACGGAATCCTGCCATGGCAAAGAGGAGATATTCGGGCGAAAGGGTCGATGGAATTCCCTCTTGCTTCACCGAGTACGTCTTCGACCAGTTGGGGAAGATTGCGGTGCGTTGCAACGTCCCGCAGAGCCCCAAGCAGATGAGGATGCAGAGAAAGAAAGGAAGAACGCTTTTTCGCTTCACGGTGGGTTAAACCTCTCGACGATCAAAGATCAAAATTCCGGCGACGCACAGCGCCACGATGTAGACCAGTCCATAGCCGATCGTGGTGATGTAGTATCCGAACTGGGTGTCGATCTGTTGTGTCGGGTTGATGATCGGATTCGCGACTTGATAATTCGCAAAGTTCGGCAGAACTGTGTTCGCAAACCATGCGAACCCTTTCGTCACGACGTGAGCATCCTTGTCGTTACTCAACGTCTCGAAAAACGGGTTCATCACCGAGCCGAGCAGATACACTCCGCCGCTCAGAAAGAAGTTCACCAGCGGCGATGTGAACGTGCTGAAGAACATCGCGACGGCAGCGAGAATACTCATCTGGACGAAGTACATCGCTGGCACCTGGGCCAGTTGGGGAATATCGCCCGCACTTCCCTTTTGCATGATCGCAAAAACGAAGATCAAGACAGCGGTCATCAACGCCATCATGAGCCCCAAAGCTCCGACCGCGCCGAGATATTTCCCAAGATAAAATTGCCAACGTTGGACCGGCTTGCACAGGATGGTGTAAATCGTTCGACGTTCGATCTCGTTCGGAATCATGTACATCGTGAGGACGATGGCGATCACGGCACTCGTGAGCAAGATGATGCTCAGCGTCATGCCGCGCAAGATCGATGTTTCTTGGCGGGCGGTGAGGGCTCCAAGCCCGGGGGCAATCGCCAAAAAGAGAACGCCAATGAAGAGAATGATGAGGAGGATTCGCCGACGAACCGCCTCACCAATTGTGGTTCCAGCAATGGAAAAAATAACTCTCATCCGTGGGTTGTTTCCTTACGCGTTGGGTGCGACGTCCGAAATTTCTTGTCGAGACCCGCGATCGCTGACGGTCTCAATGAAGAGATCTTCCAGCCGAATTCGTCGCGGGATCAAACTAACTATGCTGCCCTTTTGATTTCGAATGGCGTCGAGAACTGCGTTCGAGTCATGGTTATCGGGCATGTCGATGATCACGCGGCCATCTCGAGCCGAAATCAGGGCTTCGGGCAGTTGCAAGCTGTGGGCCCAGGCGTCGGAGACGCCGTTTGCGGTGATCTCCAATCGTCCACCCCGGAGAAGGTCGTCGAGACGGCCTTGCTTGCGAATCTTGCCGTGGTGGATGATCGCCACGCGGTCGCAGATCCGCTCCACATCGCTCAATTCGTGGCTTGAAATGAAGCAGGTCTTGCCCTCGTCGCGAAATCGCAAGATCAGGTCGCGGATTTCGATGTGAGCGATCGGGTCCAAGCCCCCGGTCGGCTCATCCAAAAAGAGGAGCTTCGGGTCGTTCAGAAGGCTCTGCGCGAGGCCGATCCGCTGCTGCATGCCTTTGGAGTACTGCGAAATCGTTTTGGTGCCCGCGCCTTGGAGATTGACTTTGCGAAGGAGCTCTTCACACTTGGCTTTGTCTTTGATTCCAAAGAGGGAGCCGTAGAACATCAAGATCTCCAGCCCAGTCATGTGCTCGTAATAGTACGGCTTCTCGGGCAAGTAGCTGATCTCTTGGTGGACCTTCATGTCGCCGACCTCTTTGCCGAGGAGGTAAGCCTCGCCATCGGTCGGGTAGATGATGCCGAGCAGCATCTTGATGGTGGTCGTTTTTCCGGCCCCGTTCGGGCCCAAGAAACCGAAGATCTCGCCCTCTTCGACGATGAGGTTGAGATCATCGACGACGTTGACCTTGCCGCCCTTTTTACTCTTGTAAGTTTTCGTTAGATTTCGCGTTTCGATGGCATAGCCCAAGGCGATCACCTGCTCCTGGAATAGTGCGCCAGTATACCTACCGGCTGGTGTTCCGATGGGTGGGACGCCGCCCAGGAGGCTCAGGTTCCCGGGGCGGCTCCAGCGCCAATCGTAACACTTGATCTGCCTTACGAACAAAATGAACGGTTAATTCGCTCTGGATCGCGGGCGGCACGTCTTCCCGGTAGTCTTTTTCGTTGTCTTTGGGCAGGATGAGGGTCCAGACTCCGGCGCGGTGAGCCGCCAAGACCTTCTCCTTGATCCCTCCCACCGGTAAGACCTGCCCTGAGAGCGTGAACTCCCCTGTCATCGCGAGGCGGTCTCGGACTCGGCGCCCGGTCAGCAAGCTGACGAGCGCGGTCAACATCGTGATCCCGGCACTCGGTCCGTCTTTGGGAACGGCCCCGGCGGGCACATGGACATGGATCTCCGAGGTCGTGAAGATTTCGGGGTCAATTTTTAGCTTCGAGGCATGAGCGCGGACGTAGCTGAGCGCGGCGGTGACGGACTCCTTCATGACGTCGCCGAGTTGACCCGTGACGATCAGCCCTTTGGAGCCTGGCATTCGAGTCGTTTCGATAAACAAGATGTCGCCGCCGACCGGGGTCCAGGCCAAGCCGACGGCCATCCCGGGCAAGAGGTCGCGCTCGCTCACTTCGTCGTGATTGAATCGGGGAGCGCCGAGGGCTTTTTCGACGTATTTTCGAGTCCCTGGAATCGGTCGGGTTCGGCCTTCGGCAACTGCCAAGGTCGCTTTTCGTATGACCGAAGCGATCTCGCGCTCCAAATTTCGCACCCCCGCCTCTCGGGTGTAGCCACGAATGATCGCGGCCAGAGCCTCGTCGTTCAGGTCGAACTGCCGATCGGTCAGGCCGTGCTCGCTCAGCTGCTTCGGAACCAGGTGTCGCCGAGCAATTTGCAGCTTCTCTTCCTCGGTGTAGCCGCCGAGCTCAATGATCTCCATTCGGTCTCGAAGCGGCCCCGGGATCGTGTCGAGGCGGTTCGCCGTGACGACGAAAAAGACCCGGCTGAGGTCGAAGGGCACATCGAGATAGTGATCTCGGAACGTCGAGTTCTGCTCGGGATCCAAGACTTCGAGCAACGCGCTCGAAGGGTCGCCGCGAAAGTCGCTGCCCAGCTTGTCGACTTCGTCGAGCACAAAGACCGGATTGTTCGTCTCGGCTCGGCGGATGCCTTGGATGATCTGGCCGGGGAGTGCGCCGATATAGGTGCGTCGGTGACCTCGAATCTCCGCCTCGTCGCGCATGCCCCCGAGGCTGATCCGGACGAATTTCCGCCCCATCGCTTCGGCAATAGATCGTCCGAGTGAGGTTTTCCCGACGCCCGGCGGACCCGCTAGGCAGAGAATCGGCTGGCGGACCGTGCCCGATGTCTTCACCTTGCGGACGGCAAGGAACTCGATGATGCGCGCTTTGATCTTGTCGAGCCCAAAATGGTCGCGATCCAAGACCTGGCGAGCCAACTTGAGGTCGATCTTGTCGTCGGTCGCTTGCTGCCACGGCATCGAGGTCATCCAGTCCAGATAAGTCCGGGCGACGGTGTATTCGGGGGCGCCGGGATTGATCCGCTTCAGCCGGTCGAATTCGCGATTCGCCTCCTTGAGGGCAACCTCGGGGAGACCCGCCTGGTCGATCCGCTTGCGAAATTCAGCTAACTCTTCGGTGCGGTCGTCCGATTCGCCCAGCTCGCGCTGGATCGCCTTCATCTGTTCGCGCAAGTAGTATTCCCGCTGAGACTTACTCAGTTCGGCACTGACTTCACTTTGGACCTTGCTGCTGAGTTCGAGAACTCGGACCTCTTTGCTCAGCATCTCCAGCAAGAGCTTGAGTCGGGTGAGGACCTCCAGCTCTTCGAGGATGCGCTGCTTGTCGGGCACACTCAGGTTCATGTGGGCGGCGACCAAGTCCGCCATCACGTTGACTTCGTTCACCGAGCCAGCCAAGCTGCGCAGTTCATCCGGCAAGATCGGGCTCAGCCGAATGGCGTGTTCAAAGAGCGCAGCGACGGTTCGTCTCAAGGCCTCTCCCTCTTCGATCTTGTCTTCGGGGAGCATGATTTCGTCAAGAACTTCGACTTTCGCCCGCAAATACGGCTTGACTTGGAGCTGTTCCACCACCCGAAATCGGGCGACGCCTTGGACGATCAAGCGAACCGAATCGGGCATTTTGACCAAGGTGCGGATGATGACCGCGCAACCCACGTCGTACACGTCCTCAAACCCGGGTTCATCCTGGTCAGAGGTTCGCTGGGTCACGATCCCGATGACTCGGTTGTTGCCGGCAAGGCTCTCGTCGATGAGCTGAATGCTCGACGTCCGCGAGACCGAGAGCGGGGCAATCAGCATCGGGTAAACGACGGATTCGCGGAGCGGCAGCAGGCTGAGTTCACCGGGGATCTCAGTCCGCTCTTCAGGGTCAGATTCGGCATCTTGCATCGCCGCTTCGAGTTCGAGAGCGGCGGCATCAGGTTCTTCCAAGGGGATTTTCAGGTCTGCCATTCGGGGGTGAATCTTGATCATGACTACGTCGATTTCGGGCCCGAGGATCGCACCGTCAGGGTACGGCGAACATAGATGGCCCGCTCGGGTTCGGTTTTGGCGATCATCACCGTGAGAAGCCCTTGTCGATAAGTCGCACGGACTTGAGACGGGTCAATCGGGGAATCGGGCAATGCGATCTCGCGCGCGAACTCGCCATATTCGATCTCCAGCTGGTGATACACCGCCCGTTCGCCTTGAAGCAGGGCCTCTTGCTCCCGAATGCCCCGGATCGTGACGGAGTGTCGGTCTTGGCTGTAGAAAATGCCGATCTGGTCGATGGCGACTCCAGCGAGCTCGACGATGATCCAGATCCGTTTTTCGGTCTCCAGGACGTCGACATGAGGTGTCCACCCCCGCCCGCGGGCTCGCTTGACTGGACGGCCTCGGAGTTCTTCGGCGCCTGCCCGTAGGTCAGCGCCCGAGATATAGATCCACTCTTCGAGTTCTTTTCGCGCCATGGCTACTCCACCGGGTCTTCCTCTTTCTGTCGCTAGCCTGTTGTACCCAGCTTGGGCCGGATCGCCTCAAGAGGCGGGCGTCACCGGGGTCGATTGTAACTCTCGGAGTCGGGCTCCGAGTTGCGCCAGCACTCGGCCCCGATGCGAGATCGCATGCTTTTGCTCGGCGGTTAAATCGGCCATGGTGCAGCCCAGCGCGGGCAATCCGAAGATCGGGTCGTAACCAAAACCACCCTGACCACTCGGCTGGAGGGTGATTCGGCCTTCGCAGATGCCTTCAAAGGTCTCGGTGGGTGCGCCGGGCCGAGCCAAAGCGACCCAGCATCGGAAGCGAGCGGTGCGCTTCTCCTCGGGAACCCCGGCGAGCAACTCCAGGATTCGAGCCATTTTTTCGGGGAACGGAGTCTCTTCCCCGGCGAACCTCTTACTATAGAGTCCTGGCTCACCCCCAAGCGCATCGATCTCCAGGCCAGCGTCGTCGGCCACACACCATTCCTGGGTCCAATCGAGCGCGGATTCGGCCTTGATGCAGGCATTCGCCTCATAAGTTGTGCCGGTCTCGTCCGGCTCCGGGGCGCCCGGGTAATCGGCGAGAGTCCGAATCTCGAGGTTCGGGAGCTTCTCTCCCAGGATCTGGAGCATTTCTGCCCCTTTTTTCGCATTGTGGGTGGCGAGAACGAGCTTCACCTAGATTTCCAGGACCTCGCGTTGGAGCTGATTGAGTTGCTGAATCCCCTTTTTGGCCATGGCCAACATCTTGCCGAGCGTTTCCGCTGAGAAAGGTCGGGCCTCGGCGGTCCCTTGGACCTCGATGAACTCCCCTGACTCGGTCATGACGACGTTCATGTCGGTCATCGCGGTCGAGTCTTCGTCGTAATTGAGGTCGAGCAAGACCTGGCCTTGGACGATTCCGACGCTGATTGCGGCGACGGGCTCGCTGATCAGCATTCGTTGGATCATGCGTTGCTTCTGCATCCAGCGAAGGGCGTCGTAAGCCGCGACATAAGCGGCGGTGATTGCGGCAGTCCGAGTACCGCCGTCGGCTCGAAGAGCATCACAGTCCAAGGTAATCGTCCGCTCGCCCATGGCCTCAAGGTCGATCATCGTGCGGAGACACCTTCCGATCAGCCGTTGAATCTCCATACTCCGGCCATTCGGACCTCGGTTCGAGTCTCTTTGGTTCCGCTGGCGGCCCGACCGGGGCAACATGGAATACTCGGCGGTGACCCAGCCTTTGCCAGAGTTCTTCATGAACGGGGGCACTCGGTCTTCGACAGTGGCGGTGACCAGCATATGGGTGTCCCCCATTTGAATCAGGCACGAGCCCTCGGCAAATTTGGCGAATCCCCGTTCGAGGGTGACCGGCCGAAGCTCGTCGGCCAAACGTCCATCACTTCGCATTTGCCCTCGACTTTACCAGGGTTTTGGCGGGAGACCGCGCGGCCCCTAAACCTGCCAAAAGGCCCAGCCGAAGATTCCCGTAAGTCGAAGGTGTCGGGTACCTTAAAAGGAACGTCCGAGCACCGATCAAACCGGTGGTTGAAATCCGTCCAGAAATTAGGGACGAATACCTATTCGCCGAACGACGTGGAAGAAACGTAGAACAGAGTGAAGATTCGGGTAGTCGAACCCTATTGGACCGGGAACCCGCGTCAAGGTGAAAAAAACTATGTGGCAAAGATTTACGGAGCGCGCTCGCAAAGTCGTCTTCTACGCCCAAGAAGAGGCGCAGAAGTTTGGCGAAGGTTATGTCTCGACTGAGCATCTCCTGCTCGGCCTGGTCCGCGAGTCGGACAGCGTGGCGGCGAGGGTGCTCGACCGATTGGGCGTGAGCCTCAGTCGGATTCGCTCGGAGATCGAGAAGCAACTCCCCCGAGGAGATGCCCGCCCGAGCCAAGAGATGACCCTGACGCCTCGTGCCAAGCGGGTCATCGACCTTGCCTATGATGAGGCGCGTAACCTCAATAACAACTACATCGGGACCGAGCATCTGTTGCTCGGACTGATTCGCGAAGGCGACGGTTTGGCAGGCCGAGTCCTGGCCAAGCTCGGAGTCGAACTGGAGCGAGCCCGCCGCGAGGTCATGGCGCTTCAGGACAACGAAAGCCAAGGAAAATCGAGCTCAAGCTCGGGAACTCGAAGCTCCAGCACCCCGGGGTCGTCTGCAAAGACTCAGACCCTCGACGAATTCGGCCGGGATTTGACCGAGCTTGCCCGTGAGGGCAAACTTGACCCGGTCGTCGGACGACAGTCCGAGATCGAGCGCGTGATGCAAATTCTCTCGCGCCGAACCAAAAACAATCCGTGTCTCATTGGCGAACCCGGCGTCGGAAAGACGGCGATCGCCGAAGGGCTCGCTCTCCGCATCGTGAGCGGTGACATCCCCGATCTGCTGAAGGACAAGCGCCTCGTGGCGCTCGACTTGGCCGGGCTCGTCGCCGGAACGAAGTATCGAGGCGAGTTCGAAGAGCGGATGAAGAAAGTGATGGAAGAGGTCCGAAGGTCGGAAGGCCAAGTGATCCTCTTCATCGATGAGCTTCACACGTTGGTGGGCGCCGGCGCCGCAGAAGGTGCCATCGACGCTTCCAACATCATGAAGCCTGCCCTGGCACGTGGCGAACTGCAGTGCATCGGGGCGACCACTCAAGACGAATTCCGAAAGTACATCGAGCGAGACGCAGCTTTGGAGCGAAGATTCCAAGCCGTCAAGGTGCGCGAGCCGAACGAGGAAGAAGCAGTTGACATCCTCAAGGGCCTGCGCGAGCGGTATGAAGCTCACCACAACGTGGAGATCACCGATGACGCGATCGCCAGCGCGGTGCAGCTCAGCCAACGCTACATCACCGACCGGACTCTGCCCGACAAAGCGATCGACCTGATCGACGAAGCGGCGAGCCGAGTTCGACTGCAGCGTAGCTTGCCGCCGCTCGACGTTCGGCAAGACAAGGTGAAGGTCAGCAAAATGCAAGCTGAAATCGATCACCTCAGCCGAAAATCTGGGACTCAGGAAGCCGTCGACAAGCTCAACGCGGAGCGCGACGAGCTTGAAAATTCCATCGCGGAGCGAGAGGACGCCTGGTTGGCCGAAGAAAAGCCAGACCCGGTCGTCGGCGAAACAGAAATCGCCCAAATCGTCCAAAGCTGGACCGGAATCCCGGTCATGAAGCTGGTCGAAGGCGAATCGCAAAAGCTCCTCCGCATGGAAGACGATTTGCACCAACGCATCATCGGTCAACACGACGCTGTCTCGGCGATCTCAAGAGCCATTCGTCGAGGACGAAGCGGGCTCAAGGATCCGAAGCGGCCGATGGGAAGCTTTATTTTCCTAGGCCCCACTGGCGTCGGAAAGACCGAGCTCGCGAAAGCCCTGGCCGCTTATCTCTATGAAAAAGAGTCGAACATTGTTCGGATCGATATGTCCGAATACATGGAGCGGTTTGCGATTTCCCGCTTAGTCGGGGCGCCCCCGGGCTACGTGGGCTACGATGAGGGCGGACAGCTCACCGAAGCCGTCCGACGCAATCCATACTGCGTGGTGCTGCTCGATGAAATCGAAAAGGCGCACCCGGAAGTGTTCAACCTTCTTCTGCAAGTGCTCGAAGACGGCCAGCTGACCGACTCCCAAGGTCGAACAGTGAACTTCCGCAACGCCTTGATCATCATGACCTCGAACGTCGGCGTGAAGCCGATCGAACTCGACAAGGGTCTGGGCTTCCGAGATGTCCGAATGGATATCAACGATCCCAAAACTTATGAGTCGATGAAGAACAAGATGCTGGACGAGATGAAAAAGCTCTTCCGACCCGAGTTCTTGAACCGCGTCGACGAGGTCATCGTCTTCCAACACCTGAAGCGAGACGAGATTCTGCAAATCGCCGATCTCTATCTCAAGCGGGTGAACGAAGCGGCCGACCAACACGGATTCAAGATCGTGCTCAGCGAAAAGGTCAAAGACCTGCTCGTCGATAAGGGCTACGATCCAAACCTGGGGGCCCGACCGCTCCGACGAGCCGTTCAGCGCTTCATCGAAGACCCGATCAGTGAGCAAATGCTGCTGGGTCGATTCAAGGAAGGCGACACCGTCGTGGCCAACGTCAACGACGAAGGAGAGATCTTCTTCGAAGTGACGGACGGGCACGAAAACAACGGCAAGTCGAAGAAAGAACTCGTCAAAAAGTAAATCAGACGACCGTTCGAACCAGGCTCCTCCACACGCAGACGTTGTGGGGGAGCTCTTTCTTTAGGGGGCCCCGGCGAGCGCCGCCCAGGTATCGATCACCCGGCGGGCCGGACGGACATCGTGGCAGCGGATGATGCGCGCTCCGGCCGCTTGGCACCAGAGCTGAGCCGCAAGGCTCGCCTCGAATCGGTCGGCCACAGGGGCCGGATGGTCACCCCCTAGGATGCGGCCAAGAAACGTCTTGCGAGATACTCCCACCAGCACGGGGAATCCGTGCGCAACCAGCCTCGAAAGATGGCGCAGGAGCAACAGATTATGCTCGTAGCTCTTGCCAAATCCGATCCCCGGATCGAGCCAAACCTGGCTGGGCTCAAGCCCTCTCGCCGTGAGCTCGTGCGCCGTTTGGACCAGCTCCGAGGTGACTTCCTCGACCACATCGTCATAGGCGGGCGCGGCTTGCATCGTCGCCGGAATTCCTTGCATGTGCATCGCCACGACTGCGGGCCGAAACTCCAGGGCCACCTCGCGCATGGCCTCCTGGCGAAAGCCCGTAACATCATTCAGGACTTGGACCCCTGCCGCCAAGGCGGCCCGGGCGACATCGGGCTTGCTGGTGTCGATGCTGACCGGCACCCCAGCTCGCACGAGCCCCTCAACCACCGGCATGACGCGCTCAAGCTCGACCTCCAGGGCCACCGACTGGCTGCCCGGTCGAGTCGATTCTCCGCCAACGTCGACTAAATCCGCTCCTTCGGCCATGAGGGCCAGACCTCGGCCGATCGCTTCTTCGGGTGTTCCGAACTGGCCACCATCGCTAAAGCTGTCCGGCGTCACATTCAGGATCGCCATGAGCGCGGGTCGATCATTCGGTAAGAAGAACGACATCAGCGAACTTCTTCGAGATCAAACGCCTCGTGCAAGGCGCGCACGGCGCGCGCAGTTTCGGACTCGGGCACCAAGACGCTCAAGCTCAGATCGGAGTCAGCAGTCTGGAGGACCGGCACTTGAATCGAATCCAGGGTCTCCAGAATCTTGAGAAAGATCCCCGGTGCCCGGACGCCTTCTTCGCCAATCAGCGAGACCATCGTGCAACCTTCCATCATGCGGATGCCCACGCTCGCCAGAGGGCCGAGCGAACCCAACACCCGGGCTTGCGCCCGAGCTTCAGGCGAAGGCTGATCGCCGAGTTGAAAGAACGCCACCGACCGATCGGGGTCACCGAGCGGTAACACGAACCCATCCAGAAGCGACGACACTACGGGAAACTGACTTCGAGGCACTGAAAAGCCAAATCCAGAAGCCGAATGGTTGATCATGAAGAGACTGATCCCATTTTCGGCAAGGACCCCGTAGACGTGGGCTTCGACCGAACGGCGACATTCCACCGGGACTTCGGACAAGCTGAACTCGAACATCACCAGTTTCCCGGTGTGGGTCACGCCGCTAAATCGTCGATCTGGCTTTTCGGTGTCGGCGACAATCTCAGTCCCTTCATCATCGCCAAAGGTGTTCTTGACCCAGAGTGGAATCGAGTACTTCATCGCGATCTCAGCGGCCCGAGGATGAAGGACTTTCGCGCCTAAGTGGGCGATCTCAGCCACTTCGGCGTAGCTGACTTTGCGCAGCGTCGGTGCTTGGGGCACGAAGTCTGGGTCTGCGGTCTTCACCCCGTCAACATCGGTAAAAATCTCGACCGAGTGAGCTCTCAAGGCCGCGCCTAACGCAGCGGCGGTGGTGTCGCTTCCCCCTCGGCCCAGCGTCGTTAGCTCCCCGCCTGGCGAGCCGTCTCCCGGCACATAGATTCCTTGGAAGCCGCATACCACGGGGATATGACCCTCCATCAGGCTCCGGCGCAAGCTGACGGGATGAATCGAGAGGATGCGGGCATTGCCAAACACCCCATCGGTGCGAATCCCTGCTTGACCTCCTCGAAAGGCCTGCGCAGAGTGCCCCAAGGTCTTCAACGTGTGGGCAAAAATCACACTCGAAAAGATCTCCCCACAAGCGATCATGAGGTCCATCTCTCGGGGATCCGGCTCCACCGTTGGGTCGATCTCTTTCAGAAGCCCCATCAAGGTGTCGGTCGCATAAGGCGCCCCTTTGCGGCCGATGGCACTCACCACCACCAGAGGTGAGAATCCCTGGTCCTTGCTGGAGACAACTCGATAGGCCGCCTGGCGGCGCGCCTCGGGCGTGGCCATGCTGGTTCCACCGAACTTGAGGACCTTGACTTTCATCGCGATTCGGCCTGGTTGCGTTGGTCGATGGCGGCCCGAATGAGCTCGGCCCCCGGGATGTCGGTGACGATCAGGAGGCGATCGTGCCGGTCGCCCAGATGGCTGATCGAAGCTCCCGACTGAATCGCCACTGCGACCAGGTCGGCAATCAGCCCATCTTCATCGCGAATATTCACGGCGGGGATGTGGACGACCTGACGACCCGGCTGCACTTCAAACTCGACCGATTGCTCGGAGAGCGCTCGGCGAACCTCCGGCAGGTCGGGCTCCGAGACCAGGAACTGGAATCCGTTGTCGGTGAGCTTGAAAAAGTCCATTCTGACTTGTGCATCAGCCAGCCCTCGCAGGACGGCCACGCGCTCGGTGCTGGGTGAATTTTTGACGAAGACTTGGGCAAATCCCGTACGGATTTCTGGCTCTCCTACGCCACGCCGGCGCTCAAAGGCGGTTTCGTTCAACATCCTTTTCCGCTCTATTAGACCCGGAAAGCGCGGGCTCCGCCTGGATCGTTGGACAGGCGAAGCCCCAAGATATCTCGATTCGTCGAGCCAGCGGCTTAGACCTTGAACCAGTTCCGGGCCAGGTTGCTGGTGACGGGCGGCTCGTACCAAACCCCTTCATTCGCCTTGATCGCGGCAATGACGTTAAAAACCAAGACGACGAGACCACCGATGCCGCATGTCACCACGGCAAAAATGAGCCCGATCAAGTTGAACGTCAAGCACTGAGCGGCATGCCAAAACACGAATTTCTTCTCTTTCGAGATGAGATAGAAGATCAGCGGAGAGATGAAGCCAATGAAGATCGCCAAAATCCACACCAGCATCGCCTGAGTCTTTTCATCTTGAGTCGGCCCCGATTCGGGCACAAAACCACCTGCCATATCGATTGTTACCTCTTGCGTCCTTTCGAAGGACTTCTCACTTAGTGACGGGCGCGCTCCCGCTTACGATGCATCCGCTCGAAAGGCAAAGAGCATTCCTGACCGAAATCGAGCGACTTCGATCAGTTCGCCTCGGGCGACGGCCTCGGCCACAAGCACCTTCCACTTCACTTCCCAGTTGGCCATGAGCGCGGCTCGCTCATCGGGCGGCAAGGGGGTGACCGACCCCAAAACGCCCATGGCCCCAAGCCACCGATTCAAAAACCCGCGGTCCTGCCACTGGAAGTTGAGATAGACATGGGTGAAGCCTTGTTCTTGCATGATTCGCGCAAAATCTTGCTCATTTTGCATCTCATCGTATGGAATTCGGGTCGAGTGCCCCGGATTCGCCCAGACATAGGGAACGTTTAAGAAAACGCCAAAGACTTCATCATAGAGTGCAACACGGCCGGTGGAAGGGACCTTCTGATGGATCGTCTCGGCGGCTTCGGCAAACGGCACCCGCTTGCGGACGTAGTCCGCTCGACTCTCATTTCCGAACACGACGGGGAGTTGGTCTTGGGTCACCCACTTGGACTGAGTCACCAACGTTGCCACCAGTTGGAGAGGAATCACAACGGCGGCGAGCCTGACTCCGGCAGGACTCCTTATGCTCCCGATGAGCAGAGCCACCAACGGGGCTAGGCTGGCAATATATCGAGACTGCTGGCTGAGAAAAAACCAAGCCACCAGAGATAGGCCGACCACTGCCAGCAATCCTCCCGACCACAGATCGCCGCGACGCCGATTCAGCGCCGCGAGGACGAGCACCGCAAGCAACGACCACCCGACGGCGCCAACGGGATAACCCAAGCCCGCAGTTTGGCCCGGATTCACGTAGCGGCCGGGTTGGTAGGCCAATCCAAGGACCGCGTGGGGCATTTGAAGGACGTCGCGGCCCTCGGCGGTGCGCCCTACGCCAAAGGTTTGCTGCTCATTCTTGTAAATATCAGCGCGCCGTTGATCCCAATCTCGGCCCCCGAGCTGTTCATAGAAAAAGGGATAGACCGGATTTCCAGTGTTCAGGGCGTTGCGAACATACCACGGGGACGCGATGAGGGCCGACCCAAGGCCCACCAACGCCACTCCGCGCACCCAATGCTTTCGATGCTCGGTAGGGACGAAGCGCAAAGCTAGGACCAAGATCACGACTCCAGACAGGGCCCACGTCTGAAGACCTGTATATTTTGAACCTAAAGCTGCGCCCAGCATCAGCGCCGACAAAACCCATAACGGCCGAGCAGGATCCCCATTCCGGGCCTGCAACACGGCTTGCAAAGCGTAAATCACCCCACCCGCCGCGAAGAGCCCATGAACCCCATCAATGTAGGCCGTGCCGGATTCCCACAGCACGACCGGGACCCCGGCGAAGAGCATCGACGCCCACCAACCGGCTTGTCCTCCCCAGACTCTGCGAGCCACACCAAATAGCCAGATCAGACCAAACCCAAAGCCCGCCACAGTCACCGCTTTGGACCCGATGTGGCTCGCCGATTCTCGCCAGACGAAGAGATTGTCGATCAAAAACGGAAAGTTGCTGTGGTGGATATGCGGGATATAGAACATCCGGCCGGCATCGAGCCAGAGCTTGGGCACCGCGAGATGATAGGCCAGGGAGTCCCAATCCATCGCCGTGCTCGGGGCGACGGCCGCGACGCATCCCATTCCCACCGCCAGGAAGATCGGGATAAGCGCAAGCCGAATCGGCCCCTTGGGGAGCTGAAATCGGACGGTGTCGAGATGGTCCCTCGACCGGCAGAAGATTGGATAGAGAAGGAGCAGACCCAGCGGAAACCATTGGACGAGGACCGAGTTCCAAAGCAAAACCCAGAAGCTCAACCAGCCGATGAGAGCCATCGTGAGGAGGCCCCCGAGACCGTAGGCCTCGGCCGGATCGAGTCGATCCAGACGCCGGAGCCAGCGAGCCACGATCATGGCTCCGAGGAGAAGAAACACCAGGGTCCGAAGAAGCTCGATCACGCTGCCCGAAGTATAACTTCCCTCTTCGGCTTCAGCGGGTACGCTCCGAGCGAATTGCGGAGAATTGCCCGGATCTATCGAACCTTCTTTGTGAGCTCATTCGCTCGTGAGCTGGAGTTTCGCGCCAATTTTTTTGCAAAAATTCTTCAAAATCTTGTCTGGATCACGTTCTTTTTGCTGATCATCTTGGTGATCTTTCGCAACACGAACTCGATCGCGGGCTGGACTCGCGGCGAAGTCTTTGTTTTGGCCGCCACATGTACGGTGATGAATGCGCTCTCAAGCGCCTTTTTCATGTCGCTGATGGAGATTCCTGAGCAGGTTCGGCGAGGAACCTTAGACTTTGTCATCACCAAGCCGATCGATACCCAATTTTGGGTAAGCACTCGCAAATTCAACTTCGACCAGTTAGGCACCTTTGTCGCGGGGATCGTCATGATCTTCTACGGGCTTCAAGAAGCCCAGATTCAGCCGGATACCGCCCAGATAGGTGCCTATGGAGTCTTGGTTTTGACCTCAACGGCTCTGTTTTACTCGCTGAATCTGCTGTTGATGACCCTAGGCATCTGGCTGGTACGGGTCGACAATCTTTGGGTTCTCGGCGAGACGGTGATGCAAGTCTCGCGCTACCCCGTCGAGATTTTCCATTCAGGTTTACAACGTTTCTTTATATATATCTTGCCGCTCGGTTTCATCGCGACGGTACCGACTCGGATTCTCGTGCGCGGGGTCGATGGGACATTGATCGCTTTGGGTCTCGCTTGGACGGTGGTTGCGATCGTGGTGTCTCGGTGGTTTTGGAACTTTGCGCTCCGGCACTACTCAAGTGCGTCGAGCTAGAACCCGATCCCGCCGCCCCGAATCGACTGACCTCGACGACCCGTGCCAAAAAGGCTATCGAGCGGGAACGCCTTGAGTCGCAGAAAGAGCTGAATCTCGCGGCCAGAACGGAACCCGGTGGTGTTGTCTTGGAACTGCAAAACGAGCTCGGTGCAGTGGAGATCGTAGGAGACCTGGAACTGGGTGGCCTCAAACTTCTTGAGGTACCCGTTGTAAGAGAGCAGCGCGCTTGTGGTCACCTTGCCGAACTTGAAGGTGTCGAAGAGAAGCGTCACGTTGCTCCAGGTGCTTCGGGCGGCATCGTATTGCACTCCCCCCGACACTGGACCCCACGGGCTTTGCCAACTGAAGTCGGTTCGGATGTTTCGCCAGATTTGCGACGCATTGTCGTAGTTCGCGGTCGTGCGGGCGCGAAATCGATTCCCACCCTCAGCATAGTCGATCCGAAAAAGAATGTTTTGCCAGGGGGACACCGACTTGAGCTTGAGTTGCTGGATGTCATAACCTGTTTGCACCGAAAAATTGAGATCTTTGCGCGCTTCCCAGTTGACATCAAGCCCAACAATATTGGTCGTTCCAGAATTATCAATCGTAAGCGGAGTGTATCCGTAGGGTCGAAGATAGTTATAGCGCAAATTGACTGAAGATTTTGCCGCCATTTGATACTTTAATCCGAGATCGGTCCCCAGCAAGTATTGCGCTGTGTCATCACTATAGAGCGTTTGCCGAAACCGATTTGTTGCCGAGAAACTCAACCGCTTATTGGGATCAGTTTGTTGCCGAGAATCCCATGCAAATCCAATCCTTGTGATGCGATTTTGGAGTCCTGGGTTGGCGATTTCGCCAATGGAAATCTCTGCTCCAAAAGGCAACACTTGCCCCATCCGGGGACCAAAAAGTCTTTCGGACGTACTCCGGATCGAGATCGTCGGAGTGCGGTCTGATGAAGAGAAAAAGTTATCATCCGCCGTGATCGGAATACTGCGTCGATATTCTAGCTGAGTGGTGAACTGTCTTAGCTCTTGACTGGCGGTGTAGTTGAGATCGAGGATGGATCGGCGCGAGAGCGGCCCCGTTCCGCTCTGGTTCTCACTGGAGGTGAGATTAAGGGCAAGATTGGAGGCAATACTTCGAAAAAGTCGTCGCTGATCATTTAAGTTATAGCTCTGATTGATCGACCGAAAGCTCGCCGATTCGTTTGAGTTTCGAAAGATGCTTAAGCTCGTTGAACCATTCGCGTTCGGGATCGTGTATTGCGTTTGAATTCCGACCTGAGTATTGTCGGGCGCGGTCGTGTAATTATTCTTTTGGTAATTCGCATTGACCGTCCAATTGCTTTGACCAAACAACTGTCGATGATTCCAAAAAGTCGTCAGGCCATTCGTTCCTCGAGTGACGGTATAGGCTCGCAACAATCCACTTAGAGTCTCGCGGGAATAATCGTAATCTCCGCCGAATCCGTTTCCGAGTTTGGTGTAGTAGTCGAGTCGCCCCGTGAAGAGATCCTCTCCCCGGAGTTCAATGGGCCACTTGGTCTTGATAAAGTAGCCTTCATCTCGACTTTGCCCGACTTCGGGAAGTTGTCGCTCGGCGTTCTGATTGAGCGGCAGAACGAGATATGGAATTCGCAAAACGCTCTTATCAAAAATTCGAAGATCGACGTCACGCAAAATGGCGCGCTTCGTGGGGCGAATCGTGATTCGCCGCGCGACCAGCTCAAAGTGAGGATGGTCATGGTCGCAGGTCGTGAGGCCACAGCGCTCGGCCTCGACCTCCTTCGAGGAGCCGGATGCGGCCTGACCGCGGATGTAGATCGGCTCGGTCAGGTTTCCGCCGATGAAGGAGGGCCCGAGATCAGCCGACCCCTCCAAGAACCGAAAGGTCCGACGATCAAAGTCCACGAGCAGGCTGCTGGCCCGGATCAGCTGATCGGCCCCCGAGAGGATCACATTCCCCCTCATCGTGAAGATATTGGTCCTCAGATCGCCCTCGACCCGATCGCAGACCACGTCGTAACCTCGAAAGCTGAATCGAACGTCACCCGACGCCACGATGGAGTTCCCTCGCCGCTCAAATTGGTCGGCATTCCTCAAGACGAACGGCTCGCCCGCACGTCGAGGAGGAGTCTGAGGCAACTGGGATTCCGCTGGGGCGGCGGCTCGATTCGGGGCTCCTCGCTCGGCGATGGCCTTCCCCATCGCTCGAAGGGATTGAGAAAGATTCTGGCTGAAAGATGTACAGACCAAAAGCGCAACGCCCAGCAGAATCGCAACCGGCCTCATTCGGCACGCCTCAATGCGAGAAAGCCCAAGACCAAGAAGATGAGGTTCGGCAACCAGGCCGAGAGGACCGGCGGCACCCAACCCAGCCGCCCAATCACTTCGGTCGAGATGATAAAGGCGTTGTAGTAGAGGAGCACCAAGACGATGCTGAGCAGCACGCCGACAAAGGCCCCGCTCCGAGACAAACGAATGGCAAAAACCGGCCCAGTGAGCGCAAACAAGATGCACGCGGCGGGCACGCTGAACCGGGAGTGGTAAGCGATCTCAAGCTCGGTCGTCGGGCGCTTCATTTGGCGATTCTGCTGGATCGCTTTGGAGAGCGATTCGAGAGACTGCTCGGTCGGCTGAGGCTGAGCCAGCAGGTTCCCGATGCTGATCGGCTCGTTGATCACCAGGTTTTGCACGCCTTTGGCGACGACCAGGTCTTCGCCCTTCAGGATGCGCAGATAGGGCTCGCGCAGGGTCCATACACCCGCACGATATGTTCCATCTTTCGCAGAATACATCCAAACTTCGTCAGGATTGGGCCGCTCAATGAGGAGGATCTGGGTGAGCAAGACCTCGTCCGGGGCACCCCGCGAGACCGTGCCAAAACTGGCGGTGTAGCTCTTGATGTTGATCACGACGTTGCTGCGAAACGTCGGGGCTGCCCCCAGCATCGCGAGTTGGTTCATCATCGTCCGCGCCCGAACTTCGGATTGGGGCATCACTCGTTCGACGATCCAGAAGTTGCCGAGTGCCACCAAACATCCCACGATCACGACCGGCCGGACGACGCGCAAGATCGAGACGCCGGCCGTCCGCATAGCGGTCAGTTCGGATTCCCGAGTCAAGCGACTCAACGCCAGCGACGAGGCCAAAGCCATTCCGACCGGCAAGGTCATGCTGGCATAGCCCGGCGTGCGGTAAAGGATGTATTGAAAAATCGCCAACGCGGGAAGCTGCTGGACTTGCATCTCCTTCGAGACTGCGATCAAGGTATTGGCCTGAAACATTAACACAACCGCCACCGTTCCGATCAGGAACGGGATCAGCAATTCGCGGAGGAGATAGCGGTCGAGTTTCTTCAATGTCTATTCTTGCTTGCTTGGGCGGCTATCCGGTGATCCAAGCTCGGAAGGCGATGAAACCCCCGAGTCCGATCTGCACCAACACGGCCCCCAAGCCGACCCCGGGTGGCAAACTTGTGGCGCTCAGCGGAATGGTGACCCCCAGCATGATCAGAAGCAAGACCACCGCGATGGCCTTGCGGAGGTCCCATCGCATGCCCCAACCTCTTCGGATGTAGGGTCCGAGATAAGCAGCACCGCAATTTTGACACTTCATGGCGCTCGTTGGGTTGGCGTGCTGGCATTTCAGGCAACGAAGTTCCAAGGGGGCTTTGGAGTTTTCGGCGGTGCCCTCGTAGAGTCGAAGTTGCCGAAACTCATCGGCAAAGACCTTGGGGTTCGCTCCCTGGAGGAGGCTTCGCAGCAACTCCGCAGCATGGTGGACCAGGCCGCGCTGATAGAGGAACTGAGACAGTTTGAGGCCCATTCCTACACTTTGCGGCGCCTTGAGCATGGAGTGGTATGCCTTTTCTGCCTGCTCAATCTCGATTTGATCCAACTGGAATTGGTTCAGAGCTCGGCTGGCCGCAGGCACCGAAAGCGTGATGACGGTCATCGCCATCGCGATCGCCCCAGAGACCCAAATCTGAGGCGGATTCATGGAGAAGAAACCGAGGGCGACGGCGAGACAGCTCCCCCCCAGGCCGCTGAGGACGTCCACCTCGCCCATCACCATCCACCCCACCAGCGCCACGATCCACACGACCACAAGAATCCAGGTCAAGATCGTCGACCAAAAAATCTCAGGAGGTATGTTGAGGCGGCCCATTCTCGGGGTCTTGATTCTCCGGCTGGTCGGTCGAGCTGGAACGACGGAAGCTAAATTTCCGCTCCGTTCCGTTGCGAAGACGTTGAAGGTTCGATCGGTGCCTCACCAAAACAAAGACGAACAACAGGCCATAACCGACGACGGCACCGACAGGGTCGCCAAAAACGTACCCGAACACAAACACCGCCAACGCCGCCAGCAAACTGCTGACGCTGACGAAACGCCACACCAGCATACTGACCAAAAATACCAAGAAGGCGGCGAGCGCGACCCAAGGAGTTGATCCGATCAGGACACCGAGACCGGTGCTGACGCCCTTCCCGCCTTTGAACTTGAGAAACGGTGAGAGCGAATGGCCAGCCACGGCAAGGAGACCCAAAATGAGAGGAGCCAGCTCATGATCGAGCAAGAACCGACCCGCTAGGGCCGGCCCCAAGCCCTTCAAAACATCCAGAAGGAACACAGTGAGCCCGGCGGCGGCGCCGCATTCTCGATACACATTGGTCGCGCCCGGATTCCCCGAGCCTCGCTCGAGAATCGAAACTCCTTTGGCCTTCGCCACCCAAACTCCGAACGGCAAAGAACCGATCCCATAGGCCGCGATTCCCAGCAGAATTTCTTGTATTCCCATCCTGGAATCCCTATTGTGGTCCAATTTCAACGGGACCGGTTCAACAAAAAGTCGAGCCAACCGACTGAATGCCGACGCAAATCCTGATCAACGGCGTTAGAATGACTGTATGTTGGCATTTGTTCTTACGGCTAGTTTGCTGACCCCTCAGGCGGCAGCCGAGCCGATTCTTTTGAACCGGGAATTCGTTCAAGGTGAGCGCAACGTCTATGAAGTCCGCTCCCGGCTGGAGTCCGACGTCAAAGATGTTCGGACTCGGACGTTCATTCCCCGGGACGTCGATTTGAATTACAACTTCACCGTCGAAGTTCAGTCGCTCAAGACCGATGGGATTGCACAAATCCTTTATTCACGACCGACGATGACCGAAATTGAAGGCGAAACCGGCGAATCGGCCCCCAAAGAGTGGGTCATGTGGACGAACTGGAAGATGCAGATGGACCTCTCGCCGATCAACGAAATTCTGGCGATGAAGGACGTTCGCACGGAGAAAGAGAAAAAGGCTGACGAGGAGCGCCAGAAGCGAGAAGCCAAGAAGCGAGAAGAAGCCTCTCGCCCGCCCGAAGGCGAGCCTTCGGAGCCGCCTCCTTCGATTTTTGCGATGATGCCGAGCTCCGCCAGTCCAAGCCCGGCTCCCCAAGCGAACATGATCGGATCGTTTACAAGCGAGATTCAACGGCTCGCACTCTTTGTGGGGAGCCTCGATTCTGCTCTGGACCTCAGCCCCAAACTGCACGTCGATCCAGTCAAGGTCGGCGACACTTGGAAGCGAACGGTCGGCTATTCTCCACAGCGGCTCGGGAGTTCTGGGCGATCTGCAGTCCAACGCCTTGACTACACTTTTGAATACAAGGGCGTGGTCGATTCCAGTGCTGGCAAAGTCCACCGGGTTGAGGCTCGGCTCAACCTTGATACCGATGCCGCGCCGTTTGTCAATCAAATGATGCGGACTCGGCCCGAAGAATCTGGCTTGAAGTCGGTCAAGCTACAGCTGAAGGCGACGATCCAGTTCGACTTGGACCTGAAGACCAAGCGAACGGTTTACGCGGAAGCGAAGAGCGAGGGCATGACGGCCATCGAGATCACTCAATTCCCGGGGACTCCGATTCAAGAACAGCGCTTGAAGGGCCGCTCGGTGATGCGTTTGGTCAAGACGAACAAGCCCTGAGACCCTGGACGATCCCTTTTGAGGGACCAAAAGTGTTTGCGTTGCGCATCTTTTGGTCCCTCTTTTGTGTCTGAAGTGTTGGACTTCGGCTTCAATGCCTGTATAATTGCTGTGCAAGGACAGGTCATCTCGGCAGTGTCGCTTTCAAACCGGCTTCACTGATGGATCAGGACGATCCGACGAGCCCATCAGCTCGAAGAGGGATCATCATTGCGAGCAAGAAAGCAACGACTCTTGAAGTCAGGGATCGGAGTTCGATGGATTGTTCTCGGCGCCATCGGGCTGACTGTCTGGGCGATGGCCGCGTCCGGCCCCGTTTCGACGGAGCACCGTATTTTGATCGGTATTCTGGCGACACTCGCCATCTTGGCCGAGTTTATTCCGATTGATCTTCCCCGAAGGGGTTTTCGCATCACTCTTTCCCTCCCGTTCTTGGTGGGAATGGTTCACATCGGGTCTTCGCATTGGGCTCTGGCGGCCAGCGGCGTCGGCGCGCTCTTGGCGGGCATGGCTTTGATTCGAACCGACCAAAATCGGATCGCATGGCGTCGAATCTTGCTGCACTTGGCGCTCGCGGCGGGAGCGGGGAGCGTCGCTACGCTCGCCTTGGCGGGCTGCCGAGCGGTGTTGCCGGTCGAATGGCTTCGATCTCACTTCGAGGAAGTCGTGTTTGCATCGGTTTTTGTCTTGAGCCACGTCGGCTTGGTGCTCAGCCTGGGGCGTCAGCATGAAGTCGGGCAGCGTGAAGACTCCACGCCACGCAGTTTGATCGGCGTCGTCGGGCTCTTGGCGCTTTATTCGCTCACTTCACTCGGGGTCCTCGTGCTGATCGATCACGGCATCTGGTGGGCATTACCCCTTCTGTTTGTCCCGCTCTTGACGATTCGCCAGGCAGTACATCTGAACAACCAACTGGAAGAAACCTATACAGAGTCAGTCATCACACTGACTCTAATGCTCCAGCGGACCCACCCCTATTCTCACGGGCACCTCGGCAGGGTAGCTCGGCTCGCCGAGAGAACCGCTCTGCGGCTGGGGCTCTCGACCCAGCGGGCGGCTCAGATTCGCCATGCAGCCCTGCTCCACGACATCGGAAAGATCGCCATCGACGAAGAGATCTTGGATAAGCCGGGCAAGCTGACCGAGTCTGAAATGGACCATGTTCGGCTTCATCCGGAGCTCGGAGCACAGATTCTTCGCCAAAATCCCGAATTCGCTGGGCTTGCCGAATGGATCCGCCATCATCACGAACGGCCGGACGGCACCGGCTATCCCGGTCGGCTTCGAGATGTCGAGATCCCGCTCGAAAGCAAGATTATCGCCGTGACTGACGCCTTTGACGCGATGGTTGGCGGGGCGTTGCCCCACGAACGAAGAACCTATCGAGAGCCGATGAGTCAAGAAGAAGGCCTGCGAGAGCTCAAGCGATGCGCCGGGACTCAGTTCGATCCTCGGGTCGTCGAAGCCTTTACCGCCACCGTGTTGGAGGCCGGAGCATGACGATCCTCTCGCCGTACGCAGCATCCGTTGTGATCCTCTTGACCTTGGGCACGGCGGCATTGGTCTTTTACGTACGCATTGTCTTGCCTCGACAAGTGATTGAGCGATTTCAGAACTCCATGGCTGGACTCGGGACGGCGGTCGAACTCCGGTTCCCCTCCCATCACGGGCTGACCGTCCGGGTCGTGAGGCTGAGCGCAGCGCTCGGCGAAGCGGTCGGATTGAGTCCTCGACAGCTTCGCGACCTGGAGACGGCGGCTCAGCTCCGAGACATCGGGCTTTGCGCGGTTCCTTACCGACTCCTGAACGCGAACGCACCTTCAGAATGGACCGAAGCCGACCACGCCACCTATTGGCGTCACCCCGAAGTCTCGGCGGCGATGCTCGAAATGATCCCGAGCCTTTGCCACGTCGCAGGGATTGTTCGGGCTCACCATGCGCCGTTTGAGGGTGCGGAGAGCGGCCTCTCGACCCGTGGGGAGGAGATTCCAATCGAGGCGCGCATCTTGTGCATCATCACCGAGTACGTTTGGCTGGAGCGGTCGATGGGCCACCTGTTGGCGGTCGACAAGTTGCGCGAGCTCTCCGGGACGCGATTTGACCCGCGCCTTGTCCAAGACTTCATCGAGGTGCTAACATCGCCCCATGGCGTCGAACCCGTCTCCAGCGCGGTCACCGTGGCTCAGCCGCGCTGACTTTTGGGGCTGGGCTCTCTTTTTGGTCGCCTTAGGCATTCGGTTTTTGGGCATCGGCTGGGGCATGCCCGGCGAGGCTCGTCACCAAAGTTTGCACCCGGATGAGCCCTGGAACTGGGTAGTCACCCAAAACTTGAATCCGGCCCAAGGAGACTTTTCGCCGTCGTTTTACAATTACGGGACGCTGTATCTGACCGTCGTCCGCGCGGTCAATCTCGTCGCTCCTCATCCGACGCAACTCGATCCGTCAGACCCGATCCAGAACTGGCGAGAAGCCGCCCAAGACACCGCGACCGGTCGCGCGATCTCAGCGCTTGCCGGAGCGGGGACTGTTTGGCTCGTGTTTCTGATCTTGCACCGCCGGACCTCCCTCGTCGGGGCGATCGCCGGGGGGCTGATTTTGGCGGTCGCGCCTGGCCACCTCATCCATTCGCGATTCATGACGGTGGACGTTTTCGCGGCCTTTTTGGCGACGGCCTCGCTGTACTTTGCCTTACGCTTGATCCCGAGCCGAATGGCGGAGAAGGAACCGGCACCCCCGACCTGGCTGGGTGTGCCCCGGGATTTTTACTGGGCTGGACTGTTTGCGGGCTTGACGATGGGGACCAAATACAGCGGGGTGCTCGTCTTGCTGGCGACGATTTTCGCGCTGGCTTCTCAACCCAGCCAGATCCGTTTCCGGGCCGGGCTCGTGGCGTTTGTCGCAACCGTCGCCGCCTTCTTACTCTCGACTCCCGGGATTCTGACCGAGCCCCAGATCTTTCGGCGGGACTTTGCTTATGAGCTCGCTCACACCGCCGAGGGCCATGGTCTGGTGTTTGTGGCGACGGCCCCAGGGGCCCTGTTCCACATCGCCAACCTGATGGAGGGCCTCAGCATTGGGGCGTTTTTGCTCGGTCTGGCCGGGCTCGCGGCAGCCTGTTGGCGTCGGCACGTCTGGGCCTGGGCCCTGGCGGTGGTCTTTCTGGTGACGTTCGTCCTCATCGCCCGGGCCGAAGTGAAGTTCTTTCGCTATGTGATTGTGCTGATCCCGATCGTGGCCATGGGGGCAGGCTGGCTGATCGGGCAGGCCCACCAAAATCCAAACCGGCGATGGAAACTCGTCGTGGGCCTCGGGCTCTTGGTCTGGGGAGGCCTGCTCAGCAAAGTGCTCGCGCAGAGCCTGATGATGGTGGACATCGATCCCCGCGATGCCGCCGCCAACTATCTCAAGGCCCAGGCTCGCCCCGAAGCCCCGATCCGGGTGGGCATCGTCTCGGATGCTTGGTTCCAAACGCCGTCGCTGTGGCCGACGACCGCGCTGCCTCGGGCGGTCCCGTTTGAGATTCGCGAGCGGGCGAGATTGGCTTGGCAAGCCCAACATCCGCAGATTCAAGTGATTCAGTTCCTTCCGCCCGACCCCAAGGAGCGCTTCGACTGGGATGTTCGTTTGCTGGACTTGAAGCCCGACTACATCGTCGCCTCAAGCTTTGAAGTGGACGATCCCGCCCGGATCGAACAAGCGATGCGCGAAACAAGCGAAGTGTTCAGCGACATCGTGCGACTGAAGGTCTCGCGCTATCGGACCTTTGTCGACCGACTTTCAAAGGAGTATTCGTTGGACCGAATGGAGGGTGCGGGCGGACCCACGATCCATGACTTGATGTATATCCGTCCTAGAGTTTGGATTTGGAAAAGAAATCAAGTTTTGACGCCGACCTCGACGCCTTCCTCGACCACCTCCGGTTCGAGCGAGGGGCTAGTGCGCACACCCTGACGGCTTATCGCTACGACCTTCGACAAGCGTCGGAGTTCTTTGCTAAGCTCGAACTGACGGGCTGGCACGAGTTGGAATTCTTGCACCTGAGCCAATATCAGAGTTCCCTGCGGAGTCCGACTGCCGCCTCGACGGCCCAGCGCAAGCTGAGTTCGCTACGGACCTTGCTCAAGTTTCTGAAATCCCGAGGGCGCGGCCCCGAGGTCGAACTTCCTTCGGCTGAGAACCTTCGAAAGCCCATTCGGCTCCCTAAGGCGCTGCCCCTTGAGGTGGTCCGCGAGATGATGCAACAGACCGAGTTATCGTCCCCGTCTGGGCTTCGGGATCGCGCCTTCTTGGAGTTGCTTTTCGGAGCTGGGCTGCGGGTCAGCGAGGCGATCGGGCTTCGGATGGATGATCTGCGGTTGGATGCGGCGGAGATCAGCGTCACCGGCAAGCGGGAGAAGACTCGCCGGGTGCCGCTGCCGGCCGAGACGCTAGATCGCCTCGAAACATACCTTCAGCACGGGCGACCGGCTCTGGTGAAGCGACCGCTCCCGAACGTCTTTTTGTCGGACCGGGGCTTGGTTTGGCAAAGACGCACCGCGTACGGCCTCATTCACCGATTGGCTCGGGATGCAGGGTGGAGCCAGCCGGTGGGCCCGCACACGCTCCGGCACACCTACGCGGTGTCGATGTTGCGGGCGGGCGCTGATCTTCGATCGGTCCAAGAACTCTTAGGCCACGAGAGCATCGCCACGACGCAGATATACACTCAGCTCGACCTGGAGGCGGTCCGGCGGGCATATGATTCGGCTCATCCTCGACGTTAGCCGGGCTTTTTTTCGTCGGGGATGAAGCGGACACTCCCATCGGCATAGGCGACCGCCCGGCCCAGCCGGACTCGGATGTAGCCGACCTCAGTTTTCGAAGGTTCTTCGATCTTGTTCCACTCGCGGGGGCCTTGGTACGTAAATTCAAATCCGGCCATCACCGCCTCATTCTTCAGATAAGGCAGAAGGCTGGTTTTCCAACCAGCAGGTTCAGGCACCCGATCCTCGTTGTCGGCGCTGTAAGAGAGCATCGCCATGAGTACGTGCTTCGCTCTCTGAATGGCGTCTAGTCTCTCCACCTCGTCGAACATGGCTCGTAATGCCTCGCCCTCAACTCGAATGATCGGGCGGGCCAGGAGAACTCCGTCTGAGATGTAGACGACGGTCTTGAGATCGGAGGAGAGTTCGCCATACGAAGCGTCCATGCTCACGATGAGCGGCTCCCCACCCCGGAGATTCGGGCTCGTCAGGACGAGCGGACCCGTCGGTCCGGGGGCCGAATCCATGTCGGTGAGTTCGAGTTCGGGCCGAGCCGCGGGCGGCTCTCGCTCGTCGCGAAATCGAGGGCGCTCGATCAAGGCTCGTTCCCTTCCAGATCGAGCATCGATCGCAAAATACTGGGGCGGCGGCCGTTTTCCATCCACCGTCTCGCCAAATCGAACTCCGTAAATCTCTTCGCCCACGAACTCCAGGAGGATCTCGCGGCTCCCTAGTTGAGTCGAAACGGTCCTGAGGATCGCCCCATTTGCATCGACGAGATAGGCTTCGGTTCTGAACCCGGGTTCTTCCGCCTTCGAAACAACCCAGACCGACAAGGGGAGTTTGTCGGAGACCAAGGCGTCGGCGAACACATACCGCTGACCCTCGGGGAAGATTCGACGAACCTGCCCGGTCTTGAGATTGAACATGACCGGCATTTTTTGAGGCTCGAGTTCGGTCCCAAATTCGACGGTGGCCGTCACCACATCGACGTTCGAAAGAAACTCGCCGGTCTCCAGGTTAGGCAGGTCGGGTGAAGGCTTCCAGGGAGTCGAGAGACGCCCTGAAACACTGTCCCAAATCTGCAGGGACGCGGTCTCGGGCTTGTCGTCTTCAAGCAAACTCCAGCGCGGGGCGGTCGGCAGGACCTTTTGCGCTGAAACCGGCGGGGCGGTTTCGATCAGAAGTCGAAGACCATCCGAAGCCCATCGGAGCCGCTTGATCGGCTGAGACGTGATCGCCACCGGGTCGAGCAAAAAGTACCCCGCTCGGTCAGTCTCGAGATATTTGAAATGCATGCCCGGCCGGTACCCTTGCCCGAGCGCGGCACCGGATAGGCACAGGCATGCGAGCGCCACGGCGCCCTTGAGAAACCAGGACTTCCCCCACATGTCTTTCAGGACGAGGATTGGCCTCGAAACTGTTCGGTCTAATCCCCGACCTGGCCGTTTTGTGAGGCCCAAATACTGTAATCCGCGTTCGTCACCTCGCCATCGCCGTCCCAATCGACTCGTGGATCGTAGAGCGGCTCGCCCAGCGAAGCGCCGTTGCAAAAGGCCCAGATGCTGTAGTCGGCGTTGGTCACCTCATTATCGCCATCGGCGTCTCCTGGGACGAGGTTGACGACGATCCATGGCGAGCCGAGATCGGAGATCACGACGTTGGGGTAGCGCTTGCGGAGCCAGGCTGGCCCTTGGATGGCGACATCAAAGGTCCCTCGGAGCGACGTCGGGACGCTGAAATTCCGTTGCGAATCGACGAGAAAGTTCTGCTGGAAAACGACCGATTGGGTGCCGGGCGTCAACAGCTCCAGGCTGAACGTGGCCCAAGCAAGTGACCCCGTGTAGCCTGATTGCTGGACCCAGCCGGAGATCGCCCCCCGAGGAGGAAGTTGAATCACGACCGCTTCGCGGTTGCCCGTAGGATTGAGACCGGTCCCAACGATGCGCCGTCCATCGGCAGAAATGGCGCGAGCATCGATGAGGCCCCAGTTCGTCAGCCCCGTAACCTTCATGTCCACCACTAAGACGTCCCGAAGACGCCTCATTCCCATGCCGGCAGTCCAGATAAAGGCTTCGACCGCGCTCGGGCCGGTGCCCGATCCGACAACCACTTGGCCGTCGGCGCTGACCCCATAGGCGATGCTTGAAAAGGTCCCGCCGCTGAGATCACCCAAGCCGGTTGGAACGCCCAGGGCCCACCGGGTGGCCTCTTGTCCGTTGCTTGAGGTCCCCCACCCCACGTGCACGCTGCCGTCCGCATTGGTCGCGAATGCGACTGAACTCACGGCGCCCCCAGACAGATCACCCAGCGGGGTCACTGTGCCAGCCGACCAAAAGCAAGCCTCCGATCCGGCGGCGCTGGAGCTTCGACCGACGATCACCAGCCCGTCGTCACTGACTCCGTGAGCTTCGCTGAACAAAGTTCCCCCAGGAAGGTCGGCCAAGGCCACGAGACCTGCGCCTTGCCATCGCCAAGCCGTCGAGCCTGACGTTCCGGTCCCGATGCCGACGATGATCGCTCCATTCGGCGTCACCGCTCTTGCCGTGCTCGAAAAGGACCCGCCAGGGAGGTCGCCCATGCCGGTCATGGGTGTCGCCCGAAAACCTTCGAACCCGCTGGATGAGGTGCCGATGCCGACGACGAGCCCGGTGTTCGAGACGGCGTAGCCGATGCTGCCGAAGGAGCCGCCCGAGAGGTCTCCCAGGCCCAAGAGGGCCAAGCCGTCGGATCGAATCGCCTCTTCACCGCTCGGCGAAAAGCTCGATCCCGCGATCCACGACCCGTCGCGCGAGATGCCGTAGCCCACACTTCGGGTCGTTCCACCCGGGAGGTCCCCCAAAGAAGTCATGCTGGCTGGCTGGGCGAGCGCCATGCCAGCCCAGGCCATGAAGAGGGCAAGAAGAGTCCATCGAATCATGATTGGGTCCATCCCGCAGGCGTTCGACCTGCTCTAGGAATGATCGGCAAATTTGCCAGGCGAATTAGGGGAGGTTGTGGTAAGTGCGATACCAAGAGACGAACCGGGTGATGCCTTCGGCGAGGGGGGTGCTCGGGCAAAATCCGGTTTCGGCCATCAGGTCGCTGATGTCGGCACATGTCGAAAGGACGTCCCCGGGCTGCATCGGCAAGAAGTTCTTTTGGGCCTCGATCCCTAAGGCTTTCTCCAAGAGTTCGATGAACTCGATGAGGCGCACGGGCTGGTGGTTGCCGATGTTGTAGATTCGAAATCGCGCTCCGGAGTCCGCGCGATCCGGGACACGCGCCAAGGTCGCGAGGACCCCCTGGACAATGTCGTCGATGTACGTAAAGTCACGCTTCATTTCGCCGAAGTTGTACACATCAATCGGCTGACCGGCGAGCATCGACTCGGTGAAGCGCCAGAGAGCCATATCGGGGCGCCCCCAAGGTCCATAGACACTGAAGAACCTCAACGCCGTGGTCGGGATTCCAAAAAGGTGACTGTAGCTGTGGGCCATGCCTTCATTGGCTTTTTTCGTCGCTCCATACAGCGAGACCGGATGGTCGGTGCGGTGTTGGACCGAAAGAACCGGCTCGGGATTGGCCCCATAAACCGAACTCGAAGAGGCTAAGACTAGGTTCTCAATGCCTGTGTGTCGACATGCCTCCAGGACAGAGAGAGTCCCGGTGATGTTCGAGTCGATGTAGAGTTGGGGCTGAGTGAGCGAAGTCCGAACTCCGGCCTGGGCGGCGAGGTGAACGACTCGATCGGGTCGGAACGACTCAAATGCCGCCCGGACTTCGGACGCGCGCTCCAGGCTGATTTTTTTGAACTCGAACGAGTTGGATGTTCGCAACAAAGACAGCCGATCTTCTTTGAGCTGGACCGAGTAGTACGAGTTGAGGTTATCGAGGCCCAGGACCGATTCGCCTTGCGCCAACAGTTTTTGGGCGACATGGAATCCAATAAATCCCGCCGCTCCCGTCACGATGATCCGCCCCATAGGCCCTCAGAATACTGGAATTGAGCCGCAAGAACTCGCGGCATCGTGCCGATACTTCCAGAAGTCAACGGACGAACGGAGCCGATCTTAACCGGTTCGGTTGAGCCTCAAAAGGTATAGTCCGAAGAAGAAATAGCCTATGCCAACCGCACTCATCACTGGGATCACCGGCCAAGATGGCGCCTATCTGGCGGAGTTCTTGCTCCAGAAAAACTACACGGTCCACGGAATCAAGCGCCGCTCTTCGCTTTTCAACACCCAGCGGATCGATCACCTCTTCCACGATAAGCACGAATCGGGGTTGCCGTTCTATCTCCACCATGGCGATCTGACCGATTCGACCTCGCTCATTCGGGTCATCCAGCAGACTCAGCCGGACGAAATCTATAACTTAGGGGCGCAAAGCCACGTCAAAGTGAGTTTTGAGGCGCCCGAGTATACGGCCGAAAGCGACGCCGTGGGGACGCTGAGATTGTTGGAAGCCATTCGGATTTTGGGGATGGACCGCCGGGTGCGCTATTACCAAGCCTCGACAAGCGAGTTGTACGGAAAAGTCCAAGAAATCCCGCAAAAAGAGACCACACCGTTTTATCCCAGGAGCCCGTATGCGGTGGCAAAGCTCTACGGCCTCTGGATCGTGCGAAATTATCGCGAAGCGTATAACCTTTTCGCTTGTAATGGCATTTTATTTAATCATGAGTCACCGCTGCGGGGCGAAACGTTTGTCACCCGGAAGATCACGCGGGCCGCATCGAGGATCAGCTTGGGGCTCCAAAAGTGCCTTTATCTGGGCAACATGAACTCTCTGCGCGACTGGGGGCACGCCCGGGATTATGTCGAAGCGATGTGGCTAATGCTCCAGCAATCCGAGCCCGATGACTACGTCGTCGCCACCGGAGTTCAGTACAGTGTTCGTCAGTTCGTCGAGATGTCGTTTGCCGAGGTGGACATCCAAATCGACTGGGAAGGCGAAGCTGAGAATGAGGTCGGCCGAAATCGAAAGACCGGCGATGTCTTGGTACGCGTGGACCCGAGCTACTATCGACCGACCGAAGTCGATACCCTCCTCGGCGATCCGACGAAGGCCAAGCAGAAGCTCGGCTGGGAGCCTCGCACGACGCTGCCAGAGCTGGTTCGGGAGATGATGGCGGCCGATCTGGACGAAGCCAAGCGGCACAAGTCGCTTCAAGACCAAGGATTTAAGCTCTATGCCAGCGTTGAAGAAGCAAAGTAAGATTTTTTTGGCCGGACATCGCGGCCTGGTTGGTTCGGCACTCTTGCGTCGGCTGGAGGTGCATGGATTCGAGAACGTCGTGACTCGGTCGCGCACGGAGCTCGATCTGACCAACCAAGCTCAAGTGCGAGCCTTTTTGAAGGACGAGCGACCCGAAGCGGTCCTTCTCGCCGCCGCGAAGGTCGGCGGCATCCACGCGAACAACACCTACCCGGCCGACTTCATTGAGCAGAACATGGTGATCGAGCACAACGTCCTCTGGGGGGCGCATCTGGCGGACGTGCCGCACGCGCTCTTTTTGGGCTCAAGTTGTGTGTATCCGCGAGAGACCCCCCAGCCGATCCCGGAGAGCGCTCTCCTCACCGGCAAGCCCGAGCCGACGAATGCACCCTTCGCGATTGCCAAGATCGCCGGGATTTTTCTTTGTGATTCGATCTCGCGCCAGTACGGCCGGAACTATTTTTCGGCGATGCTGCCCAACATTTATGGGCCCAACGACAACTTTGACCTTAAGACGTCGCATGTGCTCCCGGCCTTGATTCGCAAATTCCATGAAGCGATGCCGAATGGTCCGGTCCCGGTCTGGGGCACGGGCAAGCCGAAGCGGGAGTTTCTCTACTCCGATGACGTCGCGGATGCCTTGATCCACCTGCTTTCGCGTGGGGATGTGCAAGGCCATGTGAACGTGGGGACTGGGTCCTCAGTCTCGATCAAGGAGCTCGCCGAGACGGTTCAGCGAGTCGTCGGCCATTCTGGCCCCATCGAGTGGGACACGAGCATGCCGGACGGCTTCCCCGAGAAGACGATGGACGTTACTCTGCTGACCGATCTGGGTTGGAAGACCCAAATACCGCTCGAAGACGGGATCCGAATGGCGTATCAGTGGTATCTCGATCATCTGGGCGCACTCGTCGAGCGCGCATAGAGGACAAGCATGCGGGGCCCCTCACGAATCTCGTGAGGGGCCCCGCATTGTGTTTTACTTAGTGGTCGTGAGTGTGCTCATAAAACTCATCGATATCTTCCCAAGTGATTCGACCATTTTTGTCATGATCGAGCAGTCTTCGGAATTTGTACCGATTGAGAAAACTGTAGTCAGTGAAGCTCGACATCGGATACTTCAGATTGAGAACATGCCAGTCCATATGATTGACGACATCGTCCCAGTTGAGGTCAAACATTCGATAGACATAAACGGGTCTTTGTGTCCAGCGATCCGTGACCGCGCCGCCGTCGCTACAGCGGAACAAGAGGTGCAAAGGTCCGACCGGCATATTGGCCGTATTGACATTGGCAAATTCGTTTGTTCCTGGCATATTTTGATAGCTCAGAAGCGCTTCGGTATCAGGTGAACCGATGAACGGAGCGGAATAGAGAGAGACCGTTTTGGGCTGCCCTTCGGGATCGTTGCAAAGCCACGTCGCGGGGATTGTTTCGAGCGCTTTTTCAACCCAAAGGTCGGTCGTTGGGCTCGTGATTGTGATGAAGGGCGGCTGGTTTCCGGCGGGCTCGATTTTGAGAGTGTACTGCGGATTGTTGACTGTCACTTTATCCACTCGAACAAAGTAGGTCCCAGGTGCCCGGCCACTCAGCGAAATGTAGTCATAACTTGTACTACTGGTGGAGGAAGCGAGCACCGTCCCCGAAGAGTTCAACAGTCGCAAATTGATGTTGGCTCCGGCATAGGGCGACCCGATCGAGATATAGTCCCCCAAGGTGCCCGTCGAAGAGAGCGTAAACTTGAAAAAGTCGTTCGCATCTTCGATGCTCAGATTATTGATGACTTTGATCCCTGAGAGTGTTCCGAGGTTCGCGCTATTCGGGGCTCCAACAGGAAGTGCATTGACCTGGGCGACCGAATCATTCTCTTCGTACGCATCTGGGACTGCGGTCGGATTCGGTCCGACATTGACGAGAATCCGAGAGGTGTTGTTCGTCTCATTTTTTTCGAGCACCTTGTTTTCGGGATCGACCGTTCCTTCGAGCCAATACTGGCCATTGGCGAGCCCGGTGATGTCGATATATTGGTCGGTGAGACCGTAATCGTAGATGTCGGCTCGGCCGGGTCGAAGCCCTTGAACTTGACCGCAAGAGCTGTAACCGGGAGCGGTGTTATAGCCCGGCATCGTCCCGTCGTAGGTGCGAAGCTCAAGAATGCAGAAGCTCGTTTTGGCTCCTTCACGGACGATCGGACCGATTCCGCCGCCCGGCAAGACCGAACGCAGCCGGAAGATGGTCCAATCATCAAAGTGGATGTGTGAGTGAGTCGCGTGATAGACGAACTGACCGGCTTCGCGATCCCAGAAGGTGTTGTCGCTCCGAAAGACGCGTTGCAAGACGGTCTGAGCGTTACCTTGGATGGCTCCGCCTCGAAGTTCGAGCCGACCGTCGCCGATGTTGACGGTGGCGGTGCTCATTCGGATACAAGGCCGACCTGCGGGGGGCTCGCTCGACATTGTCGTGCCGATCACGTAGTCATAAAGGACCTCTTCCCAGATGATGATGTCCGGGAGAAGGTCAACGACGGGTGCGGGGGCAGGAGCCATCGCAAGCGCAAGAAGAATCGAAGTCAAGACAAACCTCCAATAAGTACAGTCCCTCTTATCATATCGCAAGTCGGCCCTTGATCCAAGGTATTCGCCTTTTATTTCCCTCTGAGAGCGGAAAGAGCTTGCGGGGGCCTATAATCGGGCATGCCCACGCCGGTTTTTGATCGCTATTTGCGCTACGAGGAGCTCGTCGCATGGCTCCAAGCCACGGTTCAAGAGTTCCCCGACCTCGTCCAGATGGAGTCGATCGGCCAATCGCATGAAGGCCGCGACATCTGGCTCATGACGCTCACGAATCAGAAGTCAGGCCCTCATGATGAGAAGCCCGCCTTTTGGTGCGATGGCAATATCCATGCGAGCGAAGTCAGCGCCAGCAGCGCGGTGCTGCACCTGATCTACACGCTCACGACCGGATATGGAAGGAATGACACCGCGACCCGGGCGCTCGATACGCGAACGTTCTATCTGGTCCCGAGGCTCGGGCCAGATGGGGCGGAATGGGCACTGGAAGACGTCCCTCGAATCGTTCGGAGCGGGACTCGCCGGTACCCCTTCGATGAAGAAGACTTCTCAGGCCTAGAGCGGCAGGATGTCGATGGCGACGGAAGACTTCTGACGATGCGAGTCCCAGACCCGAACGGCCCCTGGAAGATCAGCGCGCAAGAGCCGAGACTCATGCAAAAGCGTGCGCCCGGTGAGTCCGGCGGCACGTACTACCGGCTGTTGCCTGAGGGTCTGTTTCATCACTTTGATTCGATGACGATGCGGGGCCGGACGACACCTCAAGGGCTCGACTTTAATCGAAACTTCCCTTCGGCATGGCGTCCTGAAAACGAGCAGTACGGGGCTGGCCCCTACCCCACGAGCGAGCCCGAAATTCGAGCCGCCGTACAAGCGATTGTGGATCGGCCGAACATTTGTGGCGCGGTGACCTTTCACACGTTCAGTGGCGTCCACTTGAGGCCGCCGAGCCGGATGCCCGACGACGACATTCCCGCCGAAGACCTTTGGGCCTACAAGACCATCGGTGATCAGGGCAAGGAGATGACCGGCTACCCGGCGATCAGCAATTACCACGAGTTCCGATATCACCCGAAGGAGGTGATCACCGGAGTCTTTGACGACTGGATGTATGAGCATCGGGGCGTGTTTGCCTGGACGACAGAGATTTGGAGTCCGCAGCGACAAGCCGGGATCACCGACTATAAGTACATCGATTGGTTCCGAGAACACCCGTTTGAGCACGACGTCGCCTTGCTGAAATGGAGCGACGAAAAGCTGGGAGGTCGCGGCTACTACGATTGGAAGCCGTTCGATCATCCTCAGCTCGGGCCAGTTGAGATCGGCGGTTGGGATGCGGTCTATGCCTGGCGCAATCCTCCGCCTGAGCTGCTCGAAAAGGAGATCGCGCCTCTGAGCGAGTGGGTGATTTGGCAGGCGCTTTGCTCGCCCAAACTGGAGTTGCGAGAAATCAAAGTCGAGCCCCTTGAGCCTGGCGTCGCTCGGATTCGCATCGCGGTGATGAACACCGGCTGGTTACCAACCGCCGTGACCAAGATGGCCCAAGACAAACGAATGTGCCGCGGCGTGATCGGCGAGATTCAGCCGGTGGGCGTGGAGCTGGCTGGGCTGGGAAATCCGGCCCCCGAATGGTTAGTCAGCGGGTCGCTCCGAGAGGTCGGACAGCAGCTTCGGGGCTGGAGTTCGGTGGCCCAAGCTGGATTCGGCTGGCAGATCGATGAAACGGACGACGTCCAGGTCTTCACCTGGGTCGTCCGCGGTGCCGGGAAGTACGAAATCACCTGTCGGCATGACCGCGCGGGAGTCGTTCGGACAATCGTTGAAGTCTGAGCCGTTGGAACGCATCGGAGCCCGGTCCCCAATCGTCTAGAACGATATGACCGGGCTCACCGCGGCAATCCTTCTCTTCTCTCCGACAATCGGCTCTGCATGGCGGGCCCCGATTCAAGACCCAAGCGACTTCGAGGTTGCCGAACCGATTCGCCTGGCGATGACTCCTCGTCTCGACGGCGAGCTCAGCCCCGAAGAGTGGGATCGGCTCAGTTCCAGCGGCGGAGTCCAGAGCTACCTGCAGTGGGAACCGGGGTGGCTCTTTGCTGCCGCCGAAATTCCCGCCGGACAAGACCTCAAGGTCAGCCTCGATCTGAACGGAGATGGTTGGCTCGTCGGACGCGACAATATCGAGGTCCGGGTGCGATACGCCGACGGCACCGGGCAAGTGCAACTCCGTCGGCTCGACGCGACCGACCGGAATGGTCCGGTCTGGACCGAAGCGAAGGTGATCCCCGAAATCATCACAACCGCCGCGCGATCGACGGCTCAGGGCTGGTTCTTTGAGATGAAGATGCTCGATGCAGACTTACCCAAGTTCGAGGCGGGCCGGAAGTTTGGGGTGCGCATGGACTCCGTGGCTCCGGACGAAGTGGAGGCGACGGCTTTTCTGCCACGGCGAACGGCGCTTTGCAGCTTGCAATGGGATCGAGGATCGGGAATGATCGAAGGATTCAAATGGGGAGCAGAGTATCGAGCGCGGTCGGTCGTCCCGGGCGAGTCGATCCCGATTCGGCTCAACATGACCGTCCCCGCCGGAAGCCCCTTTGGTCGCATTCAACTCCGCACCGAAGGCGACCCCAAAATCGGATCGGCCAACCAAGATCTTCCCTTCCCGAGAGTCGACTCGCGCCAACGCGCAATGGTGGACTATCGATTGGACGTCAGCACCGGGGCGACCACCGGATATCGAACGCTCTTGGCCACGTTGGTGGGTGAAGGAGGCCAGACCACCACCTTGCGCACGAGCTTCTTAGTTTCGGAGCCGATTCGATTCGACCTGACCTTGCCCGAAAACTTGACGTCGCAGCCAGGAAACCAGGTCATCAAAGGCAGTGTCCGGCTTCGTTCTCAGACGACGAAGCGAGTCGATGGAGTCTTTCAGATCATTGCGCCGGACGGTTGGACTGTGATTCGAGGGAGCGAGCAGAAGTTTGGTATCTTTCATCCTCGGGGCACCGCCCGAGTCGGACTCGAACTTGTCAGCCCGCCGGGTGCCCGCGGACTCATCCCACTGAAGTTGCGAGCGACGGTCGGAGATAAGGTGATCGAAGAGACCGCCTTGTTACCCATTCGGTAGGTTTTGGAATGCGAGATCTGCACGGCCCGCTGGTCCCGATCCCATCGGCTTTTGTCGACGACACAAGCTTGGTGAGCGAAGTCCGACTCGCACGACTCGTTCGATGGTATCGGGAGTGCGGCGCCGAGGGCTTTGTTCTGAATTCAGACCTCGGGGAGTTCACCGCGCTCAGCATCGAGGAGCGCATGGCGGTCGTCGAGATTGTCCAGCGAGAGCTCCAGGGCCAGATGCCGTTCTTAGTCCATCTATCGACCCTCAGCACAACGCAGAGCTTGTACTTGGCCCAACATGCGTCTCGCTGTGGTGCCCGCGCGGGGCTGCTCATGCCGCCGTTTTACTACCGACTTCGGGACGACGAACTGATCTCGTTTTTTGGGACCATCACCGAGCATGCCGACCTGCCGATCATCTTGATCGACCCGGTGGGGCTCATCACTCCGGGCGTCATGGAGGGCCTGCGCGACATCGGGGGCCTGGTCCAAGCCCGCCCGCTTGCTGAATCGCCTCATCAGGCATTGGCCTTGCGAACCCGGGCGGCATCTGACGAGTTCTGGCTGGAGGATGCGTACTCATCGGCGATGCTGGCTCTGACTCCTCCGACCGAAGTGCCGCGTGGAAATACGCTGGAATCCTATCGGCAGCTCTTCCGGTCAGGGGGCTCGCTGAGGGTCGTGAAAGCAGGACTCAACCTGCAGGATCGCGACGTGGGGCCCACGCGGGGACCCTTTCTGGGTTTGGAGCAAGACCTTCGCGACGAGCTGCGGCGCCTGGGGGCGGGCTAGTCGGAACCCCGAGTCAGCAGGGCGTTGGCCCCATGACGACCCCTCAGCTGATAGCCATGCTCGAGCATTAACTGGAGTGGGTCACCTTCGACCGGGTGATTGAATTCGAGAATCGCCCAACGAGGCCACAGTTCGGACGAGGCTTGTCCGAAGAACTCGCGCAGAACCCGAAACTCGAACCCTTCGATGTCGATCTTCATGCCGGCGACCGACGTGATGCCGACTTCTTGCAAGACCGAGAGAAGCGGGCGACACGCAAGATCCACCGAACGGGCGGAGGAGACCGCGAACGAATTCCCGGCTCGCCCGGCTCCGGTATCCAAAGCCATCGCCAAAACCTCTTCTCGATCGCTCAGCCCAACGTTGACGGCTTCGATTTGGGGAAAATCGTTCAGCTCAAGCTGGGCCTGCAAGATTTGAAACGTCGTGGGATTGGCCTCCACGGCCAGCACTCGACCCGTGCGACCAACGCAGGGCGCGGCGCGAAGCGAATAGGCCCCGATATTCGCCCCGAGATCGAGAAAAACATCCCCCGGCCGAAGACGAGACCGCAGGAACTCGAACTCGCTTCGGTCATAGAGATGGGGATAGAAGAGCAACGCCGCATCGACCACCTCGTGCGGACTGAGCCGCATTCGGGCCCCCGCGACCTCGACCACCACCTCGGGCCGAGGCTTGCGCAGATAGATCGGCTTCATCAGGCGGTTGACCAGCGCCGTCGAATGCGGCCAAGGTGGAATCAGACGCGCCACGGCCCGCCAAAACCGAAGTTCCGCACCTAACTTTTCTGCCTGCACCCCCACATTTTAGCTGGAGTTTCTCTCGGGCCGGGTCCAGATGAGATACAGTAACTCTATGCGGAAACGCGCTTTTACTTTGATTGAGTTGCTTGTGGTCATTGCCATCATCGCGATTTTGGCGGCCATCCTCTTTCCGGTTTTTGCTCGCGCCAAAGAGCAAGCCAAAAAGACCCAGTGCATCAGCAACCTCCGCCAAGTCGGGATGGGAACGATGTCTTATTGCGCAGATTACGAAGACCGGTATCCGGCTTGGGCGGCGCTTTCGCCCCCGGTCAATGGCGGAAACACCTCCTACGTGTCTCCCGACGCCCAGATCATGCCCTATGTCAAGAGTGCCGACCTTTGGTATTGCCCGAGCGATCACGCCAAGCGCGTGGCCCCCAGCGCCGTTCCATTTCAGGACGGAAAATGGCGCACGCAGGCCAAAAAGAGGAGCTACCAATACGTGGGAAACCTCATGACGAAACAGGCCAATGGGCTCGATTCCAACACCGGGGTAACTACCTGGGTCGGACCCGGCGATTGGACCTACCGCGGGCGCGCCTCGACCGAAATTGAAATGCCCGCGAACACCGTCGCCTGGGTCGAAGTATGGCCGATCGATGTGAACGACCCCTATGTCGGCGGAATCTGGGGTTCGGGGTTTATTGATTGCGACACAAGCAAACTAGCTGGGCGCAAAGTCCCGCCCGTCAACGCCGAAGACCAAGCACCGGTGCCGGGATGCAACAGCATGTACGCCAAACGCCCGACCCCAGGACACACCAATAACATGGCCAATTACGTCTTTGCTGATGGACACGTCAAGTCTCTGAGCTGGGGCTCGATCCGCCGAAACGACTTTTATGCCTTTAAGACCGTCAAGCCCGAGCAAACCTTTACGCCTTAAATGGGAGGCATTTCTGGATGAGGACTGACCGATAGTGCCCTCTGAGCTTCGGGCATTCAGCCTCACCTTGAATCGTTGCTCATCTTTCGTGTGTCGGCCCGAATGAGCCCGGCACTCAGAGCGGCCAAAGCGCTGAGAAAAAACGCCAATAGCCGAACCGTGCTGGTCAGATATTGATCCCAATCCATCTGCCCCGAAAAAGAGACACCCACCGGCAATACCATCCCCGCCGCGGCAATGATCGCAAAGACAACCCCAACAATCCCTCTCTTCGAGCCTTCATCGCCTCGGTCTTTGAGCTGCCTTCGAAAATAGAGCACTCGAAAGAATTGCAGAAAGACAACTGCAGGAGCAACGAGAAAAAAGAGCCCTGGAATCCAGTATCCACTGATGAGCAATGAAAAACCAAGATAGATGCAAAAAATCGCGGTCACTCAAGAACTCCCGAGCTCATCGCCTCGGATCGGTCACGCCCACTCCGTTGCGGATGTATTCATTCGTCACGCCATTTTCCTTCCTCGAAACGCGCGTTCCCATTCCATTGTACGTCATCGAATCCGAACTTGGACCAGGATACGTGATGCCCGTCAATCTCGAATCCTCGTTGTAAGAGTAGGTCGTCGTCCCGACCCCAGTCTTCCAAACCGAAGTCGTCCGTCCCATCGCGTCGTAACTGTACGTACGATAAGCGCTACCGTTTCGATCAATCTTCTCCAGCAAGTCCCCGTTGCCGGCGAAGTACGTATACACATCGTCTGTCGTCGGAGTCGAGCTGCCGCCAAGAAAGACTCGCTTGCGAGTGCGGTTGCCGACGTTGTCATAGTTGTAGACGTCTCGGTCGGTCCAAGTGTCGTCAGAAAAGTCCGTCGGCGTCCCGTTCAAGTCGACATCAAACCACTCTTCGGTTAGGTTGCCCGCGACGTCATACGTGTAGACCGTATGGACGCCATTCATGATGTGGCGAATGATCTGTGACGCTGCGTCATAGGCATACTTTTGCTCAGAAAGCGTCACCGGAGGCGAAGCATTGGTCTGCAACGTCACATCGGTCAGTCGCCCCCGAGAATCGTAATCGTAGCTCTCTTTCGCGCCCGAGTGAACGGTCTTGTCGCTCACCATACCACGAGAGTTGTAATTGAACGTCGTGACCTCGCTTTGGGGAATTGTGATCGTCTTGAGCCTTTGGCATGCCATATTATAGCAATGTTTCTTGAAT
>DDCB01000047.1 GCA_002335425.1 Chthonomonas sp. UBA2017
CGGAAAGACGTTGAATCCAAAACCGGCGACACCCCGAACTCCACGACGTCGCTCCAGGCCTTAACCTTGAGTGTCGCAGATAAACCCTCATCCCCCAACCCTTTCTCCCTTCGCACAAACATCGAAAGGAGAAGGGGAAAATCCTGAGCCATGGTCGGCCCTGGCGTCTTCAAGCAAATCACAAACATCGAATGGAGAAGGGGAACTTCTCGATCCTGAAGAGCCTTGAGCATGAACCCTCGACAGCGAGCGAATCACTCCTGGCCCCCACATCCTGCTTCGCGGAATGAGGGGGATGGTTGTTGATGGGGTTTGGAGGTTCGGGAGGCCCGAAGGGCCGACATCACCTAGCGAAGGCCGTGAGGCCTGGAAAACGAGCTGCCCCCATTTTTTCAGGCCTGAAAGGGCCGATATCAACTGACCCCGGTTCAGGAGTTCGGAATTTCGACCCGAACTCCCGACCTCCCGAACCTCCCGAACCTCCCCAAGGCGAAGGCCAGGAGCCAGGATCAGTTGGTCTGCGCCGGGCAGGAATCCCCAGGTGTGGCGCCCGTCATCAGGCGCCGACGGCGCGTTGCTGAGCCTCGACGTGCATGCCGGTCGTCATGAGCCAAGCGGTGGCGCGCTGAATCTCCTCAACCGGACCCTCCAACTGCACATGCACCCAGCCGAAGTCCGAATCCACATTCGCCTTCACAATGTTCACGCGGACCTTGAAATCTTGACCCAAACGCCACAGCCAAGGCTCGGCGACGGCCTCTTTCCGCGCTGAAATCGTTAAGTCCACCTTCGTCATGGAGGCCAGTCTACCGCCGCTGGGTTCCTCCGCGCAAAAAATCCGCCTTGACGTCTGGTCTTCGAGAAGATTCCCCCGTATAATGAACGAGAGCACCCACCTTATGAGCGATCGAGTCTTAGTTTTTGACACCACCCTCCGCGATGGCGAGCAGAGCCCCGGCGTGAGCTTGAAACTGCCGCAAAAGCTTGAAATCGGGCATGCCTTGGTCGATTTGGGAGTCGATATCATCGAAGCTGGATTTCCGATCTCGTCGCCCGGCGACTTCGAATCGGTTCACACCCTTGCAAAGGAGCTCAAAGGCGTCACGATCTGCGGCCTCACTCGAGCTCGGGAAAAAGACATCGACGTCGCCGCCGAAGCCTTGCAACCCGCCGAAAGCCGAAGAATCCACACCGGTCTCGGAGTGAGCGACAACCACCTGGAGCACAAACTCCGAATGACTCGCGAGCAGGCGCTTGAAGTCGGGGTCAACGCGGTCAAGCACGCCCGCCAATACACCGACAACATCGAGTACTTCATGGAGGACTCAGGGCGAGCCGACCGCGAGTACGTCTTTCGAGTCGTCGAATCGGTCATCGCCGCCGGCGCGAACACGATCAATGTGCCCGACACCACGGGCTACACCTTTCCCACCGAGTACGGAAGCCTGATTCGCGAAATTCGTGAGAATGTGCCGAACAGCGACAAGGCTGTGTTCAGCTGTCACTGTCACAACGACCTCGGGATGGCCACCGCCAACACTCTCGCGGGCGTTCTCGGCGGGGCCCGCCAAGTCGAAGTCACCGTCAACGGCATCGGCGAAAGAGCCGGCAACACCTCGCTCGAAGAAGTGGTCGTCGCCCTCAAGATTCGCCAAGATCTGTTCGGGGTTGATACCCGGGTCAACCCCGCCAAACTCCTGGGCCTGAGTAAGCTGGTGAGCCGGCTGAGCGGCATGATCGTCCAACGAAACAAGGCCGTGGTCGGGGCGAACGCGTACGCCCACTCCAGCGGAATCCACCAGGACGGGGTCCTGAAGGAGCGCTCGACCTATGAAATCATCGCTCCCGAAATGGTGGGTGCCGAAAAGAGCGAAATCATCCTCACCGCGCGCTCGGGTCGGCACGGGCTGAAGCACCGACTGCTGGAACTCGGATTCAACTTCGGAGACGATCGATTCGAGGAACTTTATGCCAAATTCTTAGAAATAGCAGACCAAAAAACCGAAGTGCTCGACGAGGACCTGCGGAGCTTGGTCACAGCTCGATGACGCTTGGACGGAGAATTTTCGAAAAAGTTCGCAATTTTCGCCCCAAATTTTAAAAGTTCGGTTATCCTGTAAGGAGCAGAAGGGAATTCCTGTCCGTCAGGTCCCCTGAAGTGTGCATTTATACAAACGCCAACGCAAGTTGGCTGGAGGCCGAATGAAATCCTATCGAAGAGCCTTTACGCTCATTGAACTGTTGGTCGTGATCGCGATCATCGCAATCTTGGCCGCGATCCTTTTCCCTGTTTTTGCCCGGGCCAAAGTCATGGCCAAGGGTGCCGCGAGCATTTCGAACATGAAACAGATCGGAATCTCGCACATGATGTACATGGCGGATTATGAAGACCGCGCCGTTCTCGTGGGGACGACGAACGAAGCTGACTCGCCCTTCCTGTTGAATGGCGTTCCCTACAAGCCCTGGAGCTGGCTCCTGTGGCCCTACATGAAGAACGCCAATATCCAGCAAGACCCCTTGAGAAGCGCCGAGCCTGTGAACGTGGCCGGAGCCAATCAGCAGATCTTCTGGGCGTATCGCAACCACTACGGCTATGCCTTTACGGTCTATAGCCCGACCCTCTTCACGACGGGCGGCTGGCAAGTCAATACGATCAAGTCGACTACCATTGGTCAACCGGCCAGTACGGTGATGTTCTCGCTCAAGAAAGGGCGAAACAACCAAGCGGACTGGCTTTGGGTGAATTCGCCCGTCTGGATGGCGAACCTCGTCGCCCCGCCGCACTGCGGGTCAGGCGACTACACGACCGTCAACCCGGTCAGCATCTGCGCTCCGGCGGTTCGGTGGGGAAGCAATGGCTACACCAGCGAAATTCCTCCGATCGTCGAAGGGCGACACACCGGAGGCAACGCTTTCCGCAAGAACAACCAGCACATCGTCTGCATGGGCGACGGCCACGTGAAGGGGATGGCGAGCCCTCAGCTCGCCGCAGGAACCAACTGGACCCCCACCACGCCGTCGGGTTCGATCACGATCACCGATATCAACCGATACATGTGGGACAACGACTAATGAAGTTCGGTTGGACTCTCCTTGTCTGCGGAATCTTGGCCCTCGGAGGTCTGGGATGCGGCAATTCTGAAGAATCGAGCGCTGCCCCGGATGATGCCTCCAAGCTAGGCACGGTCAAGTCGGAAGATGGCGCCGAAGGGAAGGGGGGTGAACTCAGCATCAACCCGAACTTCAAAGGGGCACCTCCGGCTGGCGAAAAGGCAGGCGGAAACTAGATCTTCCTAGTCACCAAACTGGGGCCGAACAGACGTTCGGCCCCAGTTCTTTTGTGCAAGGCCCGCCGACATCAACATAGGACAGTGGAGGATGGTCGGCCTAAAGGAATGATGCACGAGCACCCAAAGTTGACGTGGCGGGCACTCACCATAGTAGGACAGATTTTTGAATTTCGTCCCGGAAAATCGACTAGGGTTTAGATCTTTCGCCGATTAGCTCGTAGTTTCGACGGGGTGACAGAAAACTCTTTCTGAAAAATCCGACTGAAGTGGGCAGCGTTGCTAAACCCAACCCGGGCGGAGATTTCACTGATCGGGGTGTTCTCCTGCAAGATCATCAGGCGGGCTCGCTCCAGCCGGAGCGCGATCAAGTACTTATGAAAGGGCTTCCCGGCCGCTTCGCGGAACAAAAACCGGAAATGCGAGGTGCTCAGGCCGAACTGCTTCGCCACATCCGCATCGGTGAGATTTTTCGAGTAGTTGCGGGCCAGGTAAGAGAAGGTCCGCTCCATCATCGGGTCGATCTTGCCGGACGTCGGCACCATCACGTGCCCGGTGATTTCGTCGAGAAGCGTCTTGGTCGCCTGGGCGATCATCTCGGAGGTCAACTGCTCATCAAAAAGGCGGATCGCCCGCAATTGGAGGCGGTGGAGGCTCCGCGGCGCCCCCGATTCCAGGAGAGCCGCCGAAACGACCGCCAAAAACGTCAGGGCCAAGCTCTTGGCTTCATCTAGGTCTTGGCCGCAGGCCTTCACCCCCTGAATCAGCTGGCGAGTGGCCTTGTCAAATCGAGCCCGATCTCCGAGCCGGACGATCGACCCGACCTCGCTGAGCGCGACGTTGCCCGTATTGCCTCGAAATGGGCAGGTCGAGGGGGCCAACTGTTCGACAATGACGTCGTAGATGAGGAAGCTCGCTGGTGTCCCAAAATCTCGAAACCGTAAGTGAGTCGCCTGGCGGATCGGCGGGAGGTCCAGCGTCAAATGACAGACCGGCTGCTCGCGGCCATCGACCATGACCGAGTCGAGCACTTCGATGCTCGTCCCGTCCCCGATATACGAAGTCCCTTGCGAAGGGGGGCTTCCCGGCCCATAGTGCCTCCCCGAGACGAGGTTGTGCTGGTAGACGAGGTCTTCTTCGTTGAGGACTTGGATCGCCGCCCCAACACTCCCCGACGACTCGGCTTTGCCTTGCCGAAACATCGCAAAAACCCCGATCACGTGGACACGCCGGAGTTCCCCGACCGAAGAAGGAAGCTGAACATCCAAAGAGTTCTGGGGGCTGCCCGATGCGGGATCGCGGAGCTTCGATCCACTTTGCCAAGCCGCTCCCCCCGTAATCGGGAGGTTCGGCTTGACTTGGCTCGGTTTCCAAATGGGCGTCGTCTCGCTTCGAGAAAACTCCGCGGGCTGGAAAACAGTGACCATAGTTCTTGCTAGTCGATTCTACGGACTGAGGCTCACGGTTGTATGCGGGAGGTGGCCAAAGAGCGACTCTCGCAGGCCCTTCACTCGCGGATGAATCAACTCAAAGTCCTTTTGGTAGTAGACCGGAATCCAGGGCGCATCTTGCAAAGCGATGTCTTCGGCGGTCGCATAGAGCGCGAGGCGCTTTGCTTGGTCGAGCCCCGCATCCGCCTCTCGGCAGAGCCGGTCAAACTCGGGATTGTTGTAGCCATGCTTGTTTTCGGGACCGTAGGTCGCCAGCATGTAGCTCAGGAAGTTCTCAGGATCGAGGTAGTCCGCCATCCAGCGCATGTGATAGAACGTCAACTGCTTGGCGTCGTACTTTTCCAGATAAGCTCGCCACTCCATCGTTCTGAGATTGACGGTGATGTTCAGGTTTTCCTTGAGTTGGCTCGCAACCGCCTCGGCCACAACCCGAATGTCCGGCCGGGCCTCTCGGAAGTTCATCTCCAGAGCCGGGAAGCCCTTCCCGTCTGGGAATCCTGCCTCAGCGAGTAGCTTCTTGGCTTCTTCGACATTGAAAGGGAGCGCGGCCGCATCGGGGCGGTGCCCCGGCATTCCTGGCGGGACGATGCCGGTGGCGACGGTGTTGAGTCCACCCAGTTGGTTTTCGACGATGGCCGCGCGGTCGATCGCCATCCCAATGGCTCGTCGCACTCGGCGATCCTGAAACTCCTTCACTGTGTTCTGGTTCAAGCCCAAGTAGAAAAGAGACGGGCGGTCGAAGGCTTTGACCTGATCTTTATACTGAGGGTCGTTTTGCAAGGCCACGACGTCTTGTCGCTCGACCGCCACCAGGTCCAGCTCGCCTGCTTTGTACTTGTTCAGCCGGGTCGCCGCGTCTTTGATGACCGGCCTCTGAATCTTGTCGACCTTTGGTGCGCCGCCGTAGTAGTCTTTGTTTGCGACGAGCTCAATGAGCTGCTCTCGAACGTAGCGGGAAACCTTGAAAGGTCCGGTGCCAATCATCTGTTCGGGCTTCGTGATTTCAGAATCAGCGGGGACCGCATCCTTCGGCATGATCGCCGTGACCATAAACGTCATCTTGCCGAGGAAATAGGCTCTGGGGGTCGGAATTCGAATGATGACCGTTTGCGGATCGGGAGTCTCGATGCCGGTGATTTCCGGAGCTTTGCCCTCTCGATAGTCCATCAAACCGACGATGTCGTTGATGTATCCGTATGTGTTCTCATTGACCCCCTTGCGAACGTTGCGCTCGATGCTCCACTTGACATCTTCGCTGGTCATCACCTTGCCGTTGTGGAACTTGACGCCTTGCCTGAGAGTGAACTTATAGGCTTTGCCGTCTTCGATGACTTCCCACTTTTCGGCGAGTCGCGGCTCGACGGTATTGTCGGTGCTCCATCCGACGAGCCCTTCATAGACTTGCTGCAACAGGTCAATCGTGTCGCCGTCCGAAACTCGGCCCGGATCGAGGGTCGTGGGGTTCGTGGGGATCGGATAGCGAAAGACGTTTTCCGAACCGGCTTTGGCCTTTTCCGAAAAGCCTCCGCCTTGGCCGCAGCCCATCATCGAAAACGAGAGCAAGAAAACGGAAAGGGAGGCCCAGGGGAGCCAGCCGAAGCATCGTTTCATCTTGCGTCAAGATTACCAGAGTCGAGGGACCCGGACGCCAAATGAAGAGACCGAACGAACGCCTCGGTCGCAGGAAGTCGGCGCTCGGCTTGGTCGGAAACCACCGTCCTGACGAGGCGAGCCGCCTCTTCGGCGAATTTCATCGACCCCGGGGGAGTTTCGCGCTGGACGAGCTGAGCCAAACCGATCAGAACTTCGGCTCGCACCTCCAGTCGGGCCGTCTTCGACTCAAAATGATCGGCGCAGAGATTGCCGCCCGCACTCGTCGAAAACCAGGCCGGGTTCTCGCGAATGGGTCGATGGCAGACCACGCAGGCGTCCCAGATGGGCAACAACCCTTCTAAGAGCAGGAGTTGATCGACTCCCCAAAGCCAGGCCACCACGGGGCGAGGGTGTCGCTCGAACTCGCCCAGACTCCGTAAGAGGAGATCATAGGGCCCGGCGTCGGCTGATCCTTCGGGCACCAAAGCCGCAAACAGTTCGACCAGCGAAAGTGCCGCGCCCAAGCGGTCGAAGTCCGACCGAATCCCGGGAAACGAGGTGATCGGCTCGGCCTGGGTGACACTCTTCGACGTGCGCCCCTCTTCGACCTGGATTCGGGCGACGGTCAAAGGTTCGGCCAGCCAACCTCGCTTCGAGTTCGCCTTTCGAACTCCCCGGGCAAACGCCACGAGAACTCCGGCTTCTTGGGTCAGAAAAACGATGCGGCGGTCTGACTCTCCTGAGTCAAACCGCCGCAATGTAATCGCATGCAGCGTCGTCGAGTTCACGCCTAACTGAAGAAGTTCGTCTTCAGGAACTCGATAAAGACGAAGTACATTCGGTCGATCAGAAGCGTGAAACGGGTCATCACGGTCGATCCAAAGATCGCGCCAAACCCGATCATCAACAGCCACCGGCCAAGCGTGGTCGTCCCCTTCAGGAACCTAGATTTGATCTCAAAGCTGAAGAAGAAGTAGCTCATGACCGAAAGAAGCGTCACCAAGAAGATCACATTGTTCACGGCTTGGGTGACATAGACTGCGTTCGGAATGTTGGCTGCACCCCCTGGAACAAAGATGGGGTCGAAGGTATTCGGCACAATCGGCTTCATCGAGCCGTAGATTTGCGGCCAGAACGTCTTGATCCAGTTGTCCGCTTGTTGGCCAGCCCACAGACCCAGAATGATGCCGATCGGAATTCGGCTCATCCAGTTGCTCTTCTTGCTGAAGACGAAATACGCCATCAGGCCGATCGGCAAGAGCAAGATGTACAGGGGATAGCCCATCGAAGTGACCTTGCCCTCCGCGTCGACTTGCCCGACCATCTTGTCCCACCAAACGGACTTGAGCGTCTCGGTCCAAAGCGCGACCAGTGAGAAGCCTGCCGCTAAGCCCAAGAACATGTGCTCGAAGAAGCGATAGACTTTCGTCTCGCGATAGAGAACACTGTAGAGGCCGAGGGTGCAGATCACCCCGACCGCCATTTTCCAGAATTCGAAATCTCTCATCGCTTGCCTCCTCGCTTCGACTTTTGCAAGGCGGTGCCGACGTTGCCGACAATCACCGCGAGGATGAGAAGTCCCATCGCCGTGTGCAAGGCAAAGTAATACTGCGAACCGCGGCCCACGCTGTTGCCTTCAAGCTTCGCGACCGACGGTCGCCCATCAATGACCACCGCGTTGTTCGCGCTCGCGGCCTCCTTGCTGCCTTCTAGCCCTCGTCCCATGAGCGTCTCAAGCTCCACCGTGCCGTTGAGACCGACGACCAGTCCGGCCAGCTGTTGGGCTTTGTAGTAGTTGACCGCTTCGGGACCGATGACCCCGGTCACCATCGCCATCAATTTCGACCGGATCGGGACCCCGTCGTATGTCGTCGGAGTGAACTGCAAGCGACCGATCAAAACATCGAGCGTGGACGAGGCGGTGACGTTCACGTAGAGCCCCAAGTCGTTGATCGTGTTGATTCCTTCAAAGGGGGGAGTCCCCAGCACGTCGACCCCGTTGTCTTCGCGACCTCGAAAGGCCTCTCGGAAGTTCGTTTGGAAGAGCCGTGCGGTGTTATCGAGGTTCGTGAAGTTGCCGACCCGCACCCAGTGAACGTTCCTCTCGTACTGAAGGCTGGGATTCACCGCCTTTTCTTCTTTGATGATCCGCTCGACGATGTTGGTGGCGACCGTCGGCGCCTGGGGATCGGCTCCGGCATACAAGATGAACCGGATGCCACGGCGAACCAGAATTCGGGTCAACGCTTCCAGTTGACCGGCGCTTTCACCGCGAGTCGAATTGGTGAAGTCACTTTGGACGGCGACCACCTTATCGGCCGGCATCTTCATCAGTGCCGTGTAGAAGTCGGCGGCGGGCGGGTTCGGCTGATTCGGCAGCGGCCGACTCAGGAACACCGAAATGATGATTACAATCGCCAAGACGAGGTACAGGGCCCGGCTGGGCACCGCCATCAGCTTCTCAGCAAAAGAGGTTTTCGGCATGGGGGTGCTCATCAGGCGCTCACTCCTCCTCGTTCAAGGCTCAACCAGATTCGAAGTCCCATCGCCAACGCGCCGATTCCTACGCCAAAGTTGACGGCTCGGATCGCTGGAGTCTGGATGTTGTCACTCAACCACGCACTAATGTCAGTCAGCCGCAGGAAGTTCACCCAAGCATTGGAGTCCCCCTTGGCCAGGCTCTCTTGAATGAAGTTGTTCCAAGGCACGACGAGTGCGCCCATCAGACTCAGCATCATGATGAACGCCGTTCCGAGCAAGATCGTCGACTCGACCGACCGGATTCGGAAGGCCCGGTATGCGGCCGAGAAGATAAAGAACGCGATCAGCGAGAACATCGCCGCGTCCATCACTTGGAGCATGCCCTCGAAGAGCAGGTCTTTCGCTCTGCCGGCAAAGCTCGGCGTTTCTGCGAGCTTGGCGGCATTCTCCGGATTTAGACCCTGAATCCAGTCCCAGTAGCCGAAGAACAGCATCACGAACAGGCTCACCAAAAGCAAGAGGCTGAACTGCCAGTCCTTTTGGAGCCGGGCGAACCGCTTGCCGTGGATTGTCAAAAGTGAGTAGATACCCAGCCCCAAAATGAACGCGGTCAGAATGTTGGCAATGGGGCCGACGACCGCGGTTGCATCTTGAAACCAGAAGGAGACCTGCGCCACCGGACCCTGAGTGTTCTCCCGAGTCGCAGCCTGGGGAAGTTGCGGCCAGACCAGCTGAGCCATGTAAAAAAGGCCAGCCAGGAACGTGAACGTCATCACGATCGGTCGGCGTCCGCGGGTCGGGACAAAGACCAACCCGATCATGAAAGCCAGGCCGACCACGAGCAAGAGCGCCATTTTGATCCAGATTTCGCTGGTGCCTGGAGTTGCGTTCCAGATGTTGCGCTCGGGCGCCGTGGCTTGAGCGAGAAGGTTCATCATTTCGAGGCCTCCTCGGGCGGTCGTGGATTAAAGATCTTGTCCATCACGAGTTCGGAAGGTTTGATAAAAGTGGGACGGGTGACCGATTGGCCCTGCACCTCGACCGTTTCGGTGCCGGTCGATCCTCGCCGCTGAACGGTGGTCACCAAAGACCCCAGAACCACGACCGAGATGATCGCGAGCTTTGCGAAGTCTTGACCGACCAACGAGCCGACCAGAACCGGCTCCCGGCTCAGATAGGCGCTCGCCGCATAAAACTCGTCGCCGATCAGAACATAGTCGCACGCGGCAATAAAGAACGGAGTCTGGGTCGTCTGCGTGGACGAAGCCACTTGGATCGCGCCGATCGAGTTTGCGGTTTCGGCAAAAATCAACGATTCGGCGAAGAAGGCGCCCATGAAGAACGTCGCCGCCGTCTGTTCGCGCAAGATGATCCCCGAGACACCCGCCGCAAAGGCGAACTGTCGGTCCGAGACAAACCGCACCGAATCGGGATCGTATCGCTCCTGAAGGCCCTCTTTGCGATAGACGTCGCTGATGATCTCTTGGGCCACGGTGTAAACCGCTGCGTCCATGACGCACAAGCGAATCGGGTTCGCGAACCGGGCTGCGGTCCGGGTGACGTAGGCAAAGATGTTCAAGGCCTGCACCGAGATCGCGTCCAGCCCACCAATGCCCGGGACCATCAGGACCGGCTTGCCCATTTCGGTCGCCCGGCCGATGGCTTCGTCGATGGCGTTCAAGCCAGAAATTCGGCGGATATAGAGGTTCTTGCGTCTTTTCGAGATGCTGATGCTGACGAGAATCGTCGCCATCAGCGCCATCACAAAGGCGATCTGAACCCACGCCAAATACGAGTAGTTGGTGTAGTACAGGTTATCCATGGCTTAGGGCCTCACGCTGACCATCGCGATGTTCTTCGATCTTCGCGATCAGTTTTTCAACGTTCTGGCGCTCCTTGAGCAGTGCGGTGTATTGGTTCACGTTGTCAAAACCAAAAAACGGAATGATAAACGGGGAGAAAACCAGGGTCGCCTGGGCGGCCACCGAGGCCAGCGGCTTGTGAGATTCCAAAAAGAAGAGGGCGGGCGCTTCCAATCGTCGCTTCGTGATCTCCTGCGCCGCTTTTTCGAGCAGCTCTTCTTGCTTTTCTGGCGTTAGCTCTTCTTCCCAAAAACCCGGCATTCGTGGCCCCTAGCGAAAAATGATCTCGGTCTCCTGGATTTCTCCGGACCAAAGTTGGCGAAGTTTAGCCAATACGGCCTCTTGGTTGCCCGAAAATCGCAGATAAACTCCGCGAAATGCGTCCAATCGACTCGATTCGGCCAGAGGTGAAACTAAAACTCCCCGCTGATCGTGCATGACTCGTTTCACCCGGTCCCACGGGATTTCGGTCACACTCCAACCCACCCGACTTCGGACCCCCTGCGAATCCAGACGAAAAGAAGGCGGCGAGAGTACCTCGAATGTCGAAAAGAGGATGCCCAAAAACCCGAGCATCCCCAAGGCCCAATGCTGGAAGAGCAAAAGTCCGCCGAGACCGGCCGCCATCGCGAACCCGAAAACGATCCCCCGCTTCTTCGAAAGATCGGAAGGCGTGTACCTCCATTCCATTCCAGCCAAGGCGGGTTCGCCCGCTGGTGGATGATCCGAGGGAAGGGTCGTCGAATCGGTCGTCATCTCCAACTCTCAAACAACTCGCTCACGGACTCATTCAAGTAGATTCGCTTGATCGCCTCGCCCAGGAGCGGCGCGCAGGGAAGGATCGTGAGCTTCGGAAACTGCTTCACGCTCGGAATCGGGACAGTGTCGGTGGTGATCACCTTTGTAATCACACTGTCTTGGAGTCGCTGGCTGGCGTTGCCGCTCAGCACCGCGTGGGTGGCGCTCACGACCACCTCGGTTGCGCCTCGCTTCAGCAACGCCTCGGCGCCCATGATCACCGACCCTCCGGTGTCGATCATGTCGTCGATCATCACGCACTTCTTCCCGCTGACATCGCCGATGATCTCGACAATATCGACCTTATTGGGCTCGGGGCGGCGCTTGGCAATGATCGCGATCGGGGCGTGAAGCATCTCTGCCAGCGACCGCGCACGACCGACACCGGCGACGTCTGGGCTGACCACGACGATGTTCTCGTCTTGAAATCCGTTCTCGATCATGTATCGCCCGACGATTGGCCCGGCATACAAATGATCCACCGGGATATTGAAAAATCCCATCAACTGTTCGGCGTGGAGGTCCACCCCGACAACCCGTTGGGCCCCGGCGACGCCAATCAGGTCGGCGACGAGTCGAGCGGTGACCGGCTCGCGCGGTTTCGTCTTCTTGTCTTGTCGAGCATAGCCGTAGTACGGCATCACCACGGTGATTCGCCGGGCACTGGCCCGCTTGAACGCGTCCAGCAAGATCAACAGCTCCATCAGCGTGTCGTTCGCCGGATAACAAGTCGGCTGAATCAGGAAGACGTCGTCGCCGCGGGCGCTCTCGTCGACCATGACTCGCAATTCGCCATCGCTGAACTTCGTGGAGGTCATCTGGCCGAGCTCGACGCCCAAGTAAGACGCGACCCGCTCACCGAGTTCTCGGTGAGCATTCCCGGCAAACAGCTTGAGATGAGACAGGTTGCCGGTCATGTTCCTGATGTCTGAGCGTGTCGTTGTTGCAGTTTCTGTTCCCGCCAGTGGGCTACCCATTGGATCTTCACCTCTTGCTTGGCTCGGCCAAAGGCCAAATCGTTTTCTCCGACGTCTTTGGTGATGACGCTCCCGGCTGCGACCATCGCGCCGCGACCGATCGTGACCGGGGCGACGAGGGTCGAATTCGAGCCGACAAAGGCCCCGTCCCCGATCACCGTTCGGTGTTTCTGATACCCGTCGTAATTGCACGTGATCGTCCCGGCGCCAATATTCGCTTTCGCTCCGATGACCGCGTCGCCAATGTAGGTCAGGTGCGACACGCTTGTCCCGGCTCCGAGCTGAGAATTCTTGATTTCGACAAAGTTGCCGACTTTGGCCTCGGTCCCCAAGACCGCACCTGGCCGAAGGTTAGCGTACGGACCGCACCGACTGCCGTCCTCCATCGTCGCTCGATTGAGGTGGCTCATCAAGACGGTGCAACGGTCGCCGAGCGTCGAATCCGTAATCTTGGTAAAGGGCCCGATGACGCATCGGTCCCCCAGTCGGGTTCGGCCCTCTAAGATCGTCCCGGGCTCCAAGATGGTGTCGTGGCCGATTTCGACATCGACTCCGATGAAGGTGCTCGCGGGATCGAGAATGCTCACGCCATTGCGAGAATGTCGCCGCAGGATCGCCTCTCGCATCAACTTGGCCGCCTCGGAAAGCTGCCAACGGTCGTTCACACCCATCAGGATGCCGCGATCTTGGAAGACCACGGTGTCGATCCTCTCGCCGGCGTCGGCCAGCGCCCGGACCATGTCGGTCAAATAGTATTCACCGTGGTTATTCAGGTTATTGAGCGTGGGGAGGTGTTCAAACAGGGCCGAGGATCGGAAGACGTAGAGCCCCGAGTTGATCTCGCGGACGAGTTTCTCGTCGTGGGTGGCGTCGCGATCTTCGACGATATGAACAACGCTGAGATTGCCGTCGCGAATGATCCGACCATATCCCGACGGGTCGTCGAGTTCGACCGTAGCAATCGTCATCGCAGCTCCGCCTTCTCGATGCGCCTCGACGAGCCGCTGGAGGACTGAACCTTCGAGCAACGGAGTGTCGCCGGGGGTCACCAAAACGTCGCCCTCGAAGCCCCGCAGCTGCTCCAACGCCATCAGCAAAGCGTGACCGGTGCCGAGCTGATCTTCTTGAACAGCGTAGGCGTATTGCTCGTCGCCACAGGCTTGGCGAATCAACTCGCCGCCGTGCCCGATCACTAAGATCGGGCGGTCGATCCCTGCGCTTCGGACGGCTCGCCCCACATGCTCAACCATCGGCAAGCCACAAACCGAGTGCAGACCTTTGGGTAGGTCCGATTTCATTCGAGTGCCTTTTCCGGCAGCGAGAATGACCCCCGCGAGCGACGATCCTTGCATGGCGGGCCTCAAGTTACCCGATGCAACCGCAAAATCAGGGTATCACCTGGCAATATGTCGCTCAAGATTGTCGATCATCCCTTGGCCCAGCACCTTCTCTCCCATCTCCGAGATGCCTCCACCCCTCCGGCTCAGTTCCGACAGTTCTCGCGCCTTTTGTCGCAATTGCTGATTATCGAGGCAACTCGCGAGCTGCCGACCCGACCGGCTCCGGTGCAAACTCCGCTCGAAGAGACTCAAGGTCACTACCTGGGTCAGTCCTTGGCGGTGGTCCCGGTGCTTCGGGCGGGGCTGGCGATGCTGGAGCCTGCACTCGATCTTTTCCCGGAGGTCGGAGTCGGCTACATCGGGCTTGAGCGAAACCACGACACCGCCATCGCCCATAGCTATTACTGCAAGCTGCCGAATCTAGTAGGGAAGCTCACTTTGTGCGTCGATCCGATGCTCGCGACGGGCGGATCGGCAAGCCAAGCGATCTCCTTGCTCAAGGCCCACGGCGCGGACCAACTTCGGATGGTCAGTGTGATCGCCTCGCCCGAGGGTGCGGCTCGGCTTCAGGAAGCCCATCCCGACGTCGACGTCTGGGTCGCCGGGCTCGACCGGGGTCTCAACGACAAAAAGTACATCGTGCCGGGTCTGGGCGACTTTGGAGATCGTCTGTATGGGACTTTGTGACGAACAGGGGCCGAGATCGTGAAACGATCGGAGGCTTGAAGCGTCGAACAGGTAGAGCGGCCGCAAGTTCGCTGATCAGGAGTACGACCATTGGAGATGCACTACCCGATGACGGGCAACGCCCTTCGAAGTGAAGCCGCCCGGGGCACCCTGTCCGACGAAGACTTGGTTCGGCGCGCCCGGCAAGGCGACTTTGCCAGCTTTGAAACACTCTTTGATCGGCATCGACTCCTCGTTTACCGGTTCTCTTATCAGATGTGCCCCCGGCGCGACGAAGCCGAAGATATCACCCAAGAGGTCTTTGTGCGCGCCTACCAGAACTTGCACCGATATCGAGACGAAGCCAAGTTCACGACCTGGCTCCTCCGAATTGCGACCAATTTGACGACCGACCGAGTCCGAATGAACCAACGCCGCCGAGTCCTGGAAGAGCGGGAAGCGGGCGGCGGACTCACCTGGATGACCGTCGGCGTATTTGACGATCCCGTTCAAAACCTGGAAGCCGACCGCCGGCGGGAAGCGCTTCGCCGAGCCCTCAACGCGCTCCCGATCCACCACAAGACCGTCTTGATCCTCAGAGATATCGAAGAGCGGGAATACCCCGAGATCGCCTCGGTCTTGGGATGCACAGTCGGCGGCGCCAAGCTCCGAGTGCTGCGAGCTCGGCGCGCGCTCAAAGACCGTCTTGCCCCCTTGCTAGAAGACGAAGGAACCCACGCATGATGGATCGCAACCTCCAAGAACAAGAAAGGCTCGATGCGGACCTCATTCAGGGTCTCCGAGGTCTCGGCGATATTCCCGAATGTCAGCTCTCTCGCGAGCGCGTCCGAGATGCGATTCTAAATTCGGACCTCAAGGCTCGCCCCTCGGCACCGTCCGGACTTCGATGGGCCGTTGTTCCCGTTCTTGCCGTCGCGATCGGGTGGGCCCTCATGCAACAAGATCGCGCTCCAAGCGGCTCCAACTCGGTTGGTAAGGCGGTGAAGTCGCCGGCCCCGATGGCCCAAGCCGAGTCTCCGTCTGCGACGAATTTAGCCTCGCCCGAGCCGATGCGGATGGAAGCCGCTCCCAAACTTGAGTCAGAAGTGCAAGCTGCTTCGGGGCGTCGGCCGTCGGCAACCCGACGAACCCGAAATCGAGCGATTCTCGTGGCGCGCCAAGACCCGCCAGCGCTTGCCGGAGAAACACTGGTCGCGCAGGCCGCTCCCGTCGCTCCTGGCCCTCAGGCTCCGATGAGCCCAGAAAGCGAAGGTCCTACGAGCCCGGAAGTCGCGCCCGAAACCCATTCCGACGAAGCTCCGGTCGTTGTGATTCAGCAAGAGCCGACGCTCGAAACTGGAGCCAGTCGAGCCAAAGAAGTGGAGGCGAATGGTCAGATCGTTATTGGCGGTTAGCCTGGTTCTCCTTTCGGGCTCAGCCCAAGCTCAACTGAGCACGGACCCGCTCCGAAACTGGTCGTCCATCGAGCGGTCGGTCGTGACCATCGACAGCGGGGCTCGACCGGTCGGACTCGGCGCGCTCATCGATCGAAGCGGCCTCTTCCTCGTCCATCGAAATGTTCTGCCCTCGACCCAGTCGGTCGGCCGGCTCAGCAACGGCCAAGTCGTGATGTTGAGCCTGAAGGCAACCGACGAGATCAGCCAGATGTCAGTCGTTCAAGCCGAACCCTGGGATCGGTCGATCGCTCCCGAAGTCGCCCTGGCTCCGGTCGAGATGAATGCCGGTCAGCGGCTCATCTTAGGTCTCCCCAATGCGCCGCTGAGTGGTGAATTGGTCTCAGGCGACCGAAGTGGAATTCTGCGTCCGTCACTCCGATATGCGCCTCTCTTGGAATTGCGGTCAGAAGCTCCGACCGACCGACTCGGCGGGGCCTTGGTCTTCACTCCAGATGGGACTTTAGCCGGAGTGATTCATGCGACCCTGGCACCGGCTCAGCCGGACTTGATTCCGCGTTCGCCCGCTAGCCAACCGTATGGGCCGCGGCCGATGACAACCAGCTACGCCCTGGGGCCCGAGATTTTGCAAAAGGTCATTGAGGGCTTTCGCTCGCCGTCTCGCCGGGTGGTTTACCCCTCGATCGGGGCGTTCTTTAGTGATGCCAGCCAGGGGGTCTTGGTTCAAGAAGTTCGTGCGGGATCGCCTGCTGACCAAGCCGGGATCCAAAGTCGAGACGTGGTCTTGCTGATCAACCAAAGGCCGATCAAAGACAGCATCGATTTTGCCGTGCAGCTCTTTCGACAGCGAGTCGGTAGCGTAATCACGCTGCGAATTCGCCGCGATCAGCAACAGCTCGATGTCAAAGTCGCGGTCGCCGGAACGGACGAAACTCGAATCCCGCTCCGCTAGGCTTCTTCAACAACCACGAAGTCCTTCAACTGCCACTTGAAAGTGGTGACACCCTGATAAGTCTCCATCGCCGGTCGAATCAAGATGTCGGCGACCGACCCCACGCGAACCTCGGCCAATCGTTCCCCCAGGCCAAAGCCCATCCCTGCTCGGGTCGTGCCGTCAGGATGCCGAAAAGTCACCCGGTAATGCTCCGCATTTCGAGTGGGATCGATTTTGGCGAGTTCGACTCCTGCGACCTTGAACCTGGGGTCGGGGTTGCCAGCGCCGAACGGCTCCAGAAGCTCCATCGCCTGGGTGGCATCTTGGGTGACTTCGTGGAAATCGAGTTCGCAATCGACCGGCGTCACCGGGATCAGGTCTTCGTCCGAGAGAGTCTGATGGGCGTGCAAGACGAGCTTGGACCGGACCTCTTGCAACCGGTCGAGGCTCATCGAGACCCCCGCGGCGGCGGCGTGCCCCCCGCCGGTGGCGATTCCCTTGGACTTCAGAATCTGGATGGCATCGGCCAAGTTGAATCCGGGGATACTTCGGGCGGAACCCTTCGCGGTCTGAGTGTCGGGGTCAGTGGTCAGCACGAACGCGGGCCGGTGGAATCGCTCGGCGATTTTGCCAGCGACGATGCCCACGATGCCGGGATGCCAACCCTCTCCGTTCACCACGATCAGCGGCTTGTTGTACAGCTCGTCGGCAAAAATCTGATCCAACGCTTCATCCAGGATTCGGTCTTGCTCAGACTTGCGATCTGCGTTCATCTGGTTGAGTTGTTCAGCCAGTCGCTTGGCCGCGAGGGCGTCCTTTTCCAAGAGCAAATTCAACGAAAGGGCGGCATCATCAATCCGGCCGGCGGCGTTAAGCCGGGGTCCGAGGCGAAAGCCGATATGCCACGCCTTCAAGTCTGCAGACGGGCCATAGGGGACGTCGGCGACTTTCATCAAAGCTTGAAGGCCGACTTTTTTCGTCTCTCGGAGCTGCTGGAGCCCAAATCGGGTGATGATCCGATTTTCATCAACCAGCGGCATGACGTCCGCGACGGTCCCGAGAACGGCGAGATCGAGAAATGCCCGATAGTAGTTCTTCAGTTCGTGGCCGATCTCTTGAGTCAGCCCCGCGCAGAACTTGAACGCCACCCCGACCCCGGAAAGCTCCCGAAATGGGTAGTCATGATCGGTCCGGTGCGGATTGATGACGGCCTCGGCGGCGGGAATCGCCCCGTCAAGCTCATGGTGATCGGTCACGACCACCCTCATGCCCGCCTCATGAGCCATCTTGACTTGCTCGTGGGCGGCGACTCCGCAGTCGCACGTCAAAAAGAGCTTAGCGCCCATCTCTTGCGCGGCCTGGACCGCCGAATGGTGGATGCCGTAGCCTTCCTTCATCCGGTGGGGGACGTGGACATGGACTTGCGCACCGATGGTCTTCAGAAATCGATAGAGGAGGGCCGCCGAGGTGACGCCGTCGACGTCGTAGTCGCCATGAATAAAGATCAGTTCGTTGCGTTCGCGCGCTCCGAGAACTTCTCGAACCGCCGGCTCATAGTCCGGCAACTTTTCCGGGGGATGGAGATTCTCCAGCCGGGGGTGAATGAATCGCTCCGCTTCTGCAGGATCGGTGATGCCGCGCCGCACGAGGACAGCGGCGACCAGGGTGGGGAGCCCCAGTTCGGCCTCCAGTCTTTGTTCGGCGGCACGATCTCGGGGCTCAACTTTCCAACGAGATCGCGCCGATGGAGAGACGGACATCCCCAAATTACATCTTTTCGACTTGAGTGAAGTCGAGCTCGACCGGTGTTTCCCGACCAAAGATGTTGATCATGACCTTGAGCTTTTCGCGGTCAGGATTGACCTCTTCGACCTTGCCCGTGTAGTCGCTGAACGGGCCCTCGATGACCCGAATGATGTCGTTCTTGTGGTAGGCCACCTTGGGCGCTTCTTTGTTCGCCTCCAGGTTGCTCATGATGCGTCGAACTTCGTACTCTTCCAAGGGCACAGGCTTGTTGCCACTCTGAACAAATCCGGTGACGCCGCTGGTCGACTTCACGAGCTTGAACGACTCATCGTTCAAGTTCATCTTGATGAGGATGTAGCCGGGAAAAACCTTCTTGTCTCGCAAGACCCGCTTTCCGTTGCGAGTCGTGAGCTCTTGTTCGGTGGGAATGAGAATTTCGTGAATGTCGAGGCCCCAGATTCCTTCGACCTGGGCGCGACGGGTCATCACGTCCTTGACCTTATTTTCGTGGCCGGCAATCGTATGCACGGCGTACCAGGCGCGGGCCATCTTTTAGACCCCTCCTCGAAAGACCACGCGGAAAAGCGTATCTGCCACATAGGAAAGCAAGGTCAAAATGGCAGTCACGATGGCGCAAACCGCCAACACCACCGTGGTGAGTCGGAAACCTTCTCGCGGAGTCGCCCACTGCACGAGTTTCATCTCGCGCTGCACGTCTCGGAAGAACCCTTTTAAGCCGCGCTTTTTGACATTCGGCATCGCAATGCTGCCGGGAGTCGGGGCGGTGGTGCCTTGCTTCTTATTGTCGTCCATGTTCGCTTCGAGCCTGCCCAGAAAGCCTTCGAGCAGATTCAAGCCGGTCGGCCTTTCGGGGGAAACAGAAGAATACCCGATCCGCTTTCGAGATCGGGTACCCCTCGGTCAGAAAATTGACAAGTCTTTAGTGCTCGTCGCGAGAAAGGAGTGGCTCCGCCTGGAAAAGGTTGATTCCGGACCGGATCAGATCAACTAGTCGCCCGATCGAGGCCTCTTCTTCGACCTGCTCTTCGATGAACCATTGCAAGAACTGGAAGGACGTGAAGTCCTTTTCCGCTAAAGCGACTTCGGCCATCTTGTGGAACGACCGAGTGACCTCTTGCTCCCAAGACAAGCTCTTCTCAACCACCTCCAGCGCCGAGTCAAAGTGAGGCTGGTGGCTGGGCAACGCCGGAAAGTCGAACGGCGTGCCGGTGTCCAAGAGGAACCGGACGATCTTGAGCGCGTGGCTCCTTTCTTCATCCGACTGCTTGAAGAAGAAATCGCCCCAAGCGTCGAGCCCTTGGCTGGCAAAATACGACGCGATGGCGAGGTACTGCTGGCTCGCCCCGAGCTCATGGCCAATCTGGGCATTCAGCAGTTCAGCAACGTTCTTGTTGATCATAAATATGGGTTCTCCTGAGTGGGGGACGATCGTTGGAGCTTATCGAGGGACCATGAGCGATTCGATCTGCTGGTTCGCTTCGCGAAGTCGCTGGCTCAGCGCAATCGAAGCATTGCGATAGATCGCAAGCCCCAAGCTCGGCCGCTCGACAAGGAGCGCCTTAAGCTTGTTGGCCGGGATCACGAGGACCTTGCTGGGCCCCATGGCGACCACATTCGCCGTCCGGGACTGGCCGTCCAAAAAGGCGATCTCGCCGATCATCGCGCCCTCGCGAAATTCGTGGATCAAGTCCCCTTGGGGCGATTCGACCCGAACTTTGCCCTCCAAAATGACCATGATGTCTTGGTCGGAGCCGCGGGCCGAGACGAGAATGTCGCCGCCCGCATAATCGCGAACTTCGGAGATCGCATGGACCTGGGCGACGTCGTCCGCCGAAGCTCCTTGCATCAAGTAGTTGTCAGAAAGCGTGTTCGTGCTCACGGGGATATTCTATCCCGAAAGACCGGCGCAAGACTGGTGGGCACGACCGAAGGCCGAATGAAAAGGGGGAGTGAAGTGGGGAAGGAGGCATCCTTGCCTCGTCCTCCGTTACCACCTAAGTCCGTGGTGACTTCCTTGCTTAACATTCTGACCTGAGGACGGCCATCGTGTCAAGACTTTGGGCCTACCGAGGCCGCAGAAAGGCCGCTCGCTCGATCCGGGTCCAGGGCCAAAACTTCGGCAATCTGGACCGCGTTCAGGGCCGCTCCTTTTCGAAGCTGGTCCCCACTGACCATCAGTGAGATGGCCGACGGATGCGAAGGGTCGATCCGAACACGGCCGACCAGCACGTCGTCTTTCCCGCTGGCCTCAATCGGCATCGGAAATGTATTCGTCGCCCGATCATCCACAAGCTGGACGCCCGGTGCGTCTCGCAAGGCTGTCCGAACGGACTCAAGGCTCGGGGCCGACCCAGCAAATTCGATCACCACGGTCTCGGTGTGCGCGCGCAGAACCGGAACTCGCACACAAGTGACTTGGATCGCCAAGTTCGGCTCGCCGAGAATCTTCCGAGACTCCGCGATGACCTTCGACTCCTCTTCGTTCAGCCCGTCCTCACCGATGGGGGTGTTGTGGCTGAAGACGTTGAACGCACATGGGTGGGGCAGGATCTGGGGCACGGCCGGTTCCCCCGCCAGCACCGCCCGAGTTTGGTCCAGAAGCTCCTCCATCGCGGCGGCCCCGGCTCCAGAGATGCTTTGATAGGTGCTCACGATCAGCCGAGAGATTGGGCCGAGGCGTCGGAGCGGAGCCACCGCCATCAGCAACATGATCGCAGTGCAGTTCGGGTTCGCGACAAGTCGCGGCCCATCCTGAAGCAACTCGCCGTTGATTTCCGGCACCACGAGCGGGATCTCCGGGTCCATTCGAAAAGCGCTGGAGTTGTCGATGACCAGCCCTCCTGAGTGCAGCACCGCCGGGGCAAACTCGCGAGATCGGCTTGCCCCCGCCGAGAAAAAAACGACGTCCAATCCGGACACCGAGTCTTCGGTGGTGGCTTGAATGACGAAGGGTTCGCCGCGAAAGACCACGGATTTGCCCGCCGACTGAGGGCTCGCCAGAAGTCTGAGTTCTCCGACCGGGAAATTCCGCTCGGCGAGAATTCCGAGCAACTCTTGGCCCACCGCGCCGGTGGCACCGACGATTCCCACCGAAATCGACTGACTCATGCCTTGATTATAGATTTACGCTCCGGCTGGGTCCTGGGATTGAAGGGAAAAGAGCTTGGCCGCCATCTCCATATCCTTGTCGCCGCGTCCGGAGAGGTTGACCAGCACACGAGTTCCCGGCGCAAAGCGTCCTCGCTTCAAGATCGGCGCAAAGGCGTGGGCGGACTCGAATGCAGGGATCACACCCTCGAGCCGGGCGACGTCGTGAAATGCTTGGAGGGCCTCTTCGTCGGTGGCTGCTTCGTAATGAACCCGGCCAGAGTCCTTCAAGTAGGCGTGCTCGGCCCCAACTCCGGGGTAATCGAGCCCCGCCGAAACAGAGTGGGTCCCCACAATCTGCCCATGCTCGTCTTGCATGAGGTAGCTCATCGAGCCATGAAGGACCCCCGGACTCCCCGCGGTCAGGGGGGCCGCGTGTTGCCCCGTGCTCACGCCGAGGCCACCGGCCTCTACCCCGATCAATTGGACCGAAGGGTCGGCCAGCCAACCGGCAAAAAAGCCGATCGCATTCGAGCCTCCGCCCACGCAGGCGATTCCGACATCCGGAGATCGACCGTATCGATCGAGGTACTGCTGCCGGGACTCATCGCCGATGACTCGCTGAAACTCGCGCACCATTTCGGGGTAAGGGTGGGGCCCGGCTGCGGTCCCAATGATGTAGTGGGTGTCGCGAACGTGGGTCACCCAGTCGCGCATCGCTTCATTCAGGGCGTCTTTGAGGGTCTTGGTGCCGCTCGTGACCGGGATCACCCGGGCGCCCATCAGTCGCATTCGAAAGACGTTCAGTTGCTGCCGGTGAGTGTCTTCCTCGCCCATGTAGACATCGCACTTCAGGCCGAAGAGCGCGCAGACCGTTGCCGTCGCGACCCCGTGTTGGCCCGCGCCGGTCTCGGCGATGATCCGGGTCTTGCCCATTCGACGAGCCAAGAGGACTTGGCCGAGGGCGTTGTTGATCTTGTGGGCTCCGGTGTGATTGAGGTCTTCGCGCTTCGCGACGACGTGAAGCCCGGTCCGCTCGCTCAGCCGACGAAACTCAGTGATGGGAGTCGGTCGCCCGACGAACTCCGCCAAGATCCGGCTGAATTCGGCCCGGAACTCCGGCTCGGCCCAAGCTTTCTTGAACTCACCTTCGAGCTCGTCAAGCGCCGGAACCAGTGTTTCAGGCACATATCGGCCTCCATACACCCCAAATCGGCCACGCGAATCCGGCATCACTTCCATCGCTCTTTAGTCTACGAGATCGGCTCGACTCCTCGTCGGGTCTTGGCGGAATTCTGGCGATCCTGCGGTCCCGGTCCCCGTGAATCGTCTAGAATCGGGCGGTGAAGCGCGTTGTCGTTTTGGGATCGACCGGGAGCATTGGCACTCAAACTCTGGACATCGCTCGTCAACTGCCCGATCAGATTCAAATCGTCGGATTGGCCGCTCATCGGCAAGGCGACAAGCTGTGGGAACAGGCTCAAGAGTTTGGGGTCCGGCGGCTCGCTCTCTTTGATGCCGACGCTCCGGCTCCTGGCCCGATTCCCCGGGGAATGTCGGCGATTCTCGACCTTGTGACTGGGCCCGAGGTCGATGCGGTCGTGGTCAGCGTGGCCGGAGTGATCGGACTCCAACCGACCCTGGCCGCGATCGACGCGGGCAAGCAGATCTGTTTGGCGAGCAAAGAGGTTCTGGTCGCGGCCGGCGAAATTGTCATGCCGCGGGTCCGGGCCAGTGGCCAACCGATGACCCCCATCGACAGCGAACACAGTGCGATCTTTCAGTGTCTCTTGGGATCTTCGCGGGACGACGTCGCCCGACTCATTCTCACCGCCAGCGGGGGCCCATTTCGGGGCAAGTCGCGCTCTGAACTTGAGTCGATTTCGCCGCAGCAGGCTCTCAACCACCCCACTTGGAACATGGGCGGGAAAATCACCATCGACAGCGCCACGCTCATGAACAAGGGCCTTGAGATGATTGAAGCAATGTGGCTTTTCGAAGTGTCGATCGACCAGGTCGACGTCGTCCTTCACCCCCAGAGCATCGTCCACTCGTTCGTGGAGTTCCAGGATGGCTCCGTTCTCGGCCAGTTGGGTTGGCCAAATATGCGGCTCCCCATCCAGTTCGCGTTGGTGTATCCGCAGCGTTTGACCAATCAACTCCCGCGATGGTCGCCGCTCGAAACGCCGAACTTGACGTTCGAAGCGCCCGACCCAGAGACTTTTCGAAGCCTGGTCTTGGCCCGCGAGGCGGCTCGAATCGGGCAGACGATGCCCTGTGCTCTGAATGCCGCTAACGAGTGGGCCGCAAACGCCTTTTTGCGCGGCGAAATTCGGTTCTTGCAAATCCCCGAAGTGGTCGAGCGCGTGATGTGGGCCCATCAGCCGGTCGCGGCGAGCCTCGAGTCCTTACTCGAAGTTGACCAATGGGCCCGTCGCGAAGCAGAAAGCTTGGCAATGGCGTAGACTCTTGGAGATTCCCCATGCAAGGCGTTCAAACAATTCTCTCTTATTTGCAGACGGCGGTGGTTCTTACGCTGGTCCTGACGGTGCTCGTCGCCGTCCACGAGCTCGGCCACTTCTGGTTCGCGCGAGCCTTCGGGATGAAGGTGGATGCCTTCGCCGTCATGATGGGGGGGATTCGCCAAACCTCGTTGAAAGATCGCCTCGTGGGTCGGATGGCGAACTCCGTTTGGGTGGCCGTGGCCTACCTGGGAGCGGTCTTTGCGCTCCTGATCGGGGCGTTCGGTGAGGTCCCTTGGCTCTATACCGGGAGCCTGGCGCTGGTGTCGGTGGTCCTTCCCGTCTGGGTTGCCTGCCGACTCGGAACGCTGTATCACTTGAAACCCAACGACATCGTCCGGACCATGGGCATGTCTTGGGGGGCGTTCCTGGTCCTTCTCTTTGTCGCGACGCGATTCCAGGGCGTCGTGATCAATGAAGTCTTGTCGCTGCTCTTTTTCGCCTCTTTGATCGGGTTGCTGTTTGTGTACTACGCGCCGGTTCTGAAGAAGCCCGAAGACTCGCCGATGGGGCATGGCGTCGTCCAAATCAATGGCGAAGAGGTCCCGGTTCGGTTCCGGCCGTTGTGGTCTCGAACAGACCGACATGGCACCGAATTTTCGATGCTTTTACTCCCACTGGGAGGATTCGCTGCGATTCGGGGCATGCACCCGAAAGATGACGGGAGTGAAGTCAAAGTCGAAGGCGGCTTTTACTCAAAGTCCCCGTTGGCGAGATTTCTCGTTCTGTTCGCCGGTCCGCTCTTTAGCGTTCTTCTCGGGGTGGTCTTGCTGACCGGATACTTCATGCTCCACGGGCAAGAGAAGCCGGTGGACCGAGTCGAGATTGGGACGCTGGTCGTGGGTTCGCCCGGACAAAAAGCGGGCCTGCAAGTCGGGGATCAGATCGTCTCGGTCGAGGGTCAGCCGGTGGCTCGGTGGTTCGACTTTGTTCGGATGATCCGAGATCGCCAAGAGGTCCCTGTCAGCTTACAAGTACGGCGGGGCGAAGAGCTCCTCCAAGTGTCGGTCACCCCCAAGCGGGATCAGAGCCCGACGCCCGTCCTGGGTCCAGACGGTCCGACCGGAGAAACCAAGATTCAAGCCAAGATCGGGGCGGCTCAAGCCACCGAGCGGGTTCAGCTCGGGTTTGCCGAAGCGGTCCGGGCGTCGCTGGTGGCCCCGGTCGCCATGGTTGGCGGACTTGCTGGGCTCGCCACGAACCCCAGCCGAGCCAAAGATGAGATGGGCGGGACCGCCAGCATCGTCAATCAGGCTCACAAGGCGACTCAAGAAGGCTTTTGGATGGTCATCCGCTTGGCCGCGTTGCTGAGCATCTCGCTCGGGGTCATGAACCTTTTGCCGATTCCACCGCTCGATGGTGGCCAGATGGTCGTCGCCTTCATCGAGATGCTAAGAGGCGGGCGACGCCTGTCTATTCAGGTTCAAAATGTCGTTGCGACGGCGGGCATGATCGCCATGCTCGCACTGATCGCGTTCGTGATGTTCGTGGATGTCAATCGGTTCTTGGGCAACAACTCGCCCAGCACCCCCGTCACTCCGCCGGCGAAGACAGCTCCTTAAGGAGCCGGTTCCCGATCTGACCGACCAAGTAAAAGCTCCCGGTGACGAGGATGACCTCGCCGGGCTGGGTCGCCGCAATCGCCGCATCGATCGCTTCGCTTTGCGAGTCCATGGGCACCACGTCGGCGAGCACTTCTGCCAGTGAGGGGGCGAGTTCGCGAGGTGGAATGGCGCGAAAAAAGTCGATTGGAGCGACGAGCGCGGTTCGAATCGGCCCGGAGAGTTTCTCGTAAAAGGGCTGCGGGTCGTGACCGGAGAGCATCGACGTGATCGTGACGAATCGTCGAGGGCCGTACTCTTCAAAGAGGGCTTCGGCGAGTGCTTCGGCCGCGTTGACATTGTGGGCGCCGTCGAGGAGCCAAACACGGCCCAGCGCTTCGATCTTTTGGTATCGGCCCGGCAACCAAGCCTTCTCGACTCCGAGGCGAACTCGTTCGGGATCACGAACTGCGCCTGCGGCCTCGAGCGCGGCGACCGCCAAAGCCATATTCGCCGGCTGATACTGACCCGGGAGACCCGGGCGTAAGCCGATGTAAGTGCGTTGAGGGGTCTTGACCTGAAATCCCGCCATCGTCGGATGAAGTTCGATCTCTTGTCCGAGCCGCCAGACGGGTGCATTTCTTTCCCGTGCGATCTTCAGGATCACCTCCATCGGTTCGGGCTCCATCGACCCCACGATCACGGGGACTCCTGGCTTGATAATGCCGGCCTTCTCGGCCGCGATCTGGCCGAGCGTATTCCCGAGGAGCGCCATGTGGTCCCAGCCGATGCTGACGATCACGCTCGCCCTCGGGGTCACGACGTTGGTGGCATCCAATCGCCCGCCGAGTCCGACCTCCAAGGCGACCCATTCGCACTGCTGACGCATCCAAGCCCAAAACCCGAGGGCGGTTTTCATCTCGAATTCGGTGGGGCCGCCGAGCTCGGTCGAATTCAGGCGCTCCCCAACCGGCATCAGGGTTTCAATCCCCAAGGCGAACTCCTCTTTTGAAATCGGCTCACGCCCGATTTGAACCCGTTCTCGCGGGTCAAAAACATAGGGACTGAAAAACGCGCCAGTTTCGAAACCCTGTTCGACCAGGAGCGACTGCAAAAACGCGGTGGTGCTGCCTTTGCCGTTGGTCCCCGCCACATGAATGTACTTCGGGCTCTCGGGACCGGCCCCGGTGGCGGCGGTCAAGCCCGCCTCCGCCAAAAAAGCGAGCATCCGGTCCAGTCCCAGCCGCCACCCTCGCTTTTCGAGGCTGCTGAGCGCCGAAATCGCTTGCTCGAAGGTCATCATTTCTGGGTGAATCGTACCCAGCCCACGGAGGGCCGAAGTAAGATGGCCGCATGGACCTGAAGCAGAGGATTCGGGCTTGGACCTGGCATCGGCAAGGGCTCGACGGATCGGCGAGCGGAAGCAGCGCCTCGGAGGTACTCCGAACTCGGGGATGGATGCGAACCGTGGGCGGAGCCAACCCCTACTTAGGCTTATGGGCTCGCGCGAGGTTGACGCGATCTGAGGTGGATGCTGAGCTCGCCACCGGTTCGATCCAAGAAGTTCCGAGCGCTCGGGGATGCACGTACGTCATGAGCCATTGCGATTGCGCCTTGGGTTTAGTCGCGGGCCAAGGGATCCGACCCGACGTAGGAATGGCCGAAAGATATTTGGGTTTCTCGTCCGAAGATCGGCGGCTCCTTGAGATCGACATACTGAACGCTCTCACCCTGGGAGCGCTTGATCCAAAGGGCCTTCGGGAGGCTCTCGGCGAGAAGATTCGGCACTTTGGTCCAGAAGGCAAAAAGCGCGGGCTCACCACGAGCCTTTCGATCGGGCTCGGCAGTCTGCAAGCCGAAGGCAAGATTCGCCGAATCCCGACCAACGGTCGGCTCGACCAAGAGCGATATGCCTACGCTATGTGGGACCCGAGTCCTTGGACCGAACCTCGTCCGACGCTGCTGGATTACGCGACCGCTTACTGGCTTTGGGCGGGCCCGGCCAGCGTCAAGCAGTTCAAGACATTTTCCGGTCTGGCGATGCGAGACATTCAGCCCTTGGTGGCGGAGCTTGAGTTGAAGCCTTGTGGCCCGGATTCGGACCTGTTGCTCCTTCCGCAAGATCGGGCGGCCTTTGAGCAAATAGAGGCCAAAACCGAGCCGCAAGTCCATTTCGTGGGCAGTCTGGATGGCATCTTGCACTTGCGGGGAGACCTCAATCTGCTCCTAGATCAGGAGGATCTCGGCCGCTCAGGCATCTCGCCCGCGAAGAGCGCGAGTAGCTTGTCCGAAGTGAGTAGCCACCTCATTCTTGATCGAGGGAGGCTCATCGGAATGTGGGAATTCGATCCCGATGAAGGCGAAATCGTCTTGGACCTTTGGGCCCCTCGGTCCGATGCACTCGACTCCGCGCAGCAAGAGGCGGCCACGATGATTCGAGACCATCTGGGAGACGCTCGCTCGTTCTCTCTGGATACTCCGGCCTCACGACGCCCCCGGATCGATGCGATGCGACGGGGAGCCCGGACATGAACCCCCTCATCGAGACCTGGCAGATTCACGACCGGATTAACCAATTCATGCTCGCGGCGATTCTTCCCGAGCAGTTAGCCCTGAAAGTCGAGCGAGCCAAATCGGTGGGCGGCCAGTTCAGCCATCTCCACAACGTTCGGCTCATGTGGCTCAAATCTGCGGCTCCCGATCTCTTGGTGGGGCTCAGTAAATTAGAAGACGCAGATCACCCCACCCTGATGCAGGCGCTCGAAGCCTCGGGAAGAGCCATCAGCCAGTTGATCGACCAGAGCCTCGTATCCGGGAAGGTAAAGGGATTCAAACCTCATGTCCAAGCCTTTGTGGGCTATCTGATTTCGCATGAGTCGTTCCATCGAGCCCAAGCCGAGCTCACCTTGCGACAATTGGGGCAACCCTTGCCCGACAAGATCGCCTACGGGATGTGGGAGTGGGGGGTCCGCTAGGCTCAATTCAGGTAGAATAGGGGCTCCCTTTGAGCAACTATGACCGACTCTGAGACCTTGGAAAATCAATCGCCGAATGGGGGCCCTGGGAGGACCCCAGAACACCCCGGCGAGATCGAACTTTCGCCCGAAGAAATGGTGCGTCGCTTGTTGGACGAGCGAGAGTCCTTGCTCGCCGAGCGGGACCAAGCCAAAGACCATGCCTTAAGAACCTTGGCTGAGATGCAAAATTTCCGCCGCCGACAGCAAGACGAAATGAGCTCGGTCCGAAAGTTTGCCACCGAGCAGCTGGTGAGCCAACTCATCCCTGTTCTGGACAACTTCGAGCGGACCTTAGCCGCCGCCGAGTCGGGCGCGAGCTTGGAGACTTTGCTCGACGGAGTCCGAATGATCGACCGGCAACTGCGAACGGCGCTGGAGAGCGTGCAACTCCGGAGGATGGAGGCGTTGGGTCAGCCGTTCAATCCCGATCACCACGAAGCGATCGCCGCGGAAGACTCGCTCGAGGTCGAAGAGGGAACTATTTTGCAAGAAATTCAGCCGGGCTATCTGATGGCGGACCGAGTCGTGCGCCCGGCTATGGTCAAAGTGAGTCGGAAGTCGTGAACCATCTCAAGTTCGGGACGGATGGGGTTCGCGGCGTCGCGAATACCGAGCTGACCCCCGAATTCGCCTTTCGTCTCGGATTGGCCGCTGGGGAAGCCTTAGGGCGAGGTTCGCGAGCCCTGATGGGGCGAGATACTCGCAAAAGTGGGTCGATGCTGGGCGCGGCCGTCGCGGCCGGGCTCTGCTCTGCGGGAGTCGACGTCACGACCTTGGGAGTCGCTCCTACCGGAGCCATCAGCGCCCTGACCCGGATGGAGGAATATCACCTCGGCGTGGTCATCAGCGCCAGCCACAATCCGGCTCCCGACAACGGGATCAAGCTGTTGGCCCAGGACGGTCGAAAGGTCTCCGCCGAGTTTGAAAAAGGGGTGCAAGAGCGGATCTCTGGAGACGTGGGCGACCGCCCGTCGGGAGTGATGGTCGGCGAGATCCACGCCCGCCCCGAGCTTCTGGAGCGGTATATGACGATGCTCGAAACGATCGTCCCAGAGCGGCTCGAAGGCCTTAAAGTCGCCGTCGACGGCAGTCAAGGAGCGGGATTTGAACTCGGTCCAGAGATTTTTCGCCGACTGGGGGCTGAAGTGATCGAGACCGCCACCACCCCCGATGGTCTGAATATCAATCAGGGGTGCGGCGCCACCCATCCGGCCAACATCCAGAAATTCGCGCACGAAGTGCAAGCAGACGTCGGCGTCGCATTCGATGGCGATGCGGATCGCGCCATCTTTAGTGACTCGCAAGGCGAACTCATCAATGGGGACCGAACTCTCGGCATCTGGGCGGCCCATTGGAAATCGCACCATCAGCTTCAACCCGCCGTCGTTGTCGGGACCGTCATGAGCAATGGCGGATTCGAAGAGTATCTCAGTCAAAACGGCGTCCAGCTTGAACGAACTCCCGTCGGGGACAAGTACGTGAGCGCTCGCATGACCGAACTCGGTGCGCTCGTCGGCGGGGAACAGAGTGGTCACTTGATTTTTATCGAGCGCGGGCCGACCGGCGACGGATTGATCACGGCGCTCGAACTGTTGCGGGTGCTCAAGAGGGAAGGTCGCCCCCTCTCGTCCATGATGAACGACTTTAAGAACTGGCCCCAGTTGCTGGTCAACGTGGGGCTTCGGTCTCGCGACGGATGGGACCAGGGTCCGTTGGTTCAACAAGCGTTAGCCGAGGGGGCGGCCAGGCTGGGCAGTTCGGGTCGTCTGGTTGTTCGGCCCAGCGGCACTCAGCCGATGGTCCGGGTGATGGTCGAGGCGAAAGATGAAGCCCTGAGAGATGAAATCGCGGAGTCCATCGTCTCCGCCATGGCCCAAGAACTCGGCGGCACGATCTATTCCCGAGTGGACTTAACCCATGCTCTGGGCGATTGACATCGGCAACACTCAGACCGTTGTCGGAATTCACGACGGCGAGGCGTGGCGAGCCCATTACCGGTTCGAATCCGACAGCTTGAGGACCGAAGACGAGTGGATCGCATTGCTCAAGCCTCTCCTGGATTTGCACCAGCTTGAGGTCCGCGCGACCCAAGTCGTCCTGGCCTCGGTCGTCCCTTCGGCGACGACCACCTGGAAGCGGCTGGCGGATCGATACCTTCAGGCCGAGGCGTGGGAGCTTCGCACCGGGCAACAGGTCGGGCTGGAAGTCGTCTATCACCCCGCGGACGGAGTGGGGGCCGACCGAATCGCGAATGCTCTGGGGGGATTGGCCTTGGCTGATCCTCCATTGATCTTGGTGGATTTTGGAACGGCCACGACGCTCGACGCGGTCGATTTGCGCGGGGCCTATGTTGGGGGCGCGATCATGACTGGCATCGAGGTCTCGATGCAGGCTTTGTTTCAACGCACCGCCAAACTTCCCATGATCGAACTCAGCGTCGCCGGTCCGGTGATCGGAAAAACGACGACAGAAGCGCTCCAAAGCGGCCTTGTTCGAGGGTATGTCGGGGCGATTGAGGCCCTGATCCAAGCGTTTCGGACAGAGCTGGGCGACGATGCCCGAGTGATCGCGACCGGGGGCTTGGGCAAGAAGTTTCGAGACCTTTGTCCGTCCATCGAGTCGTACGATGAGTGGCTCACTTTGGAGGGCCTTCGGGTTGCAGCGAGTCGATGGTCGCCAGGTGCTCGCTGAGGAGCTCTCGCAGCGCGGGCCGGACCCGGGCAAGGTCGCGAGCCTCACGAAGTCCGAAGTATGTCGTTCCCATGTTGAACCGAATGCCGCTCACTCCGGCGCGCCGGGTGTATTTGGCGAGCTTGCCCGCGATCACCCAGTCGGCGGCGTGATGGTCACGAAGTTCGGGGACGACGATCTCGGCGACTTGGCGAGTCCAACGGTCGATCGGTTGGATAAAGAGCCGGTCCTTGGGGTCAAGCTGGTCTTCGAGGTTCAGAAGGAAGCAGACGTCGCGCAAGAACGTGCTGGTCGTCTTGGGCCCGACGCCTCGGATGTCCACCAGCCGTAAAAAAGGGGCTTCGATCCGGTCCGTCGCCATTACAGACCGCTCAATCCATTGGGCAATGCTCCCCACGCCATCATGGCGGAAGATCTCTTGGGCGAGTTCAAGGATTCCGGCGATCAATCCTTGATTGAGTTGCTCGGGGTTCTTGCGATTTCTCTCGACGCAGATCTCAGAGAACGCCTGCCAGATCGATTCTCCGTTCGGCTCGCTCAAAACCTCGGCAAATGTCTCTTTGCTCGCGATGCGACTGAGCGCGACACTCGCAATTTGGCCGAGTTCGGCGCGGTCTTTGCCTCTTCGGGCGAAGGCGTAGTGACTATAGAACGCCCGGACGCAGGAATAGGGGTCCCGAAGTTCGGCCCGAATGTCGTCGAGGCGCGGACTAGGAGCCCGCAACGCGGACTGCAAGTGGGGAAGGGTGATTTCAGCGAGATAGCGGTCGGCTCGGTCGCCCGAAAGCACCCGCAAGAGAATCAGGGCTTCGGAATCGATGGCCTGAAAGGGCATGTTCACGCTCCTTCAGGCCTCATTCTCCTGTCAAAACCGCGCGTCGGACGCCATATTGGTCAGCACCGGCAACGTCGGCGTCTGATTGCTCGATCCGCCCGTTTCCCCCGTGTCGCCTCGGCGAATCCGGTAGAAAACTTGCCAACCGAATTCCGTCACCGGCACTCGATTGGACCGGAATTCCGCGAGAACGGACGTAAATGCCTGAGTGTAAAGCCCAGTGAGTTGGCCTTGGCGAACGGTCCCATAAACCGGCTCTCCCGGAACCGAGGCTTGAGTCTGGGCAATCATGCCGACTCGGGGAACTTCTTGACCGAAGTACCGTCCCGCCACGATGGGACGATTGACTTGGAAGAACGCAAAGATGCGGGCCCCCTTGCCCATAAAGACTTGATACAGTTCGGCTTTGGCGACCATGGTCGAGGTGTCGCTTGTGAGCTCGGTGTCCACCCCAGCGAGAAAGTCCTTTCCATCCAGGTTGAAGCCGTTGCCGGTAAAGTAGATCAAGAGTGTGGCGCCATCGGGCATTCGGTCGGCCAGAGCCTTGGCGCTGGTCATGATCTGGGCCGCCGTCGAATTCTGGACGACATCCACATTCGCTTCGGGATAGCCCGCATGCGTCACAAGCGCCTCTCGGACCACGAGCGCATCGCTCGCGGCGAAAGGAACAACTCCATCCGGAATTCGGCTTTCTGAATTTCCGATCACCAAGGCGAACTTCGTGGCGACGGGCTGGACGCGCCCGGCCAAGGTCGTCGGGTTGGAGGCCAATTGACCGGGTGTAGCCTGGCCCGGAGTTGTCGACGGGTCGGTCGGGTTGATCGGAGTTGCGGGGATACTTGCACTTCCGCTCGAAGCGTTCATGATCGCCGCATTCTCTTCGGGGGCCAGGAGCTCGGAATCCACTTTCCAAGTGAATTTGCCGCTGAGGGCTTGAAGCCGCTGCTCCAGCCGTTGAGTCCCTTCGACATCTCGCAACTGAGTGTAGGCCTGGCCCAAGAAGTAGAACGTCTCGCGGCTGTTTTGACCCTTGGCGAGCAGAGCTTCCCATTCGCCCGCCGCCGTTTTTAGGTCGGTCATCATGCTCGCCTGGTCAGACGAAGCGGTCGCTCGTCGATACAGAGCATAGGCGGCCCCAAAGTTGGGCGAATACGGCGCCCCATTTCGCCATCGGCGAGGATCGGTGACGGGGCCCGGGAGGTTCGTCGGCCCCGAAAAGTCCTCGGGACGGCTGGCGACGGCCTCTTGGAATTTAGCACGAGCTAAATCCCATTGGCTGGATTTCAGGGCTTTCATCGCGGCGTCGTAGCTTTCGCTCCAGGTTTGAGCGGAAGCAAGGACGGTCGACGCAACCAAGATCAGAAGAAACGCAAGGCTCTTTTTCATGAAGGGGTCCGTTATTTGCCGAATCGGTAGGTCACTCCGAGACCGAGGTCCCAAGCTCCACCCCGACTAGGGGAAGCAAAGTTCAAGTCAAAGGAGACGTTGCTCGAAAGGGGGCGAACTCCGAATCCGACGGTGAAGGTGTTCCGGTTGCCTCCGTCGTTGCTGATATTCACCGTGTTGAAGCCGAGTCGTAGGGGGATTCGGTAGTTCGACCAGTGGTAGTTGTATTCAAAGCCACCGCCGAACGAAATCGCGTCGTCGGTCGCAGCTGCCCCGCCGGATCGACCGTCGAAATAGCTGTCAATTTGCAGTCCATAGACCAAGAAATCTCGACCACCTCGGAATCCGGATCGGGAGCCGGCCATGCCGAGAGACGCCTTCGCGGGCACTCGGTCGTAAATCGCGCTGGTGCGGTCATTCCCGCTGAGGTCGATCGCCGTCCGATAGCTGGCTCCAATGACCATGTTCGAGTTGCCCTTGGGCTGAAACTGGACGCCAACGACGCCGCCAAATCCTGTCCCGATCTGGGAGTTGTCCACCGAAACGTTCCCGCGGTCGTTGCCGGCGGCATCTTGCAGGTTATAGCGCAGTAGATTTTCGACGCCGACACTCGCCATCACGAGCCCGATCCCCCAGCTAAGGCCGGAGCCGTTCGACGTGCCATAGCCCAGAGTGAACAGATCCACCTTGACTTTGGTGAGCTCACTGTAGTTTTGGACCCGCAGGTCGCCGTCGGTCAGGTTATTGCCCGAACGGAGGTCGCGCAGGAAGCCGGCCGTGGTGTAGCTCAGACCAAAGCTTCCTCGGTGCTTGCCGGAGCCAGACTTCCAGGGCATGACGAGCCCCATATGGGTGGCGGCCCGGCCCCCTGAGGTTGGAGTGGATCGAGTTGTGGGATCGCGAAAATCGTTTTCGACGGTCGTGGTGGTTTCGGGGAGATTGCGGATGGCCATTCCGAATTGGCCTCGATCCACCAAGCCGAGACCAGCCGGGTTCGACAGAGCGCTGGTGGTGTCCGATCCGCTGACGGCGGTGCCACCCCCCATCCCCATGGCTCGGGTCCCGGAGTCGATTGCGTTCAAAACGTCGGTGACTTGCGCTGATCCGAGTTGCGGCAAACCGGCGATGGATCCCGCCAGGAGACCAATGACCAAAATCCGTGTCTTCATCTTTCTATGTCCCATCCTGAGTTCAAATCGAGTTGTTAGCTGCCGTAGCGCACCACCACAGACTGCTGGATCGCCACATTGCCCGCTTTATCGGTGATATTGACGATCATTCGAAACACCGTGGGCAAGCTCTTATTCCAGCGAATTCGGCCGCTCCACTGGGTGGCATTCCCGTTGTTTCTAGACGAGACGCGCGAGACCCGCTGAATGAAGCGCCCGTCGAGCGTTTGCAAGATGACTTCAATGCCGGTCACGTCGATCGAGCGTTCGAATTGGTCGGAGACGTCGATGGCGACCGGGATGTTCGACTGCTGGCGAATCGGGGTGATTCCATTGGGCGTCAAGATCGTCGCACTGGGTCGAACTCGGTCGAGCGTGACGTTGACGGTGCGACTGGTTTCGTTGTCGGCTTCATCCTTTACGCTAATCGTGATCGTTTGGGGGCCGTCATTCTTGATGCCGCTCGTGTCCCACCGCACTTCGAGGTTACTCGTGGAGCCTGAGTTGTTCGGGATGTTATTGTTATTGACCGTCACCCGCCACTCTTTGATGTTCGGCTCGTTGATTCGAGCCCGAATGAGGACAGTGCCACCGACAAATGACCCCGTGAGCGGGCTGACCTCGATAAAGACCGGGCGAGTGGTGTCGACCGTGACGTTGCGAGTCTCGGTGTTATAGGAATTGTTCGGTTCATTCACCGAAACGGTGATGGTGTATTCGCCTTCGGGCGTCCCTTCGTTGAAGTTCAGAGTCAGTTGACCATCGACTTCGCCGTCGGCGTTGGGCGTGAAGTTCTGCTCAACGGTGATCTTTTGGCTTGGATTGCTATTCAGAGAAGCCACGGCGGTGACTTTCGCTTGCACCCGAGCTTGCTTGAGCTGAAATCGAATCGCGTTCGTCCGGCCTAAGAAGGAGCCGTTGTTCGGCGCTGTCACCGTGAGGGTGCCCGCATGAGCCAAGCCCGCCAGCATCACACCCAGGAAGCTGAGCAGCAGGGTCAGCGTCCTTGCTCGTCCCCAAATCCTTACATCCATGATCATGTCTCCTGATTGTAGACGATTGAGAAGATAAAATCGGCTACGCCCCCGTGATTATTCGAGGGGAATACTCGGTTGACTGCGCTCAAAATCTCTGGGTGAGCATTGTCTACTGCTCCCGAATACCCGCACCAACGGAGCATTTCCAGATCGTTGTGATAGTCGCCGATCGCCGCCACTTCGTCCGAGGCGAGGCCGCAATGATCCGCAAGAGCCTGGAGCCCGGCTGCTTTCGTCACTCCAGCGGGCAGGAATTCTAGGTAGACCGGCTCGCTGACGGTGACCTCACATTCTTCGGGCCCGAGTTCGGGCTCCAGAAAGGATCGGTGCGCCTGAATTCGGTCGGGCTGGTCCATCAGCAAAACTTTGGTCGGTTGAAATTCGCCGAGGCGGTCCCAGGGTTCGTGCCGGAATTCGTCGATTTTCACCCTTCGGACGTACTCCGCCAGCCACTCCAGCTCTTCGAAGACGAGAACTTGGTCTTGCAGGTAGAGGAAGAACTGGACTTGCTCCTGGCGTGCGTAAGCAGAAACTGTCTCGCGAACCCGGTCGCTCACCCGGCGATCGAACAAGCATTCTCCTTCTTGGGAAAGAACATACGAGCCGTTGCAGGCCACCACTGGCCCTTCGAGCTCCAACTCCTGTTGGATGGGCCGGAGTGTTTTGGGCGATCGACCGCTGGCCAGCACCACATGAAGTCCGGCCTGAAGGGCGACTCGAATGGCATCTTTGACCCGGGGGTGCGGCCGACGCTCGTCGGTGAGCAACGTCCCGTCGAGGTCCAAGGCGATCATTCGGATCTTTGAACTGGATTTCATGGACATCGCCACCGTGAAGTTGCTGGGCTCACCTGCCAAAAATACCCTTAGTTGAACCTTTAGGATTGGACCCAACGAAATGCATGAATCAACCTCCCCTTCCTCCTCCGTTCCCGGAACTGAGACCCAGACCGTCGTTTTTCAGCTCGGATCGGAATGTTATGGCGTCGACATTTTCCGGGTGAGCGAGATCATCCAACTTCGAGACATCACCCCCGTTCCCCGGACTCAGCCTTACATTCGGGGGCTCGTGAATCTTCGGGGCAAGACGATCCCAGTGGTCGATTTGCGCGCTCGATTCGGGCTCTCCAGCCAGGATTCCGAGGACACCCGCATCATCGTCGTGGACAGCGAGCAAGGGCAAGTCGGGATGATCGTCGATGCCGTTCGTGAGGTCATCACGCTCTCGTCGCAACAGATCGAAGACGCGCCGCCCCTTGTCACCGACATGAGCACCGACTTTGTCCGAGGCGTGGCGAAGCTCGACGAGAGCCTCGTCACGATGCTCAATCTCGACCGGGCGCTGGCTGCCTAAGTTTTGCTTTTTGCCTGAAACCAGAGACCTCGCATGAGCGCTGAACTCGACTTATCGCAATATCTCGACCTCTTTTTGCAAGAGGCCGAAGAGCAGCTGGAAATTCTTGAGCAAGAGACACTCAAGCTTGAGCGCGAGCCGACTCCGGAGCGGCTCCAGACCATCTTTCGTGCTGCGCACACGCTCAAGGGCAGTAGCCGGGCGATGGGGTTTGCGTCCTTCGCGGGTCTGACCCACGAGATGGAGAACATCCTCGACCAACTTCGAAGCAATCAGCGGCCGGTCAGTTCAGAGGTGACCGATTTGCTCCTCGAATGCGTGGACGGTCTCGGGAAGATTCAAGCTTCAATCGCCGAGGGCCAAGGCGAAGTGGGTGACTATTCCGACCTGCTCAGCCGGCTTCAGTTCTTTCTCCAAGCTCCGGTCGAGGCCGTTGGGACGCCTGCGCCGAGTTCGACCGAAACGACCTTCGCGCTTTCGCCGGAGCTCGAAGATGCGCTGCAAGCGGCACAAGCTCAGCAAGCGGTTTGGGTGGCGAACGTTCGGCTGAGCCCAGAGTGCGTGATGAAGTTTGTTCGCGCATTCATGGTCCTGAATGCGATCAGCACGAGCGGGGAAGTCTTGGCGACGATTCCCGAGCAAGCTCAACTTGAAGACGAGCAGTTTGAGCAAGAATTCCAGGTCTATTTCCAGACCTCCGCCAGCGTCGAAGAGCTCCAAGCGCAGTTCAGCAGCTTTAGCGAAATCGAGTCGATCACATTGCGTCCCTATCTTGCGGCCACGCCGGCTCCCCCCGAGGACGAGCAAGCCGCACCGCCCCAAGAGGCCAAGTCGGGTCCAGCCCCCTCCGCCAACGCTCCGGGTCGACGCCAAGACTCAGGCCAAACGGTCCGAGTCGATGTCGCTCGGCTTGACACCCTCATGAATCTGGTCGGAGAGCTCGTGATCGACCGCACTCGGGTCGCTCAGATCGGTCATGAACTGCACGCCAAGTTCAGCGATCCGGCCTTGGACGCTTTGGAGGAGACGGTCTCCCACATCACGCGCATCACGAGCGACCTTCAAGACCAGATCATGAAGGCCCGGATGCTGCCGATTGAGACGGTCTTTAACCGGTTTCCCCGAGTCGTGCGAGACCTCGCCCAAAAGCTCGGCAAGTCGGTGGAGTTAGAGCTTTTGGGAGGTGAGACTGAGCTCGACCGGTCGGTGATCGAGGTCATTGGCGATCCGCTCTTGCACATCTTGCGCAATAGCGTCGATCACGGTTTGGAACTCCCCAGCGAGCGCGAAGCGGCGGGAAAACCGGCCCAAGGCAAGGTCCGGGTCTCGGCGCGGCATGAAGAAAATCACATCGTGATCGAGATCATGGACGACGGGCGAGGCATCCACGCCGAGCGGGTCAAGGCCAAAGCTCTCGCTCAGGGGCTTGTCAGTCCGGAAGCAGCCGAGCGGCTGACGGAAAAGGAGATCCTGCAGTTCATCTTTGCGAGCGGCCTTAGCACCGCGAGCGAGCTCAGCGAAATTAGTGGTCGCGGCGTTGGGATGGACATTGTTCGATCCAACATCCAGCGTCTCGGCGGCCTGATCGACCTGGAGACCTCTCTTGGTCAATGGACCAAATTCACGCTGAGGCTCCCATTGACTTTGGCGATCATTCGGGGCCTCTTGGTCGATGTCAGCGGGGTGGTCTATGTTCTCCCTCTGAGCAGCGTGGTCGAAACGTTTATGGTCTCGACGTCCAAGATCCAAACGGTCAACCGACGCGAAGTCATCGTCGTTCGGGGGCTGACGACGCCGATTCTTCGGCTGGGCTCGGTCTTTGGCTCGGCCGTCGCTTCGGCTGAATCCAGCTCTCTTTATGTGGTGATTGTGGGCCTCGCTGAAAAGCGGATCGGCCTGGTGGTCGATCGACTGATCGGCGAGCAAGAGGTCGTGATCAAGTCGCTCAGCACGTTCTGCGGGGACGTGGCTGGGGTGAGCGGAGCGACGATCTTGGGCGATGGACACGTCGCTTTGATTGCGGATGTCAGCGGTCTCATCGAAAGCGAGGCCGCTTAATGCAGCCGGGGTCCGAAGCTAAAGCACACTTTCGCCAGCAATTGGTCCGCGCGGTTCAAGACCTGCCGTCGATGCCGGCGCTCGTGATGCGAATTTTAGAGCTGACGGAGACCGCGTCGGTGAACGCGGTTGAGATCGAGAAGCTCATTCTGACCGATCCCGCCCTGTCGGCCAAGATTCTCCGCGTCGTCAACTCGGCTTACTACGGATTGGAGCGCAAGGTGACGAGCGTTCAGCAGGCGATCGTCATTTTGGGTTTTCGTCACCTGCGCAATCTGGTCCTGGCGGTGAGCGCGTTGAGCCGTTTTCGAAACAAATCGCCTCATTTTCGAGAGGTTCAGCGCCGCATTTGGGAGCGGGCCTTTGGGGCGGCGACTCTGAGCCGCGAGCTTTGCCGAGTCAAGGGCATTCGCGAGTCCGAGGCCGAAGTTGCCTATGTTGGGGCGCTTCTGCACGACATCGGGGAGCTCTTTTTGTTCTCGTCCTTCACGAACATCTACACCGAGCTCGTGAAGCGGGCCGAGTCGCTCCAGATCCCGACCGTGCAGGCCGAACGCAAGGCTCTTGGGCTCGATCACGCCGAAGTCGGCGCGGAGCTGATTCGACAGTGGAACTTTCCCCCGCCGCTCGCGATCGTGGTGAGTCGCCACGAAGGCCCCTTTTTGGACGATGGCGACACCGTCGCCTTGTGTGTGCATATCGCCTCGAAGCTCGCCGGCGAGTTCACCTCCGAGCCGGATCGCGGACAAATCGACCCGATGGCTCGGGCCTGGCTCGCAATGGATGACGCCGCCATCGACACTCTGGTCGAGTGCGCGCGGCCAAAAGTGCAAGAAGTCGCTTCGAACTTGGGCCTTGCTGCGTAAGGAAAGTACTGTGCTGCGAATTGGAACAATCTGGATGGTGGCTTTCTCACTTCTGGTGAGCCTTGGATGTGGCCGATCGACCACGACGGTGGTGCCCGGTCGTCAAGACGCGAACGCTTCGTCTTCGAAGGCCGAATCGGCCCTCCTCGGCCGATACTCTGGCAAGGTCGAAGTGACTCCGGCCGGAAAAGACGACCCGATGGCGAAATTTGGCGAAGCCCTAGGCGGCATGCTCATGAGCGGCACCGAGCTCGAACTCAGGTCGGGAAATCGGTTTGCCCTGACGATGCTCGGGATGCTACTGGAGGGGCCGTTCGTCGAGGATGGCGACACGATCACCCTCAAGCCCGAGACCATCGGGGGGCTGACCCCAAAAGAGTTCGAGAAGGTATCCCGAGGAAAGCAGTCGGGGCCTTCGGCCGAAGCTTTGGACAAGCCGATGATCTTGAAGCGAGGGCCCGAGGGGTCCCTTCGAGTGACGGGCGAGAGCTCGGGCGGCGCCCTCACCTTCGTCAAGCGGGCCCCGGTCCCGCCCGCCCAGGTCACCGTTCCCGAAGCTGACCGCACTCTCATCGGCGATTGGCGACCTCAGTTCGAGCCGAGCCGACCCGACCCGTCTCTCTCCGAGACCGAGCGACTGGAGCAAAAACTCCAAGAGTCCGCTCTTCGCACCGGACGTCTGGAACTGCGTGGAGACGGCCGGTTCGAACTGACGATGGTCATGGAGTTCAAAGGGAAGTGGAGTCGCCAGGGGAATAAGTTGCGCCTCGCGGTCGAATCGGTCGGGATCGACATGCCCGGCGTCGAAGAGAAGTCGTCTGACAATGAACCGATGATCCTGGAGGTTCGCGAAGGCGGCAAGATTCTTCGCTTGCTGAGCAACCGCAAGGAAGAACCCAAAAAGGGTGAGCCTCGGTTCTTGGATTTTGCGCGAGCCGAGTAGCGTCGTTTTGCCCCGGTTGGGAACTCTGCGCGCGAGCGAGACATAGGAAAGGCTATCTATGATGCGAGCAACGACCGCCTTAGCTGCTTTGACCCTGGCCGGCTTCGGGTTGGCCTTCTATCTGGTTCAATCGAAGCCCCCAGCCACCCCGACCCCCGCGATCGACCTTTCCCAAAAGCGCGAGTCGGTCGGGACGCGACCGGGTGACGTTGGCCTTGCCCCCGACATCTGGAAGGTCGCCCGAACTCGTGGGAATGAGCTCGCTCTGCTCGGGGCAGGTTGCTTCTGGTGTATCGAAGACGCTTATCGGCGAGTGCCGGGAGTGGTGGCCACCGCGGTCGGGTACGCAGGAGGCACGACCGAGAAGCCAACTTACAAAGAGGTTTGTACCGGAACCACCGGTCACGCCGAAGTGAACCTGATTGAGTTCAACCCGAAGAAGATCAGCTATCAAGAGATTCTGGACCTTTTTTGGCTCTGGCACGATCCCACGCAACTGAATCGCCAAGGTCCGGACGTGGGGACTCAATATCGCAGCGTCATTTTCACCTTCGGGCCGGACCAGGCTCGGATCGCCCGGGAATCGTTGGCCCGGGAAGAGAAGTCGAAAGAGCACCGATTTCCGATCGTGACTCAGATTCAAAGTGCGCCGCGGTTCTGGATGGCCGAAGACTATCACCAGCAGTACTACATCAAGAACGGGATGAAGAACTGGAAGATCGACAAGTAAGCGTCGAGCTCGGGCGGCCGGGTCCCGAGAACATGGACCGAGATCGCCAGCTCGCTGCGGCCGGGCGGCTCGCCGCGCGGGTCTATACCTGGGATGGTCCCTGGGTCTCACTGGGGATGTCTCAGAGCCCAGACCGGGATGTCTTGCCCAGCTCAAACGTCCAGACGGTCATGCGGCCCACCGGAGGACGGGCGGTCTTACATGGGCACGACGTGACGGTCGGACTCTTTGCCCCCCTCAGTGCGCTCGCCGGGCCAGGCGAGGACCTCTCGCGCAGCGTCCGAAAGGTCTATCGACGGGTCATTTCGCCGGTGTTGCGGGCTCTCTGCGCGGTCGGGGTGGAGACGCAACTGGGAGAAGACACCGCCTGGGGTCGGAGCACCCCTCGTAGCTCGGACTGCTTCGCCCATGTCTCAGCAAACGACCTGGTGGATCCTGCGACCGGATTCAAGCGGTGCGGCTGCGCACTCAAGCTGTCGATGGAGGGGGTGTTGGTTCAGGCGAGCATTCCGGCGGCGCCTCCGCTGGTCGATCCGGCATCCGTTTTTCGGGTGGCCGCGACGGTTCATTGGGCGAACCTTCATGCCGTGGATTTCGCCCGGGCCCTCACCGAGCAACTGCAAGAGCTCGTGCCGACGAGCCGGTGATAAGAAAAAGCCCCGGCCCGGGCTGGTGCCCAAACCGAGGCTGATTTGCGTGACGGTCGAACTACTTCAGCTCGACGCCGCCGCCGACTTCTTCGATCTGCTTCTTGATCTTTTCGGCGTCGTCCTTGTTCGTGCCTTGCTTGATCGGCTTTGGCGCGCCATCGACGAGGTCCTTGGCTTCCTTGAGGCCGAGGCCAGTGATTTCTCGAACGACCTTGATGACGTCGAGCTTCTTGTCGCCTGCGGCGGCGAGAATGACATCGAACTCGGTCTTTTCGACCGGAGCAGCATCTCCGCCGCCGGCGCCTGGCATCATCATCGGCATGCCCATCATCGGGGCGGCGGCCGTGACACCGAACTTATCTTCGAGAGCGGTCTTGAGCTCGCTGAGCTCAAGGGCGGTCATGTTGCTGATCTCTTCGACCAAGGTTTCAACTTTGCTTGCCATGGTTCTGGGTTTCTCCTATTCGGGTTGCGCTTCGGGCGCAGATTCTTCGGTCGGGGCTTCGGCCGGGGCCTCAGCGGGGGCAGCGGATTCATCTGCTGGAGCAGCTTCGACGGGAGCTTCGGCGGTCACATCGGCGGCTGGAGCCTCTTCGGCCTGAGCCGGGGCCTCGGGTTGGGCCTCGGCGACGGGAAGGGGCGAGCCTTCGGCAACTTTGTCGGCCACAGCACCGATCACTCGGATCGGGTCGGCATACAAAGCTTCGATCACACCGACCAAGTGCGTCAACGGGGCGGCAATTGCGCCAATCACTTGGGCAATCAAAACCTCGCGTGGCGGGAGCTTGCTCAGCTCTTCGACTTGTTGAGCCGAAAGAACCTTGCCGCCGATAAAACCACCTTTGACCTCGAAGGTCTTGCTGGTTTTGGCGTACTCCACGAGCACCTTGGCGTTCTCGGCTTCGTTCTCATAGATGAACGCAACCGCGGTCGGACCGTTATGAAGCTCATCGGGAAGCAGCGCCGCATCATCACCGGCCGCAATGCGGAACAGCGTGTTTTTGATCACGTGAATTTCGGCGCCCTTGGCGGCGAGTTCCGAGCGAAGCTTTTGGAACTCTTTCACCTTCAGGCCGCGGTAATCCGTGAACACCACGCCAGCCGAGCGGGCATACCATTCTTTGGCTTGCTCGATCGTTTTCGCTTTTTGTGCGGTAGGCATTTTGTGCGATTCACCTCCTGATTCGATTCGACTTGAAGCCCGGAGGGGCCCCTCACGAATCACGGGCTCCCGCGCGTGAGCGTGAACCCGTGGAGAATCGCCGGTTAACCGGAAAATCTGAGTCCTTGATCACCCCTCGGCTGGGACTTGGATGTCAGTCCAAGAATTAACGCGAGCCTTACCTCGCGGCCAGCGGTCTGCGGAGAACCAGGCGAAGTATAGCCTCTTTTGAGTCGAAGAATCAATCCCCGAGGGTCATCGGGCAAAATGGCCCCATGCAGCTTTCGGCAGCCATTGGTGTGGACCTCGGGGGGACGAACGTTCGCTCGGCGGTCGTGCTACAAGACGGGTCGCTCGTCGAAGGGACCCGTCGGGAGTTCCCGAGCCACGCGCAATCCGGAGTTGAGCCGGTGTTTGAGGCTCTCGCCGAGTGCATCCTGTCGACCCGAGCCGCGTTTGCTGGTCCTCTTGCTGGGGTCGGCGTCGCCATTCCGGGGATCATCGACGACGATGCGGGCGAAGTGCGATGGGCCCCGAACTTTGGCCTTGAGGTGGACGGCGCGTTTCGGTATTGGGAGAACATTCCGTTTCGCAGGTACCTCGAATCTCGCATCGACGCCCCGGTGGTCATGGGGAACGACGCCAACTTGGCGGCATTGGGTGAATATGCTTTCGGTGTGGGTCGAGGCCAAGCACGGTGTTTGGTCATGATCACTCTGGGCACGGGGATCGGCGGCGGGGTCATTTTTGGGTCTGGCTCGCTTCAAGGCGGGTCTTCTGGACCTCAAATGATGCTCGGCGGGAATAAGGGTGGAGTTGAGCTCGGACATATCTTGCTGAATCGAGGTGGGCTCGACTGCAATGCGGGTTCGTATGGTGCCTTGGAGGCGTATTGCCAGCGGGATGCGGTGGTCAACCGCGCTCGTCACAAGCTGCGTCGGGGTCACAAGTCGATCGTGACCGACTGGATCCAGGCCGATGGCGGGCGGTTGAGCCCTCGGCACCTCGCCGAGGCGGCGGCCGCCGGGGATGAGCTGTCGCTTCAGGTTTGGCGTGAGACCGGGGCTTGGCTCGGGGCCGGAGTCGGTTCATTGATCAATGTGTTTGCGCCGGATCGGTTCGCGTTGGGTGGTCAGATGGCCAACGCCTGGGACTTCTTTGCGCCGGCCATGCTCGAAGAAGCCGAATCGGTGGCGATTCCGGCTCTGTGGCGAGATTGCCAAGTGGTCTGCGCAGAAAAGATCGAGGACGCAGGTCTCTTGGGAGCGGCCCGGCTCGCCCTCGGCTTTTGAGTTTTTGTGAAAAAGGGGTTTTCAGGACTTCGTTTTTCCAGTATTCTTGGTCGTACGAGGGTTCTCTATGAAAAAATCTTTGCTATTGATTGTGACGGTCTGTTCTTTGGCCGTCGTCTCGCTCCTCGGTTTTCGCCAGGCAAGCGACCCGAACCGGGCCTATCAAGAAATTCTGCAGTACCAAAGCGAGCAGATGCGAGCGGCTCAGCAAGCCGGCACTCAGCCTGACCGAGCGGCGATCTCCGCAGAAGTTCGCAAGCGCGCCGAAGCGGCCATCGCTGGAGTCGATCCCGCTTCGGTCGATGCCACTAATGGCCTCGCTTGGGCTCGACTCTTCAACATGGCGCAGAAGAATGAAGGAGCGATTACGTTGCTTCAGCGGTTCTTGGGGACTTCGCCAGCGGATGCGCTGAAGTCGCAAGCACAGAATTTGCTGGTTTCACTTCTCTACAACACCGAAAAGATCGACGAGCTGATCAAGTTCTTGGAGACGGTGGAGCCGGTCAAGCCGGACGGTGGACTCGGACTTTTGAACTTCGCGGCGTTTGCCAGTGAAGACATCAGCGCCAAGGTCGGGGTGGCTCGTGCTCTGGCGATTCTGAACAGAATCGAAGCGGCGATCGACTTTAAGGCGATCACGGACCCGCGCCAAATCCAAGCCGCCACCAATGCGCGAATGAACGCCTTGGAGTCTCGAGTCGATCTCCTGATCGCTGACAACAAGTCCGCCGAGGCGATGAAGGCGATTGATGCGATGATCGCTTCGCTCCCCGAGAGCGACAACGCGAATAAGCGCCGACTGGGTTCGCTGAAGAACCAGAAGATGCTGGTTGGATCAGCGGCTCCCGAGCTTGTTTTCGACCGAAAGCATGGCAACTTCACGAATCTGGCTGCCTGGCGAGGCAAAGTCGTCATCGTTGACTTCTTCGCCCACTGGTGCGGTCCTTGCAAGGCGTCGTTGCCGAGCCTGGGCGCGCTTTACAACGAGCTCCACAGCAAAGGACTGGAGATGGTCCATGTCACTCGCCTTTACGGCTTCTATGAGGCCGAGCGAAACATGGCTCCGGACGTCGAGTTCGGCAAGATGGTCGGCTTTATGGAGCAACACAAAATGACCTGGCCGGTGATCTACGTGGACAATGCGACGTTTGAAAAGTACGGCGTTAGCGGGATTCCGCACGTGGCGGTCGTGGACAAGAAAGGCGTTGTACGCAAGCTGAAAATCGGCTTCTCGCCCGCCGGGATTGATGCCTTTAAGAAGGACATCTTGGCCTTGTTGGCTGAGTAGATTCACTCATTCAGTCGCCCATTCGCCCGCCTCTCCGCATCTTGGAGAGGCGGGCTTTTTCTGATCTCGGGGGAGTTCCTCCAGGATGGGCCGTTAACTCTCGTTCGCCTGAGAACTTGGGTAAAACGGCGTCACGATGAATGAAGGCGCGTTGGGCCGAAAGCGGAGGCCGCTCCACACCAAGATCCTGATCGGACTGGTCCTGGGAGCCATCGTGGGAATCCTTGCCCAAACGACGTTGGGATCGGACCAGTCCAGCGTCAAGTGGATTCGCGATCAGATCGCCGATCCCGTCGGCAAGATCTTTCTCAACTTCATCTTCATGATCGTGGTGCCGCTCCTCTTTTCGGCACTCGTTTTGGGCGTTGCCGAAATCGGGGATGCCCGAAAGGTCGGTCGAGTGGGCGTTCGGGCGCTCGCCTTGACGGTGGTCCTCAGCGGCATCGCCGTTGGAATCGGCATCACGGCTGTGAATTGGGTCCAGCCCGGCAAGGGGATCCCCACGGAGACCGTCGAAAGGCTCAAAGCCGATGCTGATCAAGCTTCGGCGGCCAAGAGTGTGGAGCAAGCTCAGCAGGCTAAAGGGGTGGGCGAGACGATCGTCGATATGGTCCCCCGCAACCCGCTCGATTCGGCGGTGAAGGCGCTCGAAGGCGGGCTTTTGCCGTTCATGGTCTTTGCCTTGATTTTCGGTCTGGCTTTGTGCGCGATCGAACCCGAAAAGGCTCTCCCGGTGAAATCGTTCCTTGAAGGTCTCTTTGCGGTTTCGCTCAAGATCATCGACTTTGCGATGAAGCTCGCGCCGATCGGGGTTTTTGCGCTTGCCTATAAGACGGCGAGTGTGTTGGGTTGGTCGGCGCTGCTGGCTCTGAGCAAATACGCGATTTTGGTTCTCGTGTGCCTGGCGATCCACCTCTTCATCGTGTACCCGATCTTCCTGCGCTGGGTGGCCAAGCGAAACCCTCGGGAGTTTTTCCGCCAGATCAAAGAGGTGATGGTCACGGCGTTCGGCACGAGCTCCAGCAATGCAACGCTCCCGACGGCGCTCCGAGTTTCGGTCGAAGAGGTTGGCATCCCTCGAAAGACGAGCTCATTCGTCCTTACCGTTGGCGCGACCGCGAATCAAAACGGAACGGCGCTTTTCGAAGGGATCACGATCCTCTTTTTGGCGCAGTTTTTTGGAGTCGATCTTTCGCTGGGTCAGCAGCTCACGGTCATGGGTCTGGCGATCTTGGCGGGGGTCGGGACGGCGGGCGTCCCGGGCGGAGCGTGGCCGATGATCGCCTTGATCCTAATCAAGATCGGGGTCCCGCCCGAAGCGATCGGGATCTGCTTAGGCATCGACCGGATCTTGGATATGAGTCGGACCGTCGTGAATGTCGTCGGGGACATCACCATTGCCGCATGCGTGAGTAGCCAAGATTCCGACAGCGAAATTCCCGACGAGGCCCTGGCGTGACGAACCTCAAAACGCTTCGGTTCGAGCCTCTCAGCGATGCGCATCTCCCCTCGATCTTGGCGATTGAGAACCAGAGTCACAGCGCGCCGTGGTCCGAACTCGCCTTTCGGGCGGACCTCGATCACCAATTCAGCCTTTTTCGGGTGGCTCTGCTGCAAGGTCAGGTGGTGGGGTATGCCGCCTCGTGGCTCATTGTCGATGAGTGTCACATTACAAATGTGGCGATCGATCCCGAGTTTCGTCGCCAAGGCATTGCGACTCGGCTCCTAGTGCGTCTGCTCGAAGAAGCCCGGCAGCTCGGGATGGCTTGTGCGACTTTGGAGGTTCGGCAGAGCAACCAAGCCGCGCTTCAGCTCTACCTCGATCTCGGGTTTATCGAAACCGCCGTCCGGAAGGGGTATTACCCGGACAATCGCGAGGATGCGCGCGTGCTTTGGCTCTACGATCTCGCTGGTTGGAACGCCCCCAAGGTACTCTAGGAGAGACATGTCGATTTTGGTGAACAAAGACACGCGCGTCCTGGTCTCGGGCATGACCGGGCGCGAAGGCTCCTTCCACGCGCAACAGATGATCGAATACGGCACTCAAGTGGTGGCCGGAGTCACCCCAGGGAAAGGGGGGACGACCCATCTCGGAGTCCCGGTCTTTGACACTGTGGCCGAAGCCGTGGCTGCCACTCAGCCGAATGCGGCGCTGGTTTTTGTTCCCGCTCCCTTTGCGGCAGACGCCGTCCTGGAATGCGAGGCGAGCGAAATCCCGTTTGTGACCCTGATCACCGAAGGAATCCCGATCAACGACATGCTCCGCGTGGTGAACAAGCTGGAGCAAGGCGGCAAGACTCGACTTTTGGGCGGCAACTGCGCGGGGATCATCACCCCCGGGGAGTGCAAAATGGGCATCATGCCCGGACACATCTTTACGCCCGGGCCGATCGGGATGGTCTCTCGCTCGGGGACTCTAACCTACGAAATCGTCTTTGAGTTGACGAACGCCGGATTGGGTCAGACCACCTGCGTCGGGATCGGAGGCGATCCGCTCCCCGGCACCCGGTTTGTCGAAGTTTTGCAGATGTTCGAGGCCGACCCCGCCACCCAAGCGGTCGTGATGGTCGGCGAAATCGGCGGCTCGGACGAAGAAGCTGGCGCCGAATACATTCAGCAGATGACCAAACCGGTCGTCGCTTTTATTTCCGGTCGCACCGCACCTCCCGGCAAACGAATGGGGCACGCAGGAGCGATCATTAGTGGCGGCATGGGAACGCCCGAATCGAAGGTTCGGGCCCTTGAAGCAGCCGGTGTCACCGTCGCAGACAAGACGAGTGAAGTGCCGGGGCTCATCCAAGCCGCCCTTCAAGTCAGAGTGTGACGTTATGGACCTGAGTCGTTATTTTGATTACGCGGCCACCACTCCGCTGGCCCCCGAAGTCCTTGAGGCGATGCGGCCATGGCTGGAGCAAGTCCCGGCCAATCCCCACTCGATCCACGCCTGGGGGCGGGCCGCCGAAGATGCGATCGAGCATGCGCGAGAGCAAGTCGCCCGGGCGATCGGAGCCGAAGACCCGTGCGAGGTGATCTTCACGAGCGGAGCTTCCGAGGCGAACAACTGGGTGATTCGAGCAGCCGAAAGCCTGGCTTATAGCCCGTTTGAGCATAGTTCGGTCCGGGCTCCCGCCAAGCGCCGCAAAGCCCCCATTCTGGCGAACGAGCAGTTTCAACTCAAGTCGCCCGAAAGCCCGGTGAGCTTAGTCTCGGTGATGTCGGTGAACAACGAGACGGGGGCTATCCTCGCCCCACCGAGCCTCGCCGAAGGCACCCAGCTCCACCGCGACATGACTCAGCAACTCGGAAAACTGCCGATCGAACTGACTGGGATCGACTTTGCAAGTTTCTCTTCTCACAAGATTTATGGGCCGATGGGGGTGGGGGCGCTCTATGCCCGGGGCGGCTGGTCCCCCTCGCCGCTCGTGATGGGGGGCGGTCAAGAGCAGGGTCGGCGCGCTGGGACCGTCAATGTCCCGGGCGTCGTGGGATTCGGAGCCGCTGCCGCCGCCTGCGTGGCGACGCTTGAGAATCGAGCTCAGGTCGCAACTCAGCGCCGCGAAGAGATTCTGTCCGTCCTGTCGAAAGTCCCAGATATCCAGGTTCTGGAGTCCGATGCGAACGTTCCCCACATTTTGAGCGTCGTATTTCTTGGTGTCCAAGGCGAGACGCTGGTCGTCGAGGCCGATCGAGCCGGATTCGCGGTCTCAAGCGGTTCTGCATGCAACAGTCGATCTTCCGACCCCAGCGCGGTTCTTGAAGCGTATGGAGTTCCGAAAGACCAACTTCGGAGCGCGGTTCGGATCAGCTTTGGCGCGCACAACACGACCGAGTCGACCTTGGAGCTGGGAAGGATTCTTGCTCAGAGCGTCGAATCCCTCCGACGGAGCCAAGTTCCGGCGAGTTTTTGAAACAGGTTGCCTCGCGCAGCCGTCATGAACACTGGAAGTCGTGAAAATGCATGAAATGGACTGAAAAGTGCACAGAAAAGTCAAGCGAATTTGTGAAGAATTTTCGCCAAAACTCGAAAAAGTCCGCTAACATGATGAGGTGCATTCTCGTAGGTGCCTGAGGAAGGGCTTGCCGCTGAGTAATGCAATCGAACCAGCAGTGATGAGTTGACTCAGGTCCGAGATCGACCGAACGCCGAAGGAAACGTCATCGATCAGGCCGAAAGGCCACGAAGAAGAGAAAGTTTATGCCAGTTGAAAACGGGATGCCAACACAACCAAGACGAGGACGAGCGATCACCGTTCGGACTCCGAACCGCCACAACTACGTGGAGGCGGCATCTCATGCCCTGACCGACGATCCGGCCACCGAACCGGGTGAAGACGATCTCTTGGATCTCGCCGAAGGCGAAGAAGAGGTCGAGGAGGTTGTTGCCGCCGTTCATGACGACTCTGAGGAGTTGGAAATGTGGATGCGGCAGACTCGCCGCGCTCAGCTTCTGACCCCCGAACAAGAGGTCCATTTGGCCAAGCGAGTTCAGGCGATGGACCCCGACGCGAAGCGGCAGCTCATCGAGTCGAACTTGAGGCTTGTCGTGAGCATTGCCAAGAAGTACAACGCTCGCGGCATTCCGCTTGCCGACTTGATTCAAGAAGGCAACCTGGGCCTGATTCGCGCGGTCGAAAAGTTTGACTGGCGCAAGGGTTTCCGGTTTAGCACCTACGCGACCTGGTGGATTCGCCGGGCGATCGCTCGGGCGATCATCAACCAAGGCCGAACCGTTCGGATTCCGGTCTATGTGGCCGAGTTGATTAACAAGGTGATGAAGACGGCGAGCCGGCTCCAGCAAGAGCTTCATCGCGAACCGACGCCGGACGAGATTGCGGCCGAAGTCGGAATGAGCGCCGAGCGGGTTCAAGAGATGATGCGGGTTGCGATTGAGCCGCTCTCGTTGGAGACCCCGGTCGGCGAAAAAGACAACAGTTCGATTGGCGACTTTATCCCGTCGACCAACATGCCGACTCCGGGCGATGTCACCAACACCTTGATTCGGCGAGAAGAGATCGACGGCATTCTGGGCCGACTGACCAGCCGCGAGCGCGATGTCGTTCGACTGAGGTTCGGCTTGGATGATGGGCGAGCCCGAACTTTGGAAGAGGTCGGCTCAGCGCTCAATGTGACTCGCGAGCGAGTTCGGCAGATCGAACTCCGAGCGATGAAGAAGCTTCGCCACATCGGCCAAGAGCTTTCTGCCCAAGGGTTCGCGATCACGCCGAGCCCGAACTAAACGATGCCTGGCCCGTGCCCGTTGGCGCTTTCGCTCACGCGGGTGCCGGCCAAGCGTTGGGCCACCCGCGCCGATCTCGCCGAGCGACTCGACGTTGCCTTTCGGCTCCTTTGGGATCAGCCGGAAAGAACGTGGCGAACCCGAGAGCTGGCGGAGTCGGTCTGCCTTTCGCACGACCATTTCATCGAGCTTTTTCGAATGACCTACGGCATGAGCCCGGCCGCCCTTCGGTCGCGCATCCGGCTTGAGCGGGCTCGCGAGTGGATCGAGTCGGGTCTGAGCCCATCCGACGCGGCGTATCGAGTGGGATACAGTTCGCTGGGCACCTTCGGTCGCCAGTTCCGAGCGCGATTTGGCGTTTCGCCTCGGTCGATTATGGCTCCGGCGAAAACTGCCAGACCCCTGGGTCACGGTCGGCCCAATTCCGAACATCACCTTTCGAGCGAGCGGCCTCGACCGAGGCAAGATGAACGTCAACAACCAAGACCTCTTCGACGTTCGTGGCAGTCTCGTGCACCACACGGCCTTCGGCATCGGCGAGTTCGGCTAGGCTCGGCTGGATGATGGCGCTGGACCCCCACGTCTCGGGGACCGGCTCTTTGCCAAGACTTCCGACAAGCGAACTGTGGACAACCACGATCTGATTCTCGATTGCGCGCGCCAAGCAACTCCAGCGGACGCGCTGAAAGCCGTACACGGTTTCGGTATATGCTGGGACGCAAAGGACGCGAACTCCGGATTCGGCGAGGACTCGTCCAGCTTCGGGAAACTCGCTGTCGTAGCAAACGAGCACTCCCAACTGGGGATCAGAGAGCAGTCGCAAACCCGCGCCGGGATCGAGACGTTGGGGTTCGATTTCGAACTGAGTGAGCTTGACCTTGGGCACCCACTGAATCGGCTGGCCGCCCGGAAATGCGACCGGACAGACGTTCAGGATTCGCTCACCCCTCTGCGCGAAGCAACTTCCGCCGACGATCGTCATGCCGCGCCACTGCGCTTCGGACTGAAGGAACGCTCCGTATCGGTCCGCATGTTCGGCGAGGAGGCGCGGGACGTCCCGGGCATCGGTGTCGGGCAAAAAGGCCAGCCATTCGTAGGTATTGTTCTCGGGAAGGACCACGAGTTCCGCGCCAGCTTGGGCGGCTCGATCGAACAGGATCGAGGCGTGCTCCTCGAAGCGATCCATCTGGTCACAGTCCGGCCAGATCTCCCAGTTGACGGCGGCGATCCTCATAAGACGAGCTCCAGAAGGCAAGCAGAATTCCTCGACTCTTCGTCCTCCATATAGCGGTCAAGGATGCCGACCGGCTTCAGGCCCCACCGCAGGAGCGGCGTGAGGGTGGAGTCGGCTAGACCGCCTCGGAGAACCTCCTCCACATACTGGCTTGCGGGTGCACCTGTTCGCTGATGCCAATCCGCTAAACCAGGAAGTCGGCAAGCGGTTCCGAACCGAGTTAAGCCCAAGCCGCGGGCCGTCTGAATTCGCGCCTCGAACAAGGCGCGCCCGACTCCTTGGCCGCGATGCTTCGGATGAACGCTGATGTCGACGCCGTACAAGGTCGTTCCTGACGGGTCATGGCGGGAGAGCTCGTGGCCCCCGACCGTCGTTTCCCAATCGGCGTGGGCATGCCAAAGGTCGTCGCCGATGATGAGCGTGGTCGAGCTGGCGATGAGGCGGGAAGATTCCACCGCGACCCACTGCCCAGCGGGGAAAATCTCAAGGTGCCGTGCGAGGTGAGCACTTTGCCAAAGGAGCTCCGCCGGAAACGGGGGAGGGAAGCAAGACGCCTGAAGCTCGACAACCTCATCGAGGTCTTGAAGTTCGAGGTTCCGAATGGTGAGCTGCGCGAGGGTCACAGAGAAATGCCCAGAATGTCGAGAATCCGCTGCAAATCGTCGTCGGAATAGAACTCGATGCTCAGCCTCCCGCCGACTGCGTCCTTTTGGATCGACACTTTCGACCCAAAGTACGTTGAGAGCGCATCTTGAAGTTCTTGCTCGTTGGGATCCAGGGCTGGCTTGGGCTTGACCCCAGCGGGCTTTGCAGGAGATGAGGCCCGCGCGGGTTGGCCCTCGGCCCGAGCGAGCCGCTCGGTTTCGCGGACGCTCAGTCCTTGGCTACTGACCTTTCGAAACAGTTGGACTTGCAGAATCGCGGAATCGGCCATCAGCAGGGCCCGCGCGTGGCCTTCGGTGATCTTGCCGGCCCGGAGCCCTTCTTGAATCTCATCGGGGAGCTTCAAAAGGCGAAGCGCATTCGTCACCGCGGAGCGGCTTTTGCCGACTTTGGCCGCGATCTGATCTTGCGAGAGGTCGAATTCATCGGCGAGCCGACGATAGGCGGCGGCGCACTCTAACGCAGAAATGTCTTCGCGCTGAATGTTTTCGATCAAGGCCAGCTCAAGGCTCGTTTGCTGGTCGGCGGCTCGGACGACAACTGGGACGGAGGTCAATCCCGCTCGCTGGGCGGCCCGAAATCGTCGTTCCCCGGCGATCAGCTCGTACTTATCCTCGGAGATGGGTCGAACAATGAGCGGCTGGAGAATCCCAATCGAGCGGATCGATTCGGCAAGCTCTTCAAGTGCCTCTTCGCGGAACTCAGTGCGAGGCTGTCGGGCGTTCGGGACGATCTTCTTGATCTCCAGCTCTTGCGGTTGCCCTTCGGACTGCTCGCCGATGAGCGCAGCGAGCCCTTTGCCTAAGGCGCGCCTCACGACGCCATGACCTCACGCACAAAGTCGGCGTAGGCAGTGGCGCCACGGGAGTCGGGAAAAAGCTCGACGGCGGGTTTTCCAAACGAGGGGGCCTCGCTCAGCCGGACATTTCTCGGAATGACAATCGAGCTCACCTTGTCGCCAAAGAACGCGACCACCTCATCGGCGACTTGTTGGGTCAGACGATTTCGACCGTCGTGCATGGTCAGAAGGACTTGGGCGATGTCCAGGTTCGGATTTATCCGCCGCCGGACCATCTCGATGGTCTTCATGAGTTGGCTCAAGCCTTCTAGAGCATAAAACTCGCACTGCAACGGGACGAGCACCCGGTCGCTGGCGGCCAGGACGTTGATTGTCAAGAGCCCCAGGCTCGGCGGAGCGTCGAGCATGACCCAGTCGAACCGATCTTGAATCTTCGCGAGTGTTTCGCGGAGGATGACCTCTTTCCCCACGGCGTTCATGAGCAGCGGCTCGGAGCCGGCGAGGTCTAAGGTCGCGGGAATCACCCAAAGGGAGTCGCCGATCGGATGCAAGCTCTGCTCCAGGACCGTTGAAGAGTCCGGCGACTCGACCGCTTCTTCCAGGACATCCGCGAGAGTGGCTTGGAGGCTCGACTTTTCGAGCCCAAAACCGGTGGTTGCATTGCCTTGCGGATCGCAGTCGATGAGCAAGACTCGCTTGCCGAGCTGGGCCAGCGAAGAGGCGACATTGACCGCGGTGGTGGTCTTTCCCACACCGCCTTTTTGATTCACGACGCCCCAGACCGCCACGCCTCCATTATGGCCGAAAAAGAAACGGGGGCCCGCTTTTGCGAGCCCCCTAACTCGGAGGTGAAACTCGAACCTTCTCGACGACCTAGCCTCGGAGGAGCGACAGAACGTTTTGGGGGGCCTGGTTGGCCTGCGCCAGAACCGACATGCCGCTCTGTTGCAGAATCTGATACCGGGTGTAAGCCGTGATCTCTTCGGCCATATCGACATCGCGAATCGTGCTTTCGGAGGCGGTCATGTTCTCCTTGGCAACTTGGAGAGAACGGACCGTGGACTCCAGGAAGTTGGACTGGAACGAGCCGAGGTCTCCTCGGCGAGAAGCCAGTTCGCTGATCGCCGCGTCAATGATTCGGATGGCATTTTGGGCTCCAGCTGCGGTCGTGACGTCCATCGAGGCGAGCGATTGACCCGGCACGGCCGAGGTCCCCATTTGCTGAGTTCGAATCGTCGGCATCGAGAAGCTCGCGCTTTGGTTGGCATAGGCGCCGATTTGGAACCGGACATCGCCAGCGGCGATCTGTCCGACCTGGGTGGCGGCAGCGGAATTGTTCATCGACTCCGAAATTTGGAGCGAGTTGCCCAGGTTGTCTCGAAGCAGCAGCCCGTTGGTTTTGGGTCCCACGCCTCCGGTGAAGTTGGCGGTCGTGACGCCAGCGGTGGTGTTGACGGCGACGCTAAAGACCGCGTCCACCCCCGACGCACTCGCCGAAGCTGCGTTGTGCAAGATGTTTTGCTGATCGAACAACTGGATGTTGTACTGCGACCCGTACTGGGAGGCATCGAGCCGGATCGAGACGTTCGGTCCGTTCGGCACAATCGAGGCCGAGACTCCCGTCTGGTCGGTGGCGTTGTTGATCTTGTTGACCAGCGATTGAACGGTCTCGGTGCCGCTGCTGGAGAAAGAATAGCCGTTGATGACGAACGAGCCAGCGGTCGCAACGACGGCGCCCGACGATGCAAAAGCGTTGGCCAAAGTCACCGATGCTCGTGTGGCTTGGGTGGTTCGGGTGATCGTCACCGCCCCGTTTTGCACGGCGACGCCGTTAAAGGTCGAACCAAAGAACATGCTCGTTACGTTGTTCGGCGACGTGATATTGGCGACGACGCCCGCGGTGCCATCTAGGAGCTTCTTTTGGCCCCATTGAGTCTGGTCCCCGATTCGGTTGATCGAGTCGAGCACGGAGCGAATCTGGGTTTGGTTGGCTTGGAGCTGCGCGGAATCGACGACCGCGGTGTTGGCGCTATGGACTGCCAGGCCGCGGATATCCAAGAGGAGTCGAGAGACTTCCTCCATCGCCGCTTCGGCGGTCTTCGACATGTTGATCGCGTCTTGGCTATTGCGAACCGCTCGCTCGGTGCCCCGAATCTGCGCCCGAAGCCCCTCAGAAATGATGAGGCCCGCCGGGTCGTCCGCGGCGTTGTTGATCCGCATGCCGGTGCTGAGGCGATTGATACTCGAAGCCAGGTTGTTGCTGGTCGTACCCAGGATGCGCATGGCACCCATCGCCGGAATGTTCGTATTAATCCTAAGGCTCACTTCTGTTGCTCCAAGTCGTCCCTGACTTTTTTGAAAAATCGTGGTTTTTCTGTGGGGATTCTTGGGCGATTCGTGGAACAACCTTAGGCCTCGGCGAAAAAAACCTCAAAATCCTCTTCAGCAATCCCGATTTTTTGTGGAGAATTGGCATCACGGGAACGATCTTTGAGTAGACTAGGTTAGGAAGGAAAGGGAAGGCCTCGGGGAGAGGTCTACCGGGGAAATTCGACTCATGAAAACTCTGATGACATTCATTTTCGCGGCCGTTTGCGCTGCATCGTTCGCCCAATGCGCGGGCTCGACCTGTTCGACCGAAGCGAAGGCCGCTTGCGAAGGCAAGTCGAAGGTCGTCGCTCAAGCGACGAAGGAAGATTGCGGCGCCTGCTGCGGCACCGCCAAGAAGGGCTGCCCCGAAGAAGAGTTCATGGCCATCGCCAAGGAGATGGAGATGAAGGCCGAAGCAAAGGCTGGCAAGACCGCTTGCTGCAAGTCCACTGCGGCCAAGACGATCGCCAAGGGCGAGAAGGGTTGCTGCAACGCCAAGGGCGAGCTCGCCAAGTTTAAGGTTTTTGCCAACGGCCAATATCAGTTCTTTGGTTGCCAAGGCTCGGCGACCAAGGGCCGAACCGAAATGATCGCCAAGGGCGTTCGAGCCGGGAAGGTCCAAAAAGTGACCAGCCGCGTCTTGATGAGCTAGTCCAGACGTTTCTCAGAAGGCATCGCCCGTTCCCAAGGATCGGGCGATGCCTTCTGAGTTTCATCGACCCGAGGGGGTCTTTACAACTGATGACAACCGCAATCATTCTAACGATGGTCTTGGCACAGGAGGGCACGAAGCCCCCGCTCGTTTGCCCGATCATGCTTTCGCCGGTCTCGGCCAAGGTGCCGACGTCGGAGTATAACGGCGCCCTGTTCGGCTACTGCTGTGCCGGGTGCGAAATTGGGTTTGAAGCGAATCCGACGAAGGTACTCGGAGACAAGAAGCTCAAGGGAAAGACTGTTGGTGAGTTTCTTTTCGACCCGGTCGACCGACGGGAGATCGAGTTTAAGGATGCCGCAGGCTGGTTCGATTACGCGAGCATCCGCTTCTACTTCCGCTCGGCCGAAAATCTGGCGACCTTCAAGAAAGATCCCAAGAAGTTTGGAACGATGCCGAAGCTGGAGAGCCTGGTCTGCCCGGTCAGCGGCGAGACCATCGCTCGCTATACCGAAGCCGCCGGGTATGAAGACATCGGAGGCGTCCGGTACTACTTGTGCTGCATGGGCTGCGAGCCGAAGCTCGTGGCTGAGCCGGCCAAGTACACCACAGGCAAAAAGGGAACGGCCCCCAAGGCCATCCCCACCAAGAAAGACTAAGCTCAGATAGAGCCGCTCGTTTCGGGGAGCTTGGCGTCGCCAAGCTCCCCGGTGCTTTTTAGTCCGCGTTCCGAGCGTTCTCCCGCCACTGCTCACGGGTGAGCGCCATCAGGACTTCGTCGCGAAACGCGCCTCTCTTCCAAAATCGATTTGGCCATCGACCGACTTCGACAAAGCCGTTCCGAAGTTGCATCTTTCGACTGGCCTCATTTCCCTCGAGGTAGCTCGTGGTGAGGAGTCGCAGTCCCAAGACCTCGAACGCATAGTGGGTTCGAACCCGGACGTTCTCGGTGCCAAACCCTTGGCCCCACAGGTCCTGGCGGCCGATCATACTGCCGGTTGAAGCCACTCCGTGCCGCCACTCGATCCGGTGAATTCCCGAAAAGCCGATGTGCTCGCCGTCTAAGGTCTCGATGGCGAAGAAGATCTCGGACTCTGACTTGTGGCTGACGGAGTCGAACCAGTCTGATTCGGCAAGCCGGGTCATCGGGAAGTCTCCCGCCAGCAGCCACTCCGTAATGACGGGGCTGTTGATCCACTGCCAAGCGTTCTCAAAGTGCCGCTCGCGATGTAGCGGCACGAGCCGAATTCGATCTCCTTGCCATCCGTGTTCCATCAGGTGAGTTGAGACGTGCGGATGCGCCGGGCAGTTGCCTTAGGGGAAAATAACCGGGTCCATGGACCTAGCGGCAAACTACAGGCAAATCACAGAGTCGATCAGGCGAGCCGCCGACGAGGCGCAACGGGACCCGGCGACGGTCCAGCTGGTGGCGGTCACGAAGACTGTGCCGCTCGACGCCTTGCGTGAGGCCTACGATTTAGGATTGCGGCACTTCGGCGAGAGCAAATGGCAAGAGGCCGAACCGAAGATCGCTGCGCTCCCAGCGGACATCACTTGGCACTTCATCGGCAAGCTCCAGAGTAACAAAGCTCGGAAGGTTGCCGAAGCCTTTCAGGTGATCCATACGCTCGAAACCGAAAGCCAGCTGAAGGAAATCGCCAAGGCCTCCCGGCCCATCGATGGGCTCATTGAGATCAATATCGCGAAAGAAATCCAGAAATCTGGAATTTTTCCTGAGACTCTTGACGACTTTGTGCAGTCTGTCCTATACTGCAAGAACGTTCGATTGTGCGGACTGATGACAGTCGGCCCGGTCGAAGTCGATCCCGAAAGGATGCGGGGTTACTATAAAGAACTACGCGGGCTCCTCGCCCATGTGCCGACAGGAAGTTGGCTGAGCATGGGAATGAGCCACGACTTCGGAGTTGCGATCCAAGAGGGCGCAACGCATATCCGGGTGGGAACTGCTCTTTTCGGCAGTCGATCGTGAATCCAGGGATTGGAGGAGCGACACATGGAACAAATGGAATTGGAAGAGCGACCGGGTCTCTTTACTCGGCTTTTGAATCGTTTTCAGCCTCAAGAGGTGGATGAAGAGATGGAGGCGGACTCCGTCCCCGTTCGAAACACCTATCGCATTGCCGCGGCTCATCGCTATCAGATCACCGTTCGGCGTCAGATCGTCTCGTTTCAAGATGCGGTCGCTGCTGCGGATGGCCTCAAGCGAGGTGAGCAGCAGATTTTGAATCTGACGGCTGCGGATGCCCAACTCAGAGAAAAGATCAAGGACTTCATGTGCGGAGTGAACTATTCTCAAGAAGGGACTTGGGAAGAGGTCGGCGAGAACGTGTTCCTTTTGGCTCCGACTTCGGCTTATGTCGAGGTGGCTCCGGCTTCGCCCCGAATGCAAGCGACCAAGAACTGAGCCTCTCAATTTTCTCACTGCATAGATCGCTCGATTGAAGCAAGAGCGGCGCAAAGTAGGGTCTCCATCCTCTTGCCCGCAGGTGCAAAACTTGCGCCTGCGGGCCTTTTTGCAACCGAAATTTGCAGAAATCGGTTATCCTAGTCGTATGAAACGATTCTTGGGTGTTGGGTTCATGTGCTTGGCAGCGAGTCTGAGTTTGTCGGGTTGCATGGCGCGTCAGATCAACCTTTCGGCTTCCGAGCCCGAAAAGACGACGATTCGCGATGAAAACGGGAATGAGGTCACCGTCGATCCTAAAACTGGAACTGTCACCAGCAAGGGGAAAGATGGGAGCAATTTCAGCATGGGGACCGACTCGGTCACCGAAGAGAAGCTGGGATTGCCGTTTTATCCGGGTTCCACGGCCGAGCTTGGGATGTCGTCGAACAACCATCAAGGCGAGAGCGTGAGTTCTTTCCGAAAGCACACCGATGGGGTGGACAAAGTCCGAGAGTTCTATCGTTCGAAGCTGAACAACGTCGAAGAGAGCACCCAAGAGATGAGCGGTGCGAAGGTGCTTTCGATGCGCGGGCTCTTGAGCGATGGGCGCGAGGTCGCGATCTCGGCGATGGAAAAAGACGGCCAGACGTCGATCACGATTTCAGTTCAGAAATTGCAGACTCCTACAAACTAGGCGCGCGCCCGATATACTGGGGCGATGGCTCGGGTCCTTTTTGTCTGCGTCCACAACGCGGGTCGTTCTCAGATGGCCGAGGCTCTTTTTCGAGCCCGAAATCAGGAGCTCGGATCCGAGCATAAGGCCACTTCGGCCGGGACGCTCGGGGCCGGAGAGATCAATCCCGTCTGCGTCGAAGCTCTGTCTGAGATCGGGGTTTCGGTCAAAGGTCAGTACCCGAAAGTGCTCGATCCGGGCCTGGTTGAGGCTGCGGACATCATTGTTTCGATGGGGTGTGGCGTGGATGCCGAGGCCTGTCCGACTCGGTTTTTGGTCACCGAAGGTTGGGGGCTCGACGACCCGAAAGGCCAGCCGATCGAGGTCGTTCGCGTGATTCGCGACCTGATACGAGAGAAGGTGGACGATCTTCTCGGGCGGCTGAGCGGCTAGCTGGAACCGACTGGCTTTGCTTTCAGCCCCGATCTCTGAGCGCTGAGCCAAGCGAGGATCACTCCACCGACGCAGATCACGAGCGCCACCGCCTGGGCCTCGGTGATCGGCAACTCGCCCCAGTAGGTGGAGCTGGCAATTTTACGCTCAACCTCGCTGACTGTGCCGGCTCGCCAGAATTCATAGATGAAGCGGCTCAGGCCAAAGATCGCGAAGGCGAGACCCGCAGAAACGCCCGCGGACCAGTCCCGATTGCGCTCGACCCTGGTCAGAATCCAAGCTCCGCCCAGCAGCATCGCGAGGTCGAAGAGCTGTGCCGGGATGTGGGTCCCCGGGGTGCCGACAAAGTGAACCGCACACCAAGAGTCGCTCAAATGACCAAAGCAACACCCGTTGAGGAAGCATCCGAGCCGCCCCAGAGCCGAAGCCACCAAAAAAGGAACTCCAAAAATATCGAGCATGACCCGCATCGGGAGCTTGCGGAGTTTGCACCAGAGAGCGAGCGTCGGCAAGCCAAAGAGGACTCCGCCAAAGCTTGTCATCCCGTCGAACTTGAGGGTCCAAATTTCGGATGAGTTTTTGGAGTAGTAGCCCCACTCTTGGGCGATGAAAAGGACGCGGGCCCCGAGAACCCCAAAGACGATGAGCCAGAAAGAGATCTCCCAGATCTGTTCGGCCGTCACACCCCATCGAGGAGCCCTTTTTTTGGCGATCTGGATCGCCAGAAAGAACCCGATCACCAGCATCACCCCGAACCCGCGAATCGGAACGCCAGCAATCTCAAAAAGAACGGGGTGCATAACGAAGTGAACCGGAGAATACCTTAGGGTCGAACGGCCCGAGCGAACTTTTCGGCTCGGCGAATATGGTGCGACCGGGCGGCCAAGAAGTCTTGCCCAGCCGGGGTCGTGGGATTGACGACCGCTTGGCGATGCTGATCGATGGCTTGCAAAAGCAGATCGGCGACTGCCGAATTTGGTCCGTTCCTCGCGAGGGGCGGAGCGATTTCATAAAGGACCGCCGGAAGAATCGGTGCTTTCGCTTCTGGCCGAGCGACGAACGTAGACTCCACCCAGCGAATGGCGGAGTCCTGTTCGCCGAGCCAGGCCAGGGATTCGGCAAGGCGAAGGCGATCTACCACCCAGCGCTCGGGGGAGTTGTTCTGGACCGCACGTTCGAACGCGATCCGAGCTTGGCCCCAATCCCGGGCCGAGCGGTAGACCTCGCCGAATGTCCAAGCATCCGCCAGCTGCATCTTGCGAATGTCGAGGGCTTGGGCGATGTCTTGGGCATAGAGCTGGTTGAGCTGATCAAGATCGGCTCGTTGGAGCGTGCCGGTGCGAATCCTCGCTTGGAAGAGGACGTTCGCCCGTCGCAACAGGTTGAGGGCTTGGCCCGGACTCAGGTTTTGGGGAATAAAGGTGCTGTTCGGGTTGGGGACCGGCGGAGTCGCGCACCCGAGGCTCAAGGTGAGGGTCGCGAAGGCGACCCCCGCCTTACAGAATGCTCGCGTACCGCTTCGAATCCAATAGCGCATCCCGATAGATCTCGCTGCCGCAGAAAGTCAGCATCGTCTTGCCCTTGAAGGCCATCCCGTGGAAGGCATTATTCTTGCCCTTGCTGAAGGTCTTGTTGACGTCGAAAGTCCACTCTACGTTCGGGTCGATGACGGTCACTTGAGCGACGGGAGTTTCACCTGGCTTCAGAGAGCCGGCTTCGAGTCGAAGGATTTCGGCGGGCTTGGTGCTGAGCTTTCGAATTGCTTCGAGCGGAGAGAGCAGCCCGGTGTGAACCAGGGCCGTCAAGGTGGCCCCAACGACGCTTTCGAGCCCAGACATGCCGAACGGAGCTTCGTCGAAGGGAACTTGGACTTCGTACATCGCGTGGGGCGAGTGGTCGCTGCTGATGCAGTCGATGGTGTTGTCGGCAAGGGCCTGATGTAAGATGTCCAGGTCGAGTTGAGTCCGCAACGGCGGGAGGGTCTTGAAAACTGGGTTGAAGTCCGCGCACGCCTCCTCGGTGAGAATGAAGTGCTGAGGGGTGATTTCGCAGCTCACCGGCGCGCCCAGATACTTCGCTTGGCGAATCATCTCGACTGCACCCCAGGTGCTCACTCGCATCACGTGAAGCTGGCAACCGGTGTGCAATGAAAGCAGGCAGTTGCGCATGACCATGATCTCTTCGGCGCTTCGGGGCATCCCGCCCAGCCCGAGCATCGAGCTGACCGCGCCGTCATTGACACTCCCGCCAGCGGTCAGAGTTGTATCTTCGCAGTGCGCCATGATCGGCAGATCGAGCTGGACGCAGAACTCCATCGCCCTCGACATGACGAGCGAATTCTGGATCGGGTGGCCGTCGTCGCTGGCGGCGACAATCCCGGCCCGCTTGAGCGCCGCGAGATCGGTGAGTTGATCGCCCCGAAGTCCGACGGTGAGGGCGCCGACTGGCGCGACAAAGACCCCGCCCGCCTCGGGAGAAGCCGATTGGTCCAAGATGTAGTCGATCAGGCTGGGCGAATCGAGCGGCGGGCTGGTGTTGGGCATGCAGCAGATCGTCGTGTAGCCCCCCGCGGCGGCGGCTTGGGTGCCCGAACGAATGGTCTCTTTTTGGTCTTCGCCCGGCTCTCGCAGGTGGACATGAGGGTCCACGAGCCCGGGGCAGATCCACATGCCCTGACAATCGTAAATCTCGTCGGCCCCTTCTTCGTCGACGTCATCGCCAAAGTCACTGATTTGGTCATCTTCGATGACCAAGCTGCCGATGATGTCGAGCTCCTGGCTCGGGTCGAGCAAGCGTCCATTACGAAGAACAGTTTTCATTTCTTGGCTTTTCCTTGGGCCGCTTTGAGCACCGTTCGGGCCGATTTGGGTGACCGCTTGGGGGCGGCGATCGAAGTCGTTTTGGCTTTCGCCTGAGGCGATCCCTCTTGGAAGACCCAATGGAGTCCCGCCATCCGAACGTAGATGCCGTTCTCGATCTGATCATGAATGGCGCTCGAATCGCCATCGGCGGAAGCGTCATCAACTTCGACTCCGCGATTGATCGGTCCGGGGTGCATCAAGAGACATTGCGGGGCCGCGATCCGCAGGACCGAGCGAGTGACTTGGTACAGGCGCGTGTACTCCTTGACACTGCTGATCTGGCCGTCTTGCATTCTCTCGCGTTGGAGGCGGAGGCAGATGACGGCGTCCGCTCCTTCGATTCCTGCTTCAAGGTCGAAAAATGCGGTCCCCGGCAACATTGACATGTTGACTGGCATGAGGGCTCGGGGTCCGATGAATCGAACTTCGGCTCCCAATTTGTGGAGGAGCCACGCATTGGACCGAGCGACTCGAGAATGGCGAACGTCCCCGACAATCGCCACTCGCAGACCCTCGATCCGACCTTTGTGCTCCAGGATCGTGAGCGCGTCGCCGAGGGCTTGGGTGGGATGCTCGTGCTGCCCATCGCCCGCATTCAAAACCGGGCCCCCAAAATACTGCGCCGCGAGGTGGGCGGCTCCCGAACTGCGATGCCGCATGACGAGCGCATCGAGCCGCTCGTACTTCAAGGTGAGAATCGTGTCCTTGAGCGTTTCGCCCTTGCTCATCGAGCTCCCGCCCGAGGCGAAGTTGCTCACCCGATATCCGAGGTAGTTGGCGGCTTGCTCGAAAGAGACCCGGGTCCGAGTCGAACCCTCAAAGAAAAGGAGCCCGACCACTCGCTGAGGGCTTTGGGTCAGAGTCTGGCCAGCTCGAATTTGAGTCTTAAAATTCTGGGCCAGTTTCAGGAGATCATGAATGTCCTGAGGCTCCAAGGTGCGGATGTCGAGAAGGTTTCGGCTCATAGATTAGCTCCGATTCGGGGCGACGGCGGTCACTTCGACCAGGTCGATCCCGTCATATTCGCTCACTTTGACGGTGACATGGTCATCACGCTGAGTTTGCAAAAGGCGGCCGGTGAAATTGGGCTGGATCGGGAGTTCGCGGTGCCCTCGATCCACGAGGACGGCAAGTTGGACTTCTTGAGGTCGACCGTAATGCATCAAGGCATCGAGCGCTGCCCGGATGGTCCGCCCGGTGTAGATGACTTCGTCCACCAGAATGACCTTCTTCCCCGTGACCTCGAAAGGCACTTCGCTCTCGTTCTCCTGAACTTCGGGATGGTCGTCTCGGAAAGGGCGGATATCGAGCTTGGCACAAGGGATTGTGGTGCCTTCGACATTCGTCATGAGAAAGGCCAGACGCCGCGCCACCGGGTAGCCGCGTTTGAGAATCCCGGCGACAGCGAGATTATGGCCGCCTTGATTAGCTTCCAGAATCTCATGAGCCAGACGCCCGAGCGTCCGCTTCATATCATTGGCATCCATCACCGTCCAGGACATCGGCCCATTATGGTCATCTTTTGACGACTCCTGCCCAGGTCTCGGGACTTTACAGGGCCCGGATCGCTTCTTTCAGGGCGTCGAGCTTCGGGAGGACCCCCGGATTTTCGGTGACTTCGACGTATCGGATGGTCCCATCGCGGTCGATCAGGTAGACGGCGCGCAAAGAAGCCGAGCCGCCGAGGCCAGCCAGATCGGGCAAAACAACGTCGTACGCTTGGGTCACGGCCCGACCATAGTCCGACAGAAGGTCGAATCCGATCCCGGCTTGCTTTTTCCAGGCTCCTTGGGCGAAGGCCGAATCGACGCTGATGCCGTAGACCACGACACCAAGGTCGGTGTATTCCGAAAGACCGGCGGTGACGTCGCACATCTCTTCGGTACAGACTCCGGTGAAGGCTCCGGGAACAAAGAGCAGGACGACCGCGCTCTGGCCGCGATGGGCCCCGAGCGAACGATCTTCGAGTCCGTTTTCGGAGAGGGTCTTGAGGGTGAAATCTGGGGCCGGAGAACCAATTTGCAGTGCCATAGCTGCATCGGTTTTACCCCTTCTGGGGCGTCGCCGACCGAGGGTCTATGGGCCGCCCGCTTGGGCGATCAGATTCAGAGCTCGTTGATAAACTTCCGAGCCGGGTTCGGCCAGTTGCCTTCCAAGCTGGGCGAGTCGGCTCGACCGAGTGTCGCCTTGTCCAAGAGCTTCTTCAGCGGCATTGAGGTAGGCCGTCGCGCCGAGGGTCTTGTACTGCTCCCGGTTCCGAGCCAGGGTCTCCAAGTCGGCGGCGTCGGAATAGCAGTTGCCAGCTTTCTCCCAAAGGTCCATTCGCGTGGAGGTGGGAGAACTCGACGGGGCTAAGAGTCCGTAAAGCTTGCCGAGGTCCGCTCGATAGAGCGCGGCCTTGGGGTCGTTTTCGATCGCTCGCTTGAGGTGTTCTTCGGCAGCGGCGAAGTCTCCTTGCTGGAGCAGGACCTGCGCCTTTTCGCCATAAAGTCGGGCCAATCCAATTTTCTCTTCGAGTCGACCGACAGAGCCTTCGACTTTATTGACCAGACCCTCCTTGCTGGCGATTTTCTGGTCCAGGTCGCCTTCCAGAGGGTTCTTGTCGCGAATCTGATCGTTCGCTCGGCCCTCCTCCATGCGGTCCACCGCGGTGCCGATCGAGCTCAGGCCAACGAAGACGAGTGCCAAGAGCGTCCCCACCACGAGGAGCGTCAGGAACAGCCGCCCCAAGAAGTGCTTGGTCTCGGGCTTCATGAACGGTTGCCGCGGGGGCGGGGGATAGTAAATCGGGATTTGCGGGAGCGGCGCCGGGCCGTGAGGGTAGGATGGCCCGGCCGGGCCATGCGGTGCCCCATACGGATTGTAGCTGTAGGATGTTGGAGCCGAAGGATAGGCGGCGTGCGGATAAGGATGCGAAGGATAGGCCCCTTGGGTCGGTTGAGGATAGGAAGAGGGGCCAGGAGCCAGGATCGGCGGCGCGGTCGGGCCTGGGGACGGCGAGCCGTAAGAGTAGCTCGAAGGCGGTGCCGGGGCGAGTGCGTCAGGGGACGTCGCGTACTCTAAGGCCGCGAGCATGTCGCCAGCGGTGGGGAAGCGAGCGAGTGCGCTCTTTTCCAGGGCTCGGTCGATGACTCGGGCCAGTGGCTGAGGGCAGTTGACGAGCGGATCGGGCTCGCGGGAGGTAATCGCGTGAGTGATCGTCACGACGTTGTCGCCGGCGAACGCCTTGCGTCCTGCGAGCATTTCGTACAGCACCGAGCCCACGCTGAAGAGGTCGCTTCGGGCATCGATGTCTTTGCCGATCACCTGTTCGGGGCTCATGTAGCTGGGCGTGCCAAAGACTTGGCCGTCCATCGTTAGGTTGGGTTCAAAAGTCAGTCGGGCGATTCCGAAGTCGGTCAGTTTGACTCGACCATCATCGAGGAGTTGAATGTTCTCCGGCTTGATGTCGCGGTGAATGACTCCGTGGCTATGGGCCGCTTCGAGCCCCTTGAGGACACAGGTCGCGATTTCGACGGCGCGAGCCAAAGGCAGGAGTCCATGGGTATCGAGCTCATTCCGGAGGGTGCGTCCGTCGAGATACTCCATCGCCATGAAGTGCCGGTCTCCGTCGGCTCCCACCTCATAGATCGTGACGATATTCGGGTGGGCCAAGGATCCTGCCGCTTTGACTTCGCGCTGAAATCTTTTGACCCGTTCGTCTCGCTGCTGGGGCGTGCTTCCGCCCGGGATCGCCAGTTCCTTGAGCGCGACTCGGCGGTTCATCAGGGGATCGTACGCCTCGTAAACGATGTCGTTCGAGCGCGCGATCTCCCGGATGATCTGATATTTGCCCAGAGTCGTCGGGGGGCTATTCATGGAGCCGTCCGTTCATATAGACCCGGCGAAGAGCCAGTGCGGTTCATCGCCAGGTCCTTTTCCCGGTCAAATTTTCGGCTCAGGGCCATCGAAGTTCCAGGGCGGATCGCTTAATGGAAGTAGCTCGCTCCGTTGATGTCGACCGTGATGCCGCTCATGTAGCTCGCGTCGTCCCCCAGCAGGAAGTTCGCGGCGGCGGCACAGTCATCGGGCGACGCCATGCGTCCAAGGGGGATATCCCTCAGGATGTCGGGAAGCCGTTGCTCCATCCCCTCGCGGGCCATCGCCGTCTCCACCCAACCTGGGGCGATGCCGAACACTTGGATATTGCGTCGCCCGAGTTCGACGGCCAACGACCGAGTCAGATTGATGAGCGCAGCCTTGGAAGCCGCATACAAGCTGGCTCCAGACTCACCGCGAAATCCAACCCGACTCGCGACATTGAGGATCTTGCCGCCACCTTGCGGTAAAAAGTGCTGGACCGCGGCTCGACACAGCCTCAAGGGAGATTCGAAGTTCACCGCAAAGGTGTGGCGGAAGTTTGCTTCGAACTCTTCCTCGCCGGAATCAGCAAACTGAATCTGGCGATAGATGCCGGCATTATTCACCAGAGCCTGCAGAGATCCATCGGCCGTGGCCGCGGCCCAGAGGCGTTGAGCGCTGGCGGGATCCACCAAGTCATGGCCATACAGCCCACTCGCCCGAGGTCCGAGAAGACGCACGGTCTCTTCGGCCGAGGCCCGATCTTGGGTGTAGTGCACGGCCACATCCCAGCCTTGTTGCCCGAGGCGCAGGGCGATGGCTTGGCCGATCCCTCGCGACGACCCGGTCACTAAGACGCGCCGGCCCATCTAGGCGTGACCCTCATAGATGCTGTAGGAGTTCCACTCAGGTTCGAAATGGATTCGAAATTGGACCATCTGGCCGACGTGATACGCCTCATGAAGCGCCATGTAGTCGATGGCTTGGTCAAAGAGCTGGGGAGAGGGGTTGTCGGCCAGGACTTGAAGTGCTTTCGCGCGCTCGGACTCATAATGCCGCATCATGCCTTCTTCCGACGGGTCGGGGGAGTGGGTGCTGTGCCACTCGTGCTTTTCGCCCCGCGAGACTCTCTGGATCGCGATGCAACAATCGGCCAGATGCTCCAGGGTCTCCCGAGGAGTGAGGGCCCCTTCCACGAGTTTCCGGTCCCAGAGCTCGGGCTTGAGATCGCGAAAACACGCGCTGACTTGATAGTGTGTGTTTTGGAGGGTCTTTTCGAGCAGTTCACGGGCGTCCATTCTTCGATTGTGACATCTGGGACCGGTACTATGACGAGGATGCCCAAGGACTGGGAAGCCTCGAGCCAAGCTTGGATTGAATCCGTCGAACAAGGGGACCCCAACCGGGTCTACCTTCTCGATGAGGTCATGTTGCGACTGGCCGGGGACGTCCGAGGCCGAGCGGTCGTGGATGTTGGCGGCGGGGAAGGTCGATTCTCTCGAATGCTTGCAAGTCGGGGTGCCCGGCCCGTCTTGGTCGATCCGGTGCGTTCGCTGCTGGAGCACTCGGCCCGCAAAGAGCCTCAGATCGGAAAAGTTCGTGCCGTGGGTGAGTCGTTGCCGATTCGATCCGAATCGATGGACTTGGTCGTCGCATACCTGTGCTTGATCGACATTCCTGATTTTCGCCAAGGCATTCGAGAGATGGCGCGGGTCCTTCGTCCGGGCGGCGCGATCGTCGTGGCAAACCTCCAGAGCTATGCGACGACGCTCCCTTCACCGTCCGTCCGGTGGGGAACAGCCCAGAAGAAGCACTTGCTGGTGAGTTCTTACTTCGAAGAGCTCGCTCACCAGGTGCAGTGGAGCGGAATCCAAGTCACCAACTTCCACCGACCGCTCTCGTCCTATTTCGAAGCCTTTTTGAGTTCAGGGCTGACCTTGGAGGCGTTCGAAGAGCCTCGGCCCAAGTCGAGTTCGACCGCTCCCGAAGCGTGGCTTGAAGCAGCCCGAGAGATTCCTTACTTCTACGCCTGCCGTTGGCGAAAATCCGGATGACCGAGATGCCGATCACCCCTTGGCTTATTGACCACGGCTATCGGCAAGGCACCTTTCCGATGGGGGAGGGACCCCGTCGCGTGGAGTGGTTCGCACCCTATGAGCGAGCGGTCTTTCCGCTCGACGGATTTCTGATGTCTCGATCGCTGCGTAAGACGCTTCGGCAAAGGCGATTTGAGGTCCGATTTGATACGTCCTTTGAGGCGGTCATGCGGAGTTGCCGCCGGCCGGAGGGGAACTGGATCAATGAGCCCTTGATTCAGGTGTACACCGAAATCCATCGTCAGGGATGGGGGCACTGCTCGGAGTGTTGGCGCGAGAATCGACTCGTAGGTGGGGTTTATGGCATTGTCATCGGGACGGTTTTTTGCGCCGAGTCGATGTTCCACCGGGAGACCGATGCGAGCAAGGTTGCCCTGTGGGCGATGATTGAGAAGTGCCGGGAGGCCGGGTTCACGATCTTTGATGCCCAGGTCATGAGTCCGCATTTAGCTTCGTTGGGGGCGGTGTCGATGTCGCAAGACGAGTATGTCCGGCGGCTCCAGCGTGAGGGTCCGGTCCCACTCCAGATCAACCCAGACCCTTCGACCTTAGTGATCCCGTAGTTTTCCCAGTCTTCGGCAGAGGCTCGTCGAATCCTCGCATCTTTTCCGGCCTGACCTCGCGGATGGGCTCCGATGATTCGATCAAGCTCAGGATGAGCGGGGGAAGCAAGGATGGCCCGAAGACAACTTAAAGTCGTGCGGCTCTTAGAGCCAGAACTCTGCCAGGAATGCCGATTTTCTCAGATGGCGGAGGTCGAAATGGATGACGGCAAAATGCAGCGCATGGTCTACTGCCGGCGATTGGATTGCGACAATTGGGACTACTCCACCGCCGAGCCGGCGAAGTCGGTGCAGGTGGACGACGCCGGTCGGGAAGCCGAATAGTCGCCCTCCCGAGTGAAGAGAATACTTGTTTCTGCAAAAAGAAAGTCCCGGCCCTTGACATCGGCGGGATTCCAGTGCAGAATAAGGATGGTCCCTTTTCTGAGGGGCGTTCCGAAGTCGAGACGCGGTTTGTTCTCCCCTTACGCGAATTGGCTTGACGGGCGCCCTTCAGCACTGGGGCCTTTTTTGTAACCCTAGGCCGTTGGCAGCGACAGAATCGGTCCGAGTTCGCGGCTCCAATGGGCCATACCCTCGCGAGCGGCGGCGATCTTTTGGGCTCGCTTCACACCTTTGTCTCGGGTCGGCTCGGCGGGGTCGGGCAGTATCCCCCAGTTGATGTTCATGGGCGCAAACTCCCTCGGGGTCGAGTCTTGCAGATGTGCGAGGAGCGAGCCGTAGGCGGTCTCCCTTGGGGGCAACGGAAACTCGATCCCCTTTGCGCGGGCCAGGAGCACCAAGCCGGAGTAGATCCCCATCGCGGCACTTTCGACATATCCTTCAACTCCGGTTAACTGCCCCGACAGGTACAGCCCCGGCCGCACCCGAAATTGCAGAGTCGGATCGAGCACCTGAGGGGCTTCGACATAAGTGTTTCGGTGGATCACGCCAAAGCGAACAAACTCTGCCTGGCCGAGTCCGGGGACCAGTCGAAAAATCCGCTTTTGCTCCCCCCATTTCAGGCGAGTCTGACAGGCGACCAGCGAGTAAAGGGTTTTTTCTGCGTTCTCGGGACGAAGCTGGAGGGCCGCCCAGGGTCGCCGACCCGTGCGAGGGTCGGTTAATCCCACCGGTTTGAAGTTTCCGAACGCCAAGGAGCGAGGGCCCTTCTCGGCAATCGCCTCGATCGGAGTGCACCCCGCGAAGTACTTGATCTGCTCCAAGAACTGGCCTTCGAGGGTCGGCAGGGAGTAACTCGGATCAAGTTGGACTTCACCCCGAACCCCGCCCGCTTCAAAGGCGTGGATCGGGGCTCGCTCCGCTCGGACCAGTTCGGCGACGAAGTGCTCATACTCGTCTTTGTTGAAGGGGCAGTTGAGGTAGTCATCGCCGCCCCCTTTGTCGTAGCGGCTTTGCGCGAAAACGACGGACCGGTCGAGACTGGAGGCGTCGACCGTCGGGCTCACCGCATCATAAAAGTGGAGGTGACGACGTCCAGACTGCGCGGCAATCCACTCAGAGAGCTCGGGCGAAGTTAGAGGCCCCGTCGCCAAAAGGAGCGGCTGACCTTGACGCAGGGTCGCCTCAGCTTGATGGGGAAGGAATGGCTCCCGGCGTACGCGGATGAGGGGGTGGGATTCGATCTTCCCGGTGAGGGCTGAGCCGAACGCCTCTCGGTCCACCGCCAGGGCTTCGCCCGCCGGGACCTCATGATCCCGGGCGACGGCCAGAACAACTGAGCCGAGCTGGTCCATCTCGAACTTGAGCTGACCGGCTGGGCTCGTCTCGAGTTTGGACTTGAAGCTGTTAGAACAGACCAGTTCGGCGAGGTGCGGTCCGGTGTGGGCCGGGGTCATGCGGTGCGGCCGCATCTCCCACAGCTCGACTTCGACCCCATGCGAAGCAAGGACCCAAGCCGCTTCGACGCCCGCAAAACCACCGCCGACGATGGTGATCAATCGGCAGCGACGGCGGTGGCGACCGCTTGGCCCATCTCGCTTGTCGAAACGAGCTTCGTCCCGGGTTCGAAGATGTCGGCGGTGCGGAGTCCAGAGTCGAGGACCTTTTCGACTGCGGCCTCAATTTTGCGCCCGGCAGGCGCCTGATCAAAGGTGTACTCCATCATCATCGCCGCGCTCAAAATTGCCGCGATCGGGTTGGCTCGCCCTTGCCCGGCAATGTCGGGGGCCGAGCCGTGAATCGGCTCATAGAGGCCAAAGACTTTGTTTCCGCGCGGGTCACTGAGGCTCGCGCTGGGGAGGAGTCCAAGGCTGCCGGTGATCATCGAGGCTTCGTCGCTCAGGATGTCACCGAACATGTTCTCGGTCAGGATCACGTCGAACTGCTTCGGATTCCGGACGAGCTGCATCGCGCAGTTGTCCACGAGCATGTGTGTGAACTTGACATCGGGGTTTTCGGCTGCGACCTGATCGACGACCTCTCTCCAGAGGCGGCTTGTTTCGAGGACGTTGGCTTTGTCAACGCTCGTCACCTCGCGGCGTCGATTTCGGGCGATCTTGACCGCCTGAAGCGCAATCCTGCGGACTTCGGATTTCGAATACAAACAGGTATCGACGGCCAGTTCGCCGTCGTTTCGCCGCTCGCGCGGCTGTCCGAAGTAGATCCCGCCTGTCAGTTCTCGCATCACAACGAGGTCGATCAGGCCGTTCTCTCCTTTGAGCGGGCTGGCCATCATCAACGATCGAAGCGTTTTGGCCGGCCGAACATTGGCATACAGTTCCAGCTCGCGCCGGAGAGGCAAGAGGGCCCCCACCTCGGGCCGGAGCGTCGCGGGCTCGACTCGATCCCATTGGGGCCCGCCCACGGCCCCGAAAAGGACCGCGTCGGCTTTTTGGCAAAGCGCTAATGTCTCCGGAGGGAGCGGGTGGCCGGTCGCGTCATAAGCCGCCCCGCCGACCAAGGCTTCTTCAAACGTAAAGTCCAATGAAAGGGCTTTCAGAACTCGAATCGCTTCTTCGGTGACTTCTGGCCCGATGCCGTCGCCCCGCAATACCGCCACATGCAAACTCATCTCGGCTCATTATGACGAATCCGCCAAGTAGAGCCGCTCGGGGTCTTCGGCCTCTTGTCGCTCGATGATTTGGCTCAGGGTCGCCTCGAGCTCGGCGTCATCGCGCAAGATGCGGTCGTAGCTCTCGTCGAAAAAAGGTGGCCACCGCTCTTGAGTTGCCTTCATGATCTCGCGCCCCGCCTTTCTTTTGGCTGGTTCAATCAGGGTCGAGAGTTCGGTGGGTCGGCCTTCGCGCTCGCTGGTGATTCGAAAGATCAGTTCGGTTACGGAGCATCCCACTGCGGCCGCCAGGAGGTCCCAATGAGCGGCACCGCCCCGCATGAGCTTGCCCATCAAGAGTTGTCGTTCGGACTCGGAGAGCTCGCGGCGATGGCGAAACGTGACGTAGTAAGTCACGTCCTCCGCCCGCCAGTGAGGGAGTTTGCCTCGCCAGATTTTGAATCCTTTCCAGGGCATCGCTTTCAGAGAGCATAGATGATCCGATCCGCAAAGCTGAAGCAGTTCTTCAAGTTTTTCAACGGACAACCCTAAAGAAGGCTGAAGGTTCTCCGATAACTGATCTGAAGCCCCCCCACAGGCATGATTGCTGGGGCCAAGAAGAACGAGCTGGAGATTTACGATGTCGGATATCCTCTCCCAAGAAGAGATCGAGGCGCTATTGAATTCGCTGCAAGGCGAATCAGTGTCGGATTCCGCCCCCGCTCCTCAACTCATCGCCCAGCCCGCGAGCAGTTCGAATCGAAATGCGGCCCAAAAAGCAGCCATTGCTTATGAAGTTTACGACTTTCGCCGGCCAGACAAGTTTAGTAAGGAGCAGCTGCGGACCCTGCAAATGCTCCACGAGACTTTTGCCCGCCTCTCGGGATCGAGTCTGAGTGCCTATCTTCGCACTCACGTCAACATCGACCTGATCTCACTTGAGCAAGTGCCGTATGAAGAGTACTTGCGAAGCATTAACTCTTCGGTCTTTACGATCATGTCGCTTCCGCCCTTGACGGGTCAAGCGGTCATGGAGATGGAGTTTGGCCTGGTTTTCTGCATGATTGATCGACTCTTAGGAGGTCCCGGTCGAACCGTCAATCGGAATGTTCTGACCGACATTGAAAGGCCACTCGTCCGGCAAACCGTCGAGCGAATGTTTAGTGCGTTGAAGAGTGCTTGGGAAGGCATTGTCGTTGTGAATCCAGGCATCGACGGGATGGAGACGAGTGCGCAGTTTGTTCAGATTGCTCCGCCCACGGACATCGTCGTGACGATCCTCTTTGAAGTGCGAGTTGGGAATGTGCGCGGTGCGATGAGCCTGTGTATTCCTTTCTTGATTCTAAAGCCGATTACTACGAAGCTCAGTGCGCAAAAGTGGTTTGTCACGACCAATCGAAAGCATAGCCCACTTCATCGCCGTCAGCTCGCCGTACAGGTTCAAAACACCCCGGTTGAGGCTTGTATCCAGTTGGGCAAGTCGAGGCTCCAAGTGCGAGAGTTTATGGGACTGCAAGTCGGTGATGTCCTGCGCCTGGATCAGCATGCGTCAAAAGACATTACGATGCTCGTCAGTGGGACCGAAAAGTTTTATGGGATGCCGGCCATGAACGGGAAGAAGCTCGCCTTTACCGTCACAGGCCTCGTCGAAAAGTAAGGATCAATTCTATGTCAAGAATCTCTGAAGAAATCGTTTCTCGGTTCTCGAGCGCTCAAGGTCAAATTTGGCAAACTGTCAGTATGACGGTGAGCGAAGCTGCGAACCAAAACATGACGTTCGGCGATGCCTTAACGGTCGCCACTCGAACGACGGATCTTTTTTCTGAGTTAGGCTCTCCTCGGGTCGTGATTCAGTTTGCCTTTGCAAATCTTCCAGAGAATCCTCAGCTGCTTCTGATGAGTCAAGAGACGCTGGTTGAGCTGGCGTCGATGAACGGATCGGTGCCCGAAGAGATTGATGATAATCTCGTTGCGGACAATCGACCAATTTTCGAATCCCTGGTGCAAGGTCTGTGTCTTGCGATCGGCAATATGCTGAACGAAGCCGTTGTGACGAGCGGCGTCAGCATGCGGTTTCAGATCGTCAGCTTGCCTCCGAATTTACAGCGTAGCGATGAGGTCCTTCGGTCGAGCATTAATCTCTCCAGCGAGAGCGTCAACGGGACGGTCCTCTGGATCATGGACAACGAGACTGCGCACTTGGTTTTGGGCGTTCCGTTGCTGGAGGATGATCACAGCCTGGCTTCGGCAAACCCCTTTGAGTCGCATGGGTCGCAAAGCAAAGGGGCTGCCTCCCCGCTCGACCAAAGCCTGGAAATTCTGATGGACATCCCGCTGGAGATCAGCGTTGAGCTTGGCCGGGTGAAAATGCTCGTGAAGGACGTCGTCGAGCTCGGTTCGGGTTCGATTGTCGAGATTGACAAGGCGGCGGGTGAACCGGTGGATGTGATGGTGAATGGGCGACTCGTCGCCCGTGGCGAAGTGGTCGTCATTGAAGATAACTTTGGCGTCCGGATTACAGAAATTCTGAGTCCATCCGAGCGACTCATGCGGCTCAGCGAGGCGGCGTAACGAGATGCGAGGAGTCCTCAGCGCGGTGGCAGCAATTTGGGTCAGCGCCGCCTGGGCACAGACTGGTGCGCTGGGAACTCGGGCTAATTTAGTGTCAACCCCTTCGACTTCGGGCGGCCAAGGCGGATTGCCCATCCTGCAAATGGTCATCACGCTGATCGTGATCGCCGCATTGATCAAATGGGTGCTTCCAAAGTTCATCACGAAGCTGAATCGAAGACTCACTCCGACCCTGGGGAGCTCGATTCGGATTGAAGAGTCCGCGCAGCTGGCGGGCGGAATGCTGTATGTCGTCCAGGTCCGCCAGAAGACTCTCCTTCTGAGCGTCACGCCCGCAGGAGTTTCTTGTCTGAGCGATCTCTCGGAGCCTTCCTCTTTGAAAGTGGACGAGCCACCCTTCTTTGACATCTTGGACGCCGAGCAAAGCAAGGACGTCGAAGCTCTCGCCCGTCTGGAACAACTGGCTGGCCCGATCTAACGCCATGATGAAGTCGCTTCTGCATTCGGTTCGCAAGGTGTTCAGTCTTCGAGCGCTGACAGTGATCAGCCTGGTCCTGATGGGCTGCATGCTCTATGCTCAATCTCAGGTCACCGTGCCGAGTGTGAATATCGGATTGGGGCCAGGGACGAAGAACCCGAACGACGTCAGTACGAGCCTGCAGATTTTAGCACTCCTGACGGTTTTGAGTGTTGCGCCTGCCATCCTCATCTTGACAACCGCGTTCACGAGAATCGTGATCATCTTTAGCTTTGTTCGGAGTGCCCTTGGAACGCAGAGTATTCCCCCTAATCAGGTGATCAGCGGGCTGAGCTTATTCTTAACTTTCTTCGTCATGGCACCGACGTACGAGCAGGTCCATCAGAATGCAATCAAGCCGTACATGGCAAAGGAAATTACTCTGGAGCAAGCGATGGATCGAGCGCAAAAGCCGGTGCGTGAATTTATGCTCAAAAACACGTACGAGAAAGACCTCATGATGTTCTTGGACATGCGAAATGAAAAGCCCAAGACCCGTGATGAAGTCAGCTTAGTTTCTTTGATCCCGGCATTTGTTTTGAGTGAACTCAAAACTGCCTTCATTATCGGCTTTTACATCTTTATTCCCTTCGTGATGATCGACCTGATTGTGGCGAGCGCGTTGATGAGTATGGGCATGATGATGATGCCTCCGATTGTGGTGAGTTTGCCAGCGAAGTTGCTCGTCTTTATCTTGGCGGATGGCTGGTCGGTCTTAGTGGGAGCCGTGCTCTCGGGATATCGTTAGTGATGGATCAGAGTTATCTTCTCGAGCTCTCGCGCGACGGGTTGCAAGTCGCCTTGATGGTCAGTCTCCCGATTTTAGGAGTCACGCTCTTTGTGGGGCTGCTCGTGAGCGTCTTTCAAGCCGTCACTCAGGTTCAGGAGATGACTTTGACGTACGTGCCCAAGATTCTCGCTGCGGTTGCGGTGATTGTGATCTTTGGATCTTGGATGCTCTCGACCTTGGTTTCTTACACCAAGACTTGTTTGACACAAGCCAACAATCTGACTCAAGTTGCGGGAGAGGCTCGATGAGCTTTGATGCCGTCGGGATATGGGCCTTTCTTTGTGTTTTCGTTCGCTGCAGTGCGATGCTCCTTTCCTCGCCCCTTTTTGGCGGGCTTGTGCCGGTGCCAGTTCGCGTGATGATTTCGGGTGTCCTTGCGCTTGCATTGACGCCCGTCGTCGCCTCTCATTTTCCACAAGTTCCCGAAGCGCTTGATGTGCTCGTGTTGGCCCTGATGCGCGAGGCCGGGATTGGCCTCGTCATCGGTTTCTTTATGCAATTAATGATGCTGTCGATTCAGATGGCGGGGGCCTTTTTAGATCTTCAAGTCGGTCTGGGCGCGGCGCAAATTTTTAATCCTGCAATGAGTAGCCCGACGACGATCTTAGGTCAGTGGAAGTTTCTTTTGGGGCTCGTTGTGTTGCTCCTTCTGAATGGACATCACTTGATGATCGGAGCATTTGTTCAGTCGTTTGAAGTCACGCAGTCCATTGGTCTCTATTCGTTAACAAGTTGGATCGAACAAGTCCCTCGCTTTGCAGGACATTTAGGGCTGCTCTCCTTGCAGATCGCGGCCCCGGTCGCCGCAGTCAGTTTTGTGATCGATGCTGCGCTCGGCGTGATCAACAAATCCGTACCTCAGATGCAAGCGTTTATGGTCGGTGTGCCTGCGAAAATCGGACTCGGAATGATCGCTCTGTCGCTGGGTTTGCCGGTGTTTGCGGTGGCAGTGGAGAGTGGGGTCGAGCACACGCTGGCGGCGATTGCGCGGCTATTGGGAGGTGGCTAATTGGCGGGCCAAAATGATGCCGGAGAAAGGACCGAAGAGGCGACTCCGCGTCGGCGGATGGAAGCCCGCAAGAAGGGGACGGTCGCGCGGTCGACGGACCTGAGCGGCTCGCTCGTTTTGGCCGCTCTGATCCTGGCGTTGCCTGCGGTCGCGGGGATCCTGGGGACCGGCTACATGGAGGGTTTTCGAAATACGATTGCTCGTGTTCCCAGCGAGATCAGCCCGACTTCGGTTTCCCGGCAAGTCTGGAGTCTGGCTGAACCCGGAATGTTGGGGCTGGCGATTCTCGCGGGAGTGGCCTTGGCCGTCGGCCTTGTGGTGAACTTTGCCCAGGTTGGCTTTGTCCTCAGCGCAGAATCGATGAAGCCGACCTTCGACAAGATCAATCCGCTCGCCGGATTCAAGCGACTCTTTTCGGCGAAGGCCGGGGTCGAAGCGCTCAAGACGATCTTGAAATCGGTCGTCTTTGGTATGATTGCCTGGGTGGTGATTCGAGATAACTGGCCGAAGATTTTGGGTCTTGCTTGGCTTTCTCCTCGGGACGCGGTTGCGGTTGTTGCCAGTTTGGTTTACACGATCTTGATTCGGGTCTCGGTGGCCTGGGTGATTTTGGCGGTCCTCGATTACATTTTTCAAAAGAAGCAGACCGATAAGCAGCTTCGCATGACCAAGGATGAACTGCGTCGCGAGATGAAGGAAGCCGAAGCCAGCCCAGAGTTGAAGGCCGCTCGACATCAGCGAGCTCGAAAACTCGCCAAAGGGGGATTGGCGGAGAAAATTAAGCAAGCGGACGTTGTGATCACGAACCCGACTCACTTTGCCGTGGCGATCCAATACGACCGAAGCAAGATGCATGCCCCGATGGTGATTGCGAAGGGTCAGGACTACCTGGCCCTGAAGATTCGCGAACTCGCCGGAGCGAACAAGGTGCCGATTGTGCCGAATCCGCCTCTGGCCCGGGCTCTGTACCGCTCGTGCGAGGTCGGCGACTTTGTCCCCCGCGAGCAGTTCCAGGCGGTGGCGGAAACTCTGGCGTACGTCTATAACGTTCTCAAGATCAAGCGCAAGGCGGCCTAAGACGGCCAAAATGCGGGTGTGGGCGATTTCGTCGAATGCGATCCCAAACTATTGGCTCCCGGTGAGCTTTACGACCTGTTGCACGAAGCGATTCAGCCACGGCCCGTGGTCTTGGTTTCGACGCTGCACCCCGACGGCTCGCCCAACCTCGCGCCCTTTAGCTATATCACAGTCGGCGGGATTCATCCCCCGAGCCTCGTTTTTTCGCCGACACTGAGTCAAAAAAGCACCCCAAAGAACTCGCTTCGGAATGTCGAGAGGTCCGGAGAATTTGTGGTAAACATCGTCGACGACCGACTCGCCGATGCCTTAACTGTTCTGGGGGCCGAGCGCCAAGCTCCGTTCAATGAGTTTGCCGCGGCGGGCCTGACGATGGCCCCGAGCCAAAAGGTGCAGCCCCCTCGAATTGCCGAGTCGCCGCTCCAGTTGGAGTGTCGCGTCTTTCAGATTGTCGCCCACGGAGAAGGTCCAGGGAGCGCGAATTACGTGATCGGCGAGGTCCTGCAGATTCATCGCCGGGTCGAGGTCCATCCGGTGGGCCGCTTGAGTGGGGCCGATTACCTCGACACAAAGTCGATGGAAATCTTTCGACTCCCGCGCCATAACCTCTGATCGGCTCGTCTGTTTTCCTTGGTGGCTTGCGCATTGGCAAGGCCCCACGGACCCCAACCCTATGCGGCTCAAAAGAGTTCAAATTTTTGGCTTCAAGACCTTCGCCGATAAGACAACCCTCGACCTGGATGGCGACTTCACCGCCGTCATTGGCCCGAACGGCTGCGGCAAATCGAATATTGTCGATGCGATCATGTGGGGTCTGGGCGAGCCGAATGCCCGGGCGCTTCGGGCCCAAACAAGCCAAGACGTGATTTTCAGTGGCTCGGCAACACGCAAGCCGGTCGGGTTTGCCGAAGTCACGCTCATCTTCGACAACGAGGATGGGACGCTCGGCCTCGATCTGCCCGAGGTCAGCGTGACCCGGCGCCTCAGCCGCAACGGAAACAGCGAGTATTTCATCAACAAGCGGCCCTGTCGTCAGCGCGACTTTTTTGAACTCTTCGCCGACTCGGGCCTGGGCCGCGCGGGCTACGCCATCGTCGGCCAAAAGGAGATCGACGCGGCCTTGGCGGCGTCGGCAGAAGATCGACGAGCTTGGATCGATGAAGCCGCTGGAGTTCAGCGGTATCGAGCGCGGCGGCAAGAAGCCCTTCGAAGGCTGGATCAGGCCGAGGATCATCTGGAGCGAATCCACGACATTGTTCAAGAGATCGAGCACCAGCGGGAACCTCTTCGACGCGAAGCCGAGACCGCTCGCCGATACAAGGAGGTTGCCAAGCAGCTCCGCGAAGTCGAAAGTGGTCTGATGATGGTCGAGCTTGTCGAGACTTTGTCTGAAATCGGAGCTTGCGAAGAGCGAATGGCGCAGTCGACGCTCCTGGCCGAGAAGGAGCGGATCGAAGGGGCGCGCCTTCAACGCGAAGCCGCTGAACTCGGCACTCAGATAGAAACCGCCGAGCAAGAGCTCGAAGTGATCCGGGGCTTGCTCCAAGGCAACTTGACTGCGCTGGAGCGCGCCGAAGGCAACATCCGGCTCGCCGAGCAAAAGCTGGCTTCTCTGGATGATTTTGAAACCAATCTCGGCGAAGAGAGCGAAGCGAGCCGCCAGAGGGTGACCCAGGCTCAGAACGACCTGCAGCAAGCCCAAACCGAACTCGCCAACGTGACCGCCCAAGTCGAGGAGGCCGAAAAAGCATCCGGGAGCGCCAGTGAGCGGGTCCAAGAACTGGATGGACAACTCCGAGCGGCCGAAGCCGCACTCAGTCGCGCTCGCCAATCGGAAACAGACCGTCTCAAATTTGAAGCCGAAGCTGCGGCTCGCGCTCAGCGGCTGCGTCACATTGAGCGAGAGCTCAAAGGGATCGAAGAGAGCTCCGCGCCTCTTCGGGAAGCGATCCAAGAGGCCGAGGGTCGACTCCAAGAACTCCAAGGCCAAGTCGGTTTGGTGGCTCAAGCCAAAGAGGAACGTGCGGCCCTTCGCCAAGAGGCCCTCTCGAACCTTGAGAAGCACAGCGCTGGGATGCGCGGTCTGCTGGCCGAGATGGCAAGCCTCGAAGCAAAGCAGCGTGGCATCGCCTCAACCCTCGAACTGTTCGAGGGCCTGGCCCAAGGTTCGCGAGCGGTCATGGCGCTGGTCGCCGCCGGGCGTCTGAAGAAAGAGTACAAGCCGGTCGGGCAGGCTTTTTCTGTGGACACTGAACTCGCGTTGGCGATCGAAACCGCTCTGGGCGGAGCGGTCCATGACCTGATCACCCCCCATGACGGCTTCGCGAAAGAAGCGATTGAGATTCTCAAGCGAGAACGGCTGGGCCGGGCCACGTTCCAACCGATCAACCTCGTTCGAAACCAGGTGCGCAACTCCGACCTGCTCCAGGCGGCGCGCCGACCTGGGGTCGTGGGGATCGCGGCCGATCTTGTCAAGGTCGCCGAGCCCTTCCGGCCGGTGATTGAGAGCCTCTTAGGGCGGACCCTCATCACCGAGACCCTGGACGATGCCCTCGCCCTTGCCCAAACGCGCGGCTGGAGCAAGGCCGTCAGTCTCGATGGGGAAGTGGTCCACGCAAGCGGCGCGGTGACAGGCGGGAATTCGCAACGCCAAACAACTGGCATCGTCCAGCGCCAAGCCGAACTCAACGAAGTCACCGAGCGCCTGGAGTCGCTGGCTCGAAAGCGAGACTCGGCCTTGGCCCGACAAGAGGAGCTCGAAGCTCAACTCGAAGCGCTCGATCCGCAAGCCGTCCAAGAGACGCCTGAGGTTCTGGCCGCCCGCGAAGAGCTCCAGGAGGTCCAAGAGTGGCTGCAAAATCTCAAACAAGAGCAGCACACTTCGACCCGAGAAGAAGAGAAGCTGCGGGCCGAGAAGGCCAACCTCCGACAAGAGCCTGAGTCTCTCAATTCGGAGTCCATCGATGTCGATGCGGTTGAAAAACAGCGAAATCAGCTCTTGATCGAAATCGGCTCCCTAAGTGGTGAGGCTCAGCAGCTTTTGGACCAACGCCGGCAGCTGAGCGCTCAGCTGACTCAAGCCAAAGTCCGGACCGAAGAGGCTCAACGTCGCGTCGAGGAGGCTCGACACCAAGAAGAGCGACGCGGACTCCGGGCGGAGACCCTGGCCGAGCAACGACTTGAGGCCGGGGCTGCGCTCCAACAACACCAAACCGAACGGGTCCACGCAGCCGCCCAACAAGCCGAAACTCAAGCTCGACTTGAAGAGGTCCAGGGGCAACGCTCTCGACTCCTCGAATCGAACTTCCAGCTGAGCGAGCAGCTCCAGAAGTCCAAGCAGAGTCTCCACGCCGCCGAAGACATCGCCCATCGAGCCGAGCTCGAACGGGCCAAACTCGATGCCAAACGGGCGACTCACCTGGAGCGCCTCTTGGAAGAGTACGGAATCAGCCAAGAAGAAGCGATTGCTCAAGCGGACCGGGTCGAGCTCCCTGAAGATGCAACCGCCCTGGTCCAGCGTCTGCGCCGCGAGACCAAGAGCTTCGGCGAGGTCAACCTTGGAGCTATCGAGGCGTTCGACCGGCTGACCGAGCGATATGAAGAGTTGACGGCCCAGCAAGACGACGTCTTGCGCGGCAAAGCCGAAGTCGAAGCCGGAATCAAAGAGCTCGATGGTTTGACCCGGGACCGCTTCATGAGCACATTCGAGCGACTCCAACTGGCCTTTGCCGACACGTTCCAGCGAATGTTCGGAGGAGGCGAAGCGAGCCTGAGTTTGAGTGACCCCGACGATGTGTTGGCGACGGGGGTGCAAGTGGAAGTCACAATCCCCGGGAAGCGTCGGCAGCGACTCGAGCTGCTCAGCGGTGGCGAGCGCGCCATGAGTGCGTGTGCGTTTCTTTTTGCGATCTTGCGAGTCAAACCGAGCCCGTTGGTGGTTCTGGACGAGGTCGATGCCCCGCTCGATGGCCGCAACGTTGAGCGGTTCATCGAAATGCTCAAGGAGGCGGCCCAAGAGATTCAGTTCATCGTGATCACCCACAATCCGGTGACGATCGAGGCGGCACCGACTTGGTTCGGAGTGACGATGGAGTCGGGTTCGGGGGTCACGACGGTGTTGCCGTATCGGGTGCCGGCCCAGTTGATCCAAGAAGTCATCCCCGAAGCGCAGCTCCAGCCGCTTTAAGAATGTTGATAACTCGGACTTTGGGCCTGATTGGGTGTGGAAAACCCGTCTATAATGGTATCCAAAGGTGAAACCAGCCGCAAGCACAAACTCCGGTTCAGCACGCCCCAAAACTCCGACCCGATCCAAGGTGGGTCGGCGCATCGCGCTGACCGGACTGGCACTCTTAGGTCTCGGAGCGGGTTCGGTGACGATCCTCGCCGCTCGACATGAGCCGGTGATCCGACCGAACGTTCGGATTGGCCTCGTCGACGTGAGCGGGCTCACTCGCGAGCAAGCGGCCAAAAAACTGAGGATTTGGTGGGAGACTGAGCGACGGAAGACGATCTCCCTCACCAACGCCAAGTTGGAACAAAATCCAGAGCCCCGAACCTTGACCGGATATGGCATTTCGCTCGACGACAAGGCCAGCGTCGACCAAGTCTCCACCGAGGATTTTTGGGAGAGTCTTCGACGACAAGTGGGGATGGACGAGGCCCCGGCCAAGGTGCTCGACGTGGTCTATCGGTTCGACGAATCGAAACTCCAGAGCCTGAATGAGTTTGTCACCGACAACAATCGCTCATCCCAGAGGGCGATGGCTCGGTTTGTGAGCGGTCGGATTCTAAAGCAGTACGAGGGCGGCTCGGTCGCCGTCGACACCACGGCCCTGCATGACCTCTTGCTGGCCGCGGCTCAGTCCGAGCGGACGGAAGTCGAGCTGCCGATCATTGCCGGACCAAAAAAGGTGCCGGATGCTGATCTCGACCTGGTGCGCGACATCATGGCGAGTTACACCACCCGATTCCCGACCGCCAAAGTGAGCCGATGCGCCAACATCAAGCTCGCTTCGGGAAAGATCGATGGCGTCGTCCTGATGCCTGGAGAAGAGTGGCGATTCAACGCCTGGGTGGGACGCCGAACGGCCAAAGCCGGCTTTCGCGAGGCAGGTGTCTTCAAGAACGGCAAGCACGATGTGGATATTGGCGGTGGGATTTGCCAAGTCAGCACGACCTTGTATAACGCTGCTTTGTATGCTGACCTCGAAATCACGGCCCGGTCGAATCACTCGATGCCGGTGACCTATGTCCCGTTGGGACGAGATGCTTCGGTGGATTACGGCTCGCTGGACCTCGGTATCCGAAACAACAAGAGTCACCCCGTCGCTTTTTCGGCAACCTATGAGCCCGGGAAGCTCACTTTTCGCATTCTCGGGGTTCAGGTTCCCGACCAGCGGGTTGAGATCGTCAGCGTCGGACGGCGAACTTGGTCACGGGGAGAGAAGGTGGTCACCGATCTTTCGCTCCCACCCGGACGGACGGTCGTCGTCGACAAAGGCGGTTCGGCGGGATCGGTCCGAACATTTCGCGTCGTCTATCAGGGCGATGTTGAGGTTCGGCGCGATGACCTGGGGATGAGTATCTATCGGGGTGGCCAACGGATCGTTGCTCGCAATCCGAATTCCTCGTCCCGTGGAGCGACCGCCGCATCGACGTCGGGACCGGCTCCGACTCCGGAACCGAGCGGGATCGACAACGGAGAAGAGGTCTTGCCCGGCGGCCCCGGCTAAAGGCGACCTGCCCGGACTCTTTAAGGCCGGTGAACCTTCATTCACGCCCCGGGGCCTTGACAGGAGTGCACCCAGGAGGCCAAAATAAAGGTCTCGCTGAGGCGCTTGCACAAAGTAACTCGACCGAGACCATCTTGGAGGGACCCGAAGTTCGGTTCAAACCGGTTCGAATTCGACGGAGTTATGACGAATGAAGAGGTTCCCTTGTGCCGGATGGCCAAGGGTTTTTTTGTGATCGCCCGCTCAGCATGAAGTCTTACAGAGGAACGAATGCCGACAGTCAATCAACTGGTGCGCCGTGGGCGCAGTACGCCCAAGGTGAAATCGAAATCGCCCGCGCTGAAGAAGAACCCCTTCCGACGCGGAGTTTGCACCGTCGTGCGAACCGTGACCCCGAAGAAGCCGAACTCCGCGCTTCGGAAGGTGGCCCGGGTTCGACTCACGAACGGAATTGAAGTCACCGCCTATATTCCGGGCATCGGACACAACCTCCAAGAACACTCGGTGGTTTTGGTGCGAGGCGGCCGGGTGAAAGATCTCCCCGGTGTGCGATATCACATTGTTCGCGGTACCCAACAAACCTCGGGAACCGCCAACCGAAAACAAGGCCGAAGCAAATACGGCGCCAAGCGACCGAAGCCCGCCGCGAAGTAAGGACACCCAACGAAGCTATGCCACGAAAAGGACCTGCAGCCAAGCGCATCATTCTCCCCGATCCCGTTTACAACAGCGAGATGGTGCAGCGATTCATCAACCGCATGATGCTGGATGGCAAAAAAGCCATCTCCGAGCACATCTTCTACAGTGCGATGACGAACCTGGAAGAGAAGACCGGGACGCCGGCACTCGAAGCGTTCGACAAGGCGCTGGCGAACGTGCTTCCCACCTACGAAGTTCGGCCCCGACGCGTCGGGGGCCAAACCTATCAGGTCCCGATGGAAGTGCGGCCTGTCCGGCGTCGAACTCTCGCTTTGCGATGGATTGTTGGTAACGCACGCAAGCGCAGTGGGAAGTCGATGATTGACAAGCTCACCTCAGAGCTGGTGGACGCCTACAACAACACCGGCCCGTCGGTGAAGAAGAAAGAAGACACCCACAAGATGGCGGATGCCAACAAGGCGTTTGCCCACTACCGCTTCTAATCAGTCCTTAACATTCCGAACCCAAAATAAGCCGTCCTATGCCACGATCACACCCTCTGAACCTCGTCCGGAATATCGGAATTGCCGCTCACATTGACGCTGGCAAAACCACCACGACCGAACGCATCCTCTACTACACCGGAAAATCGCACAAGATCGGTGAAGTTCACGAAGGTGCGGCCACGATGGACTGGATGGAGCAAGAGCAAGAGCGAGGCATCACGATCACCTCGGCCGCGACTTCCTGCTTCTGGCGGGGCAGCAACAATGACAAGCCCGAGCATAAGATCAACATCATCGACACGCCTGGGCACGTCGATTTCACCGTCGAAGTCGAGCGTTCGCTGCGGGTTCTCGACGGATGCGTCGCGGTCTTCTGCGCCGTCGGCGGCGTCCAGCCCCAGTCCGAAACCGTCTGGCGACAGGCCAACAAGTACGGCGTTCCTCGGATCATCTATGTCAACAAGATGGACCGCCTTGGGGCCGACTTTTTCAGCGTGGTCGACCGAATCAAGCAGCGACTCGGAGCTAACGGGGCCCCGATTCAAATTCCGATCGGCGCCGAAAGCGACTACAAAGGCTACATCGACCTCATCACGATGAAGGCCACGCTCTATAACAACGACGACGGCAAGATTTTTGAGGTCGCCGACATTCCCGCCGACATGGTGAACACCGCCGCCGAGTGGCGCGAGAAGATGATCGAGGCGATCTCGGAATTCGACGACTCCATCATGGAGCGATTCCTCGAAGGACAAGAGATCAGCGAAGCTGAAATTCGAGCCTCCTTGCGAAAAGGCACCATCGCCAACAAGATCGTCCCGATTCTTTCGGGATCCAGTTTTAAGAACAAAGGCGTCCAAGCGATGATCGACGCGGTCGTCGACTTTCTGCCGTCGCCCCTGGATGTGGGCGATGTGAAGGGAGTCGATCCCGACACCGAAGCGGAAATGGTCCGAAAGCCCGACGACACCGAGCCGTTTAGCTCGCTGGCGTTCAAGATCATGAGCGACAAGTACGTCGGTCGCTTGACCTTCTTGCGGGTCTACTCCGGCACGCTCAAGAAGGGAACGGCCGTCAGCGTGACCTATCGCGATCCGCAGACCAACGAGTTCCGAACCCGCACCGAGCGAATCGGTCGAATTCTTGAGATGCACGCGAACAACCGAACGGACCTCGACGAGGTCTATGCCGGTGAAATTGTCGGCGTCATCGGGCTCAGCGACGTTCACACCGGACACACGATCTGCCAACAGGACAAAGAGATCGCGCTCGAAAGCATCAAGTTCCCTGAGCCGGTCATCCAGATTGCTATCGAGCCGAAGAGCCGGGCAGACCAAGAAAAGCTTGGCACCAGCTTGGCGCGCTTGGCCCAAGAGGATCCGACTTTCCGAGTCTTTACCGATGCCGAAAGTGGTCAGACGATCATCAGCGGCATGGGCGAACTCCACCTCGAGATCATCGTCGACCGACTGAACCGAGAGTTCGGCGTTCAAGCGAATCAAGGAAAGCCGCAAGTCGCTTATCGCGAAACGGTGCAGACCAAGGTGAAGGCCGAAGGCCGATTCATTCGACAGACCGGCGGTTCGGGACAATATGGGCATTGCTGGATCGAGATGGAGCCGCTGCCGCCAGGATCGGGATTCGTTTTCGAAAACAAAGTTGTGGGCGGATCGATCCCGAAGGAGTACATCCCGGCGGTCGAAAAGGGCCTTCGCGAAGGACTTTTGAGCGGCGTGCTTGCGGGCTATCCGGTCGTGGACATTCGGGTCGCCGTCATTGAAGGAAGCTACCACGAAGTCGACTCGAACGAAAACGCCTTTAAGCAAGCGGGCGTCATCGCCTTCCGCGAGGCCATGAAGAAGGCCAACCCGGTTCTGAAGGAGCCGATCATGCACGTCGAAGTGACCACGCCCGAAGGGAACGTCGGCGACGTCGTCGGAGACATCAACAGCCGACGCGGTCGAATCGAGTCCATGGAGCCCGCGATGGGCGGCGTGACGGTGGTGAATTCACTCGTTCCGCTGAGCGAGATGTTTGGCTATGTCACGACGTTGCGCTCGCTCACCCAAGGTCGAGCCACTCCCAACGTGACGCCCTCGCACTACGAAGTGGTTCCGACGAACATCGCTCAAGAGATCATCGCAAAGTCCCAAGCCGGACGCTAAGCTTGAACTCACTCGCCCCAGGACCGCAACCGCAGTTATGGGGCTTTTTCTTGGTCCCCGGCAACCTTGACCCCCTCGGCAACGTTGGAATGGATGCATGACTTTGCCCCAAAAGAGGCTCTTGGCTGCTTGTGCAGCGGCGCTACTTGTCTGGAACCTGCCGTTTGTGGAGGTTCTGGCGCTTCCGCTGATTTGGCTCAATACCCACCTGCATGAGCTGAGCCACGCAGTCGCCGCCTTGGCCACCGGGGGCGAAGTCGAGCGCATTCGAGTCTTCGCTTCGGGCGGCGGCGATGCGTCGATTCGGGGTGGATGGATCGTGGTTGTGGCTTCGGCCGGTTACCTGGGAGCGGCCGCCGTGGGCGGAGCGCTCTTGGCCTGGGCCAAAACGGAAGAACGTGCCCGGCAATCCCTCTGGGGTCTGGCGGTGGTCTTAGCGGTCTCTCTCCTGATTTGGGTGCGGGCCGACTGGGTCGGGGTTCTGAGTGGAGCGGGTTGGGCGTTCGGCTTATGGGCGCTGTCTCGAAAATTGAACGGACCCCAAGTGGTTTGGACCGCCCAATTTCTTGGGGCGATCCAATGTTTAGCGTCGGTGGACGCATTTCGCGCGCTTTTTTGGGCCAGTCGAACCGGGAGCCACAGCGACGCCGCTCTAATGCAGCAAGCGACCGGAGTGCCGGGTCTTTTTTGGGCCTCGGTCTGGTTCTTAGCGAGCCTGGGATTGCTGATTGCCGCGCTCCGCTCGGCTTGGAAATCGCCTCACCCCGTCCCCACGAGTCCAGCTCCGTAGCCCGATTTTCGCATTTCTCGGTCGCTCGCCGCGCTCTTAGGTCATTGCCGGACCGAGACTCTTGGAGACTCCGGTCGGGCTTCGCCCGCCCCCCTTCTCGAAAACTCAGTAACCAACAACACCGAGAAGGTTAGAATCAAATACTCAACGAGGCTCACGACTTGGGGACTGGTCATCACTCGTGAGGATGCCAGTTACAGATGGCCAGTTCGTCAAGGACATGTGCACTTCACCTCTCGGCTTCTCACCAAGGAAATTCCGCTTACTCTCATCGGGCGATTGTGAATCTTTGCCGCCTGAATGTCGTTCGGGTAACTTTGCACCAACAAGAAGACCATGAATGTGAACGAGCGATTCGAATCCGTCGCCCGGGAATACCCTGAATCTCTGGCAGCGGCGCGCAGGGCAGGCGTTTTGCTCGAGATGGCCGATTTGAAGGCCGTTCAAGCGGTTCCCGATGCCGACAATGCCGCCCGAGCGTTCTCCGAAGCAGCAGCGATTCTGACGAAAGCGCAAGCAAAGGGACCCACTCGGCGTTCAGGATGGGCTGAACTGGTTCGGCGAGCCGATCCGAAGAGTGTTCGCAAGGTGGCGGAGGCACTGGCTCCGTTAGAGGGGGCGCTTGACGCAGTCGTTCGCTCGAGCTTGCTGCCCGGTTGGGCGCCGACGTACGAACCACAAGATGAAGGATGGGCCGCGAGCCAGCAGACGTTTGAAATCAGACGGGCGCTCGAGCTCTTGTCTCAACGAGGTCTTCTTCGGTCACGTATGGGTGACCTCAGAGGCGCACTTGAAGATTGGGGGGCCGGTCTGCGCTTGGCGCGTCACGTGGCGTCGGAGCCGTTCCTTGTTTCGGGCCTTGTGATGCGTGAGATGTTCGTGATCGTGACATCTTGGATTGAGCGCGATTTGGTGACACGGGGTCATGACGCCGACTACTTAAAAAAATTAAAAGAGTTCTTTCTTTCTCAACCACCGGTAGTCGAGCCGATTACCCTGCTTCGGGGCGAGGCGATCGTGGCGCATCAGTTTACAATCGACCCGAAAAGTTACCGGAAGAAGTTCTTGCTCAACTATTGCGTTCCAAAAGAAGAACTCAAGAATGTGCTTCCACGGGGAGTCTCGATCGATGTGTTGCGGTATGCCTATTCCACTCAGGTGCTGAAGCTCTTTACCGAGATTCAAACTCAAGTGGACCCGAACGAGGATGCTCAAGTCCAGTGGCGAGTCGTGGACGAAATTGATTCGAAGTACAACAACCCTTGGGAACCGACTCTCGCACTGAATCGATCCACGACAAGTCAGTATCAACTCGCGTGGCAATCATCCTATTACTGTACGGCGCGAGTTCGTTGCTTCCTGGGGCTTCTTGCAGCTTTGCAATACCGGCTCAGTGAGGGAAAGTTCCCTGATGAACTGCGCGATACCGGATATGAAGAAACCGATCCCTATGATGGCAAGCCGATTCGCTACCGACGCGAAGGTTCGGAAATTCGTGTCTACAGTGTGGGCGACGATCTGATCGATAATGGGGGCGAATCGAAGTTGTTTCGCATTCCCGCGAACGGGCTGTCTTGGTGGGTTGATCATGCGGTGATTTACTCGCAATCTTCGTCGTAACTGGAGATTCCTGGGGCCGCCTGAAAAATCGGGCCATTCTTCATAATGGGAATCATGAAGTGGTGGATCGTGATCACATTAGTAGGGGCGCTGGGCGTCGGTGGGTGTTCGAATCCCGTTCGAGAGCGGTTCGAATCCGTCGCCCAGGAACAACCGAAGACGCTGACCGCCGCTCGCCAAGCCGGAATTTGGCTCTCGCGGGATGCCTTAAGGTCGGCTCCAGTCCCGGATGAGGAAAATGCTTTTCTGGCGGCCCGAGCCGCGGCCGCCGAGCTGAAAGAAGCCCAAGGCACAGGACCGACCGTGCAGAAAAACTGGATTCCCACTCTCCGCAAGTCTGATCCCAAGAGCATTCGCCAAGTGGCAGATGCGCTCGCTCCGCTTGACCCGGCGCTGGATGCGCTGGTTGAAGCGACCCGGAAACCGGGGTGGTCGGTAGATTGGACATGGCTTGCGGACGGCTCGCCAGACTTCGAGGCCATGACAATGCTGTCAAATGCAGTCAGCGGCTTGTCATCGCGAGGCTTGTCGAGGGCGCGGCTCGGTCAGACCGAGGCCGCGATTGCCGATTGGTCGAGTGCACTTTCCCTGATCCACCGCATCGGCTCTGAGCCGTTTGTGATTTTGGCGCTGATGCAATGGAGCCAGTCTTTCAAGTTGTGGACATATATCGAATGGGCGGTGACGGCTCGGGCGAAAGACGCATTTTTTCTTGCAAAGCTTGACGAATTTCTTAAGGATCAACCTCGGACCCCAAACCCCCTGAGATCGATCCAAGGGGAATCGATCTTAGGATTGAGCGTGATGAACGACCCGTTGTCTTATACAAGAGAAAAATTGGAAGAAATGCTTATCAGTGAAGAGGATCAAGCCAAGATTCTTCCGAAGGGGGTGTCGCCACAGCTTCTTGCTCGCGCTTATTCAACGCAATATCTCAAATTGTTCGTGGATGTGTGGACTCAGATTCCACAAGAAAAAGACCTCTTTCGACAAATGAAGCTCGCCGAATCCATCGAGAAGAAGTACAGCGATCCCACAGACCCAACCCTTGCGATGATGAATGAAGTTTTGCCATTGGTTTCTGCAAGTTTCTTGTCGGCATGTCGGTCGGTGGCCAAGCGTCGAAGTCTGCAAGGTTTGGTCGCAGCCATGCAATACCGGCTGCAAAACGGAACGTTCCCGTCCGATCTCAGCAAGGCCGGATTTACCGATCCCGATCCATTTGGTGGCCAGCCGCTCCGCTTTTGGCGTGAGGGTGATTCGATTCGGGTCTACAGCGTCGGGGAAGACCTGATCGACGTTCCGGTGGGCTCCAGCAGGCCACCAAGCCCTTATTTGGACTACGGAGCCACCTACCCCAGTCCCCGCTGAGTCTTAAGGATCACCTAGGGTCCCGTTATTCACTGCCCAGAGGGAGTAGTCGTTGTTCGTGACTTCGCCGTCTCCGTCGAGGTCACCCTGAGTCCCCGGCGTGACCATGCTGCCGTTGTTCACGGCCCATATCGAGTAATCGGCATTCGTAATCTCTTCGTCTCCATCGATGTCTCCCGTCAAGAGGGGGAAGACAAGGTCGCTGATGGCACCGGAGGTGATCGTGATGTTGCTCAGTCGGCGCTGGAGCCAGATCGATCCGTCTGCATAGAGGTCATAGGTTCCAGGCGGGATGGGAGCTGTGAACATGAAGCCTGAGGCCGGGCTTAGGTTCATCGTGATCGACGCGAGCTCAGACCCAGGTGCCCCACCCGCCGGACGAATCTTAAACGTGATCGGGACGGTGGTCGGGTCGCCGACCCAGGCTTGAAGGTCGACGGTGCCAGAGAAGGTTCTCGGGTTCACGTTCAGAATGAGGTTGCCGGAAGCTCCGCCGCCCGAGGAGAGATTGAAAATCGAGATCGTCCGTGTTCCGACCGTTGATAAGTCCGAAGCCGGAATGGTCGCGGTGATTTGAGTTCCGGAAACAAAAGTGGTGGCTCGATCCTGACCATTCAGACGCACGATCGAATTCGAATTGAATCCGGTCCCAGTGCAGGTCAGAACAAACGACGGGCCTCCCGCGAACACCGAATTCGGGGATAGACCGATGAGCACCGGGACTGCATTGTTCATGGTGAAAGTTCGGGGAAGCGAAGTTCCACCCCCAGGGGTCGGGTTGAAGACAGTCACTTCGGCAGTTCCAGGAGCGGCGATTTCAGTGGCATGGATCACCGTCTCAAGGCGAGACGAATTTACAAACGTTGTCGGTCGATTTTGGCCGTTCCATCGAATGATCGACTGTGGATAGAATCCACCGCCGTTCACAACTAAGGATAGGCTGGGGCTTCCAGCCGTGGTCGAAGTTGGGCTGATGGAGTTGATCGTGGGCGTCGCAAAGAGAACGGGGAACAGGTGAGTGTTGCTCGTGCCGCCCCCCGGTGTAGGATTGGTCACCGTAATGGTAACGTTTCCAGCCTGCAAGTAATCTTGAGCCTGGGTCGGGACAGTGATCGTCGTCGGACCCGTATAGCTCGAAGTCCTGAGGACTCCGTTCCAACGGACCTCCGAGGCGGGCGTGAATCCGGTGCCGATCACTTGGACGGTGCCTCCAAAAGATCCCACAGTTTGATTCGCAGGTGATGTGCCGCTAATGGTGGGAACCGCATAACTCAGCGTGAACGGCAAGCTGGAAGAAAGCCCTCCTCCCGGGGTGGGATTCGAAACCGCGACCTGGACTGTTCCCGCCTGAGTCAGCTGCGAGCTCCCGACCGTGGCTGTAAGATGGGTCGAGCTGATCACGTTTGTCGCAATCGACGAGTTGTTCCACCTTACCGATGTGCTCGAAACAAATCCAGTGCCGGTGACGGTCAACGTAAAAGTCGGGCCTCCGGCGAGTCCGGAGCTGGGTGAGATCGAGTTGATCGTAGGCACCGGATTCAGCACCAGAAAGTTGAAAGGATTCGAAGTTCCTCCACCTGGGGGTGGACTCGCGACCGTGATCAGATAGTTCCCGGTGGTGACCACATCGTTGGTAAGAATGGTGGCCACGATCGTGGTCGGATTGACGTATGTTGTCGTTCGGTTGGAACTGTTCCATCGAACGGTAGTCCCGGGAACGAAGTTCGTGCCGGTGACCGTCAAGCTGAAACTTGGCGAACCCACAATCACAGATGGAGGAGAAAGCGATGAAACTGTGGGTTGTTGATTGAGGCTCGAAGCCGTAGCTAGGTCGAAGCCATAAAGTTGAGATTGAGACACGGCTCCGTTGGCGAAGACACGCATATAGTAGGTTCCGCCCGAGGCAAGGCTCAGGAGGACGGTCTCGGGTAGCCCCATGCCAGCAGAGTTTCCGGTCGCCAATACGGTGGTGCCGTTCGCGGCAAGAATTTCAAACCCCAGGTTGGCCTGGAACATGCTGTGAGTTGTCGACGTCTGCGTGCATCCCGAATTTTGGGGATTGTCGCCATAAGACAGCCCGATCGGTGAAAGAGTGATTTGGATCACTCCTCCTGCGGGCAGAAAGAAGCGATAAAAGTCTACATCACCTGCGGCATCTATGCTCAGACGAGAAGCGTTCGCGGGATTGGTACCGCTCAGAGTTGCGGGCACGTCTTCAAAGTTATTCAGCAAGCTAGGGATTGCAATCGTTCCCAAGTCCGTGGCCTGAGCTACGGAATCATTGGATTCGAACGCGTCGCCGTAAAGTCGATGCGCATGTCGAATTTCATCGTGTTGCGGTCCATCAAAAAACGTCGTCAAAAACGGCTCCATGAGCTTGGTTCCCACATGCGGGCAAACATGTGCCATTCCCAAACCATGGCCAATTTCATGCATCACGAGGTTGCGGAGATAGAGGTGAGCGCTGAGAGGCGAATTCCAGATGTCGCCTGTATCCAAAACCATGTTGCCACCGGCTCCCGAAGCGGGATAAAAGTTGTAAGCAAGAACGTTGTTTAAGCCGTCAATGGGGTGACCGCCAATGCGGATGTCTCCCCGAAATTCGCTACCACTGGCCGTATCGAAGTTCGCACCATCATCCCAATCGAAGCCAGGTGCCGTGACTCGCGAGAACGAGATGCCTGAAATTTCATCCCAGCGCTGAAAGCTCTGAGCAAATCGATTGATCCAGATTGCCCGCCCGCCGTTAATCCCAAACTCAGTATCCAAATCGGCAAAAAGAGCACTATTCGATGTCGGCTCGCCGAAGTAGCCCATGATGCTGACTCCGTCCGGAACAAAACTCCACGTGAGATGGGTCGGGGATCCTAAGGAGCCCCATTGCGAATGCGTTTGATAGTCACTCCATGGGTTGGGCCAAGCTCCTTGCTGGAGGTTTTGCATCCTCTGCAAGTGCATATCGACGACCTCCTGCGGGGTCCCTGGGGCAAAGCACACCGAGAGAATCGGCTTTCCACTCCTTGCGTAAAGTGTGGCATGGCCCGGAGTCGAGAGCGCGATCGCTTCCAAAAAGCTCGGAATCCGATACTCGATAACTTGACCATTGCTGAGGTGCCGACATGACTTCGTTGCCTCTCCGGTCCAGCGGACCGAGGAGAGATCATGGGACTCTGGCGTTGTGTGGACGCACCCATCGGAATGAACGTGACTGCCACCCAACCTCTGGGGAGGTGGGGCCTGGGCAGTTTGAGCCCGCAAAGCAAGAATGGGCATCGCCATGGTGAGGCTGAGGCAAAGAAGGCCCAGGCAGAGGTGCGCGTATCGGCGCATTTGGCGTTGTTTTGGTCGGTTCGTCATGGGGTGAGAGAAGGTCGCTCAAGTGCTTTGAACTTGCTACCTTTGAGCCATTAAAAAATCACTACACTTTAGTGTACAACGCTGACTTTCGATTTACAAGGGAGGCGACGAGAAAAGTCAGCGCCCGGAGCTTTCCCAAATGTCCAACCTCGTATAAAAAGGGGGAGATCCGTATTCCAAAAGGACCTCAAACGCATCTCCGGTAATCCCTGAAGCCGAATTCCTGGAGACGAGAGCAGGCATCACCGGAGCATCACGGTTTGGGCTCGATGGGGATCCAGATTTCGGTTTGGTAATCCGGCCCCATTTCAGTGGGCGGATACACCTCCAACTCGGGGACACCCGCACGAAGCTGGTACGGATGGTTCGGCAGGAACTCGTCGAAGATGTAGGCAAAGACCGGGGGAACTGCGTCCGAAGGGTCGCCCGTCGCCACAAAAACCGCCCACTCTCCCGCGGGAATTTCGCGGGATGGGTGCGGGCCGGTCCCGCTCGCCCGGATCTCGACGGCAACCTGGTAGGTGAACTGACCGTGGACCTCTCCTTCGGGGACCGAAATGCCGAAGCTCGTCCCGGCGGGGAACTGGGCCGGTTCTGAGAGCGTCATCAGGTTCTCAAAATGGCCGGATGACATCAAATCGGCCCAAAACCGAGAGATCGTGTGGCCCTGCGTGTTTTCTTCTATGGAGGTCCGGATTTCGGGACCGGTGACCCAAAAACTCTCCCGCGTGATCCGTTCAAAGTGCATTTTCGTGGGCCTCAATTCCGCGAACGAGAGTACCTGACAACACGCTGCTCGCCGTACGCTTCGAGGACGTACGACCCGTGGTGAGGAAAGCCGAGGGTCGGTTACCGATTGAATTCTTGAATGACCCGGCTCAGCTCGACTTGATCCACCACCGGCCCGAAACGGCCCGTAGTCGTCGAAGCAAAGACCAATCGAGTCTCCTCTGCTCGCGTGCGAAACGTCAGGCTCATTCGCTCCCATTTCATGTCGGTCGGGATCGCCCCAACTTGGGCGGTATGGAATTGAAATTTGTGAACAGCGTCGTCGATTCGCACTTGCATGGTTTTCAAAGGCGGCCCATCCGGGTTGCCCGAGAGCCAAAAGGTCAGCAAGTACGTTCTTCCGGGAACCGTTGAAACCGTCTGCGCCAAAGCCCCCGATTCAGTGCCGTTCAAGTCCACACTTCTCGAACCGTCGTAGGCCTTGAAGTAGGAACCATTCCAATTCAAATTCCCCTCGATCACGCGCCACGAGTCGATATCGGTATAGCCCAAATCGAGTTGGTAGGCGCGGTCGAATGGCCGCTGTATCTGGCCGGTTTCAAAGCTTCCATTCGCAACGAGATTCCCCGAAGGAGCAACAGTGCGACTCTGCAATAGGGTCGCGCATACCAAGGCAGAATGGATCATCAGAGCATTGGACGCAATTCTCGGATCGTGGGGTTACGGCTGGCCCCCCAAACTCGAATCAGCCTTCTTTTGAAAAAAGAATGTTCAAGGTGAGCCAGAGCAGTCCGACTCCGAGGCATGCCCATGCGGAGCCGGATTTCAGGCCCCACATGTAAAGCCCCCCGGCGCCGAAAATGACGAGACCCCCCGGGACGAGCCATCGAACTGTATCCCAGTCGAAGAAGAGAAGACTCCAGGAATCATCGAACATGATTTGTTGCTACTTCTTACCGCGATTCACGTCCGAGGGTTGCATGATGTTGACCAGTGCTCTGCCTCGAAAAAGGTGGCGATCTGCTCGAGTGGCTTGCGCTGCAGATTCGGGACTCAATCGACGAACGGTCCTCCTCTGAGACGCAAGATCGGCATCGTTTTTCAGCCGCTCAATCACGTCAGCAGCCGGAACAAAGGGGATTTGATACGGCACCGTTGGCCATTCGCTCATCGCCCATGATGGTCTCGGGGCGGGGAAGGTACCCTGGAGCACGTGCAAGGTCCTCTTTCCAGTTCCTCATGGCGCGACGAAATGAACGAGGCCGGCTATGCGGTCTTCGATGCAATCTTCACAGATCAAGACATGGACGCGCTCGATGATGCGCTGGCGGCCTTTGCCCGCCGAGAAGGGAAGGATCTGGAGCGTACGGTGGCGTTCTTGCAAAAAATTGCCGAACGTGATGAGTTCGTTCGGGACTTCGCTCGTCGCCCCGAACTCGTTGAGATCGCCACGGGCCTTCTCGGGCCCGACGTTGACCTGTATTTCAACCAGCATGTCCGCAAAAATCCCGGCCCCCAAGAAGCATTCTCTTGGCACCAAGACGATGCCTATGGTTTGGTCGACCCGAGCCCCTACTTAACCGTTTGGATCGCCATGACGGATTCCACTCTCGAAAACGGCTGTGTTTGGGCCCTGCCGGGATCTTGGAAACAAGGTCTCTGGCCCCATCAAGAAAGCTCCTTTGGCCTCTCCTGTCACCCGCTCGACCACCCCGACCAAGGCAGGCCGGTCGAAGTTTCGCGCGGCGGAGTGGCCATCTTCTGGTCGCTCACGGTCCACAAGAGCGGTCCCAATCGGACAGACCTTCCGCGCAAGGCGATGATCTTTCAGTACGTTCGCCCCGGACTGCGCCATAAGGTCTCTGGGATGAGCATCCGCTCGCGTCTCCCCATCGCCCGAGCCGGCCTGCCCGTGTCTGCTTCGTAAGGTCTTTCGCTGATCGTCGAAGTGCCTTGCACTCCAAGTGGGGCCAGTTCTGTCGAGTGAATCGTGGGGTAAATCGTGGGGGAGGGATCGACGGGAAATCGACTTAATGCTTGCAGAAGCAAGTAGTTTGAATCTGAAAATGTGGAGCCGACGACAGGATTCGAACCCGCGACCCGCTGTTTACAAAACAGCCGCTCTACCACTGAGCTACGTCGGCCCGTATTTGCCTAGGATACCCCGCCGAAAAGAGAGTCCCCAGACACCGCGGGCGCCTGGGGACTCTCGCACGAACGACCGAGACCTTAGCGGCCGCGCTTCTTCGCCGTTGCTCGGGTGGCCTTCTTGGCTGGAGCCGCAGCCTTTCGCGCCGGAGCGGCCTTCTTTGCGGCGGGCTTGGCGGCAGCAGCGACCTTCGGAGCGGCTACCGCAGCCTTCGAGGTGGTGCCCGCAGCCTTGCGGGCTCGGGTCTTCACCAATCGCGGTTGTCCATCTGCGCCTGCGACCAGCTTAAAGCCCTTCGGGATCATCTTCATGGCTTCCATCACTGCCTCGGGAACCTCAGCGCTGCTGGTTCGGCTCGTTCGAGTTCGCTTGCCACCTCGCTTTCGCGGCTTGCGGAAAGAAGCCGCGGCGGCGGTTGCTTCGGCTTCGGTCGAGACCGGAACCAAGCCTGCGGCTGTGATCTTCATCAATCCCGCTGCAGGCGGAACGTGAACAAACAGATAGTCGCCCGACACCAAAGCGCGAACTTCGAACGGCAAGGTGTGCTTCTTCACTCCCACTCGGAAAGTGAGTGCGTTATTGCGGGATTCTGCCTTGAGCTTAAGCGCTCGGGTGATGCTGTCAACTGATTTTGCCATTATGTAACTCCTACTCTTTTATATGGGCGCCGCTCCTTGGCATGCCGCTCCATATCACAACTATGATTATGACCAACTCTGCACAAAAAATTACAAGGTTGTCATTCCTGAGACGAAGAAAAACCGGGAATGTTGTCAAGAAGCCGAACATTTCCAATGCGTACGGCCCCCATCAATCGGTCCGAAGAGCGAACAACCTCCGACTCACTAAGGGTGTCGAAATCGACCGCAGTTAGGTAATCAACAAGAATCCCGAGGCTTTCTAACTTCGACTTCGCATTGAGAAGTAACTGTCGGTTCAACGGTTCCCCTAACTTCAATTGGTCCTGAATCTCAAAGAGTGTGCGAGGAAACTCAGCCGCTCGCTCACGCTCCTCCACAGAAAGATACACATTCCGACTGCTCAAGGCCAGGCCATCGAAATCCCGTACAACTTCGACCCATTCTAAGCTCAACGGCACGTTCAAATCTTCGACCATTCGCCGAATGACTGCGCACTGTTGCAAATCCTTCAAGCCAAAGAAGGCAACCTCGGGACGCACCAAATTGAAGAGTTTCAAGACGATGGTCGCCACCCCGACAAAATGACCAGGCCGTAAACTTCCTTCCCAATGCTGACTCACTTCGGCAACAGAAACTTCAGTCGTCGAACGGGGAAGAAGCTCTTCCCGCGAAGGCGCAAAAATCGCATCGACGCCCACTGATTCTGCCAGACGAAAATCTCTTTCTTCATCCCGCGGATACCTGGAAAAATCTTCTTTTGGGCCGAACTGCAGGGGGTTTACAAAGAGTGTGACGAGAACCTGATTGCAGCGCAATTTGGCCTGCCGCATCAGTTCTAAATGGCCGTCGTGAAACGCACCCATTGTCGGGACTAAGCCGACTTTTGTCCACTGTGAACGCGCATCTTGCAGCTCAGCTCGGGTGCGCAGAATCTTCAAAAACTGTTCTCACTCGTTGGGAATTTCGAATGGCGCACTTCTTCGGAATACTCTCCCAATGCACTCAGAATCGTCTCTCGCAAGTTGCAGTATCGCTTCGCATGGCGGTACTCCTCTTCTTGCAATCCTAAAAGATCGTGCCACACTTGGATTTGTCCATCACACCCAGGCCCGGCCCCAATTCCAATCGTAGGAATATCAAGTTGCTTTGAAATCGATGTGGCCAGTTCTTGGGGAATCAGCTCAAGAACCATCGCAAAAACTCCTGCATCCTGAATGCGTTGAGCTTGTTCGGCAATGAGAGACCCTTCTTCGCCCCGACCTTGGACTCGAAATCCGCCAAAATTATGGATCGATTGGGGCGTCATTCCGAGGTGCCCCATGACGGGAATCCCGATGCGACCCAGGGCCCAAATCTCCTCTTCTAAGCACCCCTCAATCTTCACGGCTTGGGCACCGGATTTCATCAGCATGACCGCATGTTTCACCGTCTGATCGAGGGAGGCCCCATACGTGCCAAACGGCATATCCGCGACGACAAAAGAACGATGGGCTGCGCGAGAGACCGACCGGACCATCGTCGCCATCGTTTCCAACGAAAGCGGCAAAGTTGTTGATTCTCCAAACAGCACATTGGCTGCCGAATCACCCACTAGAATAACGTCTACACCTGCCGCCTCGGCCAGAGAAGCGCTCGTCGTGTCGTACGCCGTAATGCAGACAATTTTCCGCCCCTCTTGTTTGAACTGATACAGCTTGGGAGCGGTCACAAGATCTCGCACAAGACCACGATCTTACCAGAAATCTGTGACAAAAGGCATGTCACAGATTTCTGAGTTTCTCAAGGACTTCTGCGGCATGTCCCGCTGGCTTGACCTTGTTCCATTGGGCCACAATTTTTCCATCCGCACCGACTAAGTACGTCGTCCTTTCCACGCCCATGTACTTCTTTCCGTACATCGACTTTTCGACCCAAATTCCAAGGGCATTGAGCAAAACTTGCTCATTATCGACCAAAAGTGGAAAGTTGAGGGCGTGCTTCTTCATGAACTTTCCGTGCGATTTGGCGTCGTCCGGCGAAACGCCCAGAACGGGAACATCGCCAAAATCCGGTCGTGCATCTCGAAATTCACAAGCCTCCACCGTGCATCCGCTGGTGTCGTCCTTGGGATAAAAATAGATCACATAGGGACGGCCTGCAAGGTCTGCGTTTGTCCAAACTTTGCCGTCTTGGTCAGCCAGCGAAAAGGGAGGGAAGAGTTGCCCGGTTTCCATAGTCACCGTTATCTAAGCAGGCCAAGCTCGAAGAGTTCCTCAGAATCTTTGGACCAGACCGAACATCTGCGCCATTCTGGTCCGTCTTTGGGTTATGCTTAGGGAAGCCGGGCAGGCTGCTTTGCGCGAGTCTGCAGGGATGTATTGAGAAATGATAAAAATGCGTTGGATTCAAGGGGTTGCAATCTGCGTCATGGGCATGAGCCTCAGCTCGATCGCTTGGGCTCAAAAGGGCGATCTGGGAGCCGGGCCCGAACGGCCCGAAATCGTGATCGGGCTCGAAGAAGGCAAGGCAAAGGCCTCCTATGTCGCCAAGATGGTCCAAGGGATCGGTGTGATCCGCCGAAAAGAGCGCGAGGGCGTTCCGGCCTTCCGGATTCAGTTTAAGAGTCGAGCGCTCTACCAGAAGCACTTGGCTCGGCTTCAAAAAGCCGATGGGGTCCGATTCTTGGTGGAGGCCAACCCGGTCTTTGGGAAGAATCCTGATCTGCCGAGTTCGCTGACCTATCTCGACCGCGAGATTGCCGTGCGCTCTGCACTGCATAAATTCCGAGATCGCGACGAAGAAGAGCGCGGTGCCGCCGAAGGGCCCGGAGCGGAAGAGGATGGCGAAGGTTCGGGCCTCGACTATCTCCAAGGGTTGCGGGCCTGGCTCGCGGTTCGAGCGTTCCCGAATAAGACCATCGACTGGACGGGCTATTCGCGTGCCCTGAATCAAATCAAGTCGATGCCGGCGACGGACCGGTTTATCTCGCGCAGCATCCAAGACCCGCGCAACCTGGCCGGTTGGGAGTTCATGGGTCCGACCAATCTCGATACGCCCTACCGCATTTACTTCGGCTTGCCACCGGTGAGTGGCCGCGTCAATGCGGTCGAATACGATCCCTCCACGCCCGGCACGTTCTATTGCGGTTTGGCCCAAGGTGGCATCCGCAAGACCACCGACAGCGGCGTCACCTGGACCGTCATGGGCGATGACTGGGACATCAACCACGTCAGCTCCATCGCCGTCGACCCGAAGAATCCGAATACGATCTATGTCGGCACCGGCGATTTCCCCGGAAGCACGTTCTACGGCATCGGCATCATGAAGTCGATTGACGGCGGCAACACCTGGGTCAACCTCGGGCGCACCACGTTTAACAATACGGCGATCAGCAAGGTGCTCGTCGATCCCGACGATTCGAACATCGTGACCGTCAGCACCGGACGCGGGGCGAACTATTTCGGCCGAGTCTATCGGTCCACCGACGGCGGTCAAAACTGGACCATCGCCTTGAATGTGTCGGCTCCCTGGAGCGACATCGCCATCGGCGAGCCCAGGGCCAACAATGCGCCGCGCTACTACTTCGCCTCGGGCGGAGGAAACGGCGGGAACGTCTATCGCTCGATCGATAAAGGTGTGACGTGGACGAAGTTAACCGTTCCGCTCTCTTCTGGATTCCACGAAGTCCTCGATATGGCTCCGTCCAAGGTCAATCCCGAAGTCGCGTACTTGCTTGCGGGCACCGACCGACGAATTCTCCGCACCGCCGACGGCGGCAATACCTGGACGGACACCACCAATAATTTCCCCGGTGGATTCAACTGGAACCAACAAAGCTACAACTACCACATCGAAACCTCGCGACGGGCGGGCACGAATGGTCAAGTCGACGTGATCTATGTGGGGCAAATTGACCTGGTCCAGTCCGCGGACGGCGGGGCCACCTGGCAATCGATCGCCAATGGCTACACGAACAACGCGATCGTGCACGTGGATCATCACTGTCTGGCCGTCAGCCCCCACAACCCGAACGAAATCATCGCCGGATCAGATGGAGGCATCTTCCGATTCCTTTACATTCCTGGCGGCACAAGCACGTGGACCAGCCTCAATCGAGATCTGGGTGCCACCCAGTTCTATCACGGGGCCTGGCACCCGACTGACCCGACCAAAATGCTGGGCGGAACCCAAGACAACTCGACCCCCGTCTCTCGGGGCGACATCTATAATTGGGACAACGTGGGCGGCGGCGATGGCTTCCATTCGGCCATCAACCAAATCAACCCCGCGTTCCAATACACCACCAGCCAGTTCGGCACCGTCTATCGAACGACCACCGCTTGGAGCAATCAGCAGCAGATCAGCCCCAATACCGGTTCGGACAACGTCCCGTTCCACACCCGGATCTACCTCGATCCGAACAACGGAACGAACCTGTACTACATGTCCAACTACCTGTGGCGAAAGCAAGAGCCGTCGGGAGCTTGGGAACCGCGACTGGGCGGGGTCGAACTGAGCGATGGCCAGTTCATCCTCTGTGTGGCCGTGGCGCCGGGAGACAGCAACCGAATCTACACCGGTTCCGACTCCAGCGACATCTTCTACAGTAGCGACTTCGGCGCAACTTGGACTCGGATTGATCAAGGCGTGCCGAACCGTGCTGTCACCGGCATCAGCGTCAACCCGAACAACAAGAACGACATCACCGTCGTTGTTTCCGGCTTTGGCACCCCGAAGGTTTGGCGATGTTCGGACGTCACCGCTAACCCCCGAACTTGGGTCAATGTGAGCGGGAGCGGTGCCACCGGTTTCCCCGATCTCCCGGCGAACTGCATCACTCGCGATCCGACCGCCCCGGAAACCACCTGGTATGTCGGAACCGACATCGGCGTTTACAAAACGGATGACGCAGGCGCGACGTGGACCAATTCCACGGCCGCACTCGGTCTTCCGAACGTCGAAGTCACCAACATCGAAGCGAACTCGAGCACCCGGTTCCTGAACGTTTCGACGTACGGCCGCGGAATGTGGCGAATTCCGATCTCGCAGCTCATTCCGCCTCGCGGGACACTCGACCTCGATCCGGCATCGGTCTTGGGTGGATTCCCCGCCACTGGGACCGTCACCTTGGAAAACCCGGCGGGCCCGGGTGGAGTCGAAGTCGCCCTCTTTAGCTCGAACACGCTCTTTGCGACCGTTCCGAGCTCTGTCACCGTGCAAGCTGGTGAGACGACCGGGACCTTTGTTGTGACGACCAAGCAGGTTGTCAACGCGATGACCGTGTTTATCACCGCGACCGGCGAGACGATCGCGCAAACGAAGCCGCTTCAGCTCACTCCGATCAGCCCGGCTTCGCTGGACCTGGACTTGCCGGATGTCCTTGGCGGCACTCTGGTCACCGGAACTGTGACGCTTTCGGCGCCAGCTCCGACCGGAGGCGCGGCGGTCACGCTCGCGAGCTCGGTCCCGAACATCGCGCGGCTCCAGCGAAACTGGGTCTTGGTCCCGGCGGGCCAAACGTCGACGACGTTTGCCATCCAAACCATTCCGACCCTGGTTCCCGTGGCCTCCATAATCTCTGCCGAACGAGGGGGCATCAAGGCTACGGCAACCCTCAACATCCGTCGGCCGAGCGTAACGACGTTGACCACGCCCGCGAACTCGATGGGAGTCAATCGAACCCTCGTTGCGACCGTCACCATCGACGGCAATGCCCCGGCGGGTGGATTCCCGGTGGCTCTTCAGAGCAGCGATACTCGAGTCGCTCGGGTGCCTGCGTCGGTGACCATCCCGGCTGGCCGCCGAACCGCGACCTTTATCATCACGTCGCAAAACCCGGCCAAGACGTCGAACGTGACGATCACGGCCAGGTTCAGCACTCAAGGTCAAACGAAGGTGATCACCGTCACCAAGTAGCCCCGGACGATCAGGCTGGCCCCTAGCTTCGCAAGGAGCTAGGGGCTTTTCTTTTGTTGATCCTTGGCCGCAAGCCAGAGCCGGTCCCACTCGTCAGCCGTCAGCGTCGAAAGGGGGCGCCTGGCCTTCGACTCCATCACTTCAAATCGAGCGACGAACCGGTCGACCATCTCTCGCAAGGCGTCTTCCGGCTGCACCTGGCACCATCGAGCGACATTGACGACCGTGAAGAGCACATCCCCGAGCTCTTCGGCGATCCGAGTGGAGTCACCCAGGTCCATCGCCTCATGGAGCTCGGTCAGCTCTTCGTGAAGCTTTTCGAAAACTGCCTCAATACTCGGCCACTCGAATCCCACCCGAGCGGCCCGAATGCTGATCTGAGAGGCTCGCAAGAGCGAGGGAAGAGCCCGTGGCACTTCACCCAGAATTCCCGCCCTCTCCGAGGGTTTCTCCGACTGCTTGATGGCGTCCCAGTTGCGCAAGACCTCGTCGGCGGTCTTCGCATCGACATCGCCAAAGACGTGCGGATGCCGCCGAATCAGCTTCTCGATGATCTGCTCAGCGACGTCTGTGGAATCCCAGCCTCCGTTCTTTCGGGCGATCTGTGCATGCAGAATCGGCTGCAAAAGGAGATCTCCGAGCTCTTCGCACAGCTTCTCCGAGTCCCCGCGATCAATCGCCTCCAAGACCTCATACGCCTCTTCGACTAAATAGGGGCGAAGCGATTCGTGGGTTTGGGCCTGGTCCCAGGGGCATCCCCCAGGCCCAAGCAGTCGATCGACGATGACGACGAGTCCGGCCACTCCACCGGGGTGCTCACTGTCCCTCGGCGGGAGGATGCACCACCCGAGGCTAGGCAAATTCGCGGACTCCTGCGGCCACCAGCGAACCATCCCGGCCCGAGTGTCCTCGGAGCAAGGCATCTCGATGAGCTGGATCGCTCGGATGTCGAACGGCATCTCGGTGCCACTCGGACGGACTTGTACGGGTCGGTCGGGCCACTGTTCGCGGGCCGAAGAAAGGAGATCGTGCACGGCCTGAGCCTACCTAGCCGGAGCCGAGCGTGCGAAGCCAGGCCCGAGTTTCGCGCAACGACCGCAAGACAATCACTCGATCCTGAAGGACTGGATCCACCGCCCAACCCCGGATTCGACTCCGCTTGCGGGCGAAGGATCGAAAATGCCACGCCAAGATGCTCTGGCGCGACAGCACGAGCCGCAGGCTCTCGGTGTTTCCGTTGCAGACCGGAGTGCGAGACACCACCCGATGAACGGTCCGTCGAAGAAGCCGCCCGAAAGAAAGCCAGCGTGGATAGTCCAGCGCAACGATCAGGGTCACCCGGGCTAGCGGGATGTCGAGCCACATCCCATAAGCGGTGTCCAGAATCCAGTCGGGTTCTGCGCAAATCCGAGTAATCAGCTCTCGCTGCTCAGCTTCGGGAACCGGCACCCAATTCGGGAGAAACGTCAGATCGTCCACGCTAGTCCAAGCGAGCCCCAATCTCCGACTGATCTCCGCCGCAAGCGTCGATTTCCCCGAACCGGTGACGCCGTAGACCAGAATCCGAGGCATCAGGCCGGACTAAACTGGGCAGATCGATCGACTTCAGCGCGCGCCAACGTCGAAATGCTGATCTGCTGGGCCAACCGCCCCGCAACTTTTCGAAAGGCTTCGGCTTGGGGCAAGCTTGGATAGGCGATTAAGCTCGGAGCACCTTCCAGGCTCGATTCACCGACCTTGGGATCGAGGGGGATGGAGCCCAGATAAGGCGAGCCGAGTTGTTGGGCGAGCTCTTCGCCCGTGACCCCTGAAAACAGGCGCGAAACCTCTCCACAATGCGGGCAGATATAGTCTCCCATGTTCTCGATCACCCCAATCACCGGAGCATTGAGCCGCTTAAAGAGGGCCGCGGATTTCGCGGCAATCTGGGCTGCCACCATCTGAGGAGTTGAGACAATCACCACGCCTGTGAGCGGAGCCAGCTGGGCCAGCGACATGGGCGCGTCGCCGGTGCCCGGTGGCAGATCGACCAAAAGATAATCCAAGTCGCCCCAATCGACATCCGCAAGGAGCTGCTTGACCGTTCCTGCCACCATCGGGCCCCGCCAGAGCACGGCTTGACCTTCTTCCAGAAGGAGCCCCAGTGACATGATCTTGACTCCGAATCGGACAATCGGCTCGATCTTGTTGTCTCGGGTCAGCGGCCGCTCCGAAGCGCAACCCATCATCAGCGGGATACTGGGCCCATAAACGTCGGCGTCCATCAGCCCGACCTTTGCTCCTTTCTGTGCCAAAGCAACCGCGAGGTTGCAAGTCAGCGTGCTTTTGCCGACCCCGCCTTTGCCACTGGCGATTGCAATGCACTGTTTGACGCCGGGGATGAGCTCTTGGCCAGTCGGAGGCCGCTCCCGGACCTGAGCAGTCATCTCGATGTTCACCTGTTCGACTCCCGGGACGGCGAAGACGGCGTCTTGAGCTTGCTGATGCAGCAGGTCCTTGACCGGGCAAGCGGGCGTGGTGAGCTCAATCTTAAAGGCGACTTGCCCCCCGCAGATCTTGAGCTCCTTGATAAAGCCGAGCGTCACAATGTCGCGATGTAAGTCGGGATCTTGGACAACTCGGAGTGCGCTGAGAATCTGTTCCTCGGTGGGGCTCATGGGGTTTCCTCAGGTTACCCGTTTGATGCCGAGGCGAGAAGAAAGGGACCCTTGATTTCAATCCCCGGTTTCAACCCCAGTCGCCCATCCATCAAACTCACCGCCCGCCGCCTCACACAGCCGCTCGATCTCCAGTCGGATGGGCCCAAACTCCTCGATGAGCAAGCTCGTGGATCGCACTGCCTCCACAAAGTGGCCCTCTTCGTCCGAATCGCGCGCTCCGACAGAAAAACCGCTCTGGGTCGCGAGTTCCACAAACTGGTCGGCTTGCGCGCCGGTTTTGAAAAAACAGTTGAAGTCCACCGGGCGCACGATCTCAGGCCGGTCGTTCAAAGAAGCGAGCTTTTCCATCAATAACCGATCCCGATGGATGACCACCTCCAACGGAGTGGGTTTGTATTGGAGCTCGTAGGCCGATCCCGTGGGATCTTCTCGAACCTCAAGCTCGACCTCGGCTTTTCGAAAGAGATTCACCTTGACGGAAATCGTCCGTGGTGGGGCAGACCGAGCATAGGCCAACACCGTGCGGGCGCCGTTGGAATTCCAGTGGCCGACCTTCAAGATCCCAAACGCCTTCAGCTCCTCCAAGATCCGATCCTCAAGCTTCTCCGCTTGACTCAAATTCGCCGGGAGCCCATTGTCCATTGAGGAATAGTCGAAGCGAAAGCTCACCGCCCATGGCTGGTCTTTCGGAACCCCGTTTGGCAAATTTAGCAACTGTCCAACGCGAAGAATCCCGCCTTCGGTCCGAAACACGACCATCCAATCAAGATCGTTTCCATTCAGAATCTGTTGTTCATCCATCTCGAAATTCAGTGTAATCGCTCGCGCATCGTTCTTGGAGCCGACTTCGGCATGTAGAATCTGATTTCGTGCGGCTTTTTCTCCGACAGTTCCGGGCAGTCCTCGCCATCTATATCCAGGATGGGTTTGCATACCGGGCCAGCGGCTTCATCTGGACCCTGACCGATGCGATGAATGCGGTCGTGATGCCGCTCGTCTGGGCATCCGCCGCGGGATCGGGAAACATCAACGGCTTTACGAGCCGAGATTTTGTCCAGTATTACCTGTGCATGCTCCTGATTACGGGCTGGGTCACGAGCCATTTCATGTGGGAAGTCGCGAATGAGATCAAGGACGGTCAATACTCAGCCTATCTCGTTCGACCTCTGGACGTCTTCCCGTTCCTGCTCGCCCGAAATCTGGCTTGGCGATGCGTTCGAACGATCATCTTCTTGCCGCTCTTTGCCGTGATCCTTTGGGCCTACAGTTCGATGTTGGCGGGCGCGACGTACTATTTCGGATGGCATTTTTGGGTGGCTCTCGTTTTTGGCCATCTCGTCAGCGTGACTTTTGTCCTGGCGCTGGCGAATCTGGCGCTCGTCTTCCAAGAGGCCCAAGCGATCTTCGAGCTCTACTATTTCCCGATGCTCTTTCTGAGCGGCCAGCTCTTTCCGATTTCGCTCTTGCCAGACTGGGCGCAGCGACTGAGTTACGCCTTTCCTTTTTACTTCACTACCGCGCTCCCGACCGAAGTCTTGATCGGCAGGGTGTCGCCTGCGGAGTCTCTCCCGTTGATCGGCGGCCAGCTGATCTGGATTTCGGTTTCTGTGGTGGCCTACCGCCTGCTCTTTCGATGGGGCATCCGCAACTACTCCGCCGTCGGCATGTAGCCCGCCCCCGAACCTCCGAACCCCCGAACCCCATCAACAACTACCCCCTCATTCCGCGAAGCGGCATGAGGGGGCGGCGGGGAGTGACTGTCGAACACCCCCAGAGCGTCAGCACTTAGCCCGATTTTCGTCGCTTCCGAATCAAGAGACCCAGACCTGTCGCCAATGCTAGGATCGTGGCTGGCTCGGGGACTGGACCATAGACCTTTGCATGGCTCGCCGGCGCCAAGAACACGGCTCCATCCAGGCTCGGATTCAGTGTGAACGAATCGGTTCCGCCCGTCGTGTCCGAAACCCAAGCGTTGATCCGCGTCTCAGTCGTGTATTTACTCTTGACTTTGAGCCGGAAGTTGCCCGTAAACCCAACTGTATTGATTCGGAATCGGTGCACACTGTTGCCCTGGTGCCCCACATATTCGAAGTTATCTCCGCCTCCAGTTCCAAAGGATTCACCTTCAAAATCACCGGTAAATCCGGGGAACTGCAGGTCAACATAGGGCTTGATGGGTGTTCCTCCAACCGGATGCGGAGAGATGGAGCCCAAGTACGTCCACCATCCCGCCGTGCGATGGCCATGGTGTTCCAACACATCTCGGCCATCTTGACCGTTCCAGGCATTGTCCCAATTCCCCGTCACGATCATACTGTTCCGGAGCGCGGAGCCCCAAAGCCAGATCAATCCCGCGATTTCGTCGTTGTCGACCCCGGTGCTGGGCATCTGGGCGTAGTTGTTTCCCGTCGCGTTGTACTGGTTCATCACGTTATCGCGATAGGCCGAGGCTGCTTTCACCGGCGGAGCGGCGGAGTTGACGGGGTGATCGACGAACTCTTCAACGTAGTCGGTGTACCAGTCGTCGAGTCCCAGCGTATGTCCCATTTCGTGAAACATAATCCACTTGAAGTTGTCGGCGGTCCAATTGACAGTCGCTGAAGCCTTTTGACCAAAGACGATTTCACTGAAAGTCCCGTTGTAGCCCGAAGTCGCTGCCCCATGAGGCTTGGTCGGGTCGTAACGCAGACGGATCATCCCCGTATTGACTCCTCCGAGAGCGGTGGTGTCGTGAGCAATCGCCCCCCAGGTTGACCATTTGTTCGAGGCTTGTTGCACGGCTTCGAGGGCCAGGGCCGCATTCACTCCGGGCGGCAGGGCGTTGAATCCTCCGACTTTACCGAAGTTGTAGGTGTATCCAGCTTGAGCCGGATAGTTGTTGCCGTTCAAGTCGTAGCGGTTGGCGTAGTCGGCTCGGCCATGGTTTTGTTTCCAAAGTCCGTAGCCGAACGAAATCGTTGTCAGCGCTCCGGCACAAGTAGCCAGCGCCAAGAGTCGAAATCCCCATTTCATCTCAAGTACCTCCACGCTCATCGAGGCGTCCCGGTTTTACGGGACGATGAGCGATTCCCACTTCATCGTATCACAGAAATCGCGAAGTGACGCCCATTTCTCCCTGAGCTGGCAAAATTCCTTGGGGTGAGACCAGATCACCAGAAAATTCAGGTATAATAGTCGCTGTTCCGTTCGAATTGTTCCTGAGCCTTCTGGATTGAGCGTTTGAGCTCCCACACCGGTTCCGTTAACAAATCCAGACCGGAAGGGGTAGCAGGGGACATGAAGGGCCCCGACCCAGGAGTCTCAGATGAGCACACAATCTCTATTCGTTGGTAACTTGCCTTACACGGCAACTGAAGAAGACCTGATCGGTCTCTTTTCCGAATTCAATGCGACGACCGCGCGCATCGTCGCCGGTCGAGGCTTTGGCTTCGTCGATATTGACGCCGACAAGGCCGATGCTGCGATCCAAGCCAAGGACCAATCCTCCTTCGGCGGCCGAACAATCAACGTCTCCAGCGCCCGCCCGCGAAGTGGCGGCGGTGGTGGCGGTGGCGGTCGAAGTGGCGGCTACGGCGGTGGCGGTGATCGCGAGGGCGGTTACGGTGGCGGTGGCGGCCGAAGTGGCGGCTACGGCGGTGGCGGTGGCGGCGGTGGCCGAGGCGGCTTCGGGGGCAACCGAGGCGGCGGACGCAACGACCGACGACGTTAAACCGACACCATTTCCACAACTTGACGGCCGTCCTGAGGTACTTCCTCGGGACGGCCGTCGTCCTCTAAGGGAGGACCGCACGAATGCCGATTCCTTGAAGTGAGGGGAGTCGCGCGTCCGCCGAGGACCCTGCAAACCTTATGGATTCGCAACAAGCTCAGCCCACGCCCGGCGAAAGAATGCTCGCCACGATCCTCTTCACCGATGTGGTGGAGTACTCCAAGCTGTCTGGGCAAAACGAAGAGCGGACGATCATGATCGTGAGGCGTGATCTCAGCCTCATGGGCGACCTCTGCCGCAAGTTTGGCGGGAGGGTCGTCAAGAATACGGGCGATGGACTGCTCATGCTGTTTGCCAGCGCCGTGCAGGCGATGCAGTGTGCCCTTGAGGTCCAAAAAACGCTCTATGAGGAGTCCCAGGGACTCCCCGCCCAAGAAGTCGTGCGGCACCGAATTGGGCTCCACCTCGGCGATGTTGTCGTCTCCGAAGACGATGCCCACGGCGATGGGGTCAACATTGCCGCTCGGCTGATGGCCGAAGCCAAGCCCGGGGCGATCACCTTCAGTCGGACCGTTCATGACGTCGTGAAGGGGAAGGTGCCGATGAACCCGACCTACCTCGGCCCTCGTCACCTGAAACACATCGTCGAGCCGGTCATGATCTGGCAACTGCCCGCCATTGGTGAAGAGCAAAAGGTCGCTCAACTTACTGCCGAAACTGCCGAGAATCTGCTCGCCGAACTCAAGCCCACCTCTGAGGCCAAAGGGACGAAAGCGATGATACGGCTCGTCGCCGCGATGATCCTGATCGCAGCGATCCCGGTCCTCTTCTTCCTTTTTCTTAAAACGAACGTGGAACCAGCCCCGGCCAAAAAAGAAGCGGCACCGGTCGCCTCAACGACTTCTGGCGGCAGCGGATCGGCCGACAAGTCCAAAGGTGGGTCGCCCTCGACCGATCCGCCTGAAAAAGGACAGGCCGAGCCGCCGAAGTCAGAGCCCGACAAGGCTGGTGGAGCCTCGCCGACCGTACCCGAGGCGGCGACGGCCGATGCGTTGCGCGCTCAGCTCCTCGCCGACGCGAGCACTCGGACCGACTTTCGCGCGATTCTGGATGAGTATCGATTTTCCGACGCCGTCGCTTTTTTGCGGACCAAAGGCTACACCCAAACCCCGGCGGGGGAGCGACTCGCGGACCGTTATCTTCAGCTCGCGGCGTTCTTCGACTGGATGACCGCTGGCCTGGCGAAAATTCCCCAAGACAATCCGCTCGTCGTCAACTTAGATGGGCAAGAGTCTCGCGTCTTTGGCGGGTTGAAGTTCTTGGTCAATAACCAACCGACCGATGCCCAGTGGAAGGACCTGTCGCCAGCTCTGATCGCCGGTCTTGCGCGAACGCTCGATGAGCGGCAGGCGCAAGCAGGCGAGACTCAAGACACTCGGGTCAGCTCCTGGCTTCGAGATTTCTTGCTCGAAACTCAAGATCACAAGAGCCCGGGCACCGGGACCTAGTCGCTTTGCAGAGCCTCGCGGAGGAGAACGAGGGCGGCCTGGGTGCTTCGTTCTCGGACTTGCTCGCGAGAGCCTCGAAATCGGCATTCTCGCACCTGGCAGCCTTTGGGCCCGGCGAGGCCCACGTACACCAGGCCCACCGGCTTTTCCGGGGTCGCGCCGCCGGGACCGGCGATCCCGGTGATGCTGAGCGCCCAGTCGGTCTGAAGACGATCTTTCGCGCCGACCGCCATCGCCTCGGCGCACTCGGGGCTGACTGCTCCTACCGAATCCAGGATCGATTCCGACACTCCGAGCAGTTGAGTCTTGAGCCGATTGGTGTATGTGATCACGCCGCCCATCAGAACGTCGCTCGAGCCGGGCACCTGAGTGAGGCGGGCCCCTAACCCCCCGCCGGTGCAGCTCTCGGCGACCGACAACGTTTGGCGACGATCCCGCAACTCGTCGATCAAAACTTCCTGAAGTGTGCGGGTCCCAATCTCATAGATGAACTCCCCGACTCGCTCCCGCAACTGATTCAAAACGGGTTCAATTTTCTCTTGAGCAACGGCCGGCGAGGCCGCGGCGGTCGTGATTCGCAGATGGACCTCGGCGGGTTTGGCGTAGGGGGCCACGGTGGGGTCGACTCCTTCCAAAAGATCGACGATCTTTTCAGCCAGGACCGCCTCGCCGATCCCACAGGTGCGAACCGTGACCGAATGGATGACCCCTTTCCCCAAGCGGACTGCTAGCCGGGGGACGACTTGCTCGGTCCACATCGGTAGGCATTCCCGGGGCGGTCCGGGAAGGGCAATGAGGACCTTCTCAGAGCCGACGGGGATCCAAAGTCCGGGGGCGGTCCCATTCGGATTTGGGAGTGATTCGGACTCGACCGGCCGCATCGCTTGGCTGAGCTGCGAATCGACCCAAGCCAAGTTTCGCGACGCAAAGAGAAGTCGAAGCTCGGCTTCCAGTCGGGAATCCAGGACCAAAGTTTGCCCGGAAACCTCAGCCAGCGCATGCCGGGTGAGGTCATCCTGAGTCGGTCCCAACCCTCCGATCGCCACCACCAGGTCGGCGCGGTCCAAAGCCAATTGAAGCGCGGCGACCAGACGACCGAGATTGTCGCCGACCGTCTGCCGGTGAGTACAGCTCAGCCCGATCGAAGCGAATTCCTCCGCGAGGTGGGCCGCATTGGTATCCACAATCTGCCCAAGGAGAAGCTCGGTCCCGATGCTCACGATCTCGGCTCGCATCTTGCCATTTTTGCACGAGCCCACCGAGCCCAGTCGCCATCTGCCTGTTGAATTCAGTTAGAATGAGGGGAGAAATTTGACACCATTCGGCGTAATTTCAATGAGGAAGATGGTCTTGTTCAATCGTTGGCAGTGGGCGTCCCTATGGGCGCTGTTTTTGATTTTGATTCCGAGCCTGGTCTCGGCGCAGCCCAAAGCACCTTACACTTGGAAAGCCGAGCTCTATCCCAAAGATGTTCGGGCTGGTGAATCCGCTCAGCTTCGCTTCACCGTCAAAGTCGATCCGACGTGGCATATCTACCAAGTGGGCCAAACTGGCGGTCCGCAAGCCACCTTGTTTGAGATCCTCAAAGGCACTGCTTTGGTGGCCAACGGCAAGATTCTTCAGCCCACGCCGATCATCAAGCAAGACCCCAATTTTGGCATCGAAGTCGGGCTTTTCGAAGGCGAAACGGTTTTTGCTCTCCCCGTCCAAGTGGCTGCCAACGCCAAAGGCAAAGTCCAAGTCACGACCCGAGTCACCAGCCAAGCCTGCGACGACACGACCTGCGATCTGCCCCGTCGACAAGAGATCAATGTCTCATTCACCGTGAGCCCCGGCAAGGCCCGTGCGGATCGGATCAAGCCGATGCTGAAGGTGCCCGACCAGCCCAAGAAAGACGGAGAATCTCAGGCCGCAGCCGGCAAAACCACCAGCGGAGCGAGCCCACCCCCGACGAGCGGCTCGGCAGCTGACGACTTCGCGAGCAAAGTGAAAGAAAAAGAAGGGCAGGGCATCCTGCCCTTCATGCTTTTTGCGTTTTCGATGGGGCTACTTGCGCTGCTCACACCTTGTGTCTTTCCGATGATCCCGATCACCGTCAGCTTCTTTAGCAAGCAAGGGACTCCCGATGCCCAAGGTAAGACCAAGCCAAACTACGGCGGCGCTTCGTCGTACTGCCTCGGCATCATCGGGACCTTCACCGGCATCGGGCTCCTGATGACCATCCTCTTCGGGGCCACCGGGATCAACCGTCTTGCCACCAACCCTTGGGTCAACTTGGCCCTGGCATTGCTGTTCTTGGTGCTCGCAGCGAACTTGTTTGGTCTTTTCGAGATCAAGCTCCCCTCGGGCTTTGTCAATAAAGTCGGCTCAAAAGGCAAAGCGACCTCGTTTATTGGCGCCATCTTAATGGGCCTCACATTTAGCCTCACGAGCTTCACATGCACCGTCCCGTTCGTCGGGACGATCTTGGCTGCCGCCGCCAATGGGGAATACCTCTATCCAACCCTCGGCATGCTCGCTTTTTCGACCGCATTCGCCTTGCCATTTTTCCTGCTTGCCTTGTTCCCGAGCGCTTTGGCCAAGCTGCCGAAGTCCGGGTCCTGGCTTTCGACCACCAAAGCCTTCATGGGGTTCATCGAGATCGCGGCCGCGCTCAAGTTCCTCTCGAACACCGACTTGGTCTTTCAACTTGGCATTCTTACTCGACCGGTCTTTCTCGCGATCTGGGCGGCCACGTTCCTGTTGGCGGGCCTCTACCTTCTGGGGTGGATTCGACTCGGCCATGAGTCGGACTCTGCCAAGCTCGGCTGGCTCCGGCGGGGCTTTGGCGTCGCGACGATCGCAATCGCGGGCTACTGTCTGGCCGGAATCCAGGGACGCCCCCTCGGCGAATTGAGCTCGTTCTTGCCGCCTCAGCCTTATCCGTTCAAATCAAAAGAAGGGGGCCAGCCGACGATGGTCGCGGGCGCGATCTCATGGATCGAGTCCTTTGAAGAAGCCAAAAAGGCCGCACAAGCTCAAAATCGGCCCATTTTCTTAAACTTCACCGGCGTCACCTGCACGAACTGTCGTTGGATGGAGGACAATATGTTCACCCGGCCCGAGATTCGCGCTGCCATGGACCAATACGTCCTCGCGCACCTCTACACCGACCGCTTTACGCCCGAAGACGAAGCCAATCAAAAGCTTCAGCTCAAGCTGACGAACCAGTCGACCCTGCCCGTCTACGTCATCGTGAATCCCGACGGCAGCGTGGAGCGCATCACGGCATTCACCCGGAGCGAAAGCGAATTCCTGGAGTTCCTCAAGCCACGATCCATGGCCCAAAAATAGGCTCGGCTGTGCGGTTGAGGTCGGCCCGCCAAACGACCGATACTGAGAAGGTGGTAGAACTACCAGGAATGAAAAAGGGTTGGCTCGTCATCGTTGGAATGGCCGCGCTTGCGGCGATCGGCCTCGGGATTCTCGCAGGTTGCGCAGGGGAAGGGAAGTCGAACGTGTCCGTGATCGTGAATCCAAACGTCACCACGCTCGGAACCGGTCAGACTCAGCAGTTCGTCGCGACTGTCATCGGCTCGGGCAATCGCCGGGTTGAATGGAGTGTGCTTTCGGGCAGCGGCACCATCACGGCCGATGGCCTCTTTACGGCCGGGTCTCAAGCTGGCACCACGACGATCCAGGCCCAAAGCGTCGCCGATCGCAACGCGGTCGGAACTGCGTCGATCCAAGTGGCCGGCGGCGGCGCCGGAATCACGATCAGTTGGGAACAGACCGATCTGCCGGTCATCATTCCGAAGAGCCGTTTCCGCCTCAATGCCATTGTGAGCGGCTCGCCGAACACCGATGTGAACTATTCGGTCGAAGGCACCGACGCTGGGACGATCACCGCCGACGGCGTTTACACCGCGCCGAACAGGACCGGCACGTTCACGGTCGTCGCCAAGAGCGATCAAGACCCCACGCAACAGGTGACCCTAGAGGTCCCCGTGGTGGCCAATGCTCGAGTTCGATGGGAAGTCGAAGGCCGAGGAGAATTTGTCCTGGAACTTCGCCCTGACGAAGCACCTAATCACTGTGCCAACCTCGTCAGCCTCGTTAACTCCCGATTTTACGACGGCATCGTGATGCACCGATATGAGCCCGGATTCGTGATTCAATGGGGCGATCCACAGACGAAGACCCTGCCGCTCGACGATCCGCGAATCGGTTCCGGCGGGCCCGGCTACACGATCGATTTTGAAGCTAATCCGCTCCAGCACGAAAAATACGCCCTCGGCATGGCCCGAAGCCAAGAGCTGAACAGCGCCGGAAGCCAGGTTTATTTGTGTCTCGAGCCTGCGCCTTCGCTCGACGGGAATTACGTGGTCTTTGGCGCGGTCGAAACCGGCTTTGCCGTCGTGGATGCGCTGCGAAGAGGCGACAAAATTACGCGAGCCACGACCCTTCCGGTCGAAAACTAAACTCGCAATCTTGACGTTTGGGCCCCGATCCCTCAAGAGGGGCCCAAACCCAGCTAAAATCTTCGGCATGACGAGCGTCGCCGACGTCCTCCGGTCTCTCCATCAAGCCGCGCCGCCTGAATTCGCCTTCGAGTGGGATCGAATCGGCCTTCAGCTCGGCGACCCTGCGGCGGCCGTGAGCCGGGCCGTCGTCGCCCTCGACGTCTCGCCGGACTCGGTCGAAACCGTCGAAAAAGCGAGCGCTCAGCTTCTCTTGACCCATCATCCCCTCATCTGGGATCCATGGGCGAAAATCACCTCCCGAGAGCCGATGGGCGAACTCGCGCTGCGACTCGCCCGACTTGGATGCGCCAGTCTCGCTGCCCACACCAATTGGGACTGCGCACCCGGTGGGATCAACGATGTGCTCGCCGAACGCCTCGGCTTGACCGACATTCACCCCTTCGGTCCAGCACCGACGTGTGACCAGCTCAAACTGGTCACCTTTGTTCCCGAAGCCTCAGCCGAAGCCGTGATCGAGGCACTGCACGAGGCGGGCGCGGGAAAAATCGGGGAATACGAGCGATGCGCATTTCTCAGTCCAGGAACGGGCACTTTTCGTGGCAGCCACCAAAGCCGACCGGCTGTGGGCGAGCCTGGCCGGGTCGAACATGTCGCCGAATGCCGAATCGAGATGCGAGTTCCGGCACGTCATCAGGCAGCCTGCGAAGCCGCCTTACGAGCCACTCACCCGTACGAGGAGCCGGCTTTTGACTGGATGGTGTTGCAGCCAGAACCGCAAGTCCCGCTCGGCCGAATCGGATCGATCGATCCTGCTCCGCTGAACGAGTGGTCGCGAGAAGTTGAGTCCAGGCTCGGCCACCCCATCCTGGTCTGGGGCGATCCGCAAAAGGTCATCCAACGGGTTGCGGTGATCGGTGGAGCCGCCGACGGTGAATGGCGGTCTGCCCAAGCTGCGGGCGCGGACGCCTTTTTGACCGGCGAGGTGAAGCATCATGTCAGTGTCGAGGCGGGATGGGCGGACTTTCCGATCCTCGCGGCTGGGCATTTTGCAACCGAAAACCCCGGCATGCTGCGTTTGGCAGAAATCCTCAAATCCAAGCACCCCGAAATCGACTGGCAGTTCCACCAACCGACTATGGGGCACTCGGGAAGACCCCTTGCCTCCCGGGGCTAGGCTCGCGCGACCTCGTGTTCGAAGTGTTCGCTTGCGCACTGAGTCAGGGTCGTAAAGTGCGCGCCATGCTTGCGGAAAAACTGAATCGTCTTGCGCAAATCTTCGACCGAATCGTGATAGTCCCTCGCGCCTAAACAGATCGTCTCGTTCTTCAGATTGGCCTCAAAAAGCGGCACCAAAGCATCAAAGCCTTTGTCCAAATATCCATGCAGGCCTTGATGAGTGGCCATCGGAACGTGCAACATCTTGTTGTCGCCCGCTTGCTTGAGATCCTCTTTATGGCTATGATACGGCTCGCGTGGCGCACCCGCCCAATCGACAAACATCTTATACTCGGCATCCGGCACCACCGACGCATCCACCAAAATCCCCACATCTTCCAGGTAAGGAATATCCGTCGGCAAGAGTGCAAACGCGGCCGCGCGGAAACTTGTAACCTTTGCTAAGTGGCTTTTGAGCGCATCTTTGGCCACGCGAATCACATTCCCGCGCTCTTTGGGATCTTCGAGGTAGCCTCGCTCATTTTCAAAAGCGACCTTCATTCCGATCTCATGCCAATTCGGAATCTTGTGGAAGTACTCATGGTAATAAAGATTCGTGTTGGCAGTTGGGTCTTTCAAACTGGAATGAATCATCCAAGTTGCTGGGACAAACTCATCTTCGCAGACGCGAATGAGATCACCAGTAAAGCAGCGATCGTGTTGAGCTGCTTCACAATCAATCGTCAAAATAACAGTTGGCATAGTATTAGGGAGTCCTCCAGGTTAACGTTGCGAGTTCAAAACTTGAACTCCTTCGTGCGAAATTTTGAATGAAAAAACCTTGCTTCCAGCGTAGATGTGATGCAATGTGATCGACCTCCAGGTCCGAGGTAAGTTCGGCTGGATGCTGATCCACGGTCCCGGCCTAAGCCGCTCTTTCCAGGCCACTTCTTGCGGTTCTTCTTCCGAGATACGAATGCCCGCAAAGCCGTACAGAACAGTCTGAAGGCTGCCTCCCGCTCCGGTTAAGAAGTAGGTCTCGGTGCGTCGGCGCTTCTCACTAAAAAGAAGCAAAGGATGACGGGTGTAGGGCTTCCAGCTTCGAGACCATTCCTCATAAGCTTTTCCTGTTTCCCCCAATCGGGCCCAGATGGTCGCATGAATCGAATGAGTCATTGCCGGGCCGTTGTCAATGACTTTGTCTGCGTAACGTTCCATCATGAGCCGAGCCTCTTTTTCAACTTCGGGATCTTGCAAAGGAAAGACCGCGAGCAGCGCGGCCGCTTGCTTATATCCTTTGCGCAAAGGGTCGTCGTCATAAGTCAGAAAAGTTGTCTCATCGCGGGGCCGCTTAAAGCGTACTGGGAACTCTCGTCGACCAAAGTTCATCGCTCGTTCGGCGAGGATATTTGTAAAGAGATCGTTATTACCAATATGAAATTCGTCCGGCGACATCGTGTCGTGAATTTCACGCCCTTCGGGTCCCGGGATGCTACGATTTTTATAGAATTCTGCGGCCCCAAATCGGAACCGACGAGAGGATTCGGCTGAAGGCGAATCTGGATCGGTCCGCAGTTGCCGCGCCAGGTCAAGCATCCAGACAACGGACCCCGTGATGTGATGTTGTTTGCGAGATGGTCCGGGGACGGTCTCTCGACCACTCCATGACGATTCCCACGGAACCATCAATCCGCGTTTTTCAGGTGGCTTTCCAAACTTCGCGGTGTACCACTCTTGATAGTTTCTTTCATACTCTTCCATCAAGCGCTCTCGATAGCGCGAAATTCGTGAAGCCAAGCCAGGGTACACCAGGGCCACGGTCGGGTACATCCAAACGTCTGCATCCCAAAAAACATGACCAAAGTAGGTCGAGTTCGAAAGGCCAAACGGACCAGGGCCGACCCATCCTCGCGGAATTCCTGTCCGCAGATAGTACAACATCGATCGGATGGCTTGTTGATCTTCGACCGGTCCATCAATCTCGATATCGCCCTTTGTGGCATTTTGGTTATCGAACTTCGCGGCACTAAAGAATGCATCGACGGTTCGATGCCATTTGACCGGTTCGAGGGAACGCTCTGATTCTTTCACCGAGATCGCAGCATCGACCACTTTTCGCCAAGCTTGGGGCTTGCCGAAGGAGAAATACCACCCCCATTCTCGTCGAGTTTTGTACCGACTCTCGGTCGGCGTCATGATCCAAGGAAGGTCCTCCCAATCTCCTTGGGGAGTCACCCGAATCTCGACTCGATCCAGATCCCCTTCGACCCAGGCTCGGGCCGCGACTTGTCGTTCGAGTCGCGACGAGGTGACCCATTCGATGCCAAGCTTCAGGCGATCGACCCGGAACTCGGTCGATAGAACTCCGGTTCGAAAGTCGAGGCGCTGAATGTAATCGCGAATCTGGGTTGGGTTGAGCGGCTTTCCATCGATCATCCATTCGGCGGGGAGCGGATTCGGGCGATCAAACCGGAGCTTTTCTTCCGGCCCCAGGTCGTAATCGTCGGCCAGCACGATGCCTCGTTTTGGGAATCCATCGCGTCCGATCCGGAGCGCCAGATGACCGCTCGCGAGTAAAGCTGGTTCGGGCTGATCAAAGTCGCGACAAGCGACCGCCCAGGGCTCGGGCTTCGGATTGTCGTATTGCGGCCGCTCTGGGAGTGGCAGAGGTGCCAGCTTCGCTGAGTCAGAAGGGCCGCAACCGGTCAGCAGGATTATCCCGCCCAAAACACCGAGGATGCCCCTGAGTCTCATCTTTCTTCCTTATACGCCAAGCCCGAGCCAAAAAGAAAGGGGCCACCTTGCGATGGCCCCAGGGTCTCTCCTCTCTCGCCTCGTCTCTTTGCGGGAGGAAACTTTAGGCTTTCTGGGCTCGGCGCTTGCGGATCAAGGCGACCAAGCCCAGGCCCAGCGCGGTCATCGTCGCCGGCTCAGGCACCGGGTTGTATCCAAAGTCCGGCATGTTCGCCAGAACCGTTGGATCGTTGCCATAAAGATCTTCGTAGTCCACGCCGCTCTCGGGATCAGCCAGGAGCGTCCATCGGCCCAAGACCGTCAGCGAGCCACCCGCCGGAATCAGAACGTTTTGCAAGGCGATGCCATAGCCTTGGAACGTGGTCGATTGACCCACGGCATTGGCAACATAGGTCTGGAACCCGATCGGGTTATAGGCCCCTGCGACCGTCGCGCCATCGAGCAAGACCTGGTCCACGCGGGGCCCCGTCCCGTCCGTTCGCAACAAGCTGCCCAAGAAGAAGTCTTGAACCACGCCGCCGCCACCGTTTCGGATCGTGAACCGAGCGAGCAGCGAAGACGCCAGATAAGCGTTGCCGCCTGCTCCAGCCTGGTTGATGAACCCCGTGAACGGCATATAGACGCCGGCTCGACCAAAGATGTTGAACCCAGAGACGTTGTTGAAAGTCACATCTCCCCCCGAGATGTTGTAGCTTCCAAACCCTTCGTTGGCCGGGTTATCGCGAACCCAATTCCGGCTCCACCAAAGCCCGGCTCGACCGCCACCTCGCGCCGACATCGTGGTCCGAGCTCCGCCAAAGGCCGGAGGACCCGGGGCGGGGGCCGTCGCCAGGTTCAGCCCTGGGGGATTGATTCCAGCCGGGCCGACGCTATTCAAGCTGTTCGTGGCGCCGACGGTGGGATATCCGCCGCCGGGGTTGGTCATGAACCCGTTCGGATCAAAGGCGGGTCCGCCCCCCGCCGCGCCGACCGCATAGGTCCCGTGATCGATGATCCCGACCGACCCAGGAGCGATCGCGAACTGTGCCCAAGAAGTCGCTGCCAACATCAGCGGCAGGACGGTCATCATTGCGAATCTGCAAAATTGCCTCATTCTTCTCTCCTCGTACCCAGCCCATCATTTTGCGGGCTGTTCGAGATCATCGTACAACACCCCAGGGCTCAAAACAAGGATTTTGAGAAAAATTTTTGAAATAATTTGTTTATGATTTGAGCCCTAGGCTCAAACGGGGGACTTTGCGAGCCGGACACCGGGCCCAAAGACCTAGGCCGCCCTCCCGAATTGAATCGGAAGAGCGGCCCCAATCCGGAGAATCCAGGAGTTACCAGGTGTACTTCTTCGGTTGCGTCTGATCAGCGGGCGGACGAGAAGCTTTGGCGGTCGACTCGGGCATCACTGGGACCACTCGGTTCGCGTACGAGCGCACCCCCAGCACGACGCCAAAGCCGAGGGCTCCAAAGAGAATCCAGGTCCAAGAAAATCCCCCGGAGGGGCCGGCGGATTGAGCTTTTTGGGCGACCGCCAGCACGCGCTTCGCCTCTTCATCGGACTCTTTCTGCGAGTCCCGGGCTTGCTCGGCGCTCTGGAGAGCGGCGGCCGCATCCGATTCGGACGTTCCCTCCGGGGTCCCTTCGGCCTGGCCTTCGTAATCGATGGCGTTTTGCTCGCTCAGGGTGGCCTGGTGGGCCTGCTGGGCGGCGACTTCCTCTTCGGTCTGGTTCGGGGCGAACTTGGCCCCCTCCGGCTTGTCTTTGATAAAGCCAAAGCTCATCGCGACGACACCGAGCAGGCTCAGAGTCCAAAGAATTCGCAGGGATCGGGCAGTAATGGTCATCGTTCGAGAACCCTCGAAGAGGTCGTTCCACATCCCGGGCCCGAATGGATCACCCTAGAAAAACGAGGAAAGCCCTGCAACCCCTTTAGAGGCTCCTGGGCGTGACCTGCCGCGCCGAATCTTAGGCGAACTTCTTGTAGTTATTTTCGAACATCTCGAACAGCTCCTGAGCCTTCTTATCGTAGGCATCCGGATCGGCCCAGGTGTTGCGCGGCATCAAAATCTCGCTCGGCACGTTCGGGCAACTGGTCGGCACCGAAAGGCCAAAGATGGGGTCGGTCTCGAACGGGACGTTGTCGAGCTTGCCACTGAAAGCGGCGTTGATCATCGCCCGAGTGTAGGCCAGTTTCATTCGCGATCCGACGCCGTAAGGCCCTCCAGACCAGCCGGTGTTAATCAACCAAACTTGGCTCCCGTGCTCCGAAATCATCTTGCCGAGCAGCTCCGCATAAACCTTCGGTCGAAGCGGAAGGAACGGTGCGCCAAAGCAGGTCGAAAACGTGACTTGAGGTTCGGTGACCCCGGCCTCGGTCCCGGCCACCTTCGCGGTGTAGCCGTTCAAAAAGTGATACATCGCTTGCTCGGGGGTGAGACGGCTGATCGGAGGCAGGACGCCCGATGCGTCGCAGGTCAAAAAGGCGATGTTCTTCGGATGGCCGCCCACGCTCGGCTCGATCGAATTCTCGATGTAGTTCACCGGATAGGCGCATCGGGTGTTCTCGGTCAACGAAGCATCGTCGTAGTCTGGGATTCGCCGGTCGTCCATGATGACGTTCTCCAGAACCGAGCCAAATCGAATCGCATTCCAAATTTCTGGCTCGCCTTCTTTGCTCAGCTTGATGCACTTCGCATAGCATCCGCCTTCGAAGTTAAAGACGCCCTTGCTGGTCCAGCCATGTTCGTCATCGCCGATGAGCTTTCGCTCCTTGTCGGCGCTGAGGGTCGTTTTTCCGGTCCCCGACAAGCCGAAGAACAGGGCCGTATCCCCATCGGGGCCGATATTGGCCGAGCAGTGCATGCTGAGAATGCCCTTGAGAGGCAAGAGGTAGTTCAGAATCGTAAAGACCGACTTTTTCATCTCGCCCGCGTATTGCGTGCCCATGATCAAGACCGTTTTTTCGCCGAAATTCAGCGCAATCGAAGCCTCGCTCCGGGTGCCATCCGTAGCAGGATCGGCGGTGAGATGGCAGAGGTCCACGACCGTCCACTCCGGCTCAAAAGTTGCCAGCTCTTCGGCCGTCGGTCGAATGAGGAGCTGCTTGATGAAGAGCGCGTGATACGGGCGCTCAACTAAGAATCGAACCTTGATTCGATGCTCAGGGTCGGCCCCGCCGTACGTGTCGATCTGATACAGCGTCTTGCCTTTGACGTACTCGTTCGCCTTGACGAGGAGCTTGCCAAACGTCTCCGGCGACATCTCGGCGTTGTTCTCCCACCAGATGTGGGCTTCGCTCGACGGCTCTCGAACCACGGCTTTGTCCTTTGGAGTTCGGCCCGTGTATTTACCGGTTCGTGCGACCAACGCACCGTTCGCCGCAAGCTGATCGCCATCGCGCAGAGCGTGTTCGACAAGTTCGGCAATCGGCAGATTCTTGTAGATCGTAGTGGGGTGTTCGAGGTTGATCGGGGATTTCGTGCTGGTCATCGACGTCATGGTCATCGGTCCTCTTCAAAAGGAGCGACCCCAAAGCCCAAGGGGATGCGCATCCGCGCAGCCCACGAGCCAAATTGGGGCGCAAAAGTAAACAGAAGTTTACCCCGAGTTCGGGCGTCGCGAGAACATCCTCGATCTCTGCTTAGATCGAGCCTCTCCGTCCAATCCCAAGGGCTCGTTGACGTAGCGCATGATCGACCAAAACCAGAGCCATCATCGCCTCGACCATCGGCACCGCTCGCGGCAGTACGCACGGGTCGTGCCGCCCTCGCCCCTTGAGCGTCGTATTCTCGCGCGAGGTCGTGACGGTCTGCTGTTCGGCCAAAATCGTCGCGACTGGCTTAAAGGCCGCTCGGACCAAGATCGGCATCCCGTTGCTAATGCCTCCTTGGATGCCGCCCGAGGAGTTCGTTGGCGTGAACACTTCGCCCTCGGACGCCCGAAACGGATCGTTGTGTTCGGAGCCCCGCAGAAGGGTCCCGGCGAATCCGCTCCCGGACTCAAATCCTTTGCAAGCCGGCAGGCTGAGCAATGCCTTGGCCAAATCGGCTTCTAACCGGTCGAAGACCGGCTCGCCCCAGCCCGCGGGGACGCCCCGAGCGACCGCACCCACCACACCTCCGACCGAGTCACCTTGCTTGCGGACGGATTCGATGAGGGCCTGCATCTCCGTAGCCACCTCGGGGATGGGGCATCGGACCATGTTTTGATCGACCTCGGAGCGGGTCACCGAGAGGGCGTCGACCTCAGCGCGAATCGACTGGACCGACTCCACCCAAGCCACAATTTCGACTCCAAAATCTCGGCGCAATAGAGCCTGGGCGAGGGCCCCCGCCGCGACTCGTCCGACGGTCTCCCGGGCACTCGATCGCCCGCCTCCGCGCCAATCTCGAACCCCGTACTTGGCGTCGTAGGTGAAGTCGGCGTGGCTTGGTCGATACTTCGTGCGCATCTCGTCGTAATCGCCCGAGCGTGCGTCCTGGTTCCAGACGAGCATCGAGATCGGGGTCCCGGTCGTCACTCCGTCAAAGACCCCCGAGAGGATTTCGACGCGATCAGCTTCTTTGCGCTGGGTGACGATCCGACTCTGGCCGGGGCGACGACGGTCGAGCTCGGTTTGAATCTCGTCCACCGAGATCGGGAGGCCCGGCGGGCAGCCGTCGACGACCACGCCCACCGCACCTCCATGCGATTCGCCCCATGTGCTGATCCGAAACAAAGTCCCGAACTGACTCGCCATCCCGACCTATTGTGGCTGAATTCGGGACCGGCTTCAGCTCGGGTTGCCGGTGCAAAACCCGTTGATCGTCATGAAGGGCGCCTCGGGGAACGGAATTTTGGGGCAGTAATAGTCCCTCGGGATCGCCGAGCCGCACTGCCAGTATTGAGGCGTCTGAACATTCGCTCGAATCCACTTCGCTCGGCCGTCATAGAACCCGAAGTTCGCACCTCCCGAGTGGCTTGTTGTCGGGCAGTCGCCTGCTGGCCAATAGTAGCCGTCGTTCAGCGTCCGTTGCTCGTGGATCAAGACCACGAACCCCGATGGCCGCTCGACCATCGCCGCCGGGATGAAGTCTGCCGCCCCGTTCATCGAATAGCTCAGGAGCTTCTCGGGGCGAGTTTCTGTGGGGCTCAGATACACCCGAGTCTCCTTCAAGTACGGGTAAATCACCCCCTGAGCAGGCCCCTTTTGGGCCCAGTCGGGGTGAACCGGGGAGTTCGGATTCGACAGGTCGGTCAAGACGCGGTTGCAAGGCACCCACTGAGCTTCTTGAGTCCGATGAAATCCACTCGCCCAAGGGGCAAAGGAGCTTGGCAACGACCCAGGGCAGGCTCCCGCGAGAGCCGCTCCCGGAAACTGGTCGCTCCAGTCGCCTTGATACATGATCAGTCCGCCTGAAAGTTGCTTCAGGTTCGCCAGACAGCTCATTTGCCGGGCCTTGGATTTGGCGATGACAAAAACTGGGAGTAGGATCGCCATCAAGATCGCAAGAATCGAAACGACGATCAGTAGTTCGAGCAACGTAAAGCCATTTTTTCGCATGTTCACACCCGCTCGGCCATCCTTGGTGGTCGGGCGCTCCTGACTGGACATCGGGAGAACACACGGGCATCCTCCCGTATTCTTTTCAGTCGGGATTCGTTTTCTCAGGCCGCAGGTTTCGACCCCTTAAAGATCGAAAAAGTGCGAAAACCTATACTTTCCGTGCGGCCCGGGTGCCTATTGCTGCCAAAGGTGAACGCCGTTCTTGTCCTTGCCTGTCGAGATCGTCCCTCGAAAGGTCTCGTCCATCACGACTTCGAACGATCCCGTCTTCAGGTACTTGGCGGTGATTTCGACGGTCTGATCCTCGTAAATCCGGACACGGACGTAGTTGTACACGTGGCCGTAGCGGGCACTACTGATCAAGACGGTCTCGCTACTGACCACATAGGCCTTGTCGTTGCGAACGACTCCTTTGGCGAAATACTCCCAAGGCTCGAACTTCACTCCTCCGATCGCTTCGGGCGCGGGTTGCGCTTGGCCGTCGATCTCGAGCTTGCACTTGCCGTATTCAATGACCACCTTGACGATATGTCCTGACTGAAGGCTCTTCATCAGCGACTCGAAGTTATTGAGTCGGCGCGGCGCGGCCGCCGCCATCGCAAAGATCGAAAGAACCAAAGCCACAAAGAACCATTTTGCTCGCATGAACATCCTCCAACTGAGGCGAATCCGCCTCGATGCGAGCATCTTACCGAGCCTAAGGCATGAACGTCGCGGGTTGGTAGCCGGTCCAATCCCCGATCATGAGGACCTCTTCTTCCAGCTCCACTCCGAACTGACCTCGGACCGTTGTCTTTGCGATGTCGGCCAATTGACGGATCGCCGTGGCCGAGGCCGAGCCGGTGTTGACAATAAAATTCGCGTGCCGCCGGCTCAGCATCGCTCCCTCGTGTCGATAGCCCTGGAGCCCGGCTTCTTGGATGAGATAACCACTCGGCACAACTCCGGCTTCTCGAAGAGCGGGCGGTAAAGAGGGAAGTCGATGAGCCAGGTCGGGGTCATTGACGTTTTTGAAAAAGCTCCCCGCCGAGGCCGGAGGCGGCTGCTTGCTGATTCGCTGGCGCTGATAGTCCCGGGCCTCGGCATAAATCGCGTGGGGGTCGCCCGCCGGGAGTTGCATGCGGACCGACAGCACGACCAAGGGTGGAGGAACCGGTCGCCGCAAGATCGAATCGCGATAGGAAAACTGAAGATGGCTGGGTGGGACCCACTTCAGTTCGCCCTCCTCGATCACCTCAAGCTCGGTGATGAACTCGCTGACCTGGCTTCGATAGGCTCCCGCATTGCTGACGAGCGCCCCGCCGAGAGTCCCGGGGATCCCCACCGCATACTCCAGCCCCCGAAGACCCGCCTGAGCACACCGCAAAAAGACATCTTGAAAGCCGCACCCGGTGTCGAACTCCACCTCGCCGGTTCGAGAGATCACCATTTTCCGGGCGCGATTCCAGACCACAAGTCCGCGCACCCCGGCATCCGCTGGCAAGAGGTTGCTCCCCCAACCTAAAATCGTCAGAGGGATTTTTCCCTGGTGCGCAGCGCGACTTAGCTCGGCGAGGATCCCTTTGGTCGGCGCGACCGCAAACCACTCGGCGGGCCCGCCCGCCTTCAAAGTCGTCATCGAGCGAAGCGGCTGACCCGCCACCAGGTGGTTCATCAGGGCGCCCCAATCCAAACTAGGCCATCTCCCGATAAGGTTTTTTCGGCGGTGTGATGCTGGGGGGAAGAACGTACTCGGCTTGGAGCTCGGCCCAGGTTGCCCAGCGGGGGTGGTCTCGATTTGGATCCCACTTTGCAGCGTCGGGATACGTCGGCTCCGGAAAATCCGGCCCATACCCCCGCGCGGCGCCGAGCTCGTCGGCGGCCACGAGCCTCCACTCCGACCCCGGGGCATCACGCCGACAATAAACTCCCCGTCGAACGGGGATCGCCCAAGGTCCCTCCGGACCCATCAGGTCGAAGCTCAGCACTCCGGCGACGGGGATGTTCAGTTCGCTCGCCAAAACCTTGGCGATGACAACACCGACCTTGGTGCCAGTAAAGCTGCCGGGGCCTCGATCCACGACGATGCCTTCGAGGTCGGCCAGACTCAGGCCGATCGAGCTGAGACCGTTTTGGATCGACTCCAGCGCCTTTTGGCTGGCGTTTTGGCGAGCCTCTTCTCGATGCGACCATGCGCACTCGCCGTCTCTCCAAAGGGCCACACTGGTCAACGGGCTCGACGTGCTGACGCATACGACCCGAGTCGGGATCATGGCGCCAAGCCAGCCACCAACGAGTCCAAGAGTTGCCGAAGAATCTTCTCGTCTTGCGCCCAGGCACTGGCATCGGCTGACCGATACTGCAGCGTCCAATAATGCTCGTCTTTGGTCCCGACGGCGTCCCAGATCACGAGCTGTTCTGGGCCCGAAGAGCCCTCTCGCCGAGTCCAAGCCACCAGGGCGCCCGCCTTGGAGACTTTTCCAAGCTCATCCCGCCGCTGCTTAACCTGGGAAAATTGGCTCAGGCTTTCGGCGGCTTGGGTCGCTAAGGCTCGCTCGGGTCGAGGTGAGTCGATGAGCGCATTCACCGTGACGATCACTTGGCCTTTGAGCTGCGGGTGGGTGATCGTCACTTGATCGTTCTGGAGGGTCGCGGCGAATCCCTGAGCCATCGCCAAGAGGACGTTGCGAGTTGAAACCACCAGGCTCACTCGAACGGGTCCCATCGTCGCGCGCTCTCGGCGCAGTTCGGCCTCAGTCTTGAGAACGAGGGGTGGTCGGGCTTTCGACGGCGGGACCACCTTGGGCTGCGTCGGCAGGGCCTGTTCGGGATTTTCTGGGGTTAAAGACGTCCCAGATATCGTCCGAATCGAAAGTAGCGCCCCACGCCAGGCCTGTTCGACTTCAGAGAACTGCTCCGAAGGGGCGGTCAATCGAAAATGGAGCTTCATCCGGGTCGCGCTGTAGAGGAGGCCGATCAGCGTCGTCGTCTCTTGGCCGCCTTGCAGGTAGCTGATTCGGGTCATCAAGAGCGGCACACCCAGCAACTCTTCCGTCCATTGGCGTTCGACGGTCCGTTGGAGCTGTTCATTGACCGTTTGTTGAATTCGCTGCCAATCCTCGGCGGTTTGGCGAAAATCGGTCTCAAAGAGATCAGCGGTTGCCGTCGCCCGAGTGCCCGCCAAGGGGATCAATATTCGATTTTGATTGCGAGACCGCTCCAGCTTCCAATCCGCCGCCATCGCAAAGCTGAGGTTGAGCGCTTCGCTCCGATAGAGCTTCGGGGGTGGCTCGGCTTGGGGTGTCGCCCAAACCCCCACTGCCCAACATAGCAACACCCCTAGCCATCCGATTCTTGACATCATGCTCTTTGTCTTACCCTCGTTAGTGACGATCTGCCACCGGCAACAGGATCACGAAGTTTGCCCCTTCGCCTTCCTGGCCGGCCTCATAAACGTTGCCGCCATGGGCCTCGGCAATGCCCTTCACGATCGAAAGGCCGAGCCCCATTCCTTTCACCCGGCCGCTGTAAAACGGCTGAAAAATCTGCGCCTTCTTGTCGGCGCTGACTCCCGGACCTTGGTCTTGAATCTCGATCGCGACAAACGCTTTGTTGGCGGGCAATCCGACCGATTGAACTTGCTCTGGGAGAGCCCTTCGAGTGGCCACTCTGAGCCGGCCTTCTTCGAAGTAGTTCAATGCGTTTTCGACGAGCTCGCTGATCGCTCGACGGAGTTTTCGCGGGTCGGCACTGACCTTTGGCAACTCGGGATCGAGATCAAATTCAAGCCGGACCTGACTTCGCCTCGGAAAAATCTCCGTCGCCGATTCATGCACGAGGGCATTCAGATCGGTCGTGACCGGAGTCATATTGGTCGCGGTCAAAAAGTCGCGGAAATCTTGCAAGATCTCCTCGATTCGCACGAGATTGATCTCTAGACTCTGATGAAGCTCGACGAGGGTGTCCCGCTGAACCTCTCGCTCCTTGAGCATATGGCCAAGCTCGTTGACGTCCCCACGTAGCGCAAAGACCCGATTGCCGATCATATGTGAGCTTTTGGCACTCAGCTCGCCCCAAGCCACCATCCGTTCGCTGCGGAGCAGCTTCTGGACCGCCCGAATATTCTCCAATCCGGTGGCGACCTGTTCGGCGATCGTGTCTAGCAGCCGCTGATCTTCGTCGGTAAAATGGTTGTCGAGGTAAGGGTTGTCCGTCACGCGACGAAGCACGCGGATCGCGCCGATGCTCTTGCCGCGGTATACGATGGCGACCGCCAAGAAACTTGCGATGGTCTCGCTCGGGAGCTCCAGATATCGACCGCGCCAGCGTTCATCGGCCTGCGGATTGTTGATGCAGACGCTCTGGCCGCTGGCACAGACTGAGCCGGTCACACCTTCTCCCGCCGCATATCCGACCTGCCCCACGAGATCCTTCAACTGACCGACCGACCCTCGGAGCATAAAGAGGTCCTGAACGGGGTCGTACAAAAAGATCGAAACGGCCTGAAATCGCAAGACATCGCCCGCCACCTCAAGCAGCGCATCGATCAGTTCATCCTCATCCAAGGCTCGGTCGAGTGCGCTCCCGATCCGGATCAGAGCCTCTTCTCGGCGGCGCATCTCTTCGCGTTCCAAGACCAGCGAGGCCAGAGACGAAATCGAGAGCGCTAGGCACAAATCGTCCTGCGTGTAGTGGTCGGGCCGGTCCGATTCCAGGTTCAAGACGCCCCGCAGCCGGCCATGAGCATCGTTGATCGGCACCGCGATCTCGCTCTGGCTCGTTTTGAAGAGGTCGCGATAATGCGGGTCGTCGGAGACGTCGCCCGACATAAACGGGCGTCCGGTCGCGGCGACATAGGCCACAATTCCGGCTCCTTCGTGCTTGGTGATGGGAATGACTTCGCCTTCGGTCTTGCTCGACCACTCCGGCCCGTGGCCGTAAACCAACTCCAGTCGGCCTTCTTCGTCGTCCAGCAATCCGACCATGACGTTGCGGCTCCGGGTCGAATCGCTGGCCGCTTCGATCAGCTTCTGCATGGCCTGATCGGTCTCCACTTCGCGGACGACCAGACTCAAAAGGTCGTTCATCATCTTGCCGCTGGCCATTTCTGAAATCTTACTCTCCATCTTTCAGACTATTTTGACCGTCAAGAGGCCCAGCGGCTCCACTCCGACTTGCAAGGTATCTCCGGGCTGCAAGTATCGCTTCAACGTCGTACTGGGCAGAGCAGGCCGAGGCAACTCGGGACCTGCGATCAGGTCGCCGACTTGGAGTTCGGTCCCTGCGCTCGCGTAAGCCAGCATCGACTCAAAGGAATGCTCCATGGTCACTTTTTGGTGGGCGATCTCTTCGCCATTCACCCGCAGGGTGTAGCCCCACTCGAAAAGTCGGCCGTCGCTTGTGGCTCGGTGCTTGTCTTCAAGCTCTTCGGGAGTCGTCAAGAACGGCCCCACGACCAGAGGGAAATCCCGAGAGCGACCCCAATGAAGCCCCTGACGTACCTCTTGGACCAGATGCTCCGTGCATTGGAACCCCAAAACCGTGGCAAATCCAAGAATAAATGGAAAGGCCTCTGAAGCGTCGATCTCAGCCCCGGCGTCCTTCATCACCACGCCGACTCGGACGGTGAACTCCAGGTTGCGGATGAAAGGAGGCACGTCAAATTCGCTCATCGGCCCGCCCATCCGGGTCGGATTGGCGTAGTGATAGTGAAGCGCATGGCCGTTTCGGCCTTCACTCGCATCGAAGATCCGCACCGTCGGGGGCTGACGTAAGGGCGCCAAGAACCGGACTTTGTCGAGCGAATAGATGCCGAGGGCCTTCACTCCGTCCGTCTCATAGACGTTGTCTTCAAAAAACAAGCCCGACCGAGGAACACTCGGATCACTCTGGAGTACAAACCGACAGAGCTTCATCGAGCCCGGAGGATACCTCTGCCGCTAGCCTGTGGTCGGGAGTGCGTTGACACGCGAGCCCGGTTGGGGTAGCATCAGAACTAATCCGCGCGGAGTACTAGGAGTAAAGGAAAACTCGATGGCCCTGAAGATTTTGGTCTGTGACGACGAGCGCAATATCGTGCGCCTCATTCAAGTGAACTTGGAACGACAAGGATACAACGTCGTCACCGCGTATGACGGCAAAGAGGGGCTCGAGAAAATCAAAGCTGAAAAGCCTGATCTTGTTGTGCTCGACGTGATGATGCCTTACATGGATGGGTTCGAAGTTCTCAAGAGCCTGCGTCGGGAACCGGAGACCGAGTCCATTCCCGTCATCATGCTCACCGCGAAGGCCCAAGATAAGGACGTTTTCGAAGGCTATCACTACGGGGCCGATATGTATCTCACTAAGCCGTTTAACCCTGTTGAGCTGATGACCTTCGTCAAGCGGATCGCCGCTGGCGGATCAGACAGCGGTTCGGGATCCAAGCGATACGATCTGTAACTTCGGTCCAGCCCGGTAAAATGAACAGGCCTCCAGGAACCTGGAAGCCTGTTTCTTCGTTCTAAAGGCAGTGCAGGGGCTGGTTTGGCACGAGTCCTGCAACGACTCGGACCACGAAGCCCTAACGGGGAGGATGAACACATGGACGGACTTTTCACACTCTTAATCGCCGATATCGATCGACAACCGGCCAAACTGGTCGAGCTCATCTTGCACGCAGCATTGCCGATGATGCTGGCCTTTGTCGTTTTCTGGATTGGGGCGCGGCTCCAAACGATCAACGGCAAGCCGGGCTGGATCAAATGGGCGATGGCCGCGCCGCTGGTCGCTTACTCGTGCTTCAAGTGCTATCAATATTTCGGGTACATCATGGACTCCACGTATCGCGACGTGCTATACAGCCAAGGATTGAACCGGGCTGTCTACCTGCATTACGCGACGTTGCCTGCGGCGGGCGTTTCGATCCTTGCCCTGATCATCTGGGCGGGAATCCTGCGGTCGATGTCCTCCGACACCCAACTCTCGTACTAATTCCGTCGCCCCGGGACCGAAAAAAGCCGCCGAGCCTCGCAGCTCGGCGGCTTTTCATCGTAAACTAGAAGGGTCCGGAGAGAACTTATGGCATCAGTTGACGCCCCTTTTAGCCACGGCCTTCCTGCGGGAATCGGCATGACCACCACCGAGGCCCCCTTCATCGAGCAAGCGCGCGCCGATGGTCGGCTCTACATCGAGCAGCCATACGAGCTCTACTCCGAAGAGAATCACGAGACTTGGAGGCAGCTGTTCTCTCGGATGGTCCCGCTCTGGGAGCGAAACGCCAATCGCCACTTTCTCAAAGGAATCGAGCAACTGTGTCTGGATCCAAACGCCGTGCCCCGCCTGGAGGAGGTCAATAACTTTCTTCGGCCGCTCACCGGGTTCAGCGCGAAGCCGGTCAGCGGGTACGTCCCTGGCTATCTCTTTTTTGACTGCCTGCGAAACCGGGACTTTCCGACAACGATCACCATCCGGCGACTCGACAAGCTCGACTATCTGCCGGAGCCCGACATCTTCCACGACATCGCGGGCCACGTGCCGATGCACACCGACAAGGCGTTCGCGGACACCTTAGTCCGCTTCGGCGAGTGCGCTCGTACCGCCGCCGAAATCGTTTCCGCGATCTCGGATCACGACGAAAAGGTCCGCCGACTCGACAGCATTATCCGAGCGATGGCTCGATTTTTCTGGTTCACGATCGAATTCGGGCTCATGCGGGAGCCCAGCGGCGAACTGAAAGTCTACGGCAGCGGCCTGCTCAGCTCCGTCGGCGAAATCGAGTATTGCTTGCATTCGCCCGACGTCCAAAGATATCCGATCCAACTTGAATGGGTGATCAATCAGTATTTCGAGATCAACCATTACCAAGAGATTCTCTTCATCGTGAACGGGTTCGACCACCTGTTCGAACTGGTGGGAGAACTGGAAGTTTGGATGAAAGAGGGCAAGCTCAACAACGTCAGCGGAGGAGAGCCGGTCGTGAATAAAGAAGACCTGGACAGCTTCCTCACGGCCCAAGTCGGCGCGTAAGCGCTAAGCCCAAAGGTCGACGCCGCGCCGCCGAGCGAGCCATCGCCGCACTCGCGCCCAAAGCCCCTTGTGCGACCAGGCGATCTCGTGCTCGGAAAAGTGGGCCCGCAAGTCCGGGTTCTGCTCGATTAAGAGGGCGAACTGAACCTTGATCTTCTTCGGGTCGTGGTCAAACTTGCCGTGCCAGCGGCAAATCACACACTCCAGGTTCGATTGAGCATTCAAGCACCCGCAAACCGGACAAACTTTCAGTTCGTCCACGGCCAATCGCAAAACCGGAGGGGAGAGGGGTGCCGCATCCATAGGACTAACCAGATTGTCGGCCCCTGGGGTCCGGGTCTCTATGGCGATTCGGAGGATTTGAAGGGCCTCAGCATCGCGTCAAACGCGACAATCGCGGCCGCAACATGGACGTTGAGGGAACGCCCCTTGCCCAGCATCGGGATAAACACCGCTCCATCACGGCGCTGCATCAGGCTCGAATAGACGCCGTTCGCCTCATTCCCCAGGATCAAACAAACCTTTGATGGGTACTCAAACTCGAAGTGAGGGATGGCGCCTTCGGCGACTTCAACCGCCACAAGCGAGTAACCCTCCGCCTTGAGTTGATCGGCGGCCGCGTCCCATCGCTCGATCACCCGATAAGGGACTCGCCGGTGTCCTCCGAGGCTGGTCACGCCGATCTGGGGGTGCGGGGGAGCGGGGGTTCGGCCGGTCAAGATGAGCTCGCTCGCTCCGCAACCATCGGCCACCCGAAACATCCCTCCGACGTTGTAGGCGTCTTCCCAGTCTTGGAGCAAAAATGCCAAATCGAGCGCGGGCTGTGACTGATATTCGCGAAAAACCTCCCGGACGAGCTTCTTTCGCTTGATCTGCCGAACTCCGGTTGCGTCGGCCATCTTAAGTTTGTCCGACCCAGTCGGGCGGAGCGACGTCGTGCCATCGGGAGCGAATCCTCGCTACTTCCGCCTCGGGAAGAGGTCCGGCCTCCAGGATTCGCGCATTCTCAATCCATCGGCCGGGCCGTTGGGACCCCACGATCATGGACGAGACTCCGGGTTGAGATGCGGTGAACCGGAGGGCGGTCGCAAAGACATCCTGGGGGGCCGATTTCAAAAAGTCGTACTGCAAGACTTGGAGCCGCTCCCAATAAGTCCGTGCGTAAGCTCTCTCCGGAGGCTGGTCGCCGTTGATCCAAGCTACATTGGCCACCGGTCGCTTGACGATCACCCCCATCTGTCGGGCTTGCGCTTTTGGCAAGAGTAAGTCGATCGACTCCTGATCGGCGACGGAGCAGGAGGTTTGGAGAACGTCAAAGACGCCCGACTCGATCGCCGCCACTGCGTCGGCTCCATCGCCGCTATATCCCAGGAACCGAATCTTTCCCTGGGCTTGAGCTTGCTGGAGTACTTCGATGACCTCACCCCGCCCCAGCACTTCGGCGCTGCAAGAATGAACCTGCATCAGGTCGATGACCTCGGTTTTGAGCTGGCGAAGACTGTTGTCGATGCTGAGGCGGCAGAGTTCGCGGTCCCAATCCTGCAGTTCAGGTCCGCCCGCGAACGAGTGGCCGAGCTTGCTCGCCAAGACGAACTCAGATCGGCGGTGCGAAACCGTCAGCCCGATCTTCTCTTCGGAATCCAGGTAGCACTCCGCGGTGTCGATCAGCCGCAACCCTGCGTCGAGTGCTTCATTGAGGATTCGTCCGACCTCCTCGATCGGCGTGTGAAAAAACCCGATTTCCGAAGTCCCGAATCCCAGGAGGGTCACGTCGAGTCCTGTCTTTCCTAAAGGCCGTCGTTCCATCGGTCTGTTTTACTCGCTCGACGCCCTGGGAAACCGGATTTCAGCCACGGTCCAGCCTAGCCGATCTTCGAGCAAGAACCGACCCCGCAAGGCTTTGGTCAAACTTTCGACAATCGTCAAGCCTAAGCTACTTGCCTGGCCGAGGTCAAATTGAGGCGGCAACGGATCGCCCAGATTGGACACCCAGAGCCCCACTTCGTCCCCGAGCTCTTCGATGGTCACGTGAATCTGGCCGGATCGCGCCACGACAAAGCCGTGCTGGACTGCATTCGCGATGAGCTCGTTCAGCAGAAGCGCGACCTGAGTGGCTTGCTGCACCGACAAGCGAACATTGTCCCCTTGAACCCGGAATTCGAGGGCCGTCTCCGGTGAGAGGAGTGATTGCTGCTGCACCTGAACGAGTGACTCCGCCACCGTCCGGACCCCGACCAGATCGAGATCTTCTCGGCTCAGAAGCTCGTGGACGGCCGCAATCGCCAAAATCCTTCCCAAAGAGTCTTCCAAGACTTCGGCAACGGTCTTGTCGCCCGGTTGCCGCATCTGAATGCGAAGCAAACTCGCGACTTGTTGCAAGTTGTTTTTCACCCGGTGGTGCATCTCTTGCATCAAGGTCGAACGCACCTGGAGCTTCGCATGCTCAATGCTGACGGCGGCTTGCTTTGCAAGGGTTTCCAAAGCGCCAATCTCTTCGTCGCTAAAGGCCCGCACTTCGTTCGTGTAGCACGACATCACCCCGACCGGACGACCCTGGATGATGAGCGGAACGCACACCATCGAGCGAAGATTCTGCTCCACGGCCAGGTCATGGCCGATGTAATCAGTCTCTTGGAGCACGTCACGGACGTACTCCGCGGCCCCTTTCCGGATCGCTCGGCCCGCGATCGACTCGGTCAACTTGATCGCCCGCTTGCGTCGATAGGCTCGATCGGTGCTTTGGGTCGCCTTCAAAACCAGCTCTTGACTGGCTTCATCCAAGAGTCGAACAGTGCAGACCTCAAACCCGAACTGCTGGGCGGTTGTGTTCACCAGCAGCTGCAGAATCTCCTCTAAGTACGGAGACGCGCTGATCACCTTGGCAACTTCGCTGAGGGCTCCCATCCGAGACCCGGGCGGGGAAGTCACCCGTAGAGCCCCCACGACCTTTGCCATCCCCGCCGAAAGCGACTCCAGCTTGCTCATTAAGTCGGGCCGAACGGTCCAAGCCGAGTCTTTACGAAAAACGGCCACCCCTAAGCACGTCCCGCCGATGAGCAACGGGAGAAAGACCGAGGCCTGATGATCGAGTTCGTCATAGCCCGGGTAGGGAACAAAGAGAGGGTGCTGGCGCAAGTTGCTCTCGACTACAAACGGCAGTGCGTTGGCCGAGGCCTGGCCCGCGAGCCCGATGCCTTGGCCCAGGCGGAGGCGGCCGACAAAGTCAGGCAGCGTCGTACTGGCCCGCAACACCAAAGATTCGTCGTTTTCGAGGACCAAAAGGTCGATGCCATCGGCTTCAGAAAGATCGAGAGCGTCATTCACCAAATCCTGGAGCAGAGCATCGCCGTCTTGGGCGCGGGCGACCAAGTCCAAACAGTGCGAGGCCCAAGCTTGCTCGACGTCGTCTGGCATTATTTGGGTCGGATCGCGGTCAGAGTCAGCTGATCGGGGTCCAAGGTCCGCTGAGCAAGTTCCAGAATCCCTTCGTTCGTTACCGCGTCAAACTTCGCCAAGGTTTCTTCGACCGGAATGTCTCTTTGGTGATAAATCTCGTTCTGGCACATTCGTCTCATCCGGCTGCTCATCGCTTCCAGGGCGAGCACCATATTCCCGCGAATGTTTCTCTTCAAACGGTCGAGTTCGTCGGCTTCAAATCCCGACTTGCGGACCTTGTCGAACTCTGCCCAGATCGTCTCTTGCACCTCGGGCCAAGTCTCCAGGCCCGTCCCGCCGTAGACGTTGAACACGCCCGCCAAACTCGTCGCCATGTTGTAGCTCCCGATGCTATAGACCAAGCCTCTTCGCTCGCGGACTTCTTGAAAGAGCCGGCTACTCATGCCTCCGCCCAGCCCCGCATCCAGCAGCGCGGCTGTATGAAGCTCTGGGGAATAGAGCGAGCAGGTCTCACCTCCGAGACAGAAGTGGACCTGCTCGACCTCGCGCCGAATCTCGTGGCGGCCCGACCGAGGCTGAGGCGGCTCCATCGGTTCGGCTTCTCCTCCCGCGGGCAGGTCGCCCAAGGTGCGCTCCACCAGGTCAAAAAACGTCTCGGGGTCGACTCGGCCGGCGACCCCAACGACCAAGTTGCCGCCTCGATATCGACGGTCGAGATAGGCTACGATCGCTTCCCGATCAAAGCTCGACACGGACTGACTCGTCCCGATGATCGGCTTACCCAGAGGGTGCTGGCCCCATCGGTGGCTGAGCTGCAGCTCATGCACATGGTCTCCGGGTTCGTCCTCACCTCGCTTGATCTCCTCAAGGACGACATTTTTCTCTCGTTGAAGCTCTTCAGGATCGATCAAAGAGTTCAGCACCATGTCGCTGAGCACGTCAAAGGCGTTCTCCACATCCTCGGCGAGAATTCGAGCGTAGTAGCACGTCACCTCCTTGTCGGTGAATGCGTTCAGGAGTCCCCCTCGTCCTTCGATGGCTTCGGCGATCTCTTTGGCGGTCCGCCGAGGGGTGCCCTTGAAGAGCATGTGTTCGATGAGGTGAGTGATCCCAGCTTCGTCGTCTTGCTCGTTTTTGCTACCGGTGTGACACCAGATTCCGAGGCTCGCCGACTGGACAATGGAGTTCGGCTCAATAAGGATGCGGACGCCGTTGCGAAGGGTCTTTTTCAGAATCGCCATGAGTGCCTCCCTTATTCGATGTTCGCCGGCGGCTTCCTGGTCGGCAAATTCATGGGCGAAAGACGCGACCGGACCAGGCGCTCGCGGTGATCGTTGAAAAGGCAGATCGATCGCACCCCGAGATGGTTCGCCACATCCACCGCTTGGCCCCACGTCCGGGGATTCACCTTGCCGTCTTTGCAGGTCGCGCGGTCGGGATCATATCGGGGGCAATCAGGACACGTCATACTATCGTCATTACCGGATGCTCACACTGATTGCACTCACTGTTTTGGGCCAAACCCCGGCTCCACCCGCAGCCGCCAAGCTGTCGTTTTCGGAGGGCCGATTTTCGGTCGAGGCAGCTGGTCGAAAAGAGTTAGTGCCCATTCAGTCTACCGAAAAGAAGCCGTCAAAAGTCTATATGTACCAAGACGGTCAGCGATGGCTGGTTTGGGACGCTCGGGGATTGACCGTTCGGATTGGATTAAAGGCGACGTCCACCCAGCTCCCCGAGTATCCCGTCAGTCCAAAGCTCTTTGAAAAATCCGAGATAGAGCAGACCCTGGTCGCCCTTCAAAAAGGTCAGCGGCAAAGGGGCGCCAGCGGGCTGAGCGGCGTCGTCCAAGACGGCAAGACTCTCTACCTTTTGGTCCGCTGGGACGAAAAGTCCTCGGGAGTTCGCCCGTGGTTTGAAGCTCTGGTGAAAGTGGACATGAGCCAAGAGCAACCCAAGCCCCAGCTTTTGGGGCGCTGGAAGGGTGTTTCACGCGCCCGTGGGGAGTGGGTGGGGCAGGAGCTTCGGCTCCTGGGCCGTGACCTTTTGGCGGTAACTGAATCGGGCGCCGAATGGAGTGTGAGCCGATACAGCCTCCCGAGCCAGCAGTTCACTTCACAACCGATCGGTCGTCAACTTGAGGCGGTCGCCTTTCAAATCGGGGCTCAGCGAATGCTGTTTATCGAGCGAACCAGCTACGGCACTCGGCTTGGCGGCGTTCTCCGCCTGAACTCGATGGCTCGACGAAATCTCCTCGAAACGCGCGATCCATTCCGATTTTTGCCAGGGCCGAGCCTGATCGCGGTCATCAACTCGGGCGAAAATCGGATCGTTCGCTCGATTGAGTCAGGATCGGAGTTGACGTTGCCAGCGCAGGTCGGGATGGCTTCGATTCAATCCGGACTCCTGGTTTGGACTCCGCCCGAGCGACCCCAGCGCGCCGTCCTTTATGATGCCCGGCGGTGGGTTAGCTTGGCCCGATGGGAACGCTCGCCTCAAGCGGCTCCGGCCGCCCCGACTGGGCGCTCCGTTGCGCCGCCCACATCACCCGGCACGCGCGCAGGCCGTCCTCCCCGCTCGTAAGAGGTTCGCGCTTTTCTGCGATGGCTTGCAAGAACTCCTTCGCCATCAACTGATCGAGGTTCGAGCCGTAGCCCCATTGCCGGTGTTGGTCCTGATAGACGTCGAAAGCTTGGCTGAAGAGGTTCAACTCGGCGCTTCCTGCGTCTCCAACGACTCGGAGGGTCACGTCGCCCCAGGTCTTATAGCTTCCCGGCCGACTCCAGCTGGCGTCTAAAGTCGCAAAGAGTCCCGAAGGGTACTGCAAAGTGACGAGGGCCGAATCCTCGACCGGGAGGCCCCAATGAAGATGATTGGTCTTCGCAAAGACGGTCGTCGGCTCCTCGCCCAAAAGTCGAAAGAGAAGATCGGCGACGTGGACTGTGTGGTCCACCAACGCGCCTCCACCCGACTCGGCGGGATCGACGAACCAACCCCCCGGACATCGCCCGTGGTTCGTCGCGCAAATCGCGCGAAGCAGACCCAGCTCTCCGGCTTGGACCCTGCTTTGCAGCTTCTGAAATCCCGGCGCATAGGGGCAAGGGAAGGCCGTCATGAGCCGAACCTCACAAACCCGGGCCGCGTCGAGCAAGGCCTCGCCCTCGGACGGGGTCAAAACGAGCGGCTTTTCACACAGGACGTGCTTTCGGGCGCGGAGCGCTGACTCTGTCATCGAAAAGTGCTCAGCATTGGTGCCCGCGCAGATGACCGCATCGACCGAAGCCAAGACTTCCTCCCTCGATCGAGCAACTGGAGTTCCCAAACCCCTCGCGAAGACCTCCGCTGCCTCGAAGTCGGCGTCGTAGACCGGCCCCCACTCGACGTCGTTTCGAAAAGCGACCCCATAGGCAGGGGCATGAACATGACGAATTCCTAAAAAGCCGAGCCGAATCATGGCGAAAGATCTCCTTGTGCAGTCGGGGCGGAGTGGCCCGCGGGGTTCTGTGGCGCCAGTACCGCGAGCCTCCCCCGAGGGTGAAATTCGAGCTTTAAGACCCAGCGGTGCGGGATTTGAAACAGATCCGGAAATCGCTCGGGCCACTCGACCAGCAGGAGATGTGAATCCCAATAGTCTTCGAGCCCCAGGCCCTTGCCCTCGTCCAGTCGATAGAGGTCCGCATGCAGCACCTGGGGGTCGGTCTGATATTCGTGAAGCAGGTTAAAGCTAGGCGACCGAACCGGTTGATTCCAACCTAGTCCCGCTAAGAATCCGCGGACAAGCGTTGTTTTCCCCGCCCCCAATGGACCTTGCAATAACAGCAAATCCCCGGCCGAAAACCGATGGACCAAGGAGGCCCCCAATTCGAGCGTATCTTCTTCTGATTCGAGCGTCCAGGCTTCTACGTTGAACATCGCACACCCAAAAAACAAACCACGAGGCCCAAAATTACCGAACTCGCCACGTAGACTGCAAGCCGGACATATTCTCCCCGCTCGAAAAGCGCCCAGCTTTCCAATCCCAGAGCCGAAAAAGTCGTAAACCCGCCAAGAAAACCGATAAAGACACCGCGAAGCCACATCTCCGACCATCCGTGTCGCTGAGCGAGACCAAAGAGGAGCCCTGCTGCGAAGCACCCGACGACATTCACCACCAGGGTCGGCCAAGGCGTCCGAACGCCGATCCGAAGCATCACCAAAGAAAGCCCCCACCGGCACACGGCTCCCAGCCCGCCTCCGATGAACACCACGAGGGCCGAACTCATGACGGGTCGTCACTCTCAAAGAGAGACGAGCCTGTCGACCGCTTCGGGATGGGAATCCCCAGATGCTCATAGGCCGCGTCGGTGGCTTGGCGGCCCCTTGGCGTGCGCATCAAGAGGCCCGATTGAAGCAAAAACGGCTCGGCAACATCTTCGAGGGTCCCGGAGTCTTCGCCAAGCGAGGCCGCCAGGGTTTCGAGCCCGACCGGGCCTCCGCGATAGTTCTGAATAATCGCCCGCAGTAAGGCTCGGTCCAGCGGGTCGAGGCCTTTTTCGTCGACCTGAAGGGACGCCAGCGCCGATTCGGCGATCTCAAGGTCGATCATCTCGCGGTCGTCTACCTGAGCAAAATCTCGAATCCGTCGCAAGAGTCGATTGGCGATCCGGGGCGTCCCCCGACTCCGTCGAGCGATCTCCATCGCCCCAGCCGCCTCGATTCGGTATCCCAAAATCGACGCCGAGCGGACAATGATCTCATAAAGAGCGTCGGCTTCATAAAAGTTAAAGTGCGAAACGATGCCGAACCGATCTCGCAATGGGCCCGTCAGGAGCCCTTGTCGCGTTGTTGCCCCGACGATCGTAAAGGCGGGCAGATCGAGCCGAATCGATCGAGCCGCCGGACCTTTCCCGATCATGATGTCGACCTTGAGGTCCTCCATCGCCGGGTACAGAATCTCTTCGACCGCGCGGCTGAGCCGGTGAATCTCGTCGATAAAGAGGACCGCCCCGGGCTCCAGGTTCGTCAGAATTCCGACCAGGTCGCCGGGCCGCTCAATCGCGGGTCCGCTCGTCACGTGGATCGTCGCCTCCATCTCGGCGGCGATGATGTGAGCGAGAGTGGTTTTGCCCAGCCCGGGCGGACCGTAGAGCAGCACATGGTCGATCGGTTCGCTCCGCTGCTGGGCCGCTTTCAAAAACACAGCTAAGTTCTGTTTGAGCGCGTCTTGGCCGATGAATTCGGCCAGGCGGCGGGGTCGGAGTGAGAGTTCGTAGGGTCGCTCGCCGAATTCAGCGTGAGGGTCGATCGCGGGAAGCCGGTCCATTTAGTTCTTGCTCCTCGACCGAAGCGCCAGTCGAATCTGATCTTCAAGCAGGTCACTCTGGGATCGCGCTTCGGCAGCGGCGATCTCGGCCTCAGCTCGGCGCAGTCCGAGCGCCATGAGCGCTTCGACAAGCTCGTCTCCGGGCTCTGAGACTCGCACCGACGCCACGGCCGAGCCGGACTGAATTTTTCGCTCCAGCCCGAGTTCCATCACCTTCTCGCGAAGCTCCAGCAAGATCCGTTCGGCCAATCGCGGGCCCACCCCTGAGGGCCGAGTCATCAACCGCGCATCCTGCATCTGGATGGCCTGCAGAGTCGATTCAAACCCCAAAGTGCCCAAAATCGCAAGTGCGGTCCGAGGGCCGCAGCCCTTGACCTCGACCAAAAGGTCAAAAAGACGACGGTCCTCTCGGGTCAAAAACCCGTACAGCGTGACACTGTCTTCGCGAAAAACTTGGCGAACGAAGACTTCGACAAACTCGCCGATTCGAGCGAGGCCGACCAAGACGGGCTCGGGAGCATGGACCTCATAGCCCACGCCTTGGCAGTCCAAAACGAACGAATCTCCGCCGACCTCCAGCACTTCGCCTCGAAGACGCGCAATCATGCTGAAAAGGTTACCTCATGTCTACCAAAATTGGACGCCACAAGAAGAGGACGAAAAGTTTGGGAAAAAGTCTTCGGCCCGGGAACGAATCGAGCTGCTCGTGGGTTCTATCAGATGTAGCCTCTCCTCAAAAAGATCAGCGACAGAGCAAAAAAGACGAGAACCCAAGAGTAGCGCAAGACAGGATTCTCTCCATACGGCAAGAGCGAGCCGGGCTCAGCAGACAGTCTGAGCAAGCCGCATCTTCACCCTCCCAACACTTGCAGCCTGGAATCTCCCCAACGTCCAGGCTGCTTTTTTTCGTTCACGCGGTCGTATCGATGGTGAAGATTCGATCAGGCGAGCTCATCGGGGTTTCAGGGGGGTAAGCCCGGCCGAGTCGAGTGAGCTTTAAGAGCCCGACATGAAGCTCGACAAAAGGACGATGATTCGGAGGGCGATCCAAGGACTCCTGAAAGACCTCCGTGGGCGGACTGGCCCCCGACTCGGAGCCGTCGACTTGGCTTCGAAGGGCCTCATCCGAGAGGGTGACGACCGTCGACGGGATGACCACCGTCGGAAAGGCTGCAGGAGCCTGTTGGCGGGTCTTGCTCACTTCGAGAGGGAGAAATTTCGTATTCAGCTCGGTCGGCCGAGAGGGCGGTTTGAGGTTAAAGAGTAGCGCGGGTCCTGACAATGTTCACCTCCAAGGAGGGAATTCCTCAGTCCTTGGTTTTGGGGACACCGTAGATGCTCGGGGGCACCCACATTCTCGCAACCTTCACAGTTAAGAATCTTTGCCAGCCCGCTCAATCAGCAGGCGGTATGCTTGCGGATCATGGACCGCGAGCCGATCTCGACCCCTCATGCCCCTCCCGCGCTCGGCCCTTACAGCCAAGCGATTCGAGCCCAAGGCCGTTTTCTTTTCACGGCCGGTCAAATTGCGCTCCGGCCCGATGGCACTCGGGTCGAAGGGGACGTTCGTGCTCAGACCGAGCAGGTGATGGCAAATCTCAAAGCGGTTCTCGCCGAGGCGGATCTGACTTTTGCCAACGTCGTGAAGACGACCATCTTCCTGAGCTCGATGGAGCATTTTGCGGTCGTGAACGAAGTCTATGGAGCGGCGGTCGGGACTCCGGCCCCGGCTCGATCGACGGTCGCGGTGGCAGGGCTTCCGCTGGGAGTCGATGTCGAGATTGAGATGATCGCCGTCAGCTAGGCGGATCAGTGAGGAAGGTAGTCCAGGTCGCGCAAGAGGCGGGGATTTTGCCGCCACTCGGCCCGAACTTTCACGAACAGCTCGAGAAAGACCTTTTGCCCGACCATTTCTTCGATCTCGACTCGGGCTTGAGAACCGATGCGCTTGAGCATGCTCCCTTGGCGACCGATCAGAATCGCTTTTTGACCCTCTTTTTCGACCACCAGCGCGGCTCGGATGTGGATCATTCCCGGCGGCACCTCGGATTCAGGTCCTGACTCTTCCCAGGTCTCGACCACGACCGCAAGCGCATGGGGGACCTCTTCGCGAGTCGCCTGAAGCGCCTTTTCGCGGATCAACTCAGCGGCTAAAAAGCGCATCGGCTGGTCGGTGATCTCGTCCTCGTCAAAGAGGGCCGGTTGTTCGGGGAGGTGGGGAACAAGTAACGCCAGGAGCTTGTCGATGTTCTGCTGCTTGGTCAGGCAGGTCAGCATATACGTCTCGGTCTGATACAAGCTGCAGTAGGCCTCGACATTTTCGACCACATGCGCTGCCTTGAGAAGGTCCATTTTGTTCAAGCAAAGAACGACAGGAACATCGATCGAACGGACCCCTTTCTTGTCGGGGAGCACCCCCGCGCTTCGGAGAAAGTTCGCCATCGCCTCGTCTTCTTTGGCGGGCGCTTTGCTGACATCGATCACGACGACCACGACGTCCACATCTCCCAAAGGCCGCTTCGCCTCGTCGATCATGATCTTTCCGAGCCGCGTGTGCGGCTCGTGAACTCCGGGCGTGTCGACAAAAACGATCTGGTATTCAGGGGTGGTCGCGATCCCCAAAAGACTGCGGCGAGTGGTTTGGGCTTTGTCGCTGACGATCGCCACCTTTTGCCCGACGACGGTATTCAGCAAGGTGCTTTTCCCGGCGTTTGGCCGACCGACCAGGGCCACACTTCCTGCGCGAAAAGCCATCGTCAGTCGCGCTTCCTAAAGACGACGTTCATCGCCAAATCGCCGAATGGGTCACTCGAATCCGCCCCTTCTCGACGAGAGGTTACGACCTCTTCGGAGCCACGCCGATCGTCGGATCGTCGCCGTCGTCGTCCTCGTCGACCTCCGCTGGTGGCTGGCTCCAGTTCTTCCGCTTCAAATTCCAATTGGCTCGGCTTGAGCAAGAAGTCGCCCTCCATCTCTTCGGACCAAGACTCCTCCATCCATTCGTCCAGCTTCATGATCGGGACGTCGAAGTCCGCGAGGCTGGTGTCGAGGGTGTTGCGTGGGATCTCCGGGACTTCATCAAGCTCCATCAGGGCGTCTAGGTCCAGACTCAGGAGAGACTGAATCTCGGCGCGCAACCCGACCAAAAAGACATGAGTCGAGCCGTCAATCGCCTGGAATTTCAGCTGATTGGAGCCGTCGTCGGACCACGTCTCGGCATTGAGGTTATAGGCTGACCAACGGTCGGGCAACGTGATCGTTCGCAGACCGGTGCCTTGGCAATGGACCGTGAGGAACGGAGCACGAACATGGACCACGTCTTCGTGGTAGTTCCAAACATGGGCGCCTGCCATTTGGCCAAGCGCCCGGAAGAGCGCGGGCGTGACGATCGGCTCGCCCAGGAAGACCGACTGCCACTGGAGCTCGGGCTGATCCACTGGGACAAAGTGACGGTGAACAAAGCTCGGGAGGCCGGTCGCAGAGTACTCGCCGATGACCAGGCCGTCCTCGGGGATGGCAAAGTAGCTGGGCTCCAAAGAACCGCCCCCATATAGACTTTTCTCGGGCAACGCCTCACCCAAAGGATGCCGGCGCTGCAGAATCGTGGTGCCTGGCTTACTCGCAAACGGCTGACGTCGAAGAGCAATCCCCATCACCTCGCGCACCCTCTCAAGGGATTCACGCCCTGCCTCAAACAGTCCGGCGGAGTAAAGCCAGAAGAGGAGCTTGTTATCTCGCTGGAGCCGATTCTTGATCGCGCTTCGAACTTCGGGCCGCAGGTCCCAAGCATTGGCAAAGACGTACACCTTGCTCTCGGGGAAGTTCTCCCGGTGAGCCAAGTCGCTCAAAAGGTAGAAGCCGACGCTCAAGCCACTCCGCAGAACGGCTTCTCGGACGTTTTGAACCAGCAACGTAAAGGCCCGTTGGTCGACCAGATAGCTGAGCGAGCGCTCGTCGATGAAGACCGCCACATCGGGGTCGGTCCCCGGCGCGGCCAGGCTCAACAACAACGTGTCGATGACCTTGGACCCTCGATCCCAGATGCCAGACGAATTCAGCCAACCGTTGCCCCACAGGTCCATCCAACAGATGCCACTGCGGTGGGCCAAGGCCGCGCCTGCTCCGCGCCAATGGACACTCTCCAGAGCCTGAGGAGTTCGCATAACGGGATTAAAGTCGTCGGGTTCTTGTTTGCCGCTGATCGGAGTCTTGAAGTCCTCCTCGCTGATGTAAAGCTTGCCGTTCAGGGCGAAGCTGTCGATCGGCGACGGGAAGGGGCTGCTTCCGCCGGGCTCCCGGTTCTTGTAACTCGGGGGGCCCGCAATGAAGTCGATCTCCGGAGCGCGCAACAGCTTCCCCAGCGACAGGTGCCCGCTCGCCGGATGGCTCCATTCGAACGTGTATCCGTAGCTCACCCCGACCAAGAACCAACCTTCGCTGGCTTTCTTGACGGCATATGCGAGCTTCACAATCCGGTCGTGAGTGATGTCGCTTAAAAAGAGGTGATAGTCCACCCAGCGGCGAGCCTTACGTCCCGTCCGGACAAACTCTTCTCCAGCTCGGACCTCCGGAGTGTAGTCGGGGACACTGACCGACTCAAACTGAACTTGGCCATCAAACCAAGCCGCTCGAAGTGTCACGACGTCGTCTCGATAGCGGACTCGGACCCAATCGCGAAATTTCTCGTGAGCCGCGAGTGACGTGTCGTACCCCCATCCATCGGCAAAAAACCACTCGCCACGCTCCAGGTGGAGCCCAAGAACCTGGTCGTTTTGAGGCACGAGGCGAAGGAGTCGAACGAACTCGGTCAGGCAATCTTCGGCTTCGGACCAGAATTCATCGTCGCTCAGGCTGGGTTCGGCAATGCCACCGCCTTCGGCGATGAACTTCGCACGGGGAAACTTCTTTTCCCAATCGCGGGGGGCCGAGATCACAACCCGGAAAAAGACCCGAGATTCGGGGGCTAATGCCAAGGTCTCCTTCAGCAAGTATCCGGCGACCGCTACCGCCTCATGGACCTTGTCTCGATTGATCTCCAGCTCCACCAGGTGGCCAAAAATCTGCACTCCGCGCGCGGCCGCGAGCTTGACTTGATCGAGCACCGTCTGGACTTGACGCTCGCCCGGCGAACTTCCGAAAAAGGCCAGCGGCGGATAGACCTTACGATGGTGGGTCAGGGTGGGAACGCCGTTGATGACGGTCACTCGAGGGGCGTTGGCCGGCACCGGGATCGGTTCTCGAGTCCGGACGACCACCGGCTCGGGAGCCGGGGTGGGGTCGAGAACTCGCTTCCCTCGGGTGGACCGGGCCGGTCGAGGTTCCCTCGGTGCCTCGGTCTCTCGAGTTTGCGGCGGAGTCGAGGGTCGTTCTCTCGGTTCGGATCGACCGTTTCGAGTCGGTTTGGGGGGAAGCTGCTCAGCTTCAGCCACTGTCGGGATATGATCTCGACCTCGCCGCTTGGCCCCTTTTCGACCCGCGAGCGGCTGAGGCTCGACGACGTTCGCCGAGGGTGCCGGGGCGGCCGAGCGAGGACGCCAGATCGGAACCGGGAGTTCATCGAGCACGGGGTCGCCAGTCAGGACTGGCCGAGCAGTCTGTTTCGCGTCGGTTTTCTTTCGATCCGGACCGCGCTTGGGCTCGGCGGGCTTCGCCGTCTCAGGCTGAGTTTGAGTCGCTTGACTTCGGGGAGGCTTTGCCTCTGAACGCGGCTTGCGACCGGTTGGGCCCGGGTTTATTTCTGGAGCTGGAGTCGGCGAACTCGCCGGGGCCGTGGGCTCAGAAGTCGGGGCTGCTTTGGGCTTTCCAAACAAACCCGCTTTCGGGCGGGGTTCGGCGGGCGCAGAAACCTCAGGAGTCGGCTCGGACTTTCGAACTGAACTCGACTTGGCGGCTCGACTCGGCTTCGGAGTTCGTGGGGCCGGCGCCTCAGTCGCGACCGCAGGAACCGGCTGGACATCGGCCGTCTGGGACTTTCGAGTTGCTTGAGCCTTTCGAGTCGGGGCTTTCGAAGCCTTGGCCTCGACGGGGTTAGGGGTCTCGGTCGGGGTCTTCGCCTTGCGGGACGAGGGTCGAGCGGATTTGGGAGGAGCTTGGGGTTCGCTCTCCGCCGAAGAGCTTCGGCTTTTTCGCGGGGTCGGAGGGGTCGAGGGCGTATCGGTCGCCACGGGGTCCGTTTTCTTAGTTCTCGGCATCGATGCTTTCCACTCAAGGTCTCGGGCCACGGCCAGAGAGTGGGACGCCAAAGGTCTGCGGGCGAAACTCCACTTGAGCGCCCCTATTTTAGCTGATTCCGGGGTGTTCTTCGCGATCCCCCTGAAAATGCGGGCCTTTTGAGCCGATAACAATCCCATCAGTTCGAAGGAGGCCTCGCGAAACGGTGCAAATTCCATTCATCTTGAGTTCAGCAGATCGATCCGTGCAGCCGGCGAACCCCACTTCGCCGCAAGCCGACGATCAGTTTTCCCAAGAGCTGGAAGGAGCCGAGCAGAAGTGGCTCGCCGACCACTCCAGCCCTCCGAGGGAACCTTCACCCCCCGACCCAGAAGCGGTGGGGCCGCCCGGCAAGAGTCCGGCGAAGCCCGCAACCGAGGAAGATCTTCCGATTGAGCCGAATGCTCCGGAAAGCGAACTGGACCTCGAAGTTGCAACCCCAAGTGTCGTTTCGCAGGCAGCCGCGGCCGCCTGGACCGTGGCTCTGGTCCCCGGTTTGAATCCCGACTTCAGCGCTCTTCCTGGGGGCGTTCAGCTGAACCCGAGTGAGTCGGCCTTCCGAATCAGGGCCGCCACTCCTCCTCAACTTCCGTCGACTCCCCAGATTTCGGTCCCCGCGACGGCAGTTGTTTTGGGAAGCGAGCCTGAACCTCTTGGGATCCCTGCGCCGGGAGGCGAAGGGCTTAACCTGACGCCGGTTCCGGCGAGGGAGGAGTCGACCGCCCCAGGGCCCCCAATGCGGGTGGTGGTGGCGTCGGATCCCGGTTTGAGTCTCCGACCTCCGGTGCTCTCTGAAATCCAAGCCCAGTTCCTGAAGCCTGAGGTGCTCGTCACGGCGGTGCCACTGAGCGCATTGGTGGGACCAACGCCGGGAAATCAAAAAATCCAGTCCTTCTTGACTCCGGGCATACCGCCCGAAGCTTCAATGGATTCGAGCCCTCTCATCGGACTCAATTCGACATCGCCCTCGCCCTTGAATGCACAATTCGGAATGGTCTCTCGATTCGTGATCCCGCAATCGAGTGTCGAGCCGATGCCAGATGGAGTCTCTCTCGGGACGCCTCCGGCTCCCGCGGTCTCGGCTACGCCTGCGACAGCAGCAGGAGCTCCAGGCCCTCTGAACCCACCTCTGTCAGCGACTGAACCTAAACTTGCTCCCGACTCCGCAGGGATCCAAGAATCGAATCCATCGTCGGGACGACTAGCTTCAAGCATGGGAGTCGCCACGGGAGCAGTGTCGGCTGCGAAGTCTGGAGTCGATCCTACGTCCTTCGCTCCCATCGCTCCGGCCGGCATGCTAGACGACCAGAAGGAGACCGCCCCCAAGGACTTCATCAACGAAGAGGGAAGCCTTGAGTCGGCCCCACTCAGGTTCGCTCTTGACTCAAAGTCCGTCTCCGGTAGCTCCGAGCCGGTCAAGCCTCCGCCCGCACTCCCGATGAACGAGACGATGGATCGCATCGCCGACCAGATGGCTCTTTTGGCGGCTCGCCGTCCGGGGGGAACTGTTCAGATTTTGTTGAACCCCGAAGAACTCGGCTCGATTTTGATTTCGGTGAAGAACCTCGGCCAAAAGTTTGATGCCGAGATCGTGACAACCCATGATCACGTCCGAGCCTCGCTGGAGGCCGGTCGAAACCAACTGGTCCAAGCCGTCGAAGCCAAAGGGCTGTCCTTGGGGCAGTTCTCTTTGAGCTCCCAAAGCGATGCTTCTAGCCTCGGCCAGAGCTCACCGCAGTCTCATCACTCCCACCCAGAGTCTGGGCCGAGGGCTCAAACCTCATCTCCTTCTCACCCGATGAATTCACGTTCGAATTTCCCGGTCGACGCGCACACCGCTCCAGTGGGGTGGCTTCGATCCACGACTTCTGTTGACTTGCGAGCCTAACTCATGAACATCAGCGATACGACCTTTGACTACCAAAGCTACTACGGCCTTCGAAATCCGGCCCCTAAAAGCGAGCTCAACATGGACACCTTCCTGAGACTCCTGAGCGTGCAGATGGCAAACCAAAACCCGCTGGAGCCGATGAATGACCGCGACTTCTTCGCCCAGATGGCCCAACTCGGCCAAGTTGAAGGGATGGACAAGATGAACGACTCGCTCAAGGTCACCCAGGCCGCGAGCTTGATCGGGAAAAAAGTCACCGCGCTTCGGCCCATGACCGATTCCGGCAGCGGGCAAAACGCTCTGGTGACGGGAACGGTCACGCGACTCACTGTTCGAAATGGAGAGTACTTTATCGGCCTCAAGGAGTCCAATGGCGGAATCGTTGAGGTCCGAGTGGACAGCATTCGCGAGGTGGCAAGCACCACCCCATGAGCGCTCCGATTTCAAACGCCAAGATCCACGACTTGGTGACCCAAAGACTAGGCCAGGCACCGACTCCGTCGACCACGGCCGCACTAAAAGCCGATTCGGGACCCGCCTTTGAGGCGATCCTTGAGAACCGGCTGAAGCTCTCGGGCCACGCCAAGACGCGACTCTCAAGCCGAGAAATCGAGCTCGGAAAGGCCGAATGGGATCGAGTCATGAGCGGAGTCGAAAGGGCTGCGCAGAAAGGAGCCCGAGAAAGTCTGGTCCTCCTGGACGACATCGCCCTGCTCGTGAGCATCAAGAACCGAACGGTCATCACTGCGGTCGACAAGGCCAACCTCAAGGAGAACGTTTTTACCAACATCGACAGCGCCGTTCTTGTGTAGTCCCTCAAGGCGGCCCCGACTTCAACCCTGGTCAAGGCAATGTCGCTTCATTTAGCTGGACCGAAACCGTCAGGTTTCGGGAGCTGAAGCCGATCAGACCGATCGAAGGCGTTTCTTGACCCCCGACCCGTGTTCGAGAGAACAAACGAGGAAAGACCCGATATGCTTCAAGCACTTCTTGCAGGCGTCGCCAGCATCAAAGCGCAACAGACGCGAATGAACGTCATTGGCAACAACTTGGCCAACGTCAACACCACGGCCTATAAAGGAAGCCGAGTCACTTTTCAAGACATGCTCGCCCAGACCATCCGGGGAGCTTCTCGCCCCACGACCCGGGGCGGTGGCACCAACCCGATTCAATATGGTCTCGGCGTCTTGGTCGGCGGCACAGACACAAACAATGAACAAGGGTCGCTCAATGCGACCAACCGCCCAACGGACGTCGCAGTCCAAGGGAACGGCTACTTCATGGTCAGCAACGGTGACCGATTGGCCTACACTCGGGATGGTGCCTTTGACCTCGACGCTGCTGGGGTCTTGGTTCACCGAGCGACCGGCGAGCGGGTGATGGGCTGGGGGGCCGACAGTTTCGGCGTCGTGAACACGAACAATCCCGTCGGCGTGAACTCGACGCTCACGATCCCGCTCGGCTCTCTGAATGCTGTTCAGGTCACCTCTTTGGTGAACCTAGCCGGAAACCTCAACGGAAACGCGGGGCCGACCGAGGAGTGGACGACCCAGGTTCGAGTCTTCGACTCGCTGGGCGGTGCCCACGACATCCGAATTCGGTTTCATAACCGACAAGATCCCCCCGGAGGAACTCCCCCGCCGGGCGCAGTTTCGAGTTGGCAGTGGGAGGCTTTCGAAGGCACCGTCCCCATCGGAAGTAGCACCACCCCGGGAAGTGCTCCTCTCTACTTCGATAATAACGGTGCGATCTTGAACCCGGACGCGGTGGGCGGCGTGACCGTGCCTGCCTCCACGGGCGCTCCCGCCTTCAACATCACGCTCAACTTCGCGCGAATCACCCAGCTGAAAACCGATACCCAGGTGAATCCGAGTGACCAAAACGGGTTCCCACCGGGATCACTTCAGGGCTTTTCGATCGGTCAAGACGGCATGATCACCGGGCTCTTCACGAACGGTCTGACTCGCCCCTTGGGTCAGGTTGCGATGTCGATCTTCCCGAACCCGGGCGGTATGGAGCGAATGGGGAACAACTTGTGGCGCTCGACCGACAACTCGGGAATTCCGGTCACGGGGGCGCCCAGAACCGGCGGCCGGGGCAGCATTAACGCCGGCTTCTTGGAGCAATCGAACGTGGACATCGGAGCGGAGTTCACCGATCTCATCGTCACGCAACGGGGGTTCCAAGCCAATACCCGGGTCGTGACGACGGTCGACGAGATGCTCCAAGATCTCCTCAACATGAAGCGATAAACCTTCGCCAACCTGGGAGCATGAGGGCTCGGAGCGGATCGCTCCGAGCCCTTCTTCGATTAGGCTCGACCACCCAAGATAAAGTCTCGAAAGGCCGAAAGCTGTTTTCGAATCGCCTCTCTCGCCATCTCGTCGGTGAGCTTGCCCTCGGCATCAAATTTCGTGTGCGATGCGCCCACAAAGACCTCAGGAAAGTACATCTGCTTCATGCTGAAGTACCCAAGGACCTGTCTGAGGTGATATTGAGCTCGACCTCCGCCCATGAACCCAGCAGCGGCGCTCTGCAAGATGACGGGCTTGCCATCCCAGCAGGACTTACCATAGGGTCGCGAACCCCAATCGAGGGCGTTTTTCAGAACGCCGCTGTAAGAGTAGTTGTGCTCGGGAACGGCAAAAAGAACACCATCGGAGGCTATGACGCGGTCCTTCATTTCTTGGACAGCCACGGGGTAATCGGACTCCAGGTCCATGTTGTAGAGTGGAACAGTGTCGAGTGAAATCAGGTCCAGCGTCAAACCCTCTGGAGCGAGTTCTTGGGAGGCGGCCAGGAGCCAGCGGTTGTGTGAGTCCCGGCGGAGTGAGCCAGCGATCGCAGCGATTTTCAAATCAGGCATGACGCTTTCCTACTATTTATTCGGGCAATCTGTTTCTTGACCAGGGTAAGAAGGGGTCTCAGGCTGGAATCGGTTAAGAAATCCGCACTGGCAAAACTACGGGTCTTTTCCGTGAGTTAGGCTCAAAATCGGTTAAATTTCAGAAAATGTAGGCCTTTTGATACAATTTCCCTTGCAGTTGCCCCCAGAGGCTGATATAATGGGAATCGATCTGGAGCATCTTTTGGGTGTGGCACGGTTCTTGCAACCAAGTCTCCCCAAGAGTAATCCATACTGTGCTCTATCAATTAACTGAGGAAGAGGTGTTATGAAAACTAACATGCGCCACTATGCAACTATCGCTGCTGTCGCTTCGGCATTCGCCTTCACGGCTGTCGCTCAAGCGCAAAACAACTTTGGCTTTTTCTGGAAAGTCAACTACAACGGTCTGAACCAATCGGGAATGTGGCAGGAGCAAAACACTGCTGATATTCCTGGTGGAATCGGCGGAACGACCAAGGTCCAACTTTGGGTGCGAAACACTCCAGTGATCTCGATCGTCAACATTCAACTTGGCTGGGGCGATGCTACCGCTTCGGGAGCTGGTGCCAATCGTGTCGATGCGGCTCAACGACTGCGACTAGCGGGTCTTCCGCTCACTGCAGGTGGTGCGGTCACGCAAGCCGTCTGGAGTAACGGTGTTTCGTTCACTCAATCGGCTGGTGCAAACGCTCCGACATACTTCACGGGTGGAGGCGGCCCTTCGTCTGCCCCTGACACGAACTTCTCGCAGCGCGGTGGCCGACTGGCTGCTACGACGACCAGCACGACTGAGATCACGGGCATTCGACCCTGGGGTCTCCACGGTGGCATCGTCCCGGTCGGCGGTCCGCAGTCGGTGGGTAACAACGGTGTCATGCTGTTGGAACTGACCGTTCAAAACAACAACATGCCGTTGTTCTCGACCGCTCAAATGGTCGTCTGGGGATCGGGCAACTTCGCTTCGAACACCACGTACGTCGCCAATGGCGCGACTCGAACACAATTCAACGGCACTGTGCCTTTGACGTTCCGAGCTGTTCCTGAGCCGGGCACCATGATCGCTCTTGGCGCTGGTATCGCTGCTCTCGTTGCTCGACGACGAAAGAAGGCGTAACTTAGCCTGAGCTTGGAGATCCGCTTAGTGGCGGCCTCCAGATCAGACTTGGGGTGTGGCAAATGCCACACCCCTTTCTGCTTTTGTCGCTGATTCCGGCTACAATCTGAACCATGAAAAGGGTGCTCACCCTCCGATGGCTGGCGATCGTGAGCCCACATGTCGTCACCACGTTCATCTGGGTCCTGGCGAAGCTATCTTCGGACCGACCGACCGGTTTTCTTCAGGCAGTCGGGCAGCTCACCGGACTCTATGCGATCATCCTGATGGCCACGGCGCTGATCATCGCCGCCCGAAGTCGGACCGTCGAACGCATCTATGGCGGACTCGACAAGTCGTATCGAATTCATGTCCAGCTCGGCAAGATCGCCTTCGGCTTGATGCTCGTGCACCCGATCTTGCTCATTCCGAGCTATCTTGAAAAGGGACTCTCGCCCGCCCTTCTTTTTTGGTTTGGCGATTTTGCGCCACGGAACTGGGGGATCGCCGCTTATTATTCGTTCATCCTGCTGATCGGGCTCACCCTGTGGAGATTCTTGGAGTACCAGAAGTGGTTCAGTCTCCATCGTTGGCTGGGGCTGCCCTTTTTGGCGGCGAGCCTGCATACTCTGGGTGCCGACAGTGACGTCAAGGCGTTCTGGCCGCTTCGTGACTGGGTCCTTTTTTGGCTCATCCTGGGATCGACGGCTTGGGTCTACAAGGCCTTTGCGTACTCGTGGCTCGCCAAGAGGTATCGCTACCGAGTGGAGTCCATCGTGCCGCGAGGCCGAGATATGGTCGAGGTGGGGATGATCCCGGTCGGCCGAAAAATGGCCTATGAACCCGGGGAGTTCGCCTTCTTCTCAGTCCGAGGAAACCCCAAGATTTCGCCCGAAAGTCACCCTTTTAGCCTCGGATCGAACCCAGCCAAGCGGTCGATCCGAATCTGCTATGGCGAGGTCGGAGACTACACTCGCTCGCTCCGCGCGCTCGAAATCGGCGACGCGATTGAGGTCTACGGCCCGTATGGAGAATTCTCGAGCTATGTCCTCGATGAATTCAAGAAGCAAGTCTGGATTGCTGGGCGAACGGGAATCGCGCCGTTCCTCAGCATGCTCGCCTATGAGGCCACCAACGAAGATAACAAGGAAGTGACCTTAATCTACGGCGTCAAGAAGAGTGAAGACGCGGTCTATGCCGCCGAGATCGAGTCGATGCTCGAAGACCATGAAGATCACTTGCACTTTGCCGTCCACACCTCCGATGATCAGGGCTTCATGACCGCCGACTACATCCTTGGGCTCGCTCCGGACGACCCGAATCAGGCCTATCTCTTTTGCGGTCCGCCGATCATGATGAAGAACCTCAAGAAGCAACTGATGGCCCGAGGAGTTCCCGCGTCAAGAATCTTCTTCGAGGATTTCTCGTTTGTTTGAGTCCAGCCAGGCCTCGTAATCCGCCTGGAACTTCGGCTCTTTGCTGCACAACGCCAAGAAATCACAGCTCGCGCAGAGAGCCTTTGGGGTGGGCTCATGTCCGGTGAAGTCTCGGTCTAAAATTTCGCGGGCGAGAGCCCGAAGGTCGTTTTCGAACTCCTCTCTTTGTGAGTCGTCCAGGGACGCTGTGGCCGACACTCCTGTCCTGAGCGCCAAAATCGTCGCTCGGACAGGGCGATCGGGAAACTGCTCCTTGAGCAAGACCTGATAAACACTCATCGCCAAGTCCGAAGCGATCTCTTCGCTCGTCACTCCTTGACGGCGCGACTTGTAGTCGACGACTTCAATCGTGCCGTCCGGGTGCTCGTCCACCCGATCCACCCGACCGGTCAGAACCCAATCGCCTTGATCCTTGCGCAGGAGTTTCTCGAAAAAGATGGTCGTCGCCGCCACGGGCTGAGCCTGAACCCGTTCGACGTAGGCCTCGATGATCGACTTGCCTTCGCCCAGAGCCTCCTGCATCTCCTGGGCGCTGCTATAACCAGCATCGATCCAGCTATCCTCCACCGCGGCGACCGCTTCCTCAACTGTCGTGACGCCGGTATCGTTCGAGTCGTGAAATCGCTGCAAGACGAGGTGGAGCGTCGTCCCGAAGCTGTAATAGTTCTTCGATCGCAGGTACCACTTTCCTCGGGGGTCCAGATACGTCCAATAGTATTTGGTCGGACACGCCAAGAATGTGGTGAACTTGCTCGGGCTGAGGGTGGGTTTTCGGGCCAAAGCTACCTCCTGGGGTCAGGTTCGGTCACGAGGAGGCCATAAAGCTCGGGTCGTCGGCTGGCGAGAATGGCGGTTTCATAGACGCCCGGAATCGTGACGTTCTGCTTGTTACGGGCCTCAGTCAGGTCCACATCGGCGACAAGAACGGTTTCGTCCGCTTCGGCGGCGGCCAAGACATGACCTTTGGGACCGATGATTTTGCTGCGGCCGATAAAATGGAACCCGTTCTCTTCGCCGACCCGGTTACACGTCAAAAAGAAGACCTTGTTTTCCGCGGCTCGGGCGATGCAGATGTGATCGGCAGAGACCTCGGCGCCCTCTGGCCAATTGGTGGGGAGCACAATGAGATCGGCTCCCATCAGGGTCAGCATCCGGCTCGCCTCCGGCGGACGGAGGTCGAAACAGATCAAGACTCCAACGCGCCCGATCGGTGTTTCAAAGACTCGAAATTCTTGCCCCCCCTCGACGTGCTTGTCGAGTCCTAATTCTGGGAGGTGGATCTTTTGGAAGACTTCGGTGGGCTGACCGGGAATGCAGATCGCCGCGGAATTCGCCAGGTGCGAGCCACAATCCTCGGCGAAGCCGACGATGATCGTGACTCCGAGTCGATCCGACGCCATCTGGAGAGCTTGAATGGCGGCGTGATCTCGCGGGATGCTGATTCGCCGGGCCTCCTGGGCGTCGCGAGCGCAATACCCAGTCAAAAATGCCTCAGGCAGGGCGACCAACTCGACCCCGCTGCGGGCCAACATTTCGATCTGCTCGATCGCTCTACGGGCGTTCTCGTCCGGGTCGGCAAAAACGACGTTCCATTGCAGGGCCGCAATCTGACTCATTCGGACTCCTCTTCCACTCGAACCCAGTTCTCGACACACGCCACGACCTCCGTGGCGGCAAGCCGAGCCATCGCTCTTTGCAAATTTTGCTCCTGGCAAAGGTGCGTGAGGAAGACGATCTCGCCCAGCCCGTCGTTCAGCTCGCGCATCTCCATCGCTCGGAGTCCAATCTCCTCCTCCCCGAAGATGCCCGCGATGATGCCGAGCACCTTGGGTCGGTCTTGGACCGTCAAGCGCATGTAGTATCGCGTGCGCAGTTGATCGATTGAAAGCACGTAGAGGCCTTCTTGAGGAGGCTGGACGCTCGCGCTTCCGCCGATCCGGATGTTGCGGCAGATGTCGATGATGTCCCCCACGACTGCCGAGCCGGTTGGAAACGCCCCCGCGCCCCGTCCGCTCAACATCACATCCCCGACGAAGTCGCCCTTCACCCAAACCGCGTTGTAAACCCCGTGGACATTGGCCAGCGGATGTTGACGAGGCAGCATGGTCGGATGGACTCGGGCCAAAATTCCTTCGGGAAGGAGTTCGGCGATCGCGAGGAGCTTGATGCGATACCCGAGCATCTTGGCAAAGTCGATGTCTCGGGCCCCGATTCGACGAATCCCTTCGGTGGGGATCTTTTCGGGCCGAACCTCGCCGCCAAAGGCGATCGAACTGAGAATGCTGAGCTTATATTGGGCGTCAAATCCATCGACGTCACTGCTCGGCTCCGCTTCGGCATATCCAGCGGCTTGCGCTTCTTGGAGCACCTCGTCAAAGGCGCGGCCCTCCTGGGTCATCTTGGAAAGGATGTAGTTCGTTGTGCCGTTGACGATGCCCATCAGCTTGAGCACGTCATTGCCTGCGAGTTGGTGTTTGAGAGGCTGGATGAGAGGAATGCCTCCGCCGACCGCGGCCTCGAAATGAAGGTCGAGCCCTTGCGATGCAGCGCGCCTCATCAAGGCGTGCCCTTGCTTGGCGATCAGCTCCTTGTTCGCGGTCACGACGTGTTTGCCGTGGCTTAACGCCGCCTCGATGAGACTTTCTGCAGGGTCGAGGCCCCCGATGAGCTCAAGGATGATGTCGATATCGGGATCGCGTACGATGGACTCCAGATCGCGGGTAAACAGCTCACGAGGCGCCCCTCGCTCGCGGTCCATATCTCGAACTCCAATCCGAACGACCTCAAGCCCGATGCCCGATTTGGACTCGATGGCGGCCTGATTGTCCATCAGCATTCGATAGGCCCCTTCGCCGACGGTTCCGAAACCGAGGATGCCGACTCGCACCTTGTCCATGTTCGGGTTAGCCAATAAAAAGGATCGGATCGCCGGGGTTCAAGACGCTGCCGTTTTCGGCGACAATCTTGGTGACGGTTCCGCTCAGCGTGGCGGTGATTTCGTTGTAGACCTTCATCGCCTCGATCAAACCGATGACCTGGCCCGCTTGGACGGTGTCGCCGACCTTGACGAACGGGTCTTGCCCAGGGCCGGGCGCGGAGTAGTAGATTCCTGGCATGGGGCTGCTGATGGGGGTCCCTTGCGGCGCGGCGGGTGGGGCGGCAGGCTTTGGGATCGGAGCCGACGGTGAAGCTACAGTCAGCGGGGAAGCGCTCATGGCCCCCGAGGCGACCACGACCGGCCCTTCGGGTTGCGGACCGAGCTTGCTGAACTCGATGCTCCAATCGTCGCCTTCCAGCCGGGCTTCCACAAGCCCAAACTCATCCATTAACCGGGCGAGCTCGGTCATCTTCTCTTTAAGCGAGTTCACGCCCCAAGTATAGCCCGTGAAATGAAATTAGCTTCTCTATTCGACTCCATCGAACCTTTCAGAACCGTGCCAGGATTGTGCCGGCTTGACGCCAAGCAATCATACGGGCTTCTGGCGAATTTTCGCCCGAAATGATCAAAAATCTTGTTGAGTCGATTGATTCGTAGCATAATTTCACCGAGGTCGTCTGGAATCCTATGAAGTATTTTGTTCTAATCGGGTGTATGAGCATTTGTGCAATGGCTCACGCAAGCATTTCAATCAATTTCGACAGTCAAGTGAATGCTGACATAACCACTTTCACTGGGGGCACAGGGTACCCGCAGACAGGTGGGATGGTGACCATCTCTGGGATCGATCATCAACTTGCTGTGACGGCTGGCGGCAAGACTGGCAGCATGTTCTTCGTCAACGAGACAAAGACTGTTCCTATCAACCTGTTTGGAATCATGGAGGTCTATACGCTCATCAACAGCACTTTTGGTAGCTTCGGGGCGATCAATGGGAAAGTTGAAGTTCACGGTACGGGTGGTCTCCTCGACACTTTCACCTTGACGCAAGGAATCAACATCCGGGATCACTTCGCAGGCCCATTTAACAACGTGGCCACAGGATTGAACGGCACGCTTCCATATCAGACCGGCGTCCGATTTGATCAGCAGAAGTTCGTTCTCAGTTCAGCCTTCCACTCCGCTACACTGACCGAGATTCGATTTATCGGCGAAAACAACTTCGGTTCGAATGGCAATCCGATGCTCCAGAGCCTCAATCTTCGGGCGGTCCCTGAGCCTGCCTCGATGGTTGTGCTTGGACTTGGACTAGTCGCTCTTGTGCGCCGGAAGTCGAGAGTCAGATAAGCTCCCTCTGTCATCTTGATCGGGAGAATTCCCCTGTTCCTCGCGCGTTCGGAACAGGGGAATTTCAATTTGTTCACCTGAACCCTAGGGAATTCTCGCCCCCCTAGACAAAGGGATCGGGCAGAGAGTATCATGACGAACTGTGCTCTCCCGCAAGGGAAGGGCGCCAGAACGCAGTGGCTTCAAGCAGGTCTTGTTCCGCCCCGCCAAGCGCGGGCAACGGAATCCTAGCAAGACTCCAGCACGAGAAGCTCTCGCAAAATCAGTTCGATTCTGAGATTCAGACGAACAGGGGCCGCCAGAGGGTGCGCCTCGGTCGATTGAGCGTGACTCCTCGTGCGTGCGAACGAAGCTCAGCAAGGAAGTTTAGGAGGCACGTATGCTCCCAGGAATTCTCGGGACAAAAATTGGAATGACGCACATCTTCAATGAAGAAGGCGCGATGGTCCCCGTTACGGTCATTCAGGCCGGGCCGGTGGTGGTCACTCAGGTGAAGACCCCGGAAACCGACGGGTACAGCGCGGTTCAAGTTGGATTTGGCGAGCAAAGCGAAAAGCACTTAACGTTTCCCAAGTTCGGTCACCTGAAAAAGGCGGGCCTGACCAAGAACGTTCGCCACATGCGCGAGTTTCGCGTCGAGGACGCCACTCAGTTCCAGCCCGGACAAGAATTCCTCTGCGACGTCTTCGAGACGGGTCAGTCGATCACCGTCACCGGAACCAGCAAGGGCCGAGGATTTGCCGGCGGCGTGAAGCGATACCACTTCAAAGGTCAGCATATGACCCACGGCTATATGACCCACCGCCGACCCCTCTCCAACGGCGCGACCGGTCCGCAAAGAGTTTTCAAAGGAAGTCGAAGGCCAGGGCATATGGGCGACGAGACCGTCACCCAAGCAGGCCTGAAAGTTGTCGGAGTTGACGTCGAGCGCAACTTGATTCTGGTGGACGGTAGCGTCCCCGGAGCCAATGGCAGCCTCGTGACGATCAAGAAGGTGAAATAACCATGGCCGAACTGGAAATTAAAGACGCAAAGGGTAAGAAAGTCGGCAAGCACGTCGTGAACGAAGCCGTAAAGAGCGTAGCGAAGCACCGCTTGCATCGGGCCATCGTTGCCGAAGAAGCCAATTCTCGCCAAGGGACGCAGAGCGCCAAAACCCGGAGCGAAGTTCGGGGCGGCGGTCGCAAGCCGTACAAGCAGAAGAAGACTGGAAACGCCCGCCAAGGGACCATCCGAGCCCCTCACTATGCCGGAGGCGGAATGGCGTTGGCGGTCAAGCCGCGCGATTACACGAAGAAGCTGAACGTCAAAGAGCGGCGAGCTGCCTTGCTCGGGGCGATCGCCCATCAGGTCGAAGCCGGCAACCTTCGGGTGGTCGACTCAATCCGATTCGCCACGGCTAAGACGAAAGACGCCGTCGAGTTCCTCAAGACGTGCGGAGTGGCCGATGCCCGCCGCATCTTGGTGGTGCTTCCCGAATACGACGCGACGACTTACAAGTGCTTCCGAAACCTGCCGAACGTCGAAGTTCGCACCGCCCCGGCGGCCAAGGATTCGGACGTCAAAACGGCCGCTTTCTCGGTTCGAGATATGATGGTGGCCCACAAGATCGTGGTCGCCAAGGACGCGATGCAACGTATTGAGGAGGTCTGGGCCTAATGAAGAGTCCTTACGAAATCATTATCAAACCCCACATCACCGAAAAGACCCAAACGCTCAGCTTCGGTCCGAATTGGAAAGATGACGAGAAGAACGTCCGCAAGTACACGTTCATCGTGGATTCCCGTTCGAACAAGATCGAAATCAAGCGAGCCATCGAAGCGATGTACAACGAAGGCAAAAAGGCCAAAGACGAGAAAATCAGCGTGACGAGCGTCCGCACGATCAACGTCAAAGGGACTTCTCGCCGAGTAGGTTTCCGAACTCCGGGAAAAACCGCCGGATTCAAAAAAGCGATCATCACCCTCGCCCCCGGGCAAATGCTTGAGGATTGGGGAGTCTAAATCATGCCGACACGAAGATATAAACCGACATCCCCCGGTCTTCGCCACAAGATCATCTCGGACTATCGAGACATCACCAAGGGCAAGCCGGAAAAGAGCCTGGTCAAGGCCCTGCCTAAGAGCGGGGGCCGAAACTTCTCAGGCCGGATCACGATGTTCAATCGGGGCGGAGGCAACAAGCGCCGCTACCGAGTCATCGACTTCAAGCGCAACAAGCTGGAGATGGAAGCTAAAGTGGCGGCGATTGAGTACGATCCGAACCGCACTTGCCGCATCGCCCTCCTCCACTACATGGACGGGGAAAAGCGATACATCCTGGCTCCCAAGGGTTTGCAAGTCGGCACCCGAGTGGTATCCGGACCGGAAGCCGATATCCTCCCCGGGAACGCTCTGCCGCTGAAGAATATCCCGCTGGGAACGATGGTCCACAACATCGAAATCCACCCGGGTCGCGGCGGTCAAATGGTCCGATCTGCCGGAGCTGCCGCTCAGATCATGGCCAAAGAAGGAACCTATGTCACCCTCCGGCTCCCGTCGGGCGAAATGCGAATGGTCCACAACACCTGCATGGCGACGGTGGGCGAAGTCGGTAACGCCGAACATGAAAACGAGCAGTGGGGCAAAGCTGGAAAAACGCGCGGCAAGGGTCGCAAGCCTCATGTGCGCGGCGTGGTCAAGAGCCCGCGAGATCACCCCCATGGTGGTGGTGAAGCCAAGTCGCCGGTCGGCCGCAAAAAAGGTCCTGTGGACCGATGGGGCAACAAGGCACTCGGCGAGCGAACCCGAAGCAACAAGCGAACGGATCGCTACATTGTTCGACGGAGGAAAGCCTAAGGCTTAACGACAGGGTGAGGCCAGGACATACTGGCCCCACCCGACCGAATCGAGAAAGAAACACACGATGGGAAGAAGCATTAATAAAGGGTTCTTTGTCGACGATCACCTCATCAAGAAAATTGATGCGATGAACGCCAGCGGAGACAAAAAGGTGATCAAGACGTGGAGCCGACGCTCGACGATCGTCCCCGACATGATCGGTCACACGATCGGCGTTCATGACGGACGCAAGCATGTCCCGGTCTTCGTCACGGAGAACATGGTCGGACACAAGCTCGGCGAGTTCGCTCTGACGCGAACTTACAAGGGCCACGGCGGATCAATTCCTGATCGAGGAACCCGACTGCGCTAGGTTCAACTGAGGTATACTCAGGAGCCTTGCCCGGAAGAATAGGATTTTAGGACCAAAGAATGGAAGTTCGAGCCATAGCCAAAAAAGTGAGAGTGCAGCCCCGAAAGGTGCGAATCGTTGCCGCTGAAGTCAAAGGCAAACCGGCATCGGTGACCGCACACATGCTGCAGTTCCACCCCTCCAAGAGCGCGCAGTCGCTCCGCAAGGTGCTGATCAGCGCCATTGCCAACGCGGTCAACGTGCATGGCCTCCCCGAAGAGAGCCTCAAGATCGCTTCGGTGGCCGTCGATCAGGGCCCCAAGTACAAGCGAATCACGCAAAAGGCAATGGGGCGAGGGGCTCGAATCGAAAAGAAGACGAGCCACATCACCGTCGTTCTTGAGGACGCGGCCTCCACCGGTCGGCCCAAGCCGCACGGAACGAAGGCGAAGGCTCGACCCAAATTCGAAGCACCGAAAAAGGCCAAGAAAGCCGCCGCACCGGTGGAAGAGGTGAAGGCCGAAGAGCCGATCGTCGAAGAAGCCACCGCCGAAGCGACGGAAGCGCCTGAGCAGGCACCCGAAGCCGTCGAAACAACGAATTCCGCTCCCGAAGCTCCGGCCGAGGAAGCAACCGAGGAGAAGAAGGACTAAACATGGGTCAGAAGATTCATCCCGTTGGTTTCCGAATCGGAGTGATCCGAGGTTGGGACAGCCACTGGTTCCCCGAGCGAAAGCAAGCCTACGCGAAGTTCCTCAAGAACGACCACGACATCCGGGGCCTGATCCGAAAGCGAGTCGGCACCGGCAATGTCTCCCGCGTCGAGATTGAGCGAGCCGCGAATCGCATTAAGGTGAACATCTTTACGTCTCGCCCCGGCGCGATTATCGGTCGAGGCGGCAAAGGGATCGACGAACTGACCGACTCCCTCAACAAGATGGTCCGGGTGAACGACCCGACCGGCACCGTTCAAGTCAACGTCACCGAAGTTCGACAACCAGAACTGGATGCGCAGCTGGTCGCCGAAAACATCGCTCAGCAACTCGAGAAGCGGATCAGTCACCGCCGAGCCATGCGCCAAGCCATGACGCGATGCGTTCGCATGAACGGTCGAGGCATGAAAATTCTCGTGAGCGGCCGACTAAACGGATCGGATATCGCTCGAAGTGAAGGCGATAAGGTCGGAAAAATCCCTCTTCACACATTGCGCGCCGACATCGATTACGGCGTCGCGACAGCATTCACCATCTGGGGTGCCGTTGGGGTGAAAGTGTGGATCTACAAGGGCGAGGTCTTGCCAGATAAGCAGCGGCACGCCGCCGTGGATGACCGACGAACTCGCCGCGCTCCGAAGGTTGAATCGACCGAAGAGGCCGCGCCGGCCGCCGCTCCCGAAGCCACGGAGGTCACAAGCTAATGTTGATGCCCAAAAGAGTCAAGCACCGCAAGATGCACCGCGGCCGAATGACGGGTCAAGCCACCCGCGGCAACAAGATCGATTTCGGCGACTACGGAATCATGGCTCTCGAATGCGGTTGGATCACCAGCCGGCAAATCGAAGCCGCCCGGATCGCGATGACCCGCCACATTAAGCGGGGTGGAAAAGTCTGGATTCGAATCTTCCCGGACAAGTCTTATACCAAGAAGCCGCTCGAACAGCGGATGGGGAAAGGAAAGGCAGGCGTCGAAGGCTGGGTCGCCGTCATCAAGCCGGGCCGGATCATGTTTGAAATGGACGGAGTGCCCGTTGATGTCGCCCGAGAAGCGATGCGGCTGGCCATGATGAAGCTGCCCATCGACTGTAAGTTTGTCACGAAAGACAATTTTGCCGACGGAAAAGTCGGAGTTGCCGCCAGCAAGGTCATCTTGACCAAGAAGGCCGCAGATTCGGCCCCCGCCGAAACCAAGGAACAAGAAGCATGAAAGACCTGAAACCATCGGAACTCAGAGACAAAACCGTGCCGCAACTCGAAGAGATGTTGCGCGAGGCCCGAGCTGATCTTTATCGCGCGCGGCGCGATCTGGTCTTTCGACAATCGACCGACACCAGCGGCATCAAGGTGCGACGCCACAACATCGCCCGCATCATGACTGTCATCACCGAGAAGAAGCGCGGAGGCAATAATTAATGGCTGAACAAGCCCCAACCGCTGTGCGTGGCACCCGAAAACTCCGGATCGGGGTCGTCCGCAGCAACAAAATGATGAAAACGGTGGTCGTCGAGGTCGAACGCCGAATGCAACACGGACTCTACGGTAAAACCGTGATCCGAACGAAGCGATTCAAAGCCCACGACGAGCTGAGCTGCGATGTCGGCGATACCGTCGAAATCATGGAGACTCGACCGATCAGTCGCGACAAGCGCTGGCGAGTCACCCGAATCGTCGAAAAGGTGAAGTAAAAGGGACCCGACATCCGATGCCGATCTCTCGGCCTCTCGGTGCCCTCGACTTGCTCCGGCAAGTTGAAATCGGAATGTTTGAGGAGCGAAGAAGGAAATGGTACAGCAATTTACGCGACTGAAGGTCGCCGACAACTCGGGAGCCCGCGATGTCATGTGCATCCGGGTGCTGAAAGGGTCGCAACCCCGCTATGGCGGGGTCGGTGACGTGATTGTCGGCGCCGTCAAGGTCGCCACGCCGAACATGCCCGTGAAAAAGGGTGACGTCGTTCGAGCCGTCATTGTGCGAACTCGCAAGGCGATCCGCCGAGCCGATGGATCGACACTCCGGTTTGACGACAACGCCTGTGTCCTCATTAACCCGAACAATATGGAGCCCCGAGGGACTCGCATCTTTGGCCCGGTTGCCCGCGAACTCCGCGATAGCAACTTCATGAAGATCGTCTCGCTGGCGCCCGAGGTGCTGTAAACCATGCCTACCAAAGCAGAAGTCAAACAACTGAAAAACCCGGTCAAGCTGAAAGTCCGTAAGGGCGACAAGGTCGTCATCATCCGAGGCAAGGACAAAGGCAAGTTCGGATTCGTCGCCGCGGTCGCTCCGAAAGAGCAAAAGCTGATCGTGCTGCAAGAAAACCCGGAGAACGAAGAGATGCCGATCCCGCTGAATGCGGCGATCAAGCACCGCAAGCGCCGAACTGAGAATGAGCGATCCACTCGGCTTCAAATTCCAGTGCCGATGCATGTGAGCAAGGTCATGGTGGTCGATCCCGAAACCAACCAACCGACCCGCATCGGTCGGCGAGTGGAAGGCGACAAGATCGTGCGCTACGCCAAGAAGAGTGGCAAGACCCTGCACGACGTCCCACAAATGGAGAAGAAGTAATGGCAAAGAAGGCAAAAGACGAAGCCATCGCGGTCGGTGCGATTCCGGCACCGCGCCTCAAAGAGCACTATAAGAAGAACGTCTTGCCCAAGCTCAAAGAGCAGTTTGGCTACTCGACGGTGATGCAAGTTCCCAAGCTCGACAAGATCGTCATCAACATGGGGGTCAAAGCGGGCGATGACAAGAACTTGGAAAACTCCATCCGAGACATGACCCTGATCACCGGACAAAAACCGGTCGTCACGATGTCTCGAAAGGCGATTTCGAACTTTAAGCTCCGAGAGAACGTGAAGATCGGATGCAAGGTCACCCTGCGCGGCGACCGAGCCCTTCACTTTTTCGACAAACTCGCGACCGTCGTTCTGCCGCGGATTCGAGACTTCCAAGGTCTCTCCGCCAACTCGTTCGATGGACGGGGCAACTACGCTCTGGGTCTGAAAGAACAGCTGGTCTTTCCTGAGATTCCGTACGACACGTTCGACCGAATCCGCGGGATGGACATCATCATCTGCACGACGGCGAGAAATGACGAAGAGGCTCGAAGCTTCCTGAAGCAGATGGGATTGCCGCTTCGCGAGAAGTAAGATTCGATTCGAGCTGACACAAGGAGCCCCTTGGCCGAACGCCGAGGGGCTCTTTCAGTTCAAGGACCAGGAGTCCGGGTAACCTGCACTCATGACCGAAGTCTTGGGACGAACCAACCAGGCGTTCCCTCGGCTCTGGTGGGCCCTCCGAGTCCCGCACGTCCCCCAAGAAGGCTGGCGCGACCAACTCGTCGGTGCCGCCCTGGAAACCGGTGCCCCCATCGACATCTCGACCTCGCCAGGCCTTTGGGGAGGGGCACTCCGCGGCCGAGAAGCATCCATTCTGGCGCGAATTGGATCGACCCTCGACTCCGCCCAAGACTCGGACCACGCCGCCAACCTCATTCAAGCTGAGATTCTTCAAACGCTCTGTGCGGTCGGGCGCGAGCAGATCGACTTCTTAGTGTTGCGGGTGAAGCGCCGAAGGGAAGAGTTTCAGATCGAAGGCGCGCTCCAGGCTCTCGAAATGGCCAAGCAAGATGGTCATGCTCGGTTCCTGGGACTCAGTGCCGAGGGCTCGGGCCTCGGAGTCCTCAGTACGTGGCAGTTTCACGATGCTTTCGAGATCCTGATGGTGCCTCGAAATCCGATCCATTCTGAGCCGTACCAAACCCTGCAGCCCGTTGCCCGCGAGCGAAGAGTCGGAGTCGTGACCACTCAGCCCTTCCATTGGGGGGGCGACGTGCCGATCCCGGAGTTCCTCCCGGCGGGGAGCGATGTCCCTGGCGCATGGCTCGCCCACCTCGCCCAAGATCACCCGGTGCTTCTGGGGGTGCGGACCCCCAATGAAATCGCTGCCGCGAAGGAGGCGCTGAAGGCTCCACCCCCCGTGCTTTCGGAGACCGACATCGAGCAACTGGTGGCGGACATCCGGTCGGGATCAACTTGGGCTCGATTGGCCTCCGATCCGCGCCCTTGGGTGCAGCTCGCGGCCCAAAGGAGGCTGGATTCCCTTGTCGTTTGATCTTTTCTACAGCGTGGGCATGTTGATTTGCGCGCTCATGATCGTGGTGTGGTTGCTTCGGGTTCGCTCCAAAGGTCTCGGGGCTTGGCTCATGGCGTCGGCCTTTGCCGTTTTCGGATTCTTACTTTTTGCAATGAAAAACGACGCTCCTCGCAGTCTGCTGATCGGGCTTGGGGTGAGCCTGTTCGCCCTTTTGGTCGGCGATGCCGCCGTCCGGCTCCGGAACCAAGGAAAGGAGATCGGGTCTTGAAAGTTGGAGTGGTGGGTCTTGGCGCCGCCGGCTTGCGGGCGGCAATGCTCCTTCGCCAGGCTGGCGTCGACCTGCATCTCTTTGAGGCCCGAGATCGCGTGGGCGGTCGGCTTCACACCATCCCGCTCGAAGGCGGTGGCTTCATCGAAGCCGGGGGAGAGTGGATCGATTCTGATCATCACCGAGTGCTCTCTTTGCTCACCGAACTCGGACAGGCGCCAGAGCCCAGCGACCAATGGCCGGGCCGGGTCTTCCACGATGGTCAATGGTGCCGGGAAGACGCACTTTGGGAAGACGTGGCCGAATCGGTTGAGCTTCTTGAGGCTCGCGCCCGACAAGCCTGCGCCGAACTGAACCCGGTCCCCTGGCTCAATCTAGATCGAAAAGACTGGGACTCAACTCCCATTAGTCAGTGGTTTGACGAGTGCACCACGAGCCATCGAGCCCGATGGTGGCTGGAGGCCTTGACCAAATCGGACGAAGGGGACAGTTCCGATCGCATCAGCATTTTGGGTTGGCTAGCCGGATATCGGCACTACCTGGATCGACAAGGGGGAGAGATGAGCGCGCTTCGAATGCCCCAGGGCGGCCAAGGTCTTTGCCAAGCGATGCTCCAGCAGATCGGGTTGGAGCCGCATTTTGACTGCCCCTTAGAGCGAGTTGAGCATTCTGATTCCGGAGTGCGGCTCCTCTTTGCCGACCGCATCGAGGACTTCGACGCCGTCATCCTCACCCTTCCGCCGTGGCCTCTTCGCAAGGTCGAATTCGAGCCTCGACTTCCTCGCGAAAAGGTGTTTGCTCTTCAGCGGATCGGCATGAGTCCCAGCGTCAAGGTCGCCTGGAGATTCCGGGAGCCATTTTGGAAGGATCTCCATGGGTCGGGTCGGCTGATTGCGAACCGAGTCTTTCAGCAAGTATGGGATGGCTCGCGAGGAGGCCAGGATTTTGTCTTGATGGCCTATGTCAACGGGGACGATGCCCTCTGGTTAAACCACGAGAAGCTCGGAGACCGAGTTGTCGACTGGCTCTTTGATGAGTTCACCGAAGTTGTTCCCGAGGCTCGACCGCACTATCTAGGGGGCACGATTTACGATTGGGCCCGAGATCGCTGGGCTGAGGGTTCGTTCAGCCACCTGAAGCCCCGCTTCGTCTTGGGAGGTATGGAGCACGTCGGCACTCCCGTCGGACGACTGTTTTTTGCCGGGGAGCATACGGCCCTGTGGACCGGCTTTATCGAAGGGGCTTTAGAGAGCGCCGAGCGAGTGGCGGAGGAGGTCAAGAAATGTCTTGGTTAACTGGACTTCGGGACCCTTGGACCGAAGAGGCGATGGCCCTGGAGCTCGACTCCGAAGGTCGAATTGCTCGTATTGCCCGGCTCACGGACGGGGCTTTCCCAAGCCGGGGAGCGAGCGAATGCACCGACCTGGGGGGGCAATATGTGCTTCCCGGATTCATCGACTCGCATTGTCACATCCTGCCGATGGGGCTCGACTTTCAGAAGCTTCACCTGGGCGTGTGCACGTCTCCCGACGAGGTTCTTGATGCAGTTCAACAGCGGCACGCCGACCTGCCTGGGAACGAGTGGCTCCACGCCGTCCACTACGATCAAACCAAGTTCGCTTCCGGGGAGCATCTTCATCGGAGTCAGCTCGATGCGATTTCGCCCGACCGTCCGATCTTGCTGCGGCACGTGAATGGTCATGCGAGCGTCGCCAACACCGCCGCTCTTGTCGCAGCCGGAGTCACGCCCGCGACCGAAGACCCCAAAGGCGGCACCCTTGTTCGGGATGCGTCGGGCGAATTGACCGGAGTTCTGCTCGAACGAGCTCACGAAGCCGTCACCCAGTCGGCTCCAGAGCCCACGCTGAGCCAAATGGTGGAGGCGATCCTGGAGGCCGGAGTTCGCATGAGCCAGCTCGGGATCACCGCCGCCACCGACATGATGACCGGTCGCTGGAATTTGGCCCGAGAACTCGAGGCTTACCACCTCGCCGCCGAGCAAGGCTGTCGAGTCCGTCTCCGAATGTACGTCCAATGGGCGACCCGACTCGGCCCGAGGGGCTTGGCCGAGGACCGATGGTCGGAGTTGATCTCGGCAATGAAACCCGAGCTTTGCGCTGTTCTCGGCCTGAAAATCTTTGCTGACGGCGCGATCGGTTCGGCCACCGCAGCCGTCTACGAGCCGTTTCCGGATGGCAGTCTGGGTACCCTGATTTATGAGCCAGACCGGCTCAATCAGATGGTCCTCCAGGCGGCTGAGGCCGGCTACGCAGTGGCGATCCACTCCATTGGCGATCGCTCTACTGACCTCGTGATGGATGCGTTCGCCGCCACGTCGGACACAACCCGCCATCGACTGGAGCATGCGATGATTCTGAGCGATGCCCAGTTGGACCGGCTACGGCAGCTCGATTGCCGAGTGACCATGCAGCCCGAGTTCTTATTGCGATTTGGCCATTCTTACCGGCGTCAGCTCGGCCCTGAGCGGGCGTTCCGACTCAAGCGGATGCGTTCGGTGCTCGATGCCGGACTTCGGTTGAGCCTCAGTTCGGACCGCCCGATCGTGGCCGGCGACCCTTGGGACGGCATCCGCTCCGCGGTCCAGCGTCCCGAGGGGTTTGATCCGGCCGAAGCCCTGACGTGGGCGGAGGCCGTCGGAGGGTACACCCGGGCGGGGGCCGAGGCGAATGACGATGCTGGCACGCAAGGCGAGCTGGCGCCCGGATGTTGGGCCGACTTCCAGCTTTATGCCGAGAATCCGCTCCAACGGCCCAGTCATCCCCAACAGGTCTGGCGAGCAGGGAAGCGGATTACTTCTTGAGCCCTAAGAACTCGGGTGAGCGCAAATAGTATTCGTATCGGTCGGCGTGGTCACGATACCACTGGACCACGTCGCTGATCATGTTCGTGATCGAGCGATTCTGACGCCAACCGAGCGCCTTGATCTTTTCGAAGTGAAGAGCATATCGCCGGTCGTTGAACGGCCGATCTTCGACGTAGGTCACCCAGTCTTTCGGGTCGTACCCGAACTGAGCGCAAAGCATCGCCGCCACTTCGTTGTTCGTAAACTCGTCTTCGCTGCCGATGTTATAGGCCTCGCCGATCACCCCTTTTTCGACCAAGAGTTGGAGCGCCTCGGCGAAGTCCTGTGCGGCCAAGAAGTGCCGACGATTCGAGCCGTCCCCGTGGATCGTGAGCTTCATCCCCTTGTGCAGGAGAAGCGAGAATTTCGGGATGATTTTCTCGGGGAACTGACGAATCCCGAAGATGTTGTTCGCCCGGACGATCACGATCGGCATCCGATAGCAATTCAAAAATCCACGCAGGATCATCTCTGCCCCGGCCTTGCTCGCCGAATAAGGGTTGGTCGGATTCATGGGCGCGCTTTCGTCGTTGGCTCCTTCGAGCACCTCGCCATAGACCTCGTCGGTGCTGACATGGATGATGCGCGGGGTTTTATGGAGTCGGCAAGCTTCGAGAATCACGTGAGTGCCATACACATTGGTCATCGTAAACGGGAGGGAATTCCCGAACGAGTTATCCACATGACTCTCGGCAGCGGCATGGATCACTAAGTCGGCCTCTGCGATGTAGCGGCTGACAAAGGCATAGTCGCAGATATCTCCAACTGCCAGACGAACCCGGGGATCTTGGATGATCGATCGCAGGTTGTCGATGTCGGCGGCGTAGGTCATCTTGTCGATGATCGTCAGCTGAGCCTGCGGATAGGCGTGAAAGAAATGCTCCGCCACGTGAGACCCGATGAATCCGGCACCGCCGGTGAGTACGATATGCTTAACCACTCGCTAATTTCCTACCTTCTTCTCGACAAAGCTCGCGGACGGATTCAGGGTCCGCTTCGAGCCCCGTCCAACTCTTGAGCCGAGACACATCAAGCCAAAACTCATCAAATACCCGCGGATCGGTGACCCGAAAGCTCCCTTGACCGAACCCCTCCAGGAGAGCCATCGCGAGTTCGCCGGTCATCAGAGGTTGGCCGGAGCCGACATTGACCAGCCCCGAGGCACCGCTCTCCACGAGCCCTTTCATAGAATCGGCAAAGAACCGGTCAGTTATGAAGTCCCGGCGAACAAATGGGCTCATATTGAAGGAAATTTCGCCGCGATCCGCAAGAGAACCCAACATCATCGCCATAAACGAACGGCGGCCCGGCACTCGCTCGGGCCCGACGACATTGGCAACCCGGGCGATCAGCAGGCGATCTTCGGGCACGACCTCGCGGATTCGAGCTTCGGTTTGGGCTTTATTCTGTCCGTAGACGTCTTGGCCCACGGCCAGATCGTCTTCTCGGGCTCCCCATTGCGCGGCGCGGTCATAAACCTTGCGGGTGCTCAGCATCACGTAGTGGGCACCGGCTTCGACCGCTTTTTGGGCCAACTGCAGATCAAAATCTTCTTCTGGCGACAGCAGCTCCGACATCTGGCGCGGGTCGAGTGCTCCATTGAGGACCCACTGAGCCCCGGCAAGTTGAGAAGGATGGAGCGCCTCGCGCCAGGAAAGTCCTTGGGCCCGGGATCCCCAAGCCTTCAGCATGGCTTGGGACAAAAATCCGGACTCGCCAACGACCAAAACCTCAGGCATCCCGGTGAGATTAGCCGATTTTAACCTCTTGACGCTGGAATTTAGACCCGATTTAATACAGGTCCTGAGGTAACTTGACCCCGACCCACGTTCGCGAAGAGGATGGAGAATTCGTCTTGTTAGAAAAAGAAGCACGTTGGCTTGGAGCCAAAATCAATTCGATGGACCCTCAGCGGGTCTTTCCTTTGTGCAACATTGGAAGCTCTACCTTGGAGTTTCGGACCGTTCATCAGCCGTACATCGATCGCTACATTTTCGCTCCTGCGCGAGAGGCGGGCCGCGAAGTCAAGCACATGGACATCAAGGCCGAGCCCGGAGTCGACGTCGTGGGCGATCTTTCCGACCCCGCGTTCTTGGCCGAGCTCCGGAAAATGGAGTTTAGGTCGTTGATCTGCTCGAACCTCCTGGAGCACGTTGAAAATCGACCCCCGATCTGCGAGTCGATGCTGGCGATGCTGCCTTCGGGGGGACTGCTCTTTGTGACCTGCCCTAAGGACTACCCGTTCCACCCCGACCCGATCGATACGCTTTTTCGGCCGTCGGTCGAGGAGTTGGCGGCGCTTTTTCCTGGCACCGACCTGGTCGAAGGCGAAATCGTCCCGGGCGAGACGTTTCGGGACGTTCTCAACTCCCGCCCTCAAGGGGCCTTGAAGTGGTTTGGTCGAATGATGTTGCCGTTTCTGAATCCATCGAGCTGGAAGCGGCAGCTCGGCTATTGGCCGTACCTGAGTCGCCCCTTTAGCGCAACGTGCATCATTCTGCAGAAAAGATGAATTTGCCGACGCATGAGAAGGTCGTCGGGATGCGCGTGGACGCGACCACTTTTGATCAGGTGATCGACGACGTTCTCCGTTGGAGCACGAACTCGGAGAGTCGCTACGTCTGCGTCGCCAATGTCCATATGGCGATGGAGGCCCATGACGATCGGAGCTTTCGGTCGCTGGTCGATGCCGCTGACATCGTGACGCCGGACGGGATGCCGCTCGTCTGGATGCTTCGCAAACTTGGACGAAAAGACCAACCTCGGGTCAATGGACCTGAACTGATGCTTCGACTGTCGAAGGCTTGCGCCGAGCAGAACGTCCCCATTGGTTTGATCGGCGGAAAGCCGGATGTGTTACAAGATTTGGCAAAGAACTTGAACTCACAATTTCCTGAACTGAAGATTGTGTACAAGTTTTCTCCTCCATTTCGAACTTTGACCACGGAGGAAGAAGCGGAGATTGCGCGACAAGTCCAAGATTCAGGCGCGAAAGTTCTCTTCGTTGGGCTCGGGTGCCCGAAGCAAGAGCGCTGGATGGCGAGTAAACGAGGCAAGGTTCCTGCCGTCATGCTCGGCGTTGGTGCCGCCTTCGACATCCACGCGGGGCGAACTCGCGAAGCGCCCCGGCTCTGGCAGAAGTGCGGCATGGAGTGGTTTTATCGGCTCCTGACCGAGCCCAAGCGGCTCTGGAAGCGCTATTTCAAGCACAACCCCCGATTCATGGCCATGGCCATCTGGCAGCTCCTTTTCAAGCGACGAATTGAGCGATCTTAACCCGGGTCGGCCCATAATGGTTTGTCATGCTATTGATTGAGCACCGCGTGAACACCGTCGAGCATCTGCGCCGCACTCCGCCGCAGGTCGGGGTCGAAGTGGACATTCGCGACTACGACGGCGAGCTCCGAATGCAACACGATCCGTTTCTCAGCGGGGAACCTTTAGAAGACCTCTTGCGGGAGTACCAGCACGCGCTGATCATCTTCAACGTCAAGTGCGACGGGCTCGAAGATCGGATCTTAGAACTTGTCGATCGGTACAAAATTTCGAACTATTTCTTCTTAGATTGCGCCAACCCGACGTTCGTGAAGCTCGCCCGACGTGGCGAAAAGAACATCGGGGTCCGATTCAGCGAATATGAGCCGATCGAGTTTGCCTTGGCCTTTGCGGGGAAAGCAGATTGGTGTTGGATCGACTGTTTCCACGATTTGCCGTTGAATCCTGAAAATTACGCGCGACTGAAGGAGCACTTCAAGCTCTGTCTGGTCAGTCCGGAGCTTCAAAAGCACCCCCGTTCAACGATTCAAGAGTATAAGAAAAGGCTCGAAAACATGCCCATGGACGCGGTCTGTACGGACTTCTGCGACGACTGGAGATAAATGGCAGAAATCGGCCGAGATCGTATCCAAATCTGGATTCGTCGGGTCATCTTGGTGATGGTCCTGACGACCATCCTTTATCTCGGGCTGGCGATGGCGAGCGGTTGGGATGCGATGGTCTCGGCTCTCCGTCGGTTTCCCGTCGCGACGACGTTGCCCGCGGTTTTGGGGCTCGTTGTGCTCGGGCTGTTCCTTCGGGGCTTGCGATGGCACTACTTCGTCCGCCGAATGGCGTGGGACGTCCCTTTTGGTCCGAGCTTGCTCGCATACTCGGCGAGCTACGCCTTCACCGTCACACCGGGCAAGGCTGGTGAGGTTGTTAAGGCGGGGCTGTTGCGGGACCGCTACGGCATCTCGATGGCCAATGTCGCCGGGGTATTGCTCACGGAGAGGCTGGGCGACCTGATCGCGGTTCTCTTGCTCGCGATCGGAGGATTGTCGTTGATGCCAGGTTCGGGGGTCTATTTCGTCGCATGCGCGGGGATCGTGGGCTTTTTGACGGCCTTCGTCCTGTCGGAGCGGCTTTATCGAGGGATCCTCGGAAGAATGGGGCGCTCGCCGAAGCTGGCCCGCGTCAGCGGAAAGGTCCTTGACCTGCTGGGAACGGCAAAGGATCTGCTCCAGCCCGCCCCGTTTTTCGTCGGCTTGGGGATTGCGGTGGTCTCTTGGTCGCTCGAAGGGCTGGCGTTTTATTTGATCTTGCAAGGATTCGGCCTCGACGTGGCGCTCCTGAACGCCTTTAGCGTCTATGGGCTCGCCACGGTGATCGGGGCGATCAGCTTGTTGCCCGGTGGGGTGGGCGGATTCGAAATTTCGGCAGGACTGCTTTTGAAATCGCTCGGGTTCACCGCCGGTCAGGTCAGCGCCCCGATTTTTCTGCTTCGGGTCAGCACGCTTTGGTTTACCAACCTCCTGGGATTCGTCTTTTTGGCGATGTGGTTTTGGCAAGATCGACGCCGGATTCGTCAAGATAAGGTGCCCACATGAAGCCCAAAGCGATCCTTTTGGACCTCGACAACACCGTTTACAATTACGCTCCCTGCAACGAAGCTGGGGTTGAAGCGGTCATTCAGGCCGCCGGGTGCAGCCGGGAGCAGTACGACCTTGCAAAGGCGACGGTCAAGGACACCATCCCGAATTCGCAAGGCGCCTCGCATTGCCGCCTGCTTTATTGCTTGCAATTGACCGAAGATTTGACGGGTAGAACGGACTTGATTCGAGCCCGAGAGTGGCACGCGGCCTTTTGGTCAGCTTACTTTGGGGTCATGCGGCCGGACGATGGAGTTGCCGAGATGATCACGCGGTGGAAGCAGGAGCAGGTCCGGATCGGCTGGGTAACGGACTTTACGACCGAGCGACAGATCCTCAAACTGGAGAAACTTGAATTGCTGGAGGCGGCGGACTTTTTGGTTACCAGTGAGCAGGTGGGAGTCGAGAAGCCCCACGGCAAGGGGGCACGGCTTGCGCTGAAGAAACTCGGCTGCGAGCCAGGCGAAGCTTGGTTCATTGGTGACGACCTGCAAAAAGACGTAGCGATGGCTCTCGATCTTAAGATGCAAAAGGTGATCTGGATGAACCGCTCGGCCTCCTCGACTTCATCGACTTCCTCGGACCTCCCTTACATGAGCGTCTCCTCGTGGGGCGAAATCCTCGAACACTGGAACGCCCTTTCTAACTAACCTCTATGCAAATCGTCATCCCTCTTTCCGGACAAGGTTCGCGCTTCAAAGCCGCGGGGTATTCAGATATCAAGCCGCTGATCAAAGTGGATGGCATGCCGATGGTCGAGCATGTGGTCCGCATGTTCCCAGGCGAATCGAGATTCGTCTTTATCTGCAACGAGGAGCATCTCGCCACCACTGGTCTTCGGGCCACTCTTCAGAGCCTCGTGCCCGAAGCTGTCATCGTCCCGATCGCACCCCACAAACTCGGGCCGGTTCATGCTGTTCTTCAAGCCCAAGAGCACATTCGAGACGATGAGCCCACCTTGGTCAACTATTGCGATTTCAGCGTAGCCTGGAATTACGAAGACTTCAAGAAAACGATGGCCGAAACTCAGCCCGCAGGCTGTGTGGTCGCCTACAAGGGATTCCACCCGCACTCCCTTGGCCCGAACCACTATGCCTACATGCGAGAACAAGACGGCAAAATGTTAGAAATTCAAGAAAAGCAAGCATTTACCAGCAATAAGATGGAGGAGTTTGCTTCGTGTGGGACCTACTACTTCGAAAGCGGCCAGACCTGCAAACATTACTTCGCAAAAGCGATGGAAGAAAACCTAAATACCAACGGGGAATTCTACTGCAGTATGCCGTACAACTTGATCGTCAAAGATGGCAAGACCGTCACGATCTATGAGCTCGATCATTTCTTGCAGTGGGGGACCCCGGAAGACCTCGAAGAGTATGTTAATTGGTCGACCTATTTCGCGTACTATACTCAATGGGAATCGAGTCTCTTTCCCAGCTCCGGCACAAACCTCATTCCGATGGCCGGAGCTGGAGAAAGGTTCTCTCGCGAAGGGTATGCCGACCCCAAACCATTGATCCCGATCGGAGGCAAGCCGATGGTCGAGCAGTCGCTCAAGACCCTGCCGGCAGCTCAGAACTGGATATGCGCAGTTCGGACCGAGCACCTCGAAAACCCCTCCCTGGAGCCTGCGCTCAAGGGAAAAAGTCGGAACCTCCAGATCATTCGCGTGGATAGACTCACCGAAGGGCAGGCCAGCACGTGCCTGCTGGCTCGGTACCAGATCGATCCCGAAGAGCCGCTCTTGATCGCACCCTGCGACGCGGCCATGATCTACGATGAGGAGCGATACGCGTCGCTCACGTCGTCCCCGGACGTCGATTGTCTCGTGTGGACTTTTCGAAATCATCCGCATGCCAATCGGAATCCGAAGCAGTATGGTTGGGCCGGAGCTAATGCTGAAGGAAAGATTGAAAGAGTGACTTGCAAAAGTCCGCTCAGCGAGAGCCCACAGCGCGATCCTGGGATCATCGGAACCTTTTGGTTTCGCAAAGCAAGATTCTTCCTCGAAGCCGCAGATGAACTGATCCGACAAAATCGTCGAGTCAACAACGAGTTTTATGTGGATACAGCCATCGAGGTTCTCGTGGAGCAGGGTCGCTCAGCTTTTATCTTCGATGTCAAGCACTACATCTGCTTCGGGACTCCCGACGATGTTCGAACTTATCAATACTGGGAACGGTATTTCCGACAAGCCTCTCATCATCCTTTCCATCAATCAGGGGGGCGCTAAGTGAAGCTTTCAGTCGTCTTGCCGTGTTACAATGAGGCCGAAAATCTACCCGGCTTAGTGGAGCGCTATCGCGAAGTTTGGCCCGAATATGAAGCAGAGCTGATCTTAGTGAACAACGGCTCGACGGACCGGAGTGCCGAGGTGCTCGCGGAGCTGCTGGCCTCGGGAAAATACCCCTTTGCCCGGTCAGTCCTCATCGAAAAAAATCGGGGTTATGGCCATGGGATTTTCACCGGGCTCCAATCGGCTCGCGGAGACTTCTTGGCCTGGTCGCACGCCGACATGCAGTGCAGCCCGGAAGATCCGTTTCGGGCTTATGAAGCGATTCAAGGCAAAGCCGAGCCTCAACAGTGGGTGGTGAAGGGCCAGCGGGCGAAGCGAGGAGGGACCGCCCAACTCGTCACGAACGTCATGAGCCTACTCAGCACCATGGTCCTGTGGAAGAGGCTCACCGATATCAACGCTCAGCCTAAGGTGTTTCCTCGTGCGTTGATGTCGCAATTGGTGGCCCCGCCCGACGGATTTCCATTCGATCTGTATGTGCTGTTTCGGGCGCTGCGAAGTGGGATGAAGATCGCCACGATCCCGGTTGTCTTTGGAGCCCGTGCCCATGGCCAAAGTAAGTGGGCGTTCAGCTTTCTTTCCCGATGGCGAACGATTTGGACCATGATCAAGTTCATCTTCCGGCTTCGGCTGACAGGAGGAGAGCGATAAGCCAGAACGTCGCCGCAGTGACTGCATCTGATCCCGGCCGGAGCTTTTCAGCACGGCTCTTGAGATTCTGGCGACGCTGGCTGGCCGATGCCTCGGCTCAGCAAATCTTTCGTAGCAAACTTTTTTGGGCAGTTCTGATCCTGAAAGTCGTGGCGGGTTCGCTCCTGGCCTCGACGGTGATGCGCGATCTATTCACCCCCTTCGTGAACTACTACGTGCTCTCCGGATTCGAAAATCCCTGGGAGTATTTCGCTGTGCAAGGCCGGGGCGATGCCTTTCCGTATTCGCCGGTCATGCTCTTTTTCCTCGTCCCGTTCCGGTTGATCTTGACCCCCTTTCTGCCGGATGGAGTCTCAGATGTCACATTCGGCCATCTGTTTGCGATGCGGGTTCCGCTGCTGATCTGTGACTTTATCATCTTGTTAATCTTGGCGCGGTGGTTCCCGAATCGAATTCAAAAGGTTCTCCTTTATTACTGGTGCTCGCCGATCGTCTTTTATATCTGTTTTTGGCACGGCCAGCTCGACATCATTCCAACCGCAATCTTGATGGCCTCGCTTCACCTTTTGCGGCATCGCCATGTCATGGGTTCTATGATTTTACTGGGACTGGGCATGGCGACCAAGATGCACTTGTTGGTCGTTCTGCCGTTCGTTGTGGTCTACATCTATCAAGACCGTGGAATGCGTTATGCGGCTGGGGCATTCCTCGCTTCGGCGTTGACTTATGTCTTGATGATGGCCCCTTATCTGTCGAGTCCTGGATTTCGACTGATGGTCTTTGGAACGGACGAATCTGCACGCCTTTTTGCCTTTATTGCACCGATTGGGGCCGACAATTTGGCGGTACTTTTGGCCCCGGGAGCGATCTTGCTCTTATGGTTTCGGTTCGTTGCTTATACGAAGCGGAATTGGGACCTGTTCATTCTATATGTAGGGATTTTATTCGCGGTCTTTATCGTCCTTGCGCCACCACGCCCTGCGTATTTGCTTTGGTCGTTGCCGTTCTTGATCCACCTTTTGGTTCGGTCGGATCGTCGAATGGTCGCTCCTTATCTCTTTATGGTCGCGGCCTATTTTGTGTTCTTTTGGTCCGGTTACGATTCCGATTTGACCGACGCTTGGCGGCTCGTGAGCGTTCGACTGGCCACGATGGACCCTCCCGCGCCGCTTGCGGGCATCGTCGGCTTCTTAACAAGCAGCCAAGGACAGAATCTCTGTTTCACGATTCTTCAAGCGGCTCTGACGGGTCTGGCCCTGAACATGTACCTCTTTGGAGTCCGCAGCAATGCCGTCTATCGAATGCGGACGAATCCGATTCTTCTCGGCATCGCCGGAGACAGTGGTGCGGGGAAGGACTCGATTGCCGATCTGATCAAGCTCCTGGTGGGTAAGAATCAGGTCTCGATCATAGCGGGCGATGACTACCACAAGTGGCCTCGGGGGCATGAGATGTGGCAGGTCTATACGCATTTAGATGTCAAAGGAAACCGACTTCATGAGCAAATGGAGCATGCGATTGCGCTGAGTCGGGGCAAGAGCATCCAGAAGGTGCATTACGATCACAGCACGGGCAGGTTCACCGAGAAGGAGACCTTTGATCCGAACCAGATCGTGATTTTCCAAGGGCTACATTCGCTCAGCATCGAGGCACTCCGCGGGATGTATGATCTGAAGATCTTCTTGGACCCCGATGACGACCTTCGAAAGTTTTGGAAGCTGCGACGCGACACGACCGCGCGTGGCCACAGCGTCGAGAAGGTTCTCAAGTCGTTTGAAGACCGGGCCAAAGACCGCGACCGATTCATTCTGCCGCAGAGAGAAGAAGCCGACCTGGTCTTTAGCATTGTCCCGAAGTCTCCTCTCGATCCCTTGAATCTTGATCAGGACCCCGAATTGGCGCTCGAAGTTCGGGCGAGCAACAGCTTTGATTTTGGCGTTCTTGCGAGCGCGCTGGAGTCCGTGCCTGGGGTCCAAGTCGAGCACGATCCGTTCATCGACTCTCGGTGGCAGCGACTTCGCATCGAAGGTCAGGTTCCAGCCGATTGGCTGCGGCAGCAGGCTCCCGAGATCGTGCCCAATCTGGACGAATTAGCCGTGGAGCCGGAGTTTGTTGATGGGCTGGGCGGGGCGATGCAGCTTGTCTTTTTGATCAGCCTGAGTCATAAACTTCGATGGGCGGGCCGATCCGAGCAAGATCACGCCTGGTGAAAGACCCGCTCCCGACCGACTCTCATAGAGCCAGTCGGGAGCGGGTCGCACCCCGTTATCGAGACGCAAATCGGTCGGCGATGAGTTGCTGAAGATTCATTGCCGCGAGGGGTCCATAGCCCATCTCGTCCGAAATGTCTTCAACCGTCAGCATCGTCGTGGCCGACTTGTCATCCACCGTCAGGATGACCGAATAGTCGCCCGGTGCGAGACTGCGCCCACGAGCGCGGCCGGACCATTCGACCTGGTTCAAGCCCGCATTGCGCGAGCCAGTTAAGTCGCCCAGAATCTCTCCATCTGCGCGCTTGATTTGCACTTTGACAGGTTTGTCGGTTGCCGTCTTCAGATGGTAATAAATGCGTGCCATGGGCTGAGTGTTGGCGCTGAAGAAAAGCCCGTCTCCGTCCCAATCGGGCACGCCCACTCGACCCATGTTTTGCATGGCTGTCGGCTTGCAAAGATGCATGTCTTTGGCGCGGTTGGCAGCGGTCATTTCTTCTAAAGGACTGATCGGAAGAATCCAGATCGAGCGAGAGTGAGTCCCGATGATCAGATCCAGCTCCCGGGGATGGACGGCGAGATCGTGATGGATCATGTTCGGATACTCATTGGTCTGATAGCGAATCCAATTTTTTCCGCGATCTAAGCTGATCCAGAGAGAGAGCTCTGTTCCTAAGAAAAGTAGATCCTCATTGCGCGTCCCTTCTTTGATCACGTGCGCACATTCGTTCACTCCCAAGTCGTTGCTGAGCTTGGTCCAAGTCTTGCCTAAATCTTCGGTGACAAAGACGTAAGAGTTGTAGTCATTCTCTCGATGATGATCGATGGTGACATAGCAACGATTCTCAGCGAAGCGACTGGGAGTCACTCGCGTGACCCAAGCGTTTTTCGGCAGATTTGGAATGTTGCCGACGACATTCGTCCAGCTGGCTCCGTCGTCCGTAGAAACTTGAATGTTTCCATCATCAGTGCCTACCCAAAGCAAGCCTTGACGAAGAGGACTTTCTCCAATGGTCGTGATAGTGCAGTGGCGCTCGGCGCCGGTGTCTTCGGGCGTCACGCCGCCTCCTGGGGACTGCTTGGCCGGGTCGTACGTGGTCAAATCTCCGCCGAGACTTCGCCAGTTGTCGCCGCGGTCGACGCTCTTGAAAAGGCGATTCCCACCGAAGTAGATGGTTGCCGAGTTGTGAGGAGAGATGAAGATCGGAGCATTCCAATTAAATCGATAACGTTCGCCTTGGGGCGGACGCGGACGAATGAAACGACTTTCACCCGTTTGTTGATTCAGTCGGCTGATGGCGCCCCCTTGAGATTCGCTGTAAAGCCACTTCCAATCGTTCGGGTCAACTTGCACATAGAAGCCGTCTCCGCCTCCGACGCCATAGGCGTCATAATAGGCCACGCCACCGCGGCGCGTTTGGGTCGGAAAAGCCCACGAGCCGTTATCTTGTAAGCCTCCATAAACCCAGTACGGCTTACGCATGTCATACCCGATGGCGTAGTATTGACCCAAGGGCATTCCATTGATATGCTGCCATGTCCGGCCATCATCGCGCGTTTGGGCAACTCCACCATCGTTTCCGATGATCCAATGTCCATTGTCCTTGGGATTGATCCACATCGCATGGTGATCCACGTGAACATCCATCGGTACGGTTCGGAAAGTTTTTCCCGTGTCGAGGCTCATGTGAAAGCTCACCCCGAGCACGAACAGTCGATCGACGTTAACCGGATCGTAATGAGGTTGGCTAAAGTAAAAAGGTCGAGGATTCAGATTGTTGACTTTAGTCCAGCTTTCGCCGCCGTCGGTGCTACGAAAAGTGCCACCACCTCGGGCCTCAATCGTGGCCATCACGATCTTTGGATCTGCTTGGAAATAGCTCAAGCCGATGCGACCCAACGTCGTCTCCGGGAGACCTTTGGTGATCTTGCGCCACGACTTTCCGCCGTCGGTCGTCTTATAGAGTCCACTCCCAGGGCCTCCACTGGCCCAGGAATAAGGTTTGCGCATTCTTTCCCAACTCGCGGCCAAGATCGTGTTGGGATTTTTGGGGTCCATGGCGATGTCGGCGATGCCTGATTTTTCATCGACGAACAAGACCTGCTTCCACGACTTCCCGCCGTCGGTGGTCTTGTAAACACCTCGGTCGGGATTTGCCCCCCAGAGTTGGCCCAGGGCGGCCACCCAGACGGTGTTGTTGTCCTTCGGGTCGATCAAGATCCGCGGGATGTGGAAGCTCTTCGGCAATCCCATGTTCTTCCAGGTTTTTCCGCCGTCCTCGCTCTTGTAGACACCGTCGCCCCAGCTTGTTGAGTTTCGGCTGCTGCCTTCGCCGGTCCCCACCCAGACGAGGTCTGGGTTCTTTTGGCTGACCGCGACCGCTCCCACCGCGGGAGGGCCGTCGTTATCAAAAACCGACTCGACGGTCAATCCGCCGTTCACCGTTTTCCAAACTCCTCCTCCGGCGACCCCGATGTAGAAAATTCTTGGGGCCGGTTCGTAAACGGCCAAGTCCATGATCCGCCCGCCCATGGTCGTGGGACCCAGGCTCCGCGGGGTCAAAACATCAAAAAAGCTCGAATCCAGCTTATTGGCGGTCGTTTGGGCTCCAGCCGTCGAAACGGCCCACACTCCGGCCACGGTCAATATCGTTCTGATCATTCGTTTCCTCGGACTCCTTGCCCGCACACCTCTCCCCGGCAAAAAGCTGTACAATCGGTTCGAGTTTTGATGCCAAATTCCTTCCCCGAATCCGGTGCGCCTGCGTCAGCCTCACCTTGGGGGCGCCGAATCTTCTGGATCACGACGGTCCTAGCCTCCGTCATTGTCGTCTGGAAGAGCCTCGTGGTGGGTTACTGGTTTCGCGAGACCTACTCATTGGCTCATTCGCCGCGGCTTGTGCAGGCCAGCGAGTTGAACGCGCTTCGGGCGCAAGTTCAACCGGCCTTACCAGCGGTCTCAAAGCAAGTCTGGGAAGTCGAAGTCTTTAACCTGTCGCATTCGGAGCTTAAGCGAGGCATCCGACTGACTCAAGGCCAGTTCGAGGCGATCGAAGTCTTGCGCATGAGCCGGTTTTACCAAGCCAAGAACGACTTGTGGGCAGTCAGGATGCTGATCACCGGTCAAGGCACTCCGCCGAAGCGGCTGAATTTTTCGATTGCTGGGACCGCCCACACTGCGTTTCTTCGCAAGTCCGAAGCCGGCCTCGGTCAGTACGCCGTTCACGAGCGACTTCGCGAGGAGATTCCGCTCCTGGCCCAGCCGTCTTCGACCGCGCCGCTCAAGCTGAGTCCGGCCATATCGGACACCGGCTCATCGCGCGAAGCTTGGCAGGCGCCCGACGATCTGCCCGATGCACTGGTGACCCGCTGGTCGCCGGATGGGCGCCGGACGTGGTTCCGATTTCTTTCAGCCGCTCGGTGAACCCCGGTCGGGAGTGGTTCGTCCGAACAGTCATGCGCCATTCAGCAGGAATTCCCCTGGGGCGGTGGCGAATGCAAGAGAGCGATCCACGTTCCGGAGACTGAAAAACTATGTTAAAGACCCGAATGATGCATCCCGAAATCTTGGGAGCCCTCGCCTCGGCCGGTCACGGCTCGAAAGTGCTTCTTGCGGATTCGAATTACCCCTACTCGACGGCCTCGGGGCCGAATGCGAAGCGGGTCTTTCTGAATTTCGCACCGGGCATGCTCCAGGTGACCGACGTCCTGCGTGTTTTGGCCGAAACCATTCCGATCGAGATGGCCGAAGTCATGACCCCCGAGCACGGGACTCATCCTGAGATCTTCCTGGAGTTCACAAACATTCTTTCGGGCTTAGAGCTTCATCCTTGTGGGCGGTTCAAGTTTTACGAGGCTGTGAAGAGTCCGGACTGCTGCTTGGTCATCGCAACCGGCGACGAGCGGCGATTCGCGAATCTTCTGCTTACCATCGGCGAGGTCCATCACTGAGCTTCGCCGGAGGCGTCGATCCTCAGACCGGAGTGTTGACGGGGCCGGGCGTCGTTTCGGCGCGCCGGACTTTGGGCGAATTGGCCCCCCTTTTTCGCCATCCCGTCCCCGCGAGCCGTCAGAGCGAGCTCGTCTATGAGACGTTTTCGATGTCTCCCCAAGCCCCTGCTGGATCGCATGAGCTTTTGGCCGCGACCACCGTTCTGCACCCAGGATGGCTGGAGGACGAGCCCTTTATGACCCGGGGCCACTTTCACATCGACCCACGGCTCGGAGAATCGATGTTGACGCTGAGCGGCGAAGGGGTGCTGGTCCTCATGAACCGAAGCGGGGAAGTTCAGGAGCATCCGGCCGACCCAGGAACGTTCTTCCGCATCGAGGGGGAATGGGCGCACCGGGCGGTGAACCGATCCCGGGCGCCATGGGTCTTTCTTGTCACTTGGGACGCCGACTGCGGTCACGACTACGAGTCGATCTCGCCCTCAAGCTTTCGGCTTCGCTGAACGGTGGATTCGCCGCCCCTCCCCGAGGCCACGCCCTCGCCGTCGCCCTCCGAATGTCGGGCTTCCCGGCTCCGCCTCGGGGGGGGCAGCCGAACCCGCCCCCCCCCCCCCCCACCCCCCGGCGGGGCCCGCCCGAACCAGGCCCGCGGGCGGGCGAGAGGGGGCGCGCGG
>DDCB01000045.1:0-144 GCA_002335425.1 Chthonomonas sp. UBA2017
CGATCGAGCCGCCGGGCCTTTGGCGTTGATTTCGAGAAGACTTAGGAGCGAGCCCGTCGCCGCCGCAAAACAGCCGTCACGCCCAGCCCCAGGGCCGCCATGGTAGCTGGTTCGGGGACCGGCGTCACGACCAGGTTCACCGGG
>DDCB01000045.1:446-567 GCA_002335425.1 Chthonomonas sp. UBA2017
CCAATTCCGACGATGACGTCGATCGATTCCCCGGTTGAAACGGCCACGTTGCTGAGGGCAAAGTTATGCGTGATGTCAGTGTCTAGCATGGACCACAGGACGCTGTTTCCTCGCGCGACAT
>DDCB01000045.1:813-950 GCA_002335425.1 Chthonomonas sp. UBA2017
GGACGCTGTTTCCTCGCGCGACATACGCGTCGATTCGGCCGAAAGTCGACCCTAAGCCGTCACCGGACTTAAAGAATCCACTGAGATTAAAGACTCCGCCCGTGGTCGGGGTCCAGCGCACGACCGCGAGCTCACCA
>DDCB01000045.1:1256-1388 GCA_002335425.1 Chthonomonas sp. UBA2017
CTCGCCGACCAGAACTCCGCCGACGCCCCCGTTCCAGCCGTTCAAAGACCCGCTATCCAGCCTGAAAGCTGCCGGAAGACTGTTCACCCCCGGGGCCCAAGCCGAACCACTCCAGGGCCCGGGATTAAATGT
>DDCB01000045.1:1678-12949 GCA_002335425.1 Chthonomonas sp. UBA2017
CGACAACGTGCCGTAAGTCCACACTCCGTTCGGGTTCCCATTGGAAATCGAGAATTCGGATTGCAGATCCGCAAAAGCAAGACTGACACAGGCCACCATTCCCAAGGTAATCATCGATTTCAACGACTTCATCAACCCATTCTATCCGAGGAGCGTCGCCCCAGCCCCAGTATCTTTACGAGTTCAATACTTTTCTGGGGGAACATCGGTCCGAGATCGGGAAGATCAGCAGCCTGCAACCTCCTGACGCCAACCGGGTATGAATCCATCGGAAACCATGTCTGAGCGAAACGAACGACTGTATACAGAGAAAGAAGTGGCGCGCATTTTGCAGCGGGCGGCCGACCTTCAGTCAGAGGTCGGCGGGAGCGACCCGACGGCTCGCGGCTCGTCGCGGCTGGAACTACAAAGAGTCGGCGAGGAGCTCGGGATCGAACCCGCCTTTGTGGCCCAAGCGCTCGCCGAACTGAACCTCGATGGAGTGGACGAGGACCATCGCGCCCAATCCCGTTGGCTCGGCGCGCCTCCCGAGTATGTGGTGGAACGAACGATCGTCGGGCCGTTGAGTCCTCAAGCTTGGGACGCCATCGTTGGACACCTCAACTCTGAGTTCAAGCAGTCGATCCCTGGCGTGGAATCTGGCGAATTCCGAACCTGGCAATGGAAGCATGAGCTCGGGTGGGTGCATTTCAGCGCCATCCCTTCGGGCGCGACCGTTCGGCTCCGAATGGTGCTCCATATCGACGATGGGCTGGTCGCGGGACTCGTCCCCACCGGGATCGCTTGGTTTGCTTTGGCCTCATTGCTCTTTGCGAACGACGCACTCAGGCCCTGGCTTTCGATCCTTTGTTCGGCAGCAGCCTTCATCGGGCTGGGCGCGGCGTTTCGGACTTTGTCCTCTCGCTGGTGGCGCCAAGATCAGCGAAAAACGGCAAGGCTCATGAACCGAATCCTCGACGCATTCGAGGAAGTGCCTGTGGTGAGCCCCATGCTGGCCGCCGAGGAGCAAAGAGTCCACGTGACCCCGGAAATCGGTCCCTAGGGTGAACCGATCTCAGGTAACCTTTGCATCCAGGGAGATGGCACCTTGATGGACCCGCGCGAAGAAGTTTTTGTTGATACCTTTATCGACTCAAGGAGAAGAGATCGATACAAGATGTTGCTCTCGCAACCCAAGACTCGACGCAAGGCTCTCAATCGCCTGTATCACGCGCCAGACTTTGATCCTAGATGTGCGCATCGCCTCGATCTCAATCTTCATTTGGTCTCCTTGTTTCGCAGCCTTGGGGCTCCAGAGCGTGCTTACTTAATTTCTGCTCGCGATGATTTGGATCAGAAAGAAATGCCGCTTGAGGAAGCTCTTGAGAATGCGAATCTTTCCGATGCAACGATCGTCTGCTGCATCCCTAGCCAACTCGCCTATTGGATGGGGGATGCTTTCACATACCCCACTCTTCTTTTGAAGTTAACCGCTTCTCAGGCAGAACAGTATGGCGATCTCGACGCACTGATGGCCGCATCTCAGACCACCAAGACTGGTCGAATCATGTATATCGAATTCAAAGGTAAAGAGTTAACGGGTCCAGCGCGGATCGGCCGAGTCCATTCATCTCGATCCGGTCAAACACTGTACTATCAGAACAAATCATTTAAGAGCTTGAAAGGGGCGGGTTCTAAATCCAACTATTACTGTGTCGAAACAGGAGATCATTATTGGATCTCGGGACCCAGACGTGATGGACATGATTCGTTGTATCGCACTGGTATTCCAGTCGAAATCGATGAAGATGTTCGCGTGGAATATTGGCGGGATATTCGCCAGCAACCTTTCCGAGCAAAGAGTTCAACGACGAAGTAAAAACAGAATGACTTTGGGAAGAAAGACCCCCGTCGCGGCGCCTGTCGCGGCAAGCTGCCGTGCATTCAGGACCTTTTCCGGCCTCGGCATGGAGTATATTTGAGCCATGGTGATCTCAAGGGCGACTGAAGTCTCGGCCGATTTAGTCCGGCTCTACTCGGCGTACCTTGATTTTTATGATCGACCTCAGGACTCTGCCCAGATCAAAGCCTTCCTGGCGCAAAACATGCAGCAAGAGAGCACCGTCCTTATTGTGGGTTCTGTTCAAGATCAGGCCATCGGATTTACTCAGTCGTATGTGATTCCTTGCTCACTGAGTTTAGGTCGCAAAGCAATTCTGAATGACCTCTTTGTCGATCCTCATTTCCGAGGGCGTGGATATGGAGAAACATTGCTGAACCAAACGACCGATTACTTGGCATCATTAGGTGTCGAAGTTGCCGAGCTTTCAACGGGCATCACGAACATGATCGGCCAAAGCTTGTACGAGAAGTCCGGGTGGCGACGAGACCGCGACTTCCTTTATTATCTCAAGCCCCTCGCTCCATAGCCGAACTCGGTTTAATCCGTTCATCGTATCCCCAGAGCCCCCTCGGAACTTTGTTTCGAAGCAGGACGTTCAGGTCGCTATGCGAATCGGACAAGTTTCGGCAATCGCGAGCGGCGGGTGGCTCGCGCTTGTGAGCCTGGTTCAGGTGACGTATCGCGACGATGCGTGGTTTTCTGCGTGGCTCCTAGAGATTCCAGGTGTGGTGTTCTTGGCCTTTCCGATCTTGCTCTTGATCACGAGTTTTTGGATTCGACCCCGCGGGTGGATCGTCGCTCATGGAGCACTGGTGGGGCTTGCAATAGTCATCTTCTTGGACCCAAGAATTGCATGGCCTCGACCAGAAAATGCTGGGCACCTTGAAGTGATGACTTACAATATTGAATATCTACTAAGAGGGATGCCCTTAGTGGTTCAGGCGATCCGGTCGCAGTAGCCCGATGTGGTGTTTTTGCAAGAATCTGCTATCCTCACTCGGCCCTACAACCCGCAGGTAGAGTTGATCCGATCTCTTCCCGAATATCATGCTGTGTTCGATGGCGAAATCTTGATTCTGAGCCGCGCCCCGATTCGTAAGTTGTAGGCATTGCGGATGCCGTCTCAATATCCGCATCGCCCGATCCTCGTGGCTCAGATCCAGTGGCGCGGACAACCTCTCACGCTTGTCAATGTGCACATGCAGCCGAACGCGACCCAGGCCTTGCTTCGGCGCGACCTGCCGGGGCTCCCGCGTCGTACTCGCGATGTTTTGCAGATTCGAAAAAGCCAGTGGGCGCAGGTTTGCTCACTTCTCGCGGCGATTGACGGCCCGGTTCTCTTCGGGGGCGATCTAAATGGAACGCCCAAACAGCGCTTTCGCACCCAGCTACGTCGAGAGGGTCTAGTGGATTCGTTCGACATTGCGGGCTCGGGGTTCGGATTTTCGATTTCGTCCGAACTTCCCTTGCGCCGCATCGACGCGATCTGGAGCCGCGGACTTTTGGCCGATTCTTCGCGAACCGTCGCGAGCCGCGCCAGCGACCATCGCCCCGTCGTGGCGACCTTTTGCCTGCCGGAATCTTTGGACTGAACCATCCCCCCTCGGCACCTCGATTTGAACCTTTTCGCAGTGCCCATCGCAAAGCAGACCGTTCCTCGGTTGGGCATCAGCGGTGATTCTTGCAAGATGGCTGAGGAAGTGAGTCTCCTTTTAGGTTATCGACGTACTCCGATTGCCATGCAATCAACGTCAATTGTTTGAGGTCTGGCCACACCACAAACTCGTGCACTGGCAGTCGAGGATCTTGAATGAGGTATCTGGCCGTGAAAAGTCACCCAAAGCAATTCAAGTTCGGCATCAAGGGCGTCTTCTTGATCTTGATGGGTGGTTTCATGACGCTCATCGGACTCCTGTCGGTGGTCTCGCTTATGCGGCGTGCCATGAAATCAAACAGTCTCTCTCAGTTCTTTTCTGTAGATCACTTTTATCTGCCCGATCTTCTGGTCGCTGTGAGCCTTCCTGGGGGACTGATCTTGCTCGTTGCCGGGATAAAGTTTGTTCATCGTCGCAAGCGAGCTTCGGATGACGATTCAGATGATCATGCGAGGGAGACAGTCTGTTGAAACGAACGACGATTCCCTTGTCAATGAGATAGCCAATGAGCCCGATGAACGGCCGCACAGTCAACCGTGCCCATTTGAGTTGCGGCGTGCTTCACGTCCAGCTGGCCGGTGCGCTTGGCTCGGTGAGCACGACCAAGGCCACGAATCTAGCCTTAAAAACACGTCTTGTTACAAGCGGTCTCGCGATCCGATGGCCAATCTGTCATTTCGACTCTCTCGATTCCGGGTTGGCGCAGGATCCGAATCCTCGAGGCGGTGACGTCTCGCATCAAGCTGATCATCCGGTGACGCGGCCGCTCCTGATCGGTGCGCGACCGGGCTTCTGAGCTCTGGGATCGCCTGAGGAGGTCGAGAATGCGAACTTGGGACCCTTCAAATGATCGACGACGAACAGCTTCTCGAACTCGGCATCGGTGAGGATCGCGCCTTCAAGCTGGGCCGCTTCAAGCTCTGTGGAATAGCTCATCGCCGCCGAGACCACATCTCGATAGATCAGCCCCAAGGAAAGGGCCGAAACGATCAGGCACACCAGCTTGATAAGGATCACTTTCCCACGCCTCTTGCTCAGGTCAGCCACATGATGAGTGACGGAAAAATCCTGCCTAATGGTTTTCGGTCCCGAGAAAGAACATGAGATGAAAAGGGCTACGAACGAGATCTAGCAAAGTCGAAGATCACCGCAGGCTCCAAATGGGCCGACGCTGTGAATCGGTATGACGGCGGACGCCGATGGGCCTTTCATGCTTGTTTCGATCCGAACAAGTTGTCAGCAGAACTGCAAGCTCTCTAAGCACCGAAAGATCAACCCAGTCTGACCCGTTGCCAACAACAGACAGGAGGTATGAAACTAACACTCAAACTGGCTCTGTTATTGGGGACTTGCTACCAGTTCCCAGGAACTCGGCGCGAAGACGACCATCGAAACTTTCCGCCATGCCGTTTAGCCAAGGCGAGCCGGGCTGGATGGAGCCGCTCTGCGAGCCTGTCAGCGAGCTACGGCGAGCCGAACTCGGGGCAATTGTCGCTTCGCAAAGCCCCGAGGCGACCGCGCAGCAACAACAGCCGCTCCAGCTCGCAAACCAAATCTTCGGCACTCGATTAGCGGTCACCCTGCTCAAACTTTTTCTCGAAAGCCAACTTGTTGATTTTCCAATCTTTGCCCATTTTCTCCAGGCTCACGGTGTATCGTCCACCGACGGTCCAGCGCTTTTCGCCATGCGTTAGGGTTGCGATGCCGTCATGCATCACAAGAGCCCTCCTTCCGTCGAGCTGAACTTCAAAGTTGTAATAGACATGCCGCATCGAATCAAACTTCTGATGATAGGCCCTCCAGTCTTCGACGAGTTGATCTGCGTCCACCGTCGCTTTCTCGCCTCCGAGCGACGTGTAGTCGATCTCTAGTTTTGGTGCAAACCTTTGGCGAAGAGCAGCCCACGACTTTGCATCGACGGATGCAGCAACTTGCTGGATAGCCGTGATGATTTCCGACCGATCGGAAACCGGTCCATCAAGCCGCCGACGGAAAAACTCGGCAGCCAGAGATGACGACCGAGAAACAGGCTCGGGTTGGTCATAGAAGTCCATGTGGGCGTCCTGAGTCCAGTAAATCTCCTTGGGCCCGCCGAGCTCGGCATGGAACCTTCGAGCCATATCGGGTAGGGCGGCGTTGTCAGAATGGAGTACCAGGACCGGCACACGGAGCTTTTTGGCGGGAGCCAGCGAGTCAAATCGAAGCCAAGCGGCCCAACTCATCAGGGCAAACCGGTTATCCCAAGCCGGAATCAATCCTCGGCTTGAATCCGTGTAATAGGGAGCTTGCTGCATGATGGCATCGCTTCCCGGGGGTCCTGCCGCCGGCACATCTTCCACGATCCCTGTCTGCTTAAATTTGGCCATCGCATCGTCGCCAATTTTCAGGAGCTTCGCGACCCCTTCTTTGCCACCATAGACCGACTCAACAGCCGAAGCATCTTGGATCCAAAGCGCACTAGCGGCCATCGCTTTCAGCGGAGCGCCTGCATGGATTGCGTTAGCCATATAGCCCGTGGATGCGCACATCGCCATTCCCGCTAATCGGCTCGAATCAATATAGGGTTGCCGAGAAAAGAACTCAGCCGCGGCCCGGATGTCTTCTGCTTTTTGGGCAGGAATCTCTGCGTTTCTCGTTTTTCCGCCGCTCTTCCCAAATCCACGAAAGTCAAAGACTAACGTGGCGAACCCTTGTGCAGCAAGAGCTTTGGCATAGTTTGTCGGCATTTGATCCTTGACCGTGAACCAAGCGCCTGTAATCACGACTCCCGGGAGTCGTGTGCCGGGCTTGGTCTCGCGAGGAGTGTAAACGACGCCAACGATTCGTTCGCCACCGGATTTGAATTCGACTTGGCGTGCGTCGGGTGCGCCTAAAGCGATCGATCCGAGGATGGAGAGGAGCAGCATAACATCTCTTCGTACGACCGTTTGAAACTGCCAGTTCTTGCATCTTATGTGCTTTAGCATGCACAATTCGCATGATGAATCGACTGGAGAGCCTGACCTATCGCAACGTCGAAGCAATCTTGACGGTGGGCCGACTTGGGTCGATCGTCGGAGCCGCTTCGATGCTGAACATCTCGCCGTCCCAGATGTCTCGATTGGTGAGCCATGCCGAAGCAGCCCTTGGAGTGCGGTTGTTCGACCGCAATGGTCCGCGCATTATGCTGAACGCAGCTGGGATCAGCCTCCGGCCCAGGCTCGAAAGACTCGCAGAAGACTGGCTGGAGATCGCTAGAATCGCACCGTCTCTTGAATCGAGAACCTTGGGCACCCTGACGCTGGGCTACACAAGGCTCACCGCATTAACCTTTTTGGGGTCGTTCATTCGAACTTTTGCGGATGCGCTTCCCGGCGTCTCCATCGATCTCGTGGACAAGGATGACAAGAGCCTTGAAGAGGAGCTGAACGCGAAGCGGATGGATGCTGCCTTGCTGACGAGCCCGACGATGGACAAGCGGCTCCCCACCCGAACGGTTCATTTCGATCCATTTCGACTGGTCCATGGGCTCGGGGCAGAGCAAGCCCTTGTCGATCTCGATGACCATCAGTTTGAGGCCGTACTGACCGCGCCCTTTGTGAATTGGCTTGGGAATTGGTCGCTCATCACAGAGCGATGTGAGGCCCTCAGAATCAGACCTCGATTCGTTGAATCTGTCAACGATGCCATCGGACGAATGGCTCTTTGCCTGGCGGGTCGGCAGGCAACGCTTGTCACCGATGTCCGTCGCAACCAAGTGCCGGAAGGGCTGACGATCTCACCCATTCGAGGATTTGAAGAGATGGGATACACCACGGTGATCGCGATCGGCCCGGACCCCACTGCAATGGGCCAACGGGTTTGGAATCTATTCTCTGACCCTTCGCACTGAGAACGCGCAAGCTAGCTCATGGGTCGGGAGTGGTCGTGACCCGTTTCCCGAACCCTTGGCCAGCTGCCGTCTGAGACTCGTCTTGAACGCAGATCAGGCGAAAACGATTCCCAGAAGTCAAGATCATGAGCATTCTTAAGGAGATCAAGGCCAGCGCGAGCATGACGACCGTGGGCCGGGCTCATGGGATTTCGGACCAGACGATCTCCCGTTGGCGCGAAAAAGACGCTGGCAAAAGCCGGAGCGAGCTAGGCGAGCTGAAGGCTTTGCAGCGCCTCAAGTGAATGGCAAGCCGGCAGGCACCGGAGATTGATGCATCCAAGGAGATTGCGCAGGGAAAATGGAAATCCCGGCAGCGCGACGCCAGGGCCTCCTGACCCTTCTTCAGAAAGGGCATGCACAGCGTCTTGGGTGCCGGGAGGTCGGGCTTTCTCGGGGCGCCGTTTCTCCAACACTCCTCGGCTCCGTTGATCGAATCACCGCCGTCGAAGGGCTCGACTGGCCACGAGCATTCGAAGCCACCACACGATACGATTTCGGCACGCCCGGTATCGCCTTCTATGATCTGCCTGAGTAACCTATTGATCGAGGGAACTGTGAGAGATTCCGAACTGAAGGCCTATCAGGTTTTACGGGCCATGGGCTTTTCAGAAATTGACTATGAGCCTGTTCCCAATTCAACTCCCGATTTCCTGATGAACGGGCGAATTGGCGTCGAGATCAGACGGCTCAATTCAATTGAATTTGAAAAGGCGAACGAGGATGGTCTGATCGATTCAGTATCGAAAAAGGCTGGAACGCTCCTGCAAGAGTACGGCCAACCAGGAACTCAGAGTTGGTGGGTGCTTCTTCTCATGAAGCCCCCCGTACCGACGTGGAGAGATTTGAAGAAAAAGCTTCGAAATTTGCTCCAGCGCTTCTTAGCATCCGAAGAACGATACCCTGGCGTGATCCTAGAGGACGAATCCCTCAGAGTAGAGGTACTACCATTCGAATTCGACGCAGATCGTTGCTTCTTGGGCCCCGACGTCAATATTGCATCGACAGGAGGCTGGGCCATCGCCGAGATGCTGGAAGCAATTCCGAGATTCGCTCATGAAAAGCTCAAGAAACGCGAACATTGCCGCTGCCATTGCGACGAATGGTGGCTCATGTTCGAAGATCGTATCAGCTTTGGTTTGAGGGCACAAGACGTTTCGCGGCTGCGAACCCTACTTCCGCCAATCGAAGGCTGGGATCGAGTGGTATGTTTTCGTCCGTATGGGACCCCATCGTGGATAGAGCTCTAATGGTGGCTTCCTGGTCCCAAAAAGAACCGCAAGGCTCTCGCCGCGCATTCCCTCCGCAAGGAACAGCTGGTCCCAACGGCGAAAGTATGAGCCGATGCGCTTCCAAGGACGAAGGCAAAGTGACAACGTCGAAGATCGGCGGGGGATGAGCCCAAAAGGCATGGCCGTCGGAGGAGGGCTGGGCGGGATCGTCCTGCTCATCCTGTTTGTCGTGCTCGGCGGCGACCCACAGCAAGCGCTGAACCAGGTTCAGAACCAGGGCCAGCGCTCGGGTCAAGAAAAGTACGTCCCCACCGCCGAAGAGAAGGTCAGCGAAGAGCTTGTTCGGGTGACGCTCGCCGACACCGAAGAGGTCTGGGGCAAGCTTTTCCAAGGTGCCGGGAGAAAATACGCGGAGCCTCAGCTCGTGCTGTTCAAAGGCCAAGTCGAATCGGCTTGTGGGACGGCGAGCTCGGCGGTAGGCCCATTTTATTGTGGCGAAGACGAAACGATCTATATCGACCTGGGGTTTTTTGGCGAACTGCGGCGGCGGTTCGGGGCGGGCGGTGACTTCGCCCAGGCTTATGTGCTGGCGCATGAAGTCGGTCACCATGTTCAAAAACTGCTCGGAACGCTCGACGCGGTGAACACCCAACGCCGCCAACTCAGCGAACGGAAAGCCAATGCGCTCACCGTCCGGCTCGAGCTCCAGGCCGACTTTTATGCCGGGGTGTGGGCGCACCACGCCCGCTCGATGGCTGGCATCGACGACCAAGACATCCGCGAAGCCCTGGCGGCGGCAACCGCCATCGGCGACGACAAACTCCAGATGCAATCTCAAGGCTATGTCGTCCCCGATGCCTTCACCCACGGCACCTCAGAACAACGCACCCGCTGGTTCAAAAAAGGCTTCACCACCGGCGACGTGAACCAAGGCGACACTTTCCGAGCTTCGCGGTTGTGACCTGCGGTTAGGTATCGCTGTCGATCTTACGCATGAGCCCAGAGACCGACCCCGCGAAGAGAAGGCTCAGAATCCAGCCGCTCGCGATCAGCACCCAGTCCAAAGCACTCAGCCACCAGCCGACATCTGCACCAAGAATTGTAAAGCCGGTCGAGCCTTTCGGACGGAAGAAACTCGCTTGCCCCAAATCCACCACCGGCATGAACCGGTCGAGCGAATAAAGCCAGGAAACAAATGGGGGGCCGCCACTCCTCCAGTCGTGCTCCGGTTGAGCTTGAGCGGCCGCAAGCAGGTCCCCCTCTGCGGGAGCCATCAACGATTCAAAGGGACCGAGTGCAACGACCGAGTATGCGACCGTTCCAATCAACCAAAGGGTCAGGGCGATGCCGACCGCCCGCCAAGGGCGATAGCCATAGCCGATCAGCCAGGAAACCCATTGCCAGAACTCGCTCAGCCAGCTTCGGGCCCACCAAAGTCTCGGCTTGTCGCGGGAGAGCTCTACGCGCTCGTGAACGAACGCCTGCTCGCGCATCGCTACCGCGACGTTCGTTGCCTCCTCCGCGTGGCCCGCGTCGCGCAGCACGCGGAAGAGCTGGCGGTAGGGCTGGGGGAAGTACTTCTGGCCGTCGCACTCCCGGAGGAGCTTGAGCATCTCGGCCCCGTCCGCGTTCTCTGGTTCGGCGAGGCCATGGTACCGGAACCCGTTCAGCTGCCACATCTCCGGGTGGACCACCTGGTCCAGGTCGAGGGTGACCGCCGACGCGTGGCAAAGGTCGACGCCGTGCTCGCCCTCGACCTCACGCCACTGGAAGTGTCCGTCGATCTTTACCGCGACAAGAGACACGTTGCCTGCAAAGCTCGGAGCGATTCCAGAATTTGGCCTGACGAGCACGCCGTCCTTGACTTCCATACCATCAGCAGCCAGAGCGGAGCCCGATTTGTTATGGAACGAGCCGCCGATGCAGCTGAATTGCCCCCCGATCTTGGCCCCGAGGAGTCGCACCGCTCCCGCCGCCTCGAACCGGGGGCCCTGGTCTAGGGCCCGAAGGTGTACGCTTCCCCCGACTTCGATGCCGTCGGCGCTCAGGGCGTCGCCTGTCGGGTTGTGGAACGAGCCGCCGAGGCAGCTCAACTGCCCTCCGATCTTGGCCCCGAGGAGCCGCACCGCTCCCGCCGCCTCGAACCGGGGACCCTGGTCCCGGGCCTGCAAGAAGACGCCGCCCCCGACTTCGATGCCGTCGGCGCTCAGGGCGTCGCCTGTCGGGTTCTGGAACGAGCCGCCAATACAGCTCAGGCTCCCCCCGATCTTGGCCCCGTCGAGTCGCACCGCTCCCGCCGCCTCGAACCGGGGACCCTGGTCCCGGGCCTGCAAGAAGACGCCGCCCCCGACCTCGATACCGTCGGCGCTCAGGGCGTTGCCGTCTGGGTTCTGGAACGAGCCGCCGAGGCAGCTCAACTGCCCTCCGATCTTGGCCCCGAGGAGCCGCACCTCCCCCGCCGCCTCGAACCGAGGGCCCTGGTCCATCGCCTGCAGGAACACGCTGCCACCGACCTCTATGCCGTCGGCGTCGAGCGGCACTTCGCGGCTGGTGCCCGTCCCGAACGGTGCCAACCGCTCCTCCTCCTTCTTT
>DDCB01000045.1:13046-31506 GCA_002335425.1 Chthonomonas sp. UBA2017
GAGGACCCCCCCCCCCCCCGCCGCCTCGAACCGAGGGCCCTGGTCCATCGCCTGCAGGAACACGCTGCCACCGACCTCTATGCCGTCGGCGTCGAGCGGCACTTCGCGGCTGGTGCCCGTCCCGAACGGTGCCAACCGCTCCTCCTCCTTCTTTGACCCAAGGTGAGCGCCCCAGAGCCAAAGGTCGCCGTGGATCTCCGCCCCGGCCAGGCTCAGCCAGTCCTGGAACCTCGCGTTGGCCGCGGAGAAGTCCGAGCGCGTCTCCAGGTTTCCCGCGTCCACGGGCCCCTCGAACGTGCTGCCGTCCAGGCGGAGCGACCGCAGCCCGGTGTCCAGCAGATCCACCCGTCCTTTGAAGTGCCCTTCAGTGAGTTCGACCGGGTAGGGCACGTCCAGGTTGCCGAGGTCGAGGTCGCCTTCGACTCTGAGCCCGCGAACGCGCGCCCCCGACGGTTGCGGGGTGACCGCATTCCCGTTTTCGTCGCGTTCGACGCCGCGCACCAACCGGCGCACAAACCCGGAGTCGAGGACCCGCTCCTCGATCTGCAGGACGGTGAGGTCCGCGACTACGCCAGCCGCCACGGAATCCCGGCAAATCTTCTCAGCTTGCGACACATCTCAGAATACCGCCATCCCGACGACAATTTACACTCTCTCTTTTTGACTTCTCGACGGGGCCTGTTCGCTTGAGCGTCTTCCACATTGCCGTGAATCCAGTCGATATCCCCGGAGCGTCTAGGCTCTGATGAATGAGCGGTATGGGGATCGAGCTCAAACCGGAGCCCGCGAGCGTCGCCGCGGCGACGCTCTATTCTAGAAGGTGGCTGATTGTTCGCTGAACGCCTCTTTTATTGAGCAAAGCGCCAAACGATGTCGTTTAGATTAGGCACCGGCTCAACATCGAATGAACCTGACTCTCCAGATCGACAGACGCGCCGTGACTACTTCAGTTGCCTCAAAACTCCCACCTTGAATGGTCTCTCGCCATACAACTCGCGATGAATCTTGGCATGTTAAGTGCCCGATGCCATGTCTTCGCTCCCATGCGATGCTTCCGTCCGCGCGCAAGAGTTCTAACTCGAGATCCACTCCGCCCAACTCGGGATCGTGCCGCCAACGGTCATGCGGGTTTGGATTCATTGTGAAATCAATTTCAATCGACGAAGAGACGCGAACAGTTCCAATAAAAACGCGAATCAGCGCTTGACTTTCGATGTACTCCCAGTTCCATCTGAAAGTCTGACTTAAGGATTCAACGCCATGGTCTGGGGCGCCCGCCTCCGACGAGGGGTTCCCTTCGATTGTCCCGTCTATACTAAATGCTTTTTCTAGTTGGTCCATAACAGTCTCAGTTTACCTAAAGAAGTGTCAAGCATATCGTCTTTACTGTAAAGAATCATTAAGAAATCGCTTTCCGATGCGAATTTTCGAATCGGTGATTCTGCGACCAGGCCTTTGTCATGACACGAAGTCCACGCAGTGCGAGCCGGTGGAAGCACGCCCGGAAGTTGGCGAGTACATTCTCATGGTGGACTGAAGCTTCACTTCGATTCCGCAAAATCACTTCGAAACGATGCCGGGTGAAACACGCTAGAAATTGACACCAACATTTGGTTGTCACAGGGGAGGTCAGTCTAGCCCTCACGACATTTGAATCCCCAGCGCACCCTCGGAGCGTCTAGGCTCTGATGGATGAGCGGTATGGGGATTCGGATCGGGCGGAGGTGCGGGCGTGGGTGCCCGAGCGCGCCCGCAAGATTCTCGACGTTGGGTGCTGGCGGGGGGCTTTTGGCGCCGCGCTCAAGGCTGAGCGGAGCGCCGAGGTCTGGGGGATCGAGCTCGAACCGGAGCCCGCGAGCGTCGCCGCGACCCGGCTCGACCGAGTCCTCGTCGGCGACGCCCTTCAAATCTTCGGCGAGCTCCCCCGAGAAGCCTTCGACGCGGTCTGCTTTAACGACGTCCTGGAGCATCTCCCCCGCCCCGAGCTCGCCCTCGACGCCGTGCGCCCGATCCTCTCCCCCAACGGCGTCTTAGTGGCGGCGATCCCCAACATCCGCTACGTCCACGAGTTCCAACGCCTCGCCCTCGGGAAAGACTTCCCGATGGAAGATTCCGGGATCTTCGACCGAACGCACCTCCATTTCTTCACCAAACTCAGCATCCAGCGGTTCTTTGACCAGCATTCCTACCAAATCCACCATTTGGTTGGGGTGAATCCGACCCTCAGCCGGAAGTTCGCCTTGCTGAATCGGCTCTTGCTGAATCGGCTCGAAGACATGCGGTGGCTTCAGTACGTGGTGGTCGCGCAGCCGAAACCCGCCTCAGCCGCGTGATAGGAAACAATCGAAGGCCGAAGCCTCCGTCGGCCAAAGAGTCTGAGGATTTTGCCAGAAGACCTAGAAATGATTGACAAGGGACGGGGGGTCTGGTACACTCCCCCCTTGCGCCAACGGCATACCCAATGCAAAGCAAAAGCTTACAAATGCCCAGCAAGAAGGATCAAGGCGCACAACTGGGAGCAGGTGTTCATGTAGCAGAATGAAGACAATACGGCGCGACTTCCTGGGGCTGGCTCGGTCCATCCGGTTTTCGGGATTCTTCCGACACAGTTTCGAGAAGGTCGCTTCGTGGTTTTTCTTCAAGCTGACGCGTGCGCTCCAGATCTCATCGTTAGGTCGGGTTTCTCCCGTCGATTTCGGTCGGCGGTCCGGCATTGGGTTACAGGAGGGAAACTTGATTGTCCACCACTATTCTCCTTTTAGCTAGCTGTCTCGTCGCCTCGGCGGCGTTCGTCCCGATGGGCATGGTCCGCCGAAGGTCCTGGATCCGTGAGCTCTTTGAGCGCAAGCGGATGACCAAGGTCGCCGAAAGACCGCGCATCACCCATGATCATGGCTGGACCTTTATCCAGTGTGACGACTATGATTCGTTCCAAGAGTGGCTTGGCCGCGATGAGGAAGGCTTCCCGTTCAAGAACGGCGAGCAACCCTCGCTCGGCTCCCACCTTTTGGTTGAACTGTTTGATTGCGACCAAGACTCCCTGAAATTCGAAGATCGAGTGGGCCACGCCATGCGCGAAGCCGCCGTTCAGTCGAAGGCCACTGTCGTGGCCGAATCGTTCCACGAGTTCCAGCCGTTCGGCGTCTCGGGCGCGGTCATCATCCAAGAGTCTCACTACACCATCCACACTTGGCCCGAGCATGGCTATGCGGCCGTCGACCTGTTCTATTGCGGGGGCACCGTCCACGTCCACAAGGCGATCGACTCGCTCCAAGAGCGATTCAAGCCCGGGCGGATGAAGTTCCTCGTCGTGCGGCGCGGCATCCAATCCGAAGTCGAACGCGACTGATCTGAGGGCGCCCTGCGCCCCCACGAACTGCCCTCGAACCCCTGGTTCGGGGGCAGTTATGTTTCTTTAGCCGAGCTCCAGCAGAGTCGGTGAGGGCTCCGCGTTCAGCGAGCGATGCCCGTCGGCCGTGCACGTCACGATGTTCTCGATCCGCACCCCAAACTGACCCGGTAGATAGATCCCCGGCTCGATGCTGAAGCAGTTGCCTGAGCGGAGTGGTTCCGAGTTGGTCGAGGCGATGTAAGGTTCCTCGTGCCCGCGCATGCCGATGCCGTGTCCGGTCCGGTGGACAAAGAACTCTCCCCAACCTGCATCGGCGATGACCTGACGAGCGGCCGCATCGACATCCGCCCCGGTTACGCCCTCACGCACGGCTGCTCGTCCGGCCAGAAACGCCCGGTAGACCGTTGAATAAACCGCCTGCTGGTCTGGCGTGGCCGCCCCCAAGCAGATCGTCCGCGTGATGTCGCTTTGGTAACCCGCCCACTCGCACCCAAAGTCGATCACTACAACGTCCCCGGTCTGGAGCACGGTGTCGTCCGTCTCATGATGAGGCTCGGCCCCGTTCGCCCCGGCTGCGACCAAGGTGAAGGTCGGCTTGCCGCCTCGCTGCTCCATCGCCCGGCTCAAAAGGCCCGCAACCTCTCGCTCGGTCATGCCTGGGCGCAAAGAGGGCCGGACCGAATCCCAAGCAGCATCAGCAATCCCCGCCGCATGCTCCAAAAGAGCGAGCTCGGAGGGGTCCTTCTGCATCATCAACTGAGCGACCACCGGTTGCCCATTTCGAAACAACGCCGCTGGCAATAAGCCTTGCCATGCGAGCAGATGAGCCGCCGCCATATCTCGGTCCACGCCGATCACCGCCGACTCCAGCTCCCATTCGTCGGCGAGGGCCTGCATCAAGACTTCGGGGTTCTCGGCATCGGACCAGGGCCGTACGTCCGCCAGGCCCGCGCGACGAGCCGCCGTCGCCGTGAGGGAAGGACAGATCATCGCGACCCGGCCATCGGCATGCAAGGCCAACTGCAAGATTCGCTCATAGCCAAATTCTCCGAACCCCGAAAGGTAGGCCATCGTGACGGGCGAGCTCGCCAAAAAGACGTCCACCCCCGCCGCTCGCATCGATTCTCCGAGCTTCGCTTGGCGCGTCTTCAGCGCCTCTCGATCGTGGTGAGCCGACATGTCGGCATTTTACTCATCCCGATCCAAGCAAAAAAGGCCCTGCCGACCGAATCAGCAGGGCCCCGGGTTGCGCTTCAGAAAGACGCGCCGAGCTTCTCGTAGAGAACGGCTTCGAGCCGATCTCGAACAATTTCGCACTCGATCTTTTCAAGAACCTCAGCGGCGAAGGCGTAGACCAACATCGCTTCGGCGGCCTCTTTCGGGATCGCGCGCGACCGCAGATAGAACATCGCATCGGAGCTCAGTTGTCCAACCGTGGCCCCGTGCGTGCACTTGACATCGTCCGCGAAGATCTCCAGCTGAGGCTTGGAGTTCATTGTTGCCGTCGGCGAAAGGAGCAACGTTTGATTGGTCTGCTTTGCGTCGGTTTTTTGGGCGTCTTGGTGAACGTAGATTTTGCCATTGAACACAGCGGTCGAATGGCCGCCGAGCACGTGCTTGTAAACCTCAAAGCTGTCGCAATGCGGATAGGCGTGGTCGAGTCGCGTGTGGTTATCAGCCAGTTGCTCGCCGTCGATGACGACGATCCCATCCATTCGCGAATGCAAGTTGGACCCGTTCAAAAAGACGTTCAAGTCGTTTCGAGTCAGCTTGCCGCCGAAGGTCACCGAATAGTTGTTGTACGAGCTGTCGCGTTCTTGGCGAACTTCCGTCAGTGCCAAGTGCATGCTGCTCAGGCTTTCTCGTTGCACCTTCACGTGCTCGATGTGGGCGTTCGGATGAATAAACGCCTCGACCACCGGGCAGCAAAGCCCGACTCCCGATCCGATCGTCGCATAGGTCTCGACGAGGACGGCCTCAGCGCCGGATTCTGCGACCACCACCAACCGGGGGAAGCAGGCGACCGGCTCCTCTTCGGTCACCGTCAGGTGAACGATCTCAATCGGCTGGTCAACTTTCACATCCTTGCCGATGTGAATGAACATCGCCTCTTCAAGGCTCGCCGTGTTGAGCGCGCCGAAGGGGAAGTCCTCCAGCTTGACCAGTTTGCCGAGATGTTCGACCAATCCGGGGTCCTTTTCGAGCGCGCAACCGAGCGCCCGAATGTTCAGCCCCGGGACGTGCGAAAGCGAGGTCGTCGCCTCGACATCCCATCGCCCATTCACCAGCACCACCCGAATGGCCCCCTCTTCGGCGAACGCATACGGGGCCACGTGGTCGGCCTCAACCGTCGATTGGCTTGCTCGCGTCAGTCGCAAGTCGGTCAGCGTGCGCAAGCTGGTGTACTTAAACTCTTCGTTCTTGGTCGTGGGGACGCCTTGGCGGTTAAACTCCGCAAGCCCCCGAGACTGGAGATCGGCCAAAGCCGAAATCTTGCCCGGCTGAACCTCCACTCTGCCCAATACGACGTGCCCTTTCTCCATCAGTTCCATTGGCATTCTCTTGGTCCGGTTAGGCGCCCGCCGAGGTCGCGAGCTCAGATTCTAGCCAGCCGTAGCCCTTGGCTTCCAGCTCAAGTGCCAGCTCCTTGGTGCCGCTCTTGACGATCCGGCCCTCCATCAAGATGTGCACATAGTCGGGGACGATGTAGTTCAGAAGCCGCTGGTAGTGCGTGACCACCACAAACGAGCGATCGGCCGAACGCAGAGCATTGACCCCATCGGCGACCGTCTTTAGTGCGTCGATGTCCAGCCCCGAATCGGTCTCATCCAAAACCCCGAGAATGGGTTGCAGAACCGCCATTTGGAAAATCTCGTTGCGCTTCTTTTCGCCGCCGGAGAACCCTTCGTTGACGCTTCGCTTGAGCATGTCCTCATCCAGTTCGAGCAACTTCACCTTCTCCTTGATGTAACTCATGAACTGCAGCGAGTCCATCTCCGGCTCGCCCTTTGCCTTGCGAATCGAATTCAAGGCGACTCGCAGGAAGTACGTGTTGCTCACGCCTGGAATCTCGACCGGATACTGGAACGCCATGAAGATGCCGGCGCAAGCTCGCTCGTCCGCCGACATCTCCAGCAGGTCTTGACCCAAAAACTCAATCGACCCCTCTGAAATGTCATAGTCATCTCGGCCCGCCAAGATGTTCGCAAGGGTGCTCTTGCCCGAGCCGTTCGGGCCCATGATGGCGTGGACTTCGCCGGGTCGGACCGACAGGTTGAGGCCGCGCAATATCGGCTTCTCTTCTACAGAGGCGTGGAGGTTCTTAATTTCTAGCATGGTTTTTTCAAAGGGGGTCCATTCGATGGGATCGGGGATGCGCCTTATGCTACGTCATGCGGAATCGAATCATCACACTCCACAAAACGAACGTTGCATCACTCCAAAACAATTCTATTGTGATGCGATTCGACCCAGAGAAGCAACCAATTCTCTCCAGATTGCCTTAATCTTCACAAAAATGTCCTTATCCGCTTTCCTGTCTTGGGGAACTTTTGGGCTCTTCCAAAGCGTGTTCCTGGTCATGAAGTTGATCGCAGGCCTCGTGACCCTTGCTACGACCGTCGCCGGGTGGCTCGGATTCGGCGACCACTCTTACCTCTCCCAAGCCCTGCAGCGAGAGACCGGGTCATCTCGGGTCGCGGCGCACACTCCTCAAGATCGAGCCCCGTCGGAGCGCAATGAGGTTCTGGCCTCGAACCGTGGTGCGACCCCGAAGGTTGCCACTGAAAATGCCCCCTCATTCCATCCGCGCCGAGAGTCCTGCACGACGTGGATCATCGTTCGACGGGTTGAAGGGCCCCTCTCAGAAGAGACCCTTCAGAAACTTTAACAGCTCGTCCCAGCTCTGCTCGTCGGCCTCTTTTTGATACGCCACGCCCGGCACGCCCGCTTTTTCGGAGTTCGGGACGGTGAACGAGTGGACGGCCCCCGCATAAGACACCACCCGGTACGAGGCCCCGGCCGACTTCATCTCCGCTTCGAAGGCTTTGACCTCTGCGGGGGGCACCATCGGGTCGGCCTCGCCATGAAGAACGAGGACACTCGCTTTCACCGCACCTTTCACTGCCGGCATCGTCGTCTTGAGCCCGCCATGGAAACTCGCCACTCCCTTGAGGTCCATTCCTGCGCGAGCCATCTCCAGAACCGCCGCTCCGCCGAAGCAGTACCCAATCGCCGCGATCGCGTCCTTTTGGACTTCTTTGCGAGTCTTCGCATAGGTCATGGCCGCTCCGAGTCGTTTTCGCCATGCCGTTCGATCGGCGTACCATTTCCCCGCTTCTCGGGCGCAATCAGCGACCGTGCTGGGCCGGACGCCCTTTCCATACACATCGACGGCCAGCGCAACATATCCCGCGTCCGCGATCATCTCGGCTCGCATCCGCTCGTAGTCATCGAGCCCATTCCAATCATGGACAATGAGGACGACGGGCCGAGGACCCTCCCACCGCGAATCTGTCACCAGATAGCCTTCCAAAACCGCCGAGCCATCGCGGTATTCCACCGTCTCCTTCACAAGTTCGGCCGAGGCAGAGCCCGTCAAGGCCCAGCCCAGTCCGAACAGCCATCCCCATCGCTTGATCCATCCCATCGCGTGCAATCTCCTCAAAATCCTTTCTGCTCTGGGTCCTAGAAAGACCCGATCCGGAACGTCGCTTCGAGAGTCAACCCATTGAAGTTGAACCCTTCGAATTTGGTCATCATGTCGTATCGCGCGGACAGAATGAAGTTGCGATTGAAGACCATCCCGAACTCGACATTGCCCCCCCAGCCGACTTTCTTACCGCTGATTCGTCCGCCGATGTCGTTGAACGCATAGTCTGCATACACGAGCCCGACCCGACCGGCGATATAAGTCACGAACGACGCTTCGTCGTCCCCGAGCGTTTTGGCGAGGCCATAACTCGGGCGGAAAAGAGCCAGTCGATTCCCGTTGCTGTTTCGGGTCGTGATGTTGAAGCTCGCGCTCTGGCGGATGCCTCCCTTGGCCTCGTTGCGAAACGGCGTCAAGCCAAAGCTGAACCATTGATCGCCAAAAATCCTCCGCGTATCGGCATCCGTCGGCAGCGTCACCCCGGCCCGAGCCCCAAAAACAATGTCTCGATCCTGGGCGAAAACCGAAGAGACAGTCAGGGCCACCAGCCCGACGGCAAAAAGTCGAAAAGCCAACATGCTTTGAACTTACCCCGAAAACCCAGAGGGCTCGACAGCCCAGCCCTCCGGCGCAACGTTTTGCTTCGGGCTCAGACAGAAAAATCGGCCAAAGGGATCTTGGACGTAGACATCGCCGTTCGATTCGTTCGTCCCATAAGGCGCCCAACCCGCGGCAACCAGGGAATCGAGCGCTTCGGGCACGTTCTCGACGAGCAGTTCGAACGTGGGAGTTCGCCCATCTTCGTCACAAATAAAGATGCGCTGGGGTCCGCCCGAATCCAGCTCCACCCAGCCTTCGCCTCGAGTCTTGATCGAGAAACCACAGTGCTGGACGTAGTGGGCCACGGCCGCCTCGACGTCTTCGGCCCCCCACGCGATGCAGGGCGACAAGATCGCATTCATCCCATGAGATTCGCGCAAAGAAAAGCGGCCCCCTTCCACCCAACTTGAAAGGAGGCCGCTCGCGAAGAGCGAGCTTAGCGCTCGTCGACCGGAACCCAAGTCGCAGACTTCGGTCCTTCGTAGATGCAAGCCGGTCGGATCAGTCGGTTGTTGGCGAGCTGCTCCAGCACGTGGGCAGACCAGCCGCTCACGCGGGCGATCACGAAGATCGGAGTGTAGAGGTCGATGGGGATCCCCAAGACGTAGTAGGCGTACGCGGCTGGGAAGTCGACGTTCGGATAGATGCCCTTTTCGGTCTCCATCACGTTCTCCAGGATGTCGGCGATTTCGCTCCACTGGGTTTGGCCCTTTTCGACGCAGAGCTCCTTGGCCACCTTGGTAAGGTAGATGGCTCGCGGGTCGCGCTTCTTGTATTCGCGGTGACCAAAGCCCATGATCTTCTTCTTGGTGGCGAGCGCATCGCGAATCCAAGCTTCGGCCCTGTCCACCGAGCCGATCTCTTGGATCATCTTCATCGCTTCTTCGTTTGCGCCGCCATGGAGCGGGCCCTTGAGAGTTCCGATGCCGGTGACGATGCCGCTATAGATGTCGCTCAGGGTCGCGACGGTCACTCGGCAAGCGAACGTCGAAGCGTTGTAGCCATGCTCGGCGTAGAGCGTCAGCGAGCTATCCAAGACGTGAGCGGTCTTGGCATCCGGCTCGTTTCCGCTCATCAAATAGAGGAAGTTTTGCGCGATGGTGTGCTCAGCCTTCGGCTTGAGAGGCTCATGGCCATTTCGAATTCGGTGACCGTTGCCGACGATGGTGCTCGCCTTGGCCAAGATTCGGACGGCTTTGCGTCGATTGGCGTCTTGATCGGTGGCCGGGGCCGCATAGTCGGGGTCGAATGGCGCATAGACGGCGAAGCCGACCTTGGCGATGTCCATGGGGTGGCAGTCCTTCGGAAGCTGCTTCAGAGCGGTGTAGACCTCGGTCGGGACTTCTCGCTCGTTCTTGAGGGTCGTCACGAATTCATCAAGTTGGGCTCGATTCGGCAAGGCTCCATAAAGCAAGAGGTAAGCCGTTTCTTCAAAGCTACCCTTGGAGGCGAGTTCATGGACGTCGTAGCCTCGGTAGATCAGCGTGCTCGTCTCGCTCACGATCTCGCTGATGTTGGTGATGCCGCCGATAACGCCCTCAAGGCCGGGGCTATAGTTCGGGTAAGTCGTGGTTGCGCTCATATCGGTTGTTTTTCTCTTCGTGAAGTTGCGGTCCAATCCCGCCGTTGCCCCAAACAGATCGGGCCAAAAGTCAGGAGTATTTTACCTTTCTACGAAGGCTCTTCGCATCTAGGCTCCAATCGACCGTCGACGAGCACCGGACCCCGGCTATTCTGCGGGAATTCGCCAGTACCTCTGCCGGAGCGCGCCGAAATCTATTGCTTCGGGCACAGGATTGCATTAGGATGTGGGGGGAATCTAACATCCACCATTTCTTTTCACTTAAGGAGAAAACCTATGCGCAAGCTCATCGCTCTCTCAATGCTCTCTGCCTTCAGCGCCTTGTCGATGGCGCAGTACATCCCTGCGATCCCTGAGGCTGGTGGCCTGAACACCATGTATCGAACCGCACCTCGAACTTACGCTCAATACGTTGACGAATCCCTGATGACCGGGCTCACGCAGCCGACCCTGATCACCGGAATCACTCTTCGCCTTGCTGCGGGCGTCCCGAACGGTGTCGTCAGCAACGCTTGGCCGCCTTCGAACATTAACTTCAGCGACTTCACCGTGAAGATTGGGCGTGCTTCCGCCGCAGTTCAAACAGCAAGTGAATTTCCGTCGCTTGGGACGTTCAATAGCTACTTTGACCCATCGGCCTCGATTGTTCGAACCGGCGCCTTATCGATCGGTGCGAACTCGTTCACCTACAACCCGCTTTCGAGCATTTCAAACGCAGTCTTCAATCCCTGGGGATACACCCTGAACTTCACAACGCCGTACCTTTATACGCCGGGCACGGAACTCATTTATGCGGTATCGCATACAGGTTATGGCGCATCACCGACGCAAGCATTCTTTGCTTCTGGGAACTATGCGGCTGGTCAGACCGACGCTGTCGCGTTCGTTGGAGCGTCGACGTTTGATTCGGTGGCCGGCGGTTTCTCAAACCCCTACGTGGTCCAATTCCAGACCGCTCCCGTGCCTGAGCCAGGAACGATCGCGGCCCTGGGCCTGGGCCTTGCCGCTCTGGCTCGACGACGCAAAGCAAAGAAAGCCTAAGGCGTCTCGAACCATCAACCAAGAAAACCCCCACGGCGAGGCCAAGGGGGTTTCTTTCTTGCGGGAAAAGACGACTAATGAACCGATTTCGCTCGGGCGTAGTCAGCCGACTTTTGAACCCAGTGCGAGAACTGTTCAAAGTTGTCGAGCACGTCTTTGGGCATCTGAACATACTCCCGCATCGGCTCAGCGTTCGGATCGGTCCGCAAAAGCTCAGCGCCGGGAAGACCTAAGGCGTGCTCGCGGTCGTCGGGCGACAGCTTCAAACCGATGACGTCGTCGACCAGAAAGGCGAACATTCGCTCGCCGGTGTAAATACCCATGCCGTTGAACATCCGGCGCGCCCGAACATCAAAGCCCTCGGCGGCCTTCATCATCTGCTCATAACGTACGGGACGGTATACCAATGATTGAAACCTCTTCCTTCCGTCGCTCGGACCCGCCGCGCAGGGCCATCGGTCCAGCCCCTATTGGGGCGAGCGTCTCTGATTAAAAGATCAGGACCTGTATTGTACCACAATGTCTGGATTGAACCAGGGGTATGGTGAGCTTATGAGCGCCAAGCACCTCGTCCTGATCGACGGCTACAGCCTGCTCTTTCGTGCGTTTTTTGGCACTCGTTTCCTCAGCACCAGCGACGGACGCCCCACGAATGCACTCTTTGGGTTCGTCGGGATGCTCTTCACTTTGATCGAGCGCGAAAAGCCGGATGCGATCTTGGTCGCCTTGGATGCCGAGGGCAGGACCTTTCGTCACGACGAATACGAAGCCTATAAAGGCACCCGCCGAGAAACCGCGCCCGAGCTGATTCAACAGTTCCCCGTCTTTCGCGAGCTGATCCAGGCGTTTGGCATCCCCTTCCTGGAGTTGCCGGGCTACGAAGCCGACGACATCGTCGGGACCATCAGCCTCCAAGCCGAGAATGCCGGCTACCGGACAACGATCGTCACCGGCGACCTCGACTCCCTGCAACTCGTGGATCACGCGGTCAACGTGATGACCACCCGTCAAGGGGTCACCGATGTTGTGATCTACGATCCCGAGCAGGTCCGCCAACGCTACGGCTTCGGTCCCGAATTCATCACCGATTACAAGGCCCTCGTCGGCGACAGCAGCGATAACATCCCCGGCGTCCCCGGCATCGGTGACAAAAGTGCGACCAAGCTCATCTTGCAATTCGGCTCCGTCGAGTCGATCCTGGAGCACCTGCCTGACGTCGAAGAAAAGTTCCGAAAAAAGATCGAACCCCACGTCGAGCAGCTGAAGAAGTCGAAGTGGCTCGCCACCATCTTGCGCGATGTGCCCGTTCATTACGACTTTGCGCCCTACCGACCTACGTCCGCGCAAATCGAATCCGCCCTGGAGATGCTTCAGGCGCTTGAGTTCCGACACTACGCCAAGAAGGCCCCCGGAATCTTGATGTCGCTCGGAAACACCAGCCCAGCCGGAGTCTCCCAAGGGATCATCCAAGCGATCGTCGGGTTGGAGAGTATCCAACCGGTCGAGCTCGGGAAAAAAGACCTCGCTCACGCCATCCAATGGCTCGATGGGCGACCGTATGCCCTCATGTTCACGTCTGACCGAACCCAGCTCTCCATGTTCGAAGACGAGGCCACGAGTGCCTTCATTGCTCAAGGGAACGAGGTCATCGAAGTCGAGACCTTTGACGCCCTCACCCTTTTCGGCATCGATCCCAGTCGAGCCAGAGTCTACGATGCCAAGCCGCTCTACAAAAAGATCGCCCCGAACCTGACGCCACCCCAGTTTGATGCCTTGATCGGGGCGTACGTCCTCAACCCAGGCAGCCTCCAATATTCGCTGCGCGACCTCATCACCGAATATCTGGACCTCGAGCCTCCCACCACAGGCGCGGGCCAAGCAGCGGCTTTGTGGCACCTCTCCGAGACGCTCGAAGGTCGACTCCAAAAGGAGCACCAGGACGCCGTCTGTCGAGAGATCGAATTTCCGATCATCCCCATCCTCGCCGAGATGGAGCAGTACGGCATCGCCGTCGACCGAGAGATTTTGGATGACATGAGCCGTTCGCTCAAGTCGAATATCGACGAGCTCACCCACCGCATCCACAAAATGGCGGGCCAAGAGTTCCTCATCGCGAGCCCCAAACAGCTCGGCGAAGTCCTCTTCGAAAAGCTCGGTCTTCCGGGCGGGAAGAAGTCCAAGACAGGATGGGCCACCGGCGCCGAGATTCTTCAAGAGCTCGTCAACGACTACCCCATCTGCGGCGAAATTTTGAACTGGCGCGAGCTCACCAAGCTCAAGGGCACCTACACCGACGCCCTGCCCAAACTCGTCGGCCCCGACGGCCGCATCCACACGACGTTCAACCAGACGGTCGCTTCGACGGGCAGACTGAGCAGCGTCGATCCGAACCTCCAAAATATCCCGATCCGAACCCAGACCGGCCGCAACATTCGCCGCGCCTTTGTGGCCGCTCCCGGATACACCCTCGGCTCGCTCGACTATAGTCAGATCGAGCTCCGGCTCCTTGCGCACCTCTGTCGGGACGAACATCTGGTGGAAGCGTTTCGTAGCCACGTCGATATCCACCTCATCACCGCCTGTCTGATGTTTCATGTCAAGCCCGACTCCGTCACTCGCGATCAGCGACGGCTCGCGAAGCTCCTGAATTACGCGGTCCTGTATGGCGTCTCGGAATTTGGCCTGGCTCAACAGCTCGGGGCTGAATTCTCGATCTCCGACGCCAAGGAGCTGATCAAGCAGTACTTTGAGCGGTTTCCGCGCGTGCGCGATTTCATCGAGACGACCATTGCCGATGCTCGCCAAAAAGGGTTCACCACGACCTTGCGCGGTCGTCGACGCCCCTGCCCCGACATCCATGCCCAGAGCGCAACGGTTCGAAAGTACGCCGAGCGCCAGGCCGTGAACGCGCCCATCCAAGGGGCCGCCGCCGACCTCGCCAAGCTCGCCATGATCGACGCCCGCAAGTTACTGGGAAAATCCGCTTCGCGCATGCTACTCCAGGTCCACGACGAACTCGTCTTTGAGTTCGGCGAAGATCGAGAGCAACTGCTGGCCCCGATCCGGCACGCCATGGAACAAGCGATGCCGATCGACGTCCCGATCGAAGTGGACGCCAAGGTCGGCCCCAACTGGCTTGAGATGGAGCCCGTTCAAGGAAGTCGCTAGCCCGTGTCCGCTCCCCTGACTCTGGGCAAAGTAAGCCGATTCTTTGCGCCTCTGGCCCTCTCTTGGATGCTGATGTCCGCCGAGACGCCGGTGGCGGTCTCGATCTTGTCGCAAGGCGGCAACGACGCCCTCATCGCGGGATTCCTCGTGGTCATGGGCCTAAGTATCTGGATTGAAAGCCCGGTGATCGACCTTTTGGCGACCGGAACCACCTTCGCCCGAAACGCCCACAACCTCCGGGTCCTTCAAAAATTCGCGTTGATTCTAATGAGCCTCGTCACGCTGGCTCATGCGGCAGTTGCGTTCACGCCCCTCTATGACTGGCTGGTCCGAGACGTCTTAGGAGTTCCCGACGCAGTTCGCGACGTGGCCCGCGTTCCTTTTCAGATCATGACGCCCTGGAGTGCGCTCATCGGCTGGCGGCGATGGCGTCAAGGAGTGATGATCCGGGCGGGGCGCACTCGACCGGTTTCGGTCGGCACGATTTTGCGACTCTTCACCATCTTTGGATTCGGCTGGGGTCTGGCGCGGGGGACGAATCTCGGCCCTTTGGAGGCCGTGGCCGCCGCACTCGTCCTGAGCGTCGCCTTTGAGTGCGCGTTTATTCACTTTGCCGCGGGTCCTGCGCTCCATCAGATCGCTCAGGCCTCCCCTGACCCCGGTCCGCTCCTCAGCCTTCGCGAACTCTGGAGATTTCACTGGCCCTTAACCGGGGCCACTCTGGTCATGATGTTGAGCTCCCCGCTCATCGCCGCATCCGTTTCGCGAGTCGAATCGAGCGTCCTGCATATGGCCTCTTGGCAGACCGCGCTCGCGATCACCTCGATGTTTCGAAGCATCACCTTCGGCCTGAGCGAGGTGATCATCGCGCTCGGGCATGATGACGCGGCCCACCATGTGCTTCGCCAGTTCTGCGCTCGGGTAGGCCTCGGCCTCTCGGGCCTTATTCTTGTTCTCTGGCTGACCCAAGCCGACGCTTGGATCTTCACCCATGTTCTCTCGGCTTCGCCGGAAGTCCTTGCCCTCGCTCGCCAAGCCTTTCTGATGTGTTTAGCGATGCCGCTCCTCGGGGCGGCGATCGGCTACGCCAAGGGCCGCCTGACTCAAGCTAAGCTCACCCTTGCCCGATTGTGGGGCATCGTCGCCGGGATCGGCGCCCTCGCTCTCGGTCTGACGCTGGGCGTCCAGTACGGTTGGCCGGGCGTGGTCGTGGCCGCAGTCGGGATCGTTATGAGCCAATCAGCCGAGTTGACGGCGTACGTCGTGCTTTGGCGGCGGCATCTTCGCCGCCAGCCGGTCCTAGGTCCGTCGGCCTGAGCTGGGAACTTTCTTCCTGGCCGAATGCGTTTTCCCGAACATCAAGCCGGCGACCGAACCGACCGAAGAACCGAGAGCCGGAGACCGATATTCCCAAAAGAACACGTAAAGGTGAAACTCTGATGAAATTTCTGAAAACTGCCGCAGCAAAGCCGTTCGTTTGGATTGCCCTTGGAAGCGTCCTTGGGGCGACGGCCCTCGGATTCGTGATCGCCCAGTCCCCCCGCGCCCAGGCCAACGCCGAAGCCAATCGACCGAGCCTGATCTCCAGCATCACCACCGAGAACATGGCCACCTTGCGAAATCTCGACGAGACGTTCGCCAACCTCGTCGAAGCCGTCGAACCCGCCGTGGTTCACATCCGAACCTCGCGTGACGGGGGCCGAGACGGCGAAGGCAATCGAATCGGTCGAGTGGGAGGCGAAGGCAGCGGATTCTTGATCCGGCCCGACGGTTGGATCATCACGAACGACCACGTCGTCTCGAACGCCAAGACCGTCACCGTCATCCTCAGCGATGGCCGCGAATTCGAAGGCACCGTCCGCCGAGCCAATGACCCACAACAAGACCTGGCCGTCGTCAAGATTGACGGCAAGGGCGAACAGTTCCCCACCGTTCGAATGGCGGATAGCTCCTCGGTTCGCCCTGGGCAGTACGCCATCGCCGTCGGTTCGCCCTTCGGCCTGGAGAATTCGGTGACGATCGGCCACGTCTCGGCCCTGGGTCGCAACAACATGATCATGGACCCGATGTTCGGCAACCGAGGCTACAGCAACCTCATCCAGACCGACGCGGCCATCAACCCCGGCAACTCGGGCGGCCCGCTCCTGAACATCGAAGGCGAAGTCATTGGCGTGAATTCGTCCATAGTCGGAAGCACGTCGATGCTGGGCCAAGCTGGCAACGTCGGCATCGGCTTTGCCATCCCCAGCAACCAAGCGCGCCTCATCTCCGAAATCTTGATCGAAAAGGGCAAGCTCGTTCGAGGCTATATGGGCCTCGCGCCGGAGGACCTAAAGCCGTTCGAAAAGAAGAAGTTCAATGTCTCCAGCGGGGCGATTCTTCGAGATGTCCCGAGCGACGGTCCGGCGGCAGCGGCGGGCCTCAAAGAGGGCGACATCATCACCAAGATCGGTAGCTACGACATCAAGAATCAGCTCGATCTACGCAACACGATGTTCTTGATCGCGCCTGGCACTTCGACGGCGGTCACGTTCCTGCGCAACGGCGAATCCAAAACGGTCAACGTCAAGATCACCGAGCTGCCCGCCGACATGCGACCGCGAGCGGCCCAAGATCGCGGAGTTGAACCCAAAGTCGACGTTTTTGGACTGCCCGAAGGCAAAGAGTTTGACGAGTTCCGCAAGCAGTTCGAAGAGAACTTCAAGTCGATGCCCAAGGTCGGACCTCGACAAGAGGGTGACAAAGAGGTCAAACCGAATCGACCCGAGCGAACTGGCCCCGTCCGGCTCGGGGTGGGCCTGAACCCGATCGATGACGCCCTTCGAACTCAGTTCAACATCCCAACGAGCGCATCCGGCGTCGTGATCACGACCATCGAGCCCGGATCGGTGGCCGCCGAAGCAGGATTTGAGCCCGGCGACGTCATCTCCGAGTTCGACGGAAAGAAGATCGGCCGCCCCGAAGACCTCGTTGAGGCCTTGAAGTCCGTCGAATGGGGCCAAACCAAGCAAGTCACCGTCAGCCGCTATGGCAAGGGCTCGGTCCGAACCGAATCCCGCCCCATCTCGTTCCGGTAACCCCGGGGCCGCCGACTGCCGCATCCTCCATCTATTGAAAAGATCCCCCTCATGCCGCTTCGCGGAATGAGGGGGGCACGAGGGAACTCAAAAACGAGTCCGGACGCTGGGTGGCTCGGAGGTCCGGGAAAAACTCCCGAACCCCCGAACCCCCGAACCTTGCTTCAATCGACCCAGCTGGTCAGGGTGGCGGTTTTCGCCCAGAGCTCGCCCTGGAAGCCGATGATGAGGTGGCCGTGGTCCTTACGAGTCGAGCCGTCGAACCCCTCGCGCGAGCCTTCGGCGAGCCGGATTTTCTGGTTGCCCTTGGTAAACGTCGCGACGCGGAGCATGTTGTCGAATTGCGTGCTGAATCCGCGCTGGGTCATCCAAGGCCCCAGGCGAACATAGCCCGCCTCCAGCAACGCCTCGCGCTGCTCCTCGGGCCGAGCGTCGATCCCCGCGTAGTGCCACAGCATCGCGATGCTCATCGCTCGGCGAGCAAGATTCTCCATGATCCGAATATCTTCGTCCCAAGTGGAAGTATCAAACTTCATGTTTCCGTTAACGCGCTGACCCGGCATGTTGAATTGAACATTTATCAAGAGATTCTTGAACCATAGGACTATTCTCGGCGAGGCCCTCTTGGATTGAGGAGTCCAGCCAATTTCGCCAATCGAAATGGACGAGGGAAGAGTCCGCCGATCATTCAACCATCCTTGCTCCTCGCGCGAAGGTGCTAGCGAAGAGGCATCCGACTTCATTGATATTTCAACACTACTACTTTTCTTTGTTTTGTTATCACGCCAAAATAGATAACTTGTATGTAGTTTATGTTCCTTCAAATAGACGTGTTGGCTCTTTTCAAGAGTGAATGCAGCCGCATCTGGAAAGTCGAGAAAGAACTTACTTGGCTGGTTAGGGCTCGATTGAGCGGCTATGAGTGCAGTTAAGATTGTTGGTGAAATCATTATCGAATACCTACAAATGGAAATGGTTCGTCAATGGGT
>DDCB01000010.1 GCA_002335425.1 Chthonomonas sp. UBA2017
TGGAGCCCTCGACGAGAATTGAACCCGTGACCTCTTCTTTACCAAAGAAGTGCTCTACCTCTGAGCTACGAGGGCGCTTGGAGACCTATTATACTCAACTCGCGCCCTCGCTTCCAGCCCTGCCATCAGGACTTCGACGCCCCGAAAGAGGAGTTCCAGTCGAAATCACAGGCTCGAACGGGCCGAGCCGAGCTTCTCCTTCAGGACCCGAATCGCCTCGGCCATCACGCGGTCTTCGCCCGAGTCGGAGTATTCGGGCTCGACCCGGATGTCCGGGGAAACTCCAACGCGCTCCAAGCGCTCTCCATCGACGGTCAAATCTACCATCGGAATCTCGAGGTAGGCCCAGTCTGCCACCCGGAACGGGCTGGTCCCCAGCACGTCGCCGGCCGTCGTCGTGCCAATCAGGGTTGCCCGTTTGCTCTTTTTGATGATTGCCGCGAGCACCTCTTTGGCGCTTCGAGACCCTTTGTTAATCAGCACCACGAGCGGCCGTTGGTTCCCATAGAGTTGCTTGGTCGTCGGACCGGATTCGCCCATCTTCCATTCGATCTCGACTTCGGGCCGAAAGAACGGGTCCATGTACCGCTCCGGCCGCCCGCCGAACCCATCGCGCAGGTCCAGAATGATCGCGTCGGTGTCCCGAAACTGGTTCAAGACGATGTTGTGGAGGGCGGACACGAACGAATCATTCGCCTGGGTCCAAAGGTGGACATAGCCGATCCTCTTGTTGTTTTCGAGCGCAAAAGTCCGCGCACTTTTGCGAGTCGCTTCGAGAAACATCTCCAGCGCAGGCGCCTCTTTGACCATCAATTTGGCTTGCATCTCTTGGCTGCGCCGCCGAAAGGTCACGTTCGTCTCCTTGCCGATTCGGGGCCGCAATGCCGCGACCGGGGAAAAAGGCTGCTGGTCGACGCGGAGCATCAGGTCGCCCTTTCGAAGGCCCGCGCGCTCGGCTTCGCCCCCTTGGAGCACCATCGTGACGGTATATCCTTCGGCGGTCGGCTTGAACCAGGCCCCTAGATGCGGCATCGGCTTTGCATCTCGATTCCCCAGACCGTCCATGAGGTAGTACCCCTGGGTGTCGTTGTCGAGGAACTCAAAGTGGCTGTCTTTGAACTCGGCGATCATCTCGTTCATGATCCGAGCAAAGTCAGCCCGATTCTTGGCTTGAGTCGCTCGAACTTCGACCGCTTTCAGCCGAGCCTCGAGCTCTTCGGCCCGGCTGACCCGAGCGTAATAGCGTTGCCGCAACGCCAAGGCGCAACGGTCAAAGAGAGTTCGAAAATCGTCGGCTTGAGTGAGGGTGCCCGGGGAAGAGGACGGATTGAGTTGGGCCATGGCCAGGGCCGCCAAGACAGTTGTGAAAGGCATCTTGTCCGTCGGTACGGTCGAAACTGGCCTCGAAGTTCCGGGCCGGATCTGGACTCTGGCGAGCGTAGCGAGGTATCCTCAGGCGGAGTGGGAGATGGGCCAAACAGCCTGTCATTCGCACCACGGAGGAAAAATTGAGAAAGAACATCAAGAAGCTGCGGCACTCGCCGCGGTTCGACGCGCTCCTGAAGCAAGTCGATCAAGAGACGCCCCTCGAAGTCACGGCCGCTCTCGACCTCGTCAAGAAGACGGCCAATGCCAAGTTCGTCGAGACCGTCGATGTGGCCGTCCGACTCGGCATCGACCCGAAGAAGGGCGATCAAAACGTCCGAGGTCTGGCAACGCTCCCCAACGGCACCGGGAAGGTGAAGAAAGTCGCCGTTTTGGCCAAAGGTGACTTTGCCAAGGAAGCCGAAGACGCAGGCGCCGACGTTGTGGGCGCCGACGAGCTGATCGCCAAAATTCAGGGTGGATTCAAAGATTTCGATGTGATTCTGGCCACCGAAGAGATGGCTCCCCAGATCGGAAAGATCGGAAAGATGCTCGGTCCCAAGACGCCGAACAAGCGAAACGGCACCGTGACGAACGCGATCGGCCAAGCCGTCAAAGAGATCAAAGCGGCGACCCGCGTGGAATATCGCGCGGACAAAGCCGGCGTTGTTCACCTTCCGCTCGGCAAAGTGAACTTCTCGAACGATCAGCTGATTGAGAACTTCAACGAAGCATTGAAAGCGCTCGTGAAGGCCAAGCCCTCCAGCGCAAAGGGCAAGTATCTGATCTCGATCACGCTCAGCAGCACGATGGGACCCGGAGTTCCGGTCGATCCGGCCCTGGCTCAGAAAGCTGCGGGCGTCTAACCACCGTTCGCAGATTCCAAACCCGCTGGCCCTGGGGCGAGCGGGTTTTGCCATTTTGAGACTAAGAACGGCATGACTTCCCACGACCTGCGCGAGCTCTTGCGGCAAGACCTCCATTCGGGGGCGCGGAGGTTGCTGGGTTGTCGCTTGGTCCGGGGTGCCTGCCGAGCGCAGATCGTGGAGGTCGAGGCCTACGGCGGGGCCGACGACCCCTCAAGCCATGCCCACCGGGGTCCAACCCCGCGCAATCAGATCATGTTCGCCGAGCCTGGCCTGGCGTATGTCTATTTCACGTACGGCATGTATTGGATGCTCAACGTTTCAGCCCTGGAGGAGGGGACGGCGGCCGCCGTCCTGATTCGCGCGGCCGAGCCGATGGCCGGGCACGAAGAGTTTCGGGCTCGACGCGCCAAAGCTCGACGCGATGAAGACCTTCTCAGCGGACCGGGCAAGCTCGCACAAGCCTTTGGCATCACCCGAGCCGAGAACGGGTTGGATCTGTTCAACCCAGGCTCAGACCTCAGGCTCGAACTCGGGCCCGAAGTCGACGCCATCGCGGTGGGAACTCGAATTGGGCTGGGCAATTGCCCGGGCGCGACGCACCCCTGGCGATATATGGACGCCCAGCGTCGCCGATGGATCAGTGCGCCTCGTCCGCCCGCTTAGGCGAGCGCTTCGCTCTTGCGCTCTTGAACTCGCCGCTCACTGTGGTCGAGGAATTTCTTTCGGAACCTGAGGTATTTCGGGGTGACTTCGAGCAACTCATCATCGCGCAGCCAAGCCAGTGCTTGCTCCAGCGAAAAATCGCGATGAGGATCGAGAACGGTGGTCGCTTCGCTCGTCGCACTCCGCATGTTGGTGGCGTGCTTTTGCTTGGTTGCGTTCACCACGAGGTCTTCGTCCCGGGCGCACGCGCCCACGATCATGCCGCCATAGAGCTCCGTGCCGACCTCGTAAAAAAGCGTCCCTCGCTCTTGGATATCTTCATAAGCGTATCGGGTCAGTTTGCCCGGGTCCTTGACGATGAGCGATCCTTGGGTTCTCGACAAAATTTCTCCTCGATAAGGCTTATAGCCGTCGTAAATCGATCCGAGAATTCCGAGCCCCCGCGTCAGAGTGAGATAATTCGATCGAAAACCGATCAAACCCCGCGTCGGAATGGAATAAACCAATCGGCTGGTCCCGTTCGGCTGTTGGACCATATCTTGCAGTTCGCCTTTCCGCCGAGCCAGTTCCTCCATGACAGAACCGACAGAGTCTTCTGGCAGCTCTAATGTGATCACTTCGAACGGTTCTTCGACTCCTTGATCGGTCTTCTTATAGATGACTTTTGGACGTGAGATTTGCATCTCATATCCTTCTCGCCGCATCGTCTCGATCAGGATCGCAAGTTGCAGTTCACCGCGCGCTTGAACAATAATGACTTCGCCCGTCGATTCTGGATCAACGCGAAGGCTTACGCTTACAGCTTCTTCCTTTTCGATACGATCTCGGATTTTATGAATCGTGAGGAACTTTCCGCCATCTTTGCCTGCCAAAGGCGAATTGTTTGCATAAAAGCCCATCGTCAGGGTGCTAGGCTCGATCTCAATCGCCGGGAGTGGATCTGCATTTTCAGGATGAGCAATGGTGTCAAAAAGCAGAACCTGGTCGAGGCCGGCTAGCATGGCAATTTCTCCGGCTCCCACTTCCTGAACTTCTTTCAGCTCAATCCCTTCATAAGTCCAAAGCTTGGTAATGTTAAATCCGTTCGTCCGATTTCCATCACTGGAAGCGTGAGTCAGCCGATCCCCAATTTTGACAGAACCGCGAAGAACTTTTCCGCCAAACATTCGGCCAACATAGTCATTGTAATCGAGGTTATTCACCTGCAACTGGAAAGGGCCTTCTCGTTCGACTTGAGGCGGAGGAATGGCGTTGAGAATCATCTCAAAAAGTTCGCGCATATCGGTCTCTGCTCCATCGGGAGATACGCGAGCAAACCCGCCCGAACCGCTTGTGTAAAGATGTGGGAAGAAGAGATCATCCTCATTTGCGCCGAGATCGATAAATAGATCGATGGTTCGGTCATAAGCATAAAGCGGCCGAGCAAATTCGCGGTCGATCTTGTTGATGCAAACAATCGGCTTCAGACCGTGTTGAAAGGCCTTGCGAAGGACGAATCGAGTTTGGGGCATCGGCCCTTCGACCGCATCAACGATCAGCAGAACCCCATCGACCATGCTTAACACGCGCTCGACCTCGCCTCCAAAATCGGCGTGCCCAGGGGTATCGACAATGTTAATTTTTGTATCTTTGTAGCGAACGCTGGCTACTTTGCTCAGGATCGTGATCCCTTTTTCGCGTTCAAGGTCGTTGCTGTCCATGACCCGTTCGCTCACGTGCTGGTTCGCGCGAAAGGTCCCCGCTTGGCGGAAAATCGCGTCAACCAGGGTCGTTTTTCCGTGGTCAACGTGGGCAATGATTCCGACATTGCGGATGTCACTCGGCATTTGAAGAGGATACCTGGCGAGGGGAACTCCGGTCGGGGACTGCTCGGGCCAAAATTTCTGAAAAACCTCTTGCGCGTCCACATTTTTTGACCTATAATAGTAGACATATGAATACAATCGTCGCCGCGCAACTCAAAGGATTCTATGTCCGTGCCTGGGGGTTGCCCGCTGATGAGCCCGCAGCGGTCGCACACGAGAAAGGGGTTTTGGACGCCACCCTTGCGGCCCAGAAGCAGGGCATTCAGCCGGGAATGACTTTGCCCGAGGCCCGCGCGATTGTGCCCGATCTCAGGATCGTCTCCTTCAGCGAGTCGCCAGTGGCCGCTCTACGAGAGTCGTGGCTTGACTGCCTCGTCGAGGTCGGGCAAGCGGTCGAGCCGGGAATGCCCCATGAAGCTTGGGTGGATTTGGGCCCTCACCCCGACCCCGAGCCGGTCTTGCGCTTCTTGAGCGAGCGAATCGAGCGCGATTTCGGGTCGGTACGTTTGGGCTACGGCGAATCCAAATGGCTCGCCGAGGCGCGCTGTCATTTGTGCCCTTACCCGAACCCGCCCCTCGCGCTCGCCGACATCCCCACGCTCGATTTTCGAGGAATTTCAGAATCGTTTCGAGAACAGTTCGTCTTCTTAGGATTTGACCACGTAGGGGAGATCGCAGGCGCGCCCCTTTCGCTGCTGAAAAAGCACTTTGGCCGAGAGGCAGATCGAATTTTGCAACTCGCCCAAGGAAAGGGTCATGACCCTGTTCGGCCGGCCTATCCTTTGGCGTCTCGGGCCGTCGAACGAAGAACTCCCGATGGAGTGAAAGATCGCTTGGTGCTCGATGCGATTCTTCATCGACTCTGCAAGAACTTAATTCGACGTTTATGCCATGAAGAGTTGCAAGGCTCAGAAGTCAGATTGGTGATCGAATTTGAGGACGGCTTGATACAAACTTACACTCGAAAGGCACCCCGTCCGCTCAATACGGTCAGTCTTTTGCAGGTTGCCATCCAGCAGCTTTTATCTGCAAAAGTCTTGGATCAAGCCGTGGTTCGAGTGCGAATGCTCATGCCGCATCTGAGTCGGCTTGTGCGTCCTCAAAGCGGCTTTCTATCCACCCTGAATTTACATCAAAAAGCCGCGGCCTTAGAGCCGAAAATTCTGGAAATAGGATCCAAGTTTGGCGAAGGCAAGGTCTGCCGCGCCTCTCAACTTGAGGTCCCTCGACGCATTCAAGTTTTGAGGGTATGGCGTGAAACCACCGGATGGAAGTGAAATTCAGGCGCATTGGCGAGAAGCTGGCGAGTGGTGGGCAGGCGAACGTCCTCAGGAGGTCTGGCGGTGGGTCGATTCGACTGGGGTTCGGCGCGAGACTCTTGCTCCTCTGCCCGCCTATCGTCTGGATTCCAAGCAAAGCCCCCCGGCCGAAGAGAACCACCGCGAAGAGATCGCGCTGAGGCCCCACAAGGTCAGGGATGTCAAGGTGTCTGAGGCATCTGGTTGGGTGCCGGCTCCGCCGAGCGTCACAGACATCCGGCGCTCGCAAAAGGGCTCAGGCCCGCCCTACGCACCCCTTCATGTTCTGAGTAACTATGCTTTTGGGCGGAGCACTCTCTTTGCTGAGGAGATTCCTCGGCTGGCGGCGGCCTTGGACCTCCCGGCGGTCGCTTTAGCCGACCCTTTTTCGCTGACGGGGGCCGTCGAGTTTGCCCGAGAGGCTCGTCGATGTGGCGTGAAGCCCCTGATCGGAGCATCGTTCGAGCTCGCCGAAGGCGGATCTCTGGTCTTGATTGCCCGCGACAAAACCGGCTATCGCAGTCTTTGCCAGCTGATCTCGGAGTGCCATTTATCCGAGCCTCGACTTTTTCCGATGGCAACTTGGGATCGATTGGCGCGTTTTTCGCGTGGCCTACTGTGCCTCACCGGGGGCGATTTGGGGCCGATCGATCGCGCGCTCATTCGAGGCGACCATGAGCGAGCGGCCGAGCTCCTCACGCGCTTGGTCGACCTGTATGGCCCAAGCAACGTCTTTGTCGAAATCGAGCGAAGCTACTTGCCCTGGACACTGGGGGTGAATCAGCGGCTTCGGGAGCTCGCTCAGCATTTTCGGCTCACGGCGGTGGCGGGCGGGGCCATCACCCATGCCGTCCGAGACGACTTTCCGGTTCAAGACGTCTTGACCTGCGCCGAAACTCTGTGCGCCATCGACGAAATTGTCGGGCGCAAGCCGACTCGCGCCGAGGCCCAACCCCAGCGACTCGACCCGCCCGCGCGCGCGCTGAATGGAGAGCGATTCTTGGCTTCTCGAACCGAGATGGCGGTTCGGTTTTTCGACGCACCCGATTTGTTGCAAAACACCCTGCAGTTGGCAGATCGGGTCGATGACGAAGTCATGCCAGGACCGGCAACAATGCCCCCCCACAGCGACAACGACCCCGAGATGTTGCGCGAAGTGACCTGGCGCAACGCACGCCGTCTCTATGGAGATCGACTTCGGCCCCGACTTCGCCGCCGCATCGAGCACGAGCTTGACCGAATGATTCAGCTGAATTTTTCCAGCCACTTCCTGGTGGCCTGGGACTTTTGCCAATGGGCCGAAGAGCGCGGAATTCACTATTCGGGTCGCGGGTCGGTGGTCGATTCGGTGGTCGCTTACTGCTTGGGGCTCTCTCGAATTGACGCTTACGCTCACCACCTGCACTTCGACCGATTCTTGCCCGCAGACGGCAGTAAAAGACCCGACATCGACATCGACTTTGAGGCCAAAAAGCGCCAAGAACTTCGCGAATATCTTGTTCGAACTTATGGGCGTCAGCATGTCGCGGGCATTTCGGCCATCGGGGCCTATCATACCCGAGGAATCATCCGAGAAGTAGGAAAAGTCTTTGGACTCTCTGAATCAGCAATTCAGTACTTTTGCAAGCGCATTCATGGCGGAGTTTCACCCGAGCGAATTGTAAAGTCTTTAGAATCTCGTCCCGAGCTTCGATCCAGCGGAATTCCCGCTGAAAGATTTCAGTGGGTGTTTCGAATGGCCGAAAAATTGGCCGATATTCCTCGGAACATGCGGTCGCACTCTTCCGGTGTGATTCTATCGGTTCAACCTCTTGACGAAATTGCGCCTTTGCAATGGTCTGCCGCCGAAGGTACTGAGGAAGACGAATCGATCGATCCTTATTGGCGAATCGTCCAATGGGATAAAAGAAGCGCCAAGTATTTCTTCGATAAATTTGACATTCTTTGTCTGAGAGGCCAAGATGTTCTGAGCGGAACTGAGTCCAGAATGAGAGTCTCTTTCCCGAATTTTGATGCCAAAACGATCTCTTTACAAGACGAAGAAAGTTATCGGGCGATGCGTTCGGGAGAGCTGATCGGCATTCCTCAGTCGGCATCGCCAGCGATGCGGCAAGCTCATGTTCGACTTCGCACCGAAAATCTGCATGATGCAAGCCTGGTGCAAGCCGGAATTCGCCCCGGAGTCGGCGGGGCAGTGAAGATGAACACTCTGATTGCTCGCCGCCGAGGGCTCGAGCCTTACTCCTTCGAGCACCCTGAGCTTGAGAACATTCTCGGGCATACATATGGCATCGTTGTTTTTCAAGAGCAGATCGATCAACTTCTGCAATCTTTCTGTGGATATTCTTCGGGAGAGGCTGAAGATATTCGCGACAAAATTCATAAGCGAAGACGCGAAGATTATGGGCAATTGATTCGAGATGAAATTCTTCATCGAATTCAGTCACGCGGATTCAGCGAGTCGATTGCGTCGCATGTTTTTGAGTTGATCGCCGCGTTTAAGGGTTACGGCTTTGCTCAAGGTCATGCCTTGGCCTTTGCTGACATCTCGATTCGATCGATTCATTGCCAACAGAATTATCCTGCGCCTTACTTTGCTTCGTTACTCAGCGCGCAACCCGCTGGCTATTATGGACCCTGCACCCTGGCCAATGAAGCGCGGCAACGCGGGGTGCTCCTTTTGCGTCCAGATGTTTGCAAAAGCGAGGATGATTTTAGCGTTGAAGATGTCACTACTGAGCTGATGCAAACTCCGCTTCGAGTTCCTTCAGGCGCCATTCGCATCGCCCTTAAGCAGATCGCGGGTCTTTCTCAGCCGACTCGATCCGCGATCCTAAGGGAGCGCCAAGGAGCGCCCTTTGCGAGCTTCTTTGACTTCGTGAGCCGGGTGCGTCCTCCGCGTGACGAGCTAACTCTCTTGATTTTAAGTGGCGCGCTGGATACGTTCAATCCAAATCGTCGGTGCATGCTCGCAGCGATCCCCGAGGCTCTGGAGTTTGCCCAACTCCTCCACCAAGCCAGCCTGCCCTTGACCTTTCCAGAGCCCAAGTTGCCGGAGTTGGTCGATTTTTCGGTGGCCGACCGGGCCTTGCACGAGCGCCGCATCCTGGGGCTCGATATCGAGTCGCACCTGATGAGCTTTGAGAGAGAATGTGTCTCACGCAAAGGGGCACTCTCGACTCGTGAGGCCAAAAACCTGCGGCCCGGACGCAAAGCGATCGTCGTCGGGAATCCGATTCGGCTCAGATTCCCTCCAACCCCGAGCGGAAAGCGCGTGGTCTTCTTTGATCTCGAAGATGAAGCCGGGCTCCTGAATGTCACTTGCTTTGATCGAGTCTATCAGCTCGATGGACACGCGATTGTTTGCTCGCCGTACGTCACTTTGATCGGACATGCTCAAGACCGCGATGGACACACAGCGTTTCTGGCTAAGCGCGTCTTTCCGTACCGGCCTCGACTTCTTGACCAAGTGGTGGATAAAACTCACCTTCCGGTGGAATCGGCTGACTTTTTAGCCCGATGAAGACGGGTCCCAAGCGAGAAACCACTCGTGCATGCGTCGATCGTCCGTCAATTCCGGATGGAATGAAGTCCCCAAAACTGACCCTGACCGAACTCCGACCACATGATCTTGCCAACGACAAATCACCTCGACTGACGGGCCCCACTGCACCACGATCGGGGCACGAATGAAAACCGCGTTCAAAGGCTCACTCAAAATCGAGACCTCCACCGCCGATTCAAAGCTATGAACCTGGGCTCCAAAGGCGTTGCGGCGGACTGTGATCTCCATCAGGCCGAGCCGAGGTTGGTCCGAACCTTCTATGGACTCAGCCAACAAGATCATGCCCATACAGGTGCCCCAGATCGGCATTCCCTGCCCGGCGCGGGCTCGCACCGCCTCCATCATCCCAAATCGCATCATCAGCATGCCGACCGTCGAGCTTTCACCCCCCGGAATAATCAACCGATCAACCCGGTCGAGCTCCTGCGGCGTTCGAACTTCCCGGCCCTCGGCTCCACAGCTTCGCACGGCTTCTAAGTGGCGCTCAAAGTCGCCTTGTATCGCCAGCACGCCCACGGGATTTGAATTCACATGGGGATAGTACCGCGCTGCTCGCCCTCGGTCTGAAGTAGACTCTCTGACTGTGAAGATCACGCTCCTTGGCGCTCCCTTTGATGGCTGCGGACCCAAATTTGGGAGCCGACTCGGCCCGGCCGCCGTCCGGTTTGCCGGTCTTCAGAACCAGCTTGCGAATCTCGGACATGAGGTCCATGACCTCGGCGATCTCGACCCGAAGCCCACCCCCAAAACCCCCGGGCACCTCAATGTCTTTGAGGGGGCCCTCCCGGTTTATCGCGAAATCAAAACCCAACTGCGCGCGGCCATGCCCAATTCGGTCGCAATGATGATCGGCGGCGACCACAGCCTGTCGATCGGCTCTATCAGCGCCGCCCTGGAGCGCTATCCCGACCTCGCCGTGCTCTGGATTGACGCCCATGGTGACATCAATACTCCTGCCACGAGCCCGAGTAGCAACCTCCACGGGATGCCCGTCGCTGCCCTCCTTCGCGATCCCAGTGGAGTCAGCGGGATTCAAGACGAGCAATGGAACCAGATCTTGACCGAGATCGTCCCCACCCCGGGGCTCCAGCCCAACCGGATCGGCTGGATCGGGCTGCGCGACCTCGACTCCGGCGAACAAGACCGCCTCCTTTCGCTCCCAGAAGCGTTCATCAAGACGATGATGGAGGTCGACATCGAAGGCATTCCCGTCATCGCCCAACAGGTCTTTGCCTGGCTCGACTCGATTCAGGCCCGGCATCTTTGGATCAGCTTTGATGTCGACGTTTTTGACCCCGTATTTGCGCCCGGCACGGGCACGATGGTCCGAGGCGGCCTCACTTATCGAGAGGGCCACCTCCTTGCCGAGCTCCTCTCGTCTCGACTGCGAGCGGAGAAGACCGATCTTCAACTGGTCGGGCTCGACCTGGTCGAGGTCAACCCCTCCATCGACCAAAACAACGTCACCGCCATCACCGGCTCCGAGTGGGTGGCGAGCCTTTTCGGCAAACGAATCTTGCCTGAGCGAGGCTCATGAATCGTTTTCGAACGAGCCTGCAGCGGGTCCTCCTCGAAGAGGCTGAAGCCATTCGCGCCCTGGCCGACCGGCTCGATGCCTCCTTTGACCAAGCCGTCGAATGGATTTTGCAAACCCGCGGGAGAATGGCCTGCTGCGGACTGGGAAAATCCGGCCACATCGCCCGAAAGACCGCCGGGACGCTGAGCAGCACCGGCACCCCCAGCTTCTTTTTGCATGCCGGTGAGGCCCTCCATGGCGACCTCGGGATGCTCACCGCCGAAGACTGTGTGCTGATGTACAGCTACTCGGGTGAGTCCGATGAGCTGGTTCGGCTCTTTCCCGCGATCCAGGCCTTGGGGGCTCGGACGATTCTCGTCACCGGGCGACCGCAGAGTTCCGCGGGCCGGCTCGCCCAAATGACCCTGAACGTTGCGGTCGATCGAGAGGCCTGCCCGAATAACCTCGCGCCGACCACCAGCACAACCGTGATGCTCGCGGTCTCGGACGCTCTTGCGGTGAGCGTGATGGAGGCTCGCGGATTTGGCAAAGAAGACTATGCCAAGTTCCACCCCGGCGGGGCTCTGGGAAAACGGCTGCTCCTGACCGTCCGCGACGTCATGCGGTCGGGTCCAGACCTCCCGTTGGTCTCGATCAAAACCCCCCTCGCCGAGGTCATGCGCATCATCACTCAAGCCGGAGCCGGGGCGGCGTGTGTCGTTGATGCCGACGACCGACTTTTGGGCTTGATCAGCGATGGCGACCTTCGTCGGTTCGTTCTGGACCATCGCAATGAGCTCGATGCGCCCGCGGGTGCGGTGATGTTCCCTGACCCCGAAACGATGCATCCCCAACTCCTCGCGATCGAAGCCCTGGAAGCCTTTCAGAATCTGCCCAAAAAGATCGGCGAGATGCCGGTTCTCGAAGAGGGCCGGGTCGTCGGGTTGCTCGTGTTGAAAGACCTGCTGCGCAGCGGAATTTTGTGAGCAGGAAACCTGCGCGGATCCCCCAGAATTCATCGCGGTCTAGGTATTCTGGCTCCGTCTTGGAACCAGATCGTCGCATCCGGGGTCAGGCAATTTTGGAGGAATCTCAACTCATGTTCGGTCGCATGACACTCTTCATCTGTCTCTTTTTCTTGGCCGGACTTTCGTCCGCCCAACTCGTCAATCGTAAGCCGGGCTCCTGGGACATCTCCGTCCAATACCCGCGGTTCCTTTCCAAAGGGCCGGTGGCAGCGGCGGCGAATGCGGAGTCGAAACGGCTGGAGCGCCAGACGTTCGAGGACTTTTTAGCCGATGCTCGGGTTGGCGTCCCCGAACTCCGAAAAATGGGCTCTGGAACCGGCTACTATTTATTGGTCGTGCCGACTCGAACCGTGGACACGCCCGAGGTGGTCAGCGGATACGTTGTCCATGAGCTCTTCACGGGCGGCGCGAATGTGAACACGTTCTTCGAGGCGATGACCTGGGCCCGAGTGAATGGAAAGATCCGGCCCGTCACGCTTCAAGATCTTTTCCTTCCCGGTGTCGATGCTCGCGAGGAGTGCTCCAAAGCGATCTTGGCTCACTTTTTTGCCCGTGGAGGCGACTCGCCGAGTTCGATCTTCTCAGGCTCCTGGACGTCGCTGAGTCCAGAACAGATGAAGAGCTTCGCTCTCGCCCCAGATGGCCTGATCTTTCTGTTCGGGAAATATGAAATCGCCTCCGGCGCCGAAGGCCGCTTCACCATCAAGATCCCGTATTCAGAGCTCCTGGGGCTCAACCGCAACGGAGTCCTGAAGTCGGTGATCAAAAGTCCGAACGCGACCTCGAACCCCAGCATGCTCTACGGCCATCGATGGGTCCTCGATGTCATTCAATACAATGACGACACGTCGTTCAAGCCCAGTTCGCCCGACAATTGTTGGATCGAAGTGACTGAGGGCGAGGTTCGAGGCCGCGCGGGCATCAATCGATTTAGCGGCAAGCTCACCGTCGAGCGAGGCAATCGACTGAAGTGGGGCGAAGTCGTGATCACCAAGGCCGCAAACCCCGAGGGTTCAGCCGAAGCCGAATTCGAGCGACGGCTCTTTCAAACTCAGAGCTTCCTCTTCACCGACAATAAACTGGTCCTAGAGCTTCCGATCGACTCTGGGGTCTTGATCTTTCGACGTAGCTAGGCCTTTTCTTAACTGATTCGACGGGCCGCAGTCTGGTAGAACCGAGTCATGACGTGGCGACAACTCTTCTCGGGATTCGGGCTCCTGGCTCTCATCGCCGGGACCGGCTCGGTCCAGGCCCAGGACTTCACGCTCACCATCCTGCACAACAACGACGTCCATGCTCGGCTCGAACCGACGATGATCCGGGGCAAAGCCTACGGCGGCTACGCTCGCACGGCGACCCTGATCCAAAAATTCCGCGCACAAGACCCGAACGTCGTGGTCTTGAGCGCCGGCGACACCTTCCAGGGCACGCTCTTTTTCAATGTTTACGAAGGGCTCGCCGATCTCGCGGCGATGAACTACATGCGCTTTGACGCGATGGCCGTTGGGAACCATGAGTTTGACCGCGGACCGGCTCCGCTCGCCAAGTTTGCCCAAGGAGCCAAGTTCCCGGTGATTGCCGCCAATTTGGACGTCTCCAAGGACCCTCTGCTGAAGGACCTCATCCAGCCATCAACGGTGCTGTCCGTGGGTGGTGAGAAAATCGGGGTTGTGGGAGCGGTCACCGAGGATCTCCCCACGATCTCGGCGATGGGCCCGACAGTAACGATGAAGCCGCTCGTCGCCTCGATTCAAGCCGAAGTCGACCGACTCACCCAATCGGGCATCAATAAGATCATCCTTCTTTCGCACTGTGGCTTTTCGGTGGACCAAGTGATCGCGGGGGACCTGACCAACGTCGACGTCATCGTCGGCGGCCACAGCCACTCGCTCCTGGGGAATCTGGCCATCGAAAACTGGCCTCGGCCGTCGGGTCCCTATCCGACCACCCAAAGAGGCAAGAATGGAGAGGTGGTGCTGGTCGTGCAAGCCTGGGAGTGGGGCAAGGTCCTGGGGCGGCTCAAGGTCAATTTCGATGAAAAAGGGCGGATCAAAGAGGTCCTGGATGCAGCTCCGATCCCCGTGGATGAATCGACCGCCGAAGACCCGATTCTCAGCTCGATGATCGCGGCTCTCGCCAAACCGATTGAAGCCATGAAGTCGGAAAAGATCGGCCGAACAGACGTCCTCCTGGGTCGCGACGGAGCGACCGGCGAAAGCTTGATGGGCAACGTCATCGCCGACTCGATGCTGGCCAAGTTGGAGAAGCTGGGAGCGGTCGCGGCCTTCATGAACCAAGGCGGTGTTCGTGCTGCTCTTGAACCAGGAGACATCACCTACGGCCTGGCAATTACGGTCCAGCCTTTTAGCAACACTCTGGTTCTTCTCGACCTGACCGGAGCCGAGCTGAAGGCCGCGCTGGAATGGGGAGTCTCCCGCCTGCCCGCGGGAGGAGGCGGCGGAATCTTGCTGCCGTCGGCCGGGACGTCCTATGAAGTGGACGTTCAGAAGCCGTCCGGCTCCAGAGTCTCGAATGTTCGAGTCGCGGGCGCACCGCTCGACGAATCGAAGACGTATCGAATCGTGTTCAATTCGTTCACTGTCGGTGGCGGCGACGGCCACGCAATTTTGCGGGATGCCAAAGGCATCCGAACCGACACGGGCTATGTCGATGTCGATGCCCTGATCGAGTTCATTCAGGCTCGGTCTCCCCTGCAGAACAAGGCAGAAGGCCGGCTCAAGATCACCGGACGCTAGTTCGGTTTTGCGATCGAATCAAAAAACCGATACGCGGGCGGCACCGCATCCGCCACGATCATGAGGTGCTCACAAGGGTCGGATTCCAAGAACTGGAATCCGGCCTTTCCATCCAAAGCTTGACGAAGTTGCAGCGCGCCTTGCCGCAACATGCCGATCTCTTGCTTTCCGACCGCGAGGAAGATCGGCGTCGTGGCGAGGTCGCTCGGCACCGCCCGGCTTGCCGGAGCAAAGAGCGCCACTGCCGCCGGCTTGGGCTTCAGGGCCCCACTGGCGAGCGCCATGCCGCCCCCCATGCTGTGCCCCATCACCCAGAGTCGCTCAATCTTGAGGCCGCGAACCTGAGTCAGCCAATCCAGGGCCTTTTGGCTCGACTGCGCCCCAGCTCGCGGGGCCAGAAAAACCCAGCCTCGCTTGAGAGCCTCCTTCATGGCGATGCCCGCCCCATAGCTTTCGAAGAAGAGGTTTTCGCTCCCGCCCGCGCCATGCAGAGCCAAAACGACGTTCACCGATCCGGGGGCATTCCGAGGGATCGCCGCCCGCAAGACGGTCCCCTCGTAGCGCGCCATCGGAAACTGCTCGACCTCAGCCAACTTTTTCTGACCAGACTCCAGGCCCTCGCCCGTTTGGAGGGCTTCGGCGATCGGATAGTCCGTTTCACCCCCTTGGGAGGCTTGTCGCACAAACTCGGCCAAGTCTTGAACGATGGCGTTCTTGGACCCGGCGAGCCGATCCCGCCTTCCGGCAAAGTCCCGAATCACACTGATTCGGACTTCCCGCTTCTCAGTGCCGACTTGAACCGTGATCTTCAAATCCCGCGCATCGAGCGGCCGAGTGTTGACGGCCAACCATGGAGTGAGATCAACCGGAATTTCGGCCCGTCGCCCCGGCGTCAGCTCGACCCGTTGCGCTCCCAGTTGAAGGCTCACTGGACCCCACGCTGAGTCGACGTACGCCCAGGTAGCGCGCAGGACCGGTTTTTCACCCGGAGCAACCACGAGCGGATCAAAGCGCAGGTTCACCCCGTCTGACGCTTGCACTTCTCGCCCTTCCAAACGAGCCCGGGCCTGGTCAAGCGACCGACACGCCGGTCCGAACTGCTGACTGAAGAAGCTCATGACTGCTCCCGAAATCGAACCTACGGCACGCCCTTTGCGCTCAGAATCAGACGTTGCCATCCAAGCGCGGTCGAGCGCCTTGACGCGCTCCCCCATCTCGAAACGAGTCGCCACCATTCCAGAATCAGATTGAACAAGAGTTGCCAAGGCCAGAGCGGTCCACATAGCCCGATTCTATCAAATCGGACCCGCCAGAAGTTCCGTCTGAATCAGGAAGGAGATCGGAGCCCCCATTCGAATTCCATAAAGAGGCCCGGGAGATTCATCATTGTGAACCCGAACGAGAAATCTGCTCATCTGCTTCGCCGATTTGGGCTCGGTGCGAGCCCAGGAGAAATGGCGGCGGCCACGAAAGCGGGGTTCGAAGCAACCCTCGTCCGGCTCCTCGATCCTCGCTATCCCGCGGAGCGAGTTCACCCCTTGCGGTTCACCGTTCGAAAAGACGAGCCGCCCGAGGTCGCAAGTTACCTTCTGCGTCTGCATTGGGTCTATCACTTTTTAACCACTGAAACCCCCTTGCGCGAGAAACTGGCCCTGTTTTGGCACGACCATTTCGCCGTCGACGACGAAAATGGCGGCGATGGGTTGATGATTTTGAGCTACGTCGAACTTTTGCGCCGCGATCCGCTCGGCAAGTTCGGCGACCTTTTGGAGCAGATTGCTAAAAATCCCGCTTTCATGGAGATGCTCACGATGCAAAACTCGACTCGGGTCAAGCCGAACGAGAACTTTGCCCGCGAGCTCCTGGAGCTCTATACACTCGGCGTTGGTCACTACACCGAGCGGGACATTCAAGAGTCGGCCCGGGCGTTCACCGGTTGGACCTATTTGAATCGATTCTGGGAACGCCAAGAAGTGCCGATGGAACGGCGACTTCAACAACTGGTCGATTCGGGGATGAACTATGCCGGATTCGCCTTCGTGCCTGAGTTTCACGACACCGGCGTGAAGGAGATCCTCGGTGAAAAGCGCGCTTTTTCCGGAGAAGAGCTCCTTGAGATGATCGCCAGCCGCGAGGCCTGTGCCGAATTCATCACGAAGAAGCTGTGGGAGTTTTTTGCCTATCCCGAACCCGAAAAGGCCGTCCATCAGGCCCTCGTCCAGACATACCGCGAGACCGACGGCTCTATCCGGGCAGTTCTTGAGACTCTTGCTCGCCGCCCCGAGTTTTATTCCGATCAATGCGTGCGCCAGCGAATCAAGTCGCCCGTTGAGTATGTCGTTGCGATCTGTCGGGCGCTTGGCTCGGCGACCCTCTTGCCGCCTCGGATCGGGCTCGACCGGCCCCACACCGAAGCCATCCCCGAAGAAGGAGCCAGCATCCTCGGCGGAATGGCCTATTGGATGAGTCAATGCGGCCAGTTGCTTCTCCGACCGCCGAGCGTGGCTGGTTGGGAGTGGGGACCAGGCTGGGTCTCGACGAGCAATATGGTTTGGCGGCAAAAGTTTGACGGCATGCTGACCTGGGAACCCAAGGATAAGGAGAAAAAGGTGTGGGGCCCAGCCCCCGGGGGCCAAGTCATGATCCGATATTTTCGAGAGCGCGACCCGAAATCGCCCGACGCCCTGGTCAGCATCCTTCTGCGCTTCTTTGATTGCGCACTCGGCGCGGAGGCCCATCAGGCTTTGGTCGAGACGTGTCAAAAGAACGGGGGAATGCAGCCCTATGACTCTGGCAACGACAATTGGTTTTTCGGCCAGATTTGGCACTTGTATTTCTTGCTACGCGCCGCTCCGGAATTTCACCTTTGCTAAAGGAACCTCACGCCATGAGAATCATCTCGCTCATCCTTCTCTTCGTTCTTGCCAGCCTCAGCCTCGCTGAGTTGCCGAACTCCTCGTACTATCGACTCCAGGAAGGGGCCCCAGAGTACTTTGACCTCAAAATTCTGAAGGTCGAGGTTCGCCGCAGCACCGGCTGGGAAGTGCTCACCTGGGAAGCCGAAATCTTGGAGGTCTTCCGAACGAGCAGCAATGCGAAGGTGGGGCAAAAGATCAGACTCAAGCACGAGCAGGTCGCCGCTGGATCGATGGCTCCTGGCCCCGCCCGAGCCCCGCAACTTCGAGTCGGCTCGGTCGTCCCGGCGTTCTTGCGCAAGTCGAAAGAAGGTCACTTTGAGCTCGCCAAGTACGGGCGAAGCTTCGAAATCATGGCCCGGCCGGATCGCCCGGGTTCAGGAGGATAGCCGACCCCCCGTTCGAAAAAAATCAGCTCGAACTCCCTTGGGTTCGAGCTGACCTTCTTGCCGAGTCCGGCGGGTGAGCCTTAGGCTTCGACGAGCTCTTCGTCGGTGGTGGCTTCTGGCGCGACTGGAGCGGCGGGCGCTTCCACCGGAGCTTCGGGGTCAAAGATGTGGACGGTGATCCTTGCATCAACGTCGCGATGGAGGTCGATCATGACCTCGTGATCCCCAAGCCGCTTGATCGGGTGCAGCAAGCCCACTTGCTTCTTTTCGATTTCAAACCCGTGCTGAGCCTTCAGAGCGTCGGCCACGTCTTGGGCGGTGATCGCACCAAAGAGCTTGCCCGAGTCTTTGCCGACCTTGCCCTCTAGCTTGACAACGGCACCATTCATCTTGGCCTGAGTCGCCTCGGCGCTCGCCTTCGTGTCGGCAAGCTTGGCAGCGGCTCGCGCTTGGCGGCGTTCGAGGGCAGCAAGTTGGTTCTTGTCGGCGACAATCGCCATCCCTCGGGGGAAGAGGTAGTTGCGGGCATAGCCGCCGGCCACGGTCACCACCTGGCCTTCTTTGCCCACCTTGGGCACCGTCTGGTTCAAAATCACCTTCATCGCGTCATTCCTTCCAATCTATTTTCGGATGCCCACGCCGACCGAGATGCTGTTTCGGTCAAAGACGCGGTCTACTCCGAGCCAACCTGTGATTCCCGACCGGAACTGATACCTGAGCTTCAGGTCGAACCGAGGGTCATTGAGGCCAAACACGTCGCCGCGTAGCCCCAGGTTGGGCGCAAGGAGGAAGTCTACCCCAGCACCGGGCTTACTTGCAAAAACCCCGTATCGGACCTGGGCAGGCCCCAACTTTTGAGCCAGCTGGAGGTTGATCTTGTTGCTTTCAAAGGCGTCCCAAAGACCGAGGTGGATCGTCTCCTTCGCATTCAACCCGATTTCAAGCCCCACGTCGGTGCGCCACCTGCCAGGATTCGTCTCTCGAAACAGATCTCCCGTCGTCGTGATCCGTGGCAACTTGAGCGGATCGGTTCCAGGCAGTGGAAGTTTATCCACTGCGCCTTTGAGCTTATCCAGCAGCTCCTTGGCCGAGTCCGCGAGTTCATTCGCCTTGGCGGCGAGCTGATCGACTTTTGCGCTGACTTCGACCGCTTTATCGGTGATCGTCACTCCGTTCGCGGCCATCTTTTCGGCATCGGCCGCGATCTTCGTGCCGCTGTCGGTCATCGTCTTGGCGTTGTCCAGAATCGCTTGGAAGTTCTTCTTGAGCTCGGGATCGGCGATCAAGGCGTTCATGTCCGCGACCAGCTTTTGGCCCGACTCCATGGTCTTGTTCAGGTTTGCCACGACCGAGTCAAACTGGTCTTCGAGCTTGCCCGACTTGGCTAGACGAGCAATCTCTTGGCTGACCACTCGAACATCGCTCACGACGCTGGCTCCTTGGAGCAACACGTTGCGCAGAGTGGCCTGGTTTTGAACCACCGTTTGGTCGATTCTTCGGGCGAGGTCGCCGAACGACTTGGCGGTCTCTTCGCCGGTCTTCATCAGCTCCGCCAGGCGCTGTTTGAGCCCGGCATCTCCCAGTAACTCTTGAGTCGCGATCAGGGTTTTGTTAAGCTCCTCAAGGGTCTTTTCGCTGTCCGGCAAAAAGCTCTGGAGCGGCGTTTGCTTCGTGCCGGGGATGATCGAGCCGGGCTCAAGCTTGCCCACCGCCCCCGAAGGCACCTCTAAGAGCACTTGCCGATCGCCGATCCCGATGAGCGCACTCGGCAGGATGGCCGTTGTCCCGGGAGGAAGTTCGACCTCTTCTCGAATAGCCAGCGTGACTTTCGCTTGGCGCTGTGCATCGAGCTCGACTCGGGCCACTTGACCCACCGGAACGCCCGCCAAAAGAACGGCCGCTCCTTCGGCGACCCCGCCCGCATCATCGAACTGCACGATGTAAAGCTGAGTCTTGGGGGCAAAGAAACTCCGCCCTAGAAAGGCATACCCCCCGACCCCCAAGGCGATGAAGACCACCACCAGCAATCCAACTTTCCAAGCGCCTTGCATCTTCCCTCAGTTTAGACGTTCCTGCGACGGAGGATGGATGCTCCAGGCATCGCGGGCGGGGGAAGGGATCGAATAGAATGGGGGAGCTTTGTCGGAGCCGACCCCTTCTTCGAACCTGCCCAATGTGGCCCGCGCCAGCGGGATCATGATGGTCAGCTTGCTCCTGAGTCGCGTGCTCGGGATCCTGCGGGACACGGTGATGGCAGCTCAGTTCGGCCGATCCGTCGAGACTGACGCTTATCGGTTGGCCTTTTCGATCCCCGACTTGCTGTTCTTTCTGATCGCGGGCGGCGCGCTCAGCTCGGCCTTCATTCCCGTTTTCAGCGAATACCTCCACACCGACCGGCGGGAGGACGCTTGGAAAGTCTTCAGCGTGGTCGCGACTCTGATGTCGATCGTCGTCGGCGGGTTCATTGTGATCGCTTGGATCTTTGCCCTGCCTCTGAGCCAGGTCGTGGCCCCGGGCAAGCAAGGAGCCGAGCTCGAACTCATCGCGATGATGAGCCGAATCCTCTTACCTGCCCAGTTTGCGTTCTTCATCGGCGGCCTCCTGATCGGGGTGCTCTACGCGCACCAAAAATTTGCCGTTCCTGGCCTGGGGCCGAATATCTACAATGTGGGGATTCTGTTTGGCGCGCTCGTGATTTCCCACTTCGTTGTGCCGGGCATCGTCGGAATGACTTGGGGCGCCCTGATCGGCGCGTTCGTCGGGTCCTTCCTGATCCCGCTGCTCGGGGTCCGACTGGTCCATCCGCAGTTTCGGCCCAGCCTCGACTGGCGACACCCGGGCGTCCAAAAGGTCTTCAAACTCATGTTGCCGGTCATGCTGGGGCTCTCCCTTCCCGGGGTCTACGGGCTGATCATGCAGGGGTTCGGCTCGTTCTATACGAGTGGGATCAACACCGCTTTGGATCTCGCCAACAAGCTCATGCAGGCCCCTTTGGGGGTCTTTGGACAGTCCTTGGCGTTGGCCGTGTTCCCGGCGCTCACCCAGTTTTATGCCCAGCGAAGGATGGATCGCTACCGAGAACAACTGGACCGAACCTTACGCACGGTGCTGTTCTTGACTTTGCCGGTGACGGTCCTGTTCTGGATCATGGCGAGCGACGTCGTCGCGCTGCTGTTTCAGTACGGAAAATTTGGCGCCGCGGATACGGCCGCGGTCGCTCCGGCCCTCCAGATGTTCGCCCTCGGAATCGCCGCGTGGTGCCTTCATCCGGTCTTAATGCGGGCCTTCTTTTCGCTCCAACAGTCGGTCGCGCCTGTGGTTCTGGGGACGGTGACGACTGCGATCTTCATCGGCCTGATTTTCGCGCTGAGAGGCACCGGGCTTGGATATCTCTCCTTGCCGCTTGCCAGCTCCATCTCGGCGATCGTCTTAGTGGTCCTTATGATCAGCGGCCTTAACCGGCAACTCAAAAAGCCGGACCTGAGCGGAGATCATCCTGGCCCGCTCGACCTGCGCGAGTTCTTGATGACGCTCGCGAAAGGCGCCCTCGCGGCGGCCTTGATGGGATTCGTCCTATGGCTGGGGGTGCAGCTGCTCCCAGCGGGCGAAGGCGGGTCTCGCAATCTGATGGCGCTGGCCCGAATCGGGCTGTTTGGATTGGCAGGTGCGTGGGTTTACTATTTCGTCGGAAAGAGCCTCAAAATGCCCGAGACCGAGACCATCACTCGGGCGCTCAACCGTTTGAACCGCAAAGGATCCGCGCCGAAATCCGATTCGCCGCAGTAGTATGGGGCGATGATCTTCTCCCCGGTCACGCTCCGCTCCCTCACGCTCAAGAACCGGCTGGTCGTGGCGCCGATGACGACCTACTCCAGCCATCCGGATGGCCAGATTCGGGATTCCGAACTTGAGTACCTCCACCGTCGAGCCAAGGGCGGATTCGGCATGGTCATGACCGCCGCTTGCTACGTTCACAAAAGCGGCCACGCCTTTCGCGGGCAGTGGGCCTGCTCGGGCGAGGAGTTCATGCCGAGCCTGAGAGCAGCATCGGGGGCTATTCAATCGGGTGGATCGGCGGCGGTCCTCCAGATTCACCATGGCGGGCGAGCCTGCTCGGCGGCGCTTTCTGGCGAACAGCCTTGGTCCGCGAGCGCCATCCCATCGGAGCGGCCCAACGCCGAAACACCCCGCGCCATGACCGAAACTGACATCCAAACCGCGATCGATGCTTATGCGAGTGCCGCCCTGCGCGCAAAGCGGGCTCGATTCGACGGCGTTGAGATTCATGGCGCGAATACCTATCTGCTCCAACAGTTCGTCAGTCCCCACAGCAATCGACGCAACGATGCATGGGGACAAGATCGACTGAAGTTCCCCCTTGCTGTCGTCGATGCGGTGCTCGCGGCCGTCGGACCCGACTTTCCGGTGGGCTATCGATTCTCCCCGGAAGAGATGGAGACTCCCGGCATCCGTTGGCCCGACACCGCCGCCTTGCTCGAATCGTTGGCTCAGCGGCCTTTGGCCTGGGTCCATATCTCGCTTGGCAAGTTTGACCAAAGCTCCCTGGTGGGAGACTATGACGACCCCACCCTGGCGCGGGTCCACCGGGCCCTCGGAGGCCGTGTGCCCTTGATCGGCGTTGGGCAGATCCAGACACTGGACGACGCCGAGCGCTGCTTGCAACTCGGGTGCGAGCTCGTCGCCATCGGTCGAGCCGCGATCACCGAGCCCGAATGGCCGATGGTCGCTCTGGCGGGTGGTCAGCCCCGGCTCAAGATGCCTCGACAAGATGCCGAATCGAAGCTCACCTTGCCCGCGGGCCTCGTGGAGCGAATCGCCGGAGCCCCGGGCTGGTTCGAGACCGAAGAAGACGAGGTCGCGGCTTCGAGCTAAGGTTCGCGCGGGGGCGCGTACAGGGTCTTGCCCTCGGTGGGACCAAACCAGCCGATCTGGCGCATTTCGGGGTTCGCCCCCAGATAGACGCCGCTCGTCGAGACCGAAAGCGTGCGCCGCAAGACCCGGAGATGACCATCACAAAAGCTGACTTGCGCCCCGCCTTGGTGCCGAAAGTGCACACTGGGGTCCAGCGGCCATGCCGGGGCCACCGGCAGCTCAGCCAAAACCGCGGGCGGCGCGATCAGAAACGCATATTCGGCCAGCCCTGAACCCACATCCAAGGCTCCATCGGCGAACATCGCAAGGTTCGCAGGCTCCGAGATCTCGACCTCGCGTCCCGACCCGTGGAACGCTTCGGCAACGTAGCCCAGACTCCAAACCAGAGACCCCACGCCGAGCGGGTTATAGACATACCCACCGGTCCCGAGATCGAATCCGATTCGGGTTTGAAACTCCGGACATCGGCGCAGCAACCCACCATCCTTAAGATAAGGCGTCAGGGGTCCATTTTGCTGGTCAAATCGCCCGGTGGCCGACCGAATGCCGAACCAACGTCGACGGTCGAACTCAAAGTGATCTTGGGCCGCGGGGACGAATGAACCTTCGTTCTCTGAGGCATACATCAGGTTGCCCAGGGTGAGTTGCCGAATTTGGGTCAGGCAAGCCGCCCGCTTGCCTTGGGCCCTTGCCTGGGCAAAGACCGGAAAGAGGATGGCCGCCAAAACCGCCACAATCGCCACGACCACGAGCAACTCGATCAGGGTGAATGCGCCATGACGAGCAGAACGATCAGGGGGCACGGGGTGATTTTACCGAGAAAGGCTCTGGAGCGGGTGGCGGGAATCGAACCCGCATGGCCAGCTTGGAAGGCTGGAGCTTTACCACTAAGCTACACCCGCATCCGCAAGACCTCTATTATATCCGATCTAGCGGACTTGGTCGGCAAGCCATCGCCGGATCATCGATTCGGCAATCTCAGACCCGGTCGGACGATATTCACCCGACTCAATCGCGGCCTTGAGCTCGGCAATGCGGTCTTCTCGGTCGGGCATCTGCATGACCTTTTGGACGACCTCCTCGATCATCGGCCCGTCTTCGGGGCGGGGCGTCGGCTCAGACTCCGGATGCAACTCGGGGTGCAGCAACCGATCGACGGCCTTTTTCACTTGTTCGTCTGAAATACGCATGGTTTCCTCCAGCTAATTTTCAGACAGGTAACCCGGCTTTCTCGGTTCGTGATGAGAAAGTCTTTGAACCGAGACCCATAGGCTTTGCGCTCAAGGGGTCACCCCCAGGATTGCCTTTTTCTGTCGCGGACGCAAGCGTCCTGATCTGATTCTCGGCCCCCCGTCCCAAGATCTTCAGGGCTCTCGCCGACTTTTTTCGAAAATTTTTCTTGGGCGCCTCGCTGGCCCTCAGGCTAGGGCGGGTTCCCGGTGGGCGTCCGAAAGACCTCATTCCTCCGGGCGATCTCGGCGGCCCGTTGCCGAAGCTCGGTCCTCACCTCGTCTGGTAGCTTGCCCAAGTTCTCAAGCGAGCGAAACTCCCGAGGCAGATCGACCCGCGCTCGCTCACTCCACTGATATCCCGACGTTGAAATTCGAAGAGTCGATCCGAGACCCACTCCATATTCAAGGCTCAGCCGTTCAATCTGTTCCCTTTCGGGCCCAGCCAGATGATTCGAGAGCGCCTCCAGATCTAGGGTCTGGCGGCGACCCTCCAGTTCCAGCCGGAAAAGCGGCACATCTTCCCGGACCCAGGAGCATATCAACTGCGAGGGAGCATACAGGTGGGCGAACCCGTCCGCCGGTCGAGGCCCCGGCGCGGGGTTCGCGTTGGCCCGCCACTTTTCTCGAGCATCAGGCGGCAACTGGGATAATGGAACCGCTCGCCCCTCGGCAAGCAGGCCCCACATCGAAGGCGACATCCCGCCGAAAAGCCTCAAAAGTCCCTGCGAATGGTCATCCTGATACGGTTCGTGAGGTTCAAGATACCAAAGGCAACGCTTGACCGGCGGGATGCCGGAGACTCGCATTCCTGACGACTCGCGAAACAACAACCGAGCCTCTGCCTCCAAGGTCGGACGAACTCCTTGCAAAACAACGTCGAGGCCTTGGCGGACCGCACTTCGCAAATATCGTCGCTCGATCATGGCCTTCGGGTCCAAACTGCTAAGGACATGGACTTCACCGACTTTTTCGTAAGTGACCCCTCGACTCGCTAGGAATGCCTGCAATTCCGACCTGGAAAGCGAGGGCTTTGCCAGCAAGAAGCACGCCGGCATGATCAGGTCATCCGGCAATGAAACGACGTACTTCTCACCCGAAAACAGCTTGTCGAGTAGCTCGGGCCAGAGCAGATTGAGAGACTCTTCGGAGCCCGAATCTCGGAGCCATTGCGTCATCTTGACCTGGTCCGGTCGAGGCAAAACGGCCCCGGGAGAAGCGAGCTGAACCCATCGCATTCTCTCAAGATTCTCATCGCCGATGATGACCGAATTCGGAATGGAGTCAGGCAAGGACCAGTCCAAGTCCAAATTCACTTGAAGGGTGGCACCCCCCTGAAACACACTGGCCCCGCTTTCATCAAATCGATGAAGCCTTAATTGAATCCCGAGATTCGTCGACTGCAACCTGACCACCGTGGTCTCGCGCTGATTCGCGAGCCGAAGGGCCGCGTGGAGACCGGCTTTCGCATTTTCAGAAAGATTGCGATCCTTCACAGCGTCGGCGACCCCTCGTTCCAAAGCCTGGATCCTGGCGAGTTCAGCAGCAACCCCTTGAGGAAAAGCACTTTCACCCGAGCGTCGAGCCGAAGAAAAATTTGATGTAAGCCCAAAGGGCAAGTCGGCCAAGGTCCCAGGGGAGAAATAGACGAGCAGGCGCTCAGCGAACGATTGCGAGGGAATTTCTGGTGAGAACAAGGGCGAATTCAGCTCTCGCTCTCGATCAAATCGAAGGATTCGTTCGGCAAGAATCTCCGCACTCGGACCTGGACTCTTCCACGCAGACAAGCGCTGCCTGAGCACCTCATCGATGCGGACCCACCGCTTTTCTCGAGCGACCCTACTTCTGCGTCCTTCGGGGTCGAGAAGAATTCGGAACTGCTCTTTACCGTCGACTGAAGTCGTTCTTACCTCGCCATAAATCCGCCCCAACGCCTGACTCAGCTCTGCGGCGTCGAGCCCAGGGGAGATCAACACGGGCTCGGTTTCTAGAGCTGGAGAAATCGAAATGGAGCGATACTGAGAAGTTTCTAGCAGTTGCTTAAGTTCAGTAAACTGAGCCACTGATGCGCTTGCTTTGTAAATCAAAGCGGATAAGATGATAATGGTACTCAATACTTCTATCCAATAATTCTCATTTTTCCTGCCGCCTCGCTGCCACAGTAACTTGGCAACGAAGCGACAGCCAGATTGTCAGCTAATTCTGTACACGCTTATGGCAATCCCTCGCAATAGCAATAATTGTCTTGCCTTCGAACTTTACAATAACCACCATTTTGCGCGCAGTTGATTTGATAATTTGGCTGACATTGCCATCCTGACTGAGTATTAAACCATGAGCAAAGCCCATCCGAAAGGCCAGGAGGGCTGTCGGGGCTAGCTTTGAGCGGGCTTGCTAGGAGCCCGATCGCAACAATCATGAGCGCGAAAGATACGATATTTTTCATTGTTGTTTCCTCCTCAACTCCAGCTACGCCACTCTCCTCCCGGAACCTGTATTCGGCACCAAACTTTCCGAGTGACTATGGCTGACTGGCGTTGAAATCATTAGAGCAATCAAGATACCCGTTATCACGCAAAGAAGGGCGTCACTCAAAGTCTTTCGTATCGTCAGGGCTTTAGGTGGCAACACCGACTTTTCAGTGATCTTTATGTTGAGCAATGCAGCGAGCTGAAGTGTGGTAATCGACGCCATTATCGAACACCAAATACACTGTACTTCGAGTGAGGTCCTCAAAAACACCTGCAACGCGATCACAAAAATGAAAGCTGCAATGTGCGTGTACACGAGGGAGCGATATGACGCAACGTCAAATCGAGCAGGGTTCCCAATGGCAAGCATTGTTAAGCTAAACGCAAATGCCAAGTAGGTGGGGACGATTTGAATAGAGCCCACTTCGAAAGAAATCTGAAGCACTGCTCCGCATGTTCCATAGGATGAGCATGGAATTTGCCGCCCGAAAATCAAAACTGCTGAAAGCGCACTACTGAGAACCAACGCACTGCGAACGAGCAGTAGGTAGCCCCCCCCCCTGAGATCAAAGCCTGAAACTGGTAAAATCCCATGTGATTCCCAGTATATCACAGAATTTCATTCTTGCAAGGAGTCTGTACTATTCTGGCCTCATCGAGAAACTGGTACTTGACCAGCTTGGACGAACATTTCATCGCCCACCTGGTACGGGAAATGGCGACGCTCAGTTCGCCCGCCTGCCGAACTGCGATCCCTCACTACTTCGTCGATGCGGGCCAACCGCTTTTCTCGGGCCATCTTGCTCCGGCGTCCTTCGGGGTCGAGAAGAATTCGGAACTGCTCTTTACCGTCGACTGAAGTCGTTCTTACCTCGCCATAAATCCGCCCCAACGCCTGACTCAGCTCTGCGGCGTCGAGCCCAGGGGAGATCAAAACGGGCTCTTCCATCAGCTCGGTAGGCAGAGAGAGCGAGCGATATTCCGGTGCCCGATGCAGTTTTCCGAGCGTTTGAAACTGGCCCCACTTGAGCCCGGAGTCATCCTGAAGTAATCCGATCAAAATCCAAGAAATCATCGAAGTTTCCGAGAACGGTCCGATGGCATGCTTCTCAAGAACTGTTCTGAGTTCATTCTAACAAAAGGCTTCCCGAACAGGGGGCTCCCCGGACCTGACAATCCGCCCCGAGCGCATGGACTTCCCCAAGAATCGAACTCAGGTTTCGTTGACCATCCCTCCTCATTGAGGTCCATAAGGGGACGTTTGGACCGACTCCGCGAACTGCGGGACGCTGTGAGCGGCGCGGCCTGGAAGTCCGATC
>DDCB01000044.1 GCA_002335425.1 Chthonomonas sp. UBA2017
GAGCGGCAACGCCGCTCGCGCCCCGGGCTCAGAGCCGAAAACTAGTTCGACACGACCGCCACACGGTTGGTGGTCACGGGCCGAATCAGGATCGTACGCTGCGGAGTCAGGACGTACTCCAAGCTTGTGGCCTTGGTGATGACATCGAGCGCGTATTTCAGCGACGTGTTGATCAAAAAGGCGTCCAGCTTGTAGTCGGGGGTCGCGGGATCGATCTCAATTCGATAACCCGTCTGGTCTGCGAGTGACTTGATGACCGTTCTCAGCGGAGTCTTGGCCAATCGAGTGGTGATGCGCTTCTGAAGGTCTTGTTCAGTCAACGGTCGGACCGGAGCGGCATTCGCTGAGGCGGCCGACGTCGGCTTCGGCTTGTTTGGGGCGGACGCGGCTGGGGTTGGGGCCGGGTTCGGCTTGGTCGGAGCCGCAGTGGGCTTCGTCGCAGGAACCCGCTCCAAGAAGTAAACTCCGTTCTGAACGGTGAAGCGGAGACTGCTTTGCGCGCAGATCAATTCAAGCGCCTCGTCGAAGTCGACGTTTTGCAAAGAAAGGAACAACTCGATGCGAGGAACCCGCTGGTCCAAGACGTAGTTCTTCTTCGACTGAGTGAAAAGATCGTGGACCACGGCGCGGACATCTTGGCCGCGAGACGCGATGGTGACCGTCATCGCCTCCGAAGTTTGCACCGGCGGGTCGTCGGCGAGAGCCCACAGCGGGGCGAGAGCGAGAGTGAGGAGGATCAAGAGTTTTTTCATGAGGTTGCTTGGGGGGACTATCGGTTGACCGGCTTTCCGGTCACCGGGTCATAGACTCGGATCGTTCCGACGCCTTGCTCGCGGTTGCGAACTCGGTTCGCTCGCGTTCGGGTCGAGGTTGACGAAGTTCGGGGGGGCGCGACGCGCCTCGCCGGTTGGGCTGGGGTTGGAGCTACAGCAGAGGCTGCGGTTGTGGGGGCTGGGGTGGCTGGGGTGGGTTCGACGACTGGCTGCAGAGCCTGGCGTTCGATTCGGAAAAAGTTCATCAAGCTCCAGTCCAACAGGGCGGTGGGGTAGTTGTCCAACACCTGTTGAGCTTGTTCGGGCGTCAGCCCGACGGTGTTGGATTCAGCATTCTCCGAAGCAGTCGGCGCCACTGCCGGGGCCGTGGCGGGCTTGGTCTCGATCGCCCGGGCTCCGAAAAGCCTCGACGGGTCTTGGATCATCGACATGAGGACCAGCACGGTGGCTAAGGCTCCTGACCAGAGGAGCGGTTTCCAGTTCTTGGTCGTTGCTACAGTGGGTGTTGCTACACGGGGGGTCTGGGCGGGAACTTGCTTGGCTGGGGCTTTCTTCGTTGGGGTTGCGGCTTTTTGGGGTCCGCTTGCCGGAGAAAGAAGGTTGAGCGTCTTCAGGAGTTGGGCGGATTTACTGGCCGGAGCGGGCATGTGCACCGCCGCCATATTCACCGCCGCGGTGGCCGATGGCTCGGCTTGGGCGACTCGCTGCCGAAGCTTCTCGCGCAAGACTTTCGCCTCGATTCGGCAGGCCTCGCATTCGGTCAAGTGGGCCTCCAGGCCCTTCTTGACGTCCGGCTCGAGTCCGGCACCGGCTAGGTACCTCTGCAGTTGCGCCTGCGCCAATTGACATTCCAGTTCGACTACCGACATGATCGCCATTCCTGGGGCCGCAAGCCCCACCGAAATCGTCGGCAACTCGAACCGGTTCTTTAGAGGCCTTTGTGAGGTTTTTCGCCGAAAAACCTCACAAACGGGTTAAGCGAGGCTCAGGAGCCAGTCGCTGGTGAGGCGGACATCGGCTCGACTGAGTGCATGTCCGACGCCTTCCAGTTGAAGAAATTGCGCGTCAGCGCCTTGAGCAACAAGACGGTCGCGCAAGGTGGCTCCGTCGGTCGGCGAGCAGATCGGGTCGATCTCGCCCGAAATGAGCAAAGCCGATTTTCCTTGCAGGTCGGTCCCAGGCGGGACTTCCAGCGGGGCCATCGGCCGCCAGGCGGCGAATGCACAGATGGATTCGGGGCGCAAGATGAGGAGGCTGCTGGCGACATTCGCTCCGTTCGAATACCCCACGGCCACCAAGCTTTCCGGCGAGAATTCGTACTGGCTCGCGGCGATGGCGAGCCAGTCGGCGAGCTCGTGGACTCGGGCTCGCAGATCGTCGAGATCAAGCAAGCCTTCGGCGAACCGACGGAAAAATCTCGGCGATCCGTTCTCCAAGACCTGGCCTCTCGGAGACAAAACTCCGGCTCCGGGGGCAAGGGTCTGCCCCACTTCGACCAAGCTTTCTTCATTTCCGCCGGTGCCATGCAGCATCAGGAGCGTGGGAGAGCCCGGGGGCCCGGGTCGCCACACGTGGTTGAAATGGTCCAAGCTGAGGGCGTTATTCATGCCGGAAAAGCCACTCCTCGGCGGGTGACAAACGGCGTGAGTTGGGCCTCCACTCGGTCTCGCTGGGCTTCGAGCCAGGCCGGGAGCTGGAGTTTTTCGCCCAGCGTTTCAAGCGGCTCATCGATGGTGAATCCGGGCGCTTCGGTGGCGAGCTCAAACAAGACTCCGCCGGGCTCGCGGAAGTAAAGGCTTCGGAAGTAAGTCCGGTCGTAGGCGTGGCTCACCGGGACCCCGGATTCTTGGAGTTGTTCCAGCCATCGTTGGTGCTCGGAGTCGGTCTCGATGCTCCAGGCGACGTGGTGGATCGTGCCGGGTCCCATTTTTCCTGCGCTCGGCGCCGGGTGGTGGGGAAGATCGACCCAGGCCCCCGGACCGCCGTTGCCGAGCTGCCAGCGCGAGCGCTCCTCGTTCTGGTCAACGAGACTCCAGCCCATGACCGACTCGAGGAACCGATTCGTCGCATCCGGCCGCAGTGACCAAAGCTCGACCGACTCAAAACCGCGGATCGCCATCTCTTGCGGGACTCCATCGCCGGTCCAAGGCTCGCGCAGGTCGTTTCCGCTGCCCGCCACTAGCTCCAGAAGGATTCCGTCGGGGTCGGCCAAAGTCAGGACCTCGGTGTCGTCTCGGGTTTGAGGCCCGAGCGTGAGAATTCCGGCTTGACCGAGTCGTTCGGCCCAGACTTCGAGCGTTCCTGCGGGCACGGAGAATCGGATGACTCCAGCTTGTCCCCGGCCTGGAGTGCCGCGCGGAGACCCCGTCCACGGAAAAAAGGTCAAGACTGACCCGGGAGTCCCCCGTTCGTCGCCGTAGTAGAGGTGGTAGGTGCCGGGGTCGTCGTAGTTGATGGTGACTTTGATGAGCCGGAGGCCTAAGACCGTCGTGTAGAAGTCGACGTTGGCTTGGGGGTCGGCACAAAAGGCGGTAATGTGGTGGATTCCAGTGGTCATAATACTTGCAACAGCAAATAAATTAGGGGAGTTCCTGAGTCGAGTTTACAGGCACCGCGGGAGCTGACTTCGGTAAGACTCGGTCGGCGATGGCGAATCCGAGGGTGATCGCAACAATCAGAAGTGCGCCGTACAGGGTCGGAGGCGCAGGCACCGGAAGCTGGGCAGCTCGACATCCAAAGCCGATCGCAAACGCCAGCGCGAATCCAAGGGCAAGTTTCCACCATTCCATAGCCCTTCAGTATAAACAAGAAAAGCCAGAAGCCGACTGGCTTCTGGCTTGGCCTGTGCATGATCGCCCGTCGTTAGGCGGATCGCTTTCGGCGTCGCAGCGCCAAGAGGGCTCCCACGCCCAAGACAGCCAGGGTGGCGGGCTCAGGAACCGGCTGGGTCACGATTTGGCCTCGGATCTCTCCGCCGCCGAATTGACCTGTATGGACGTTGATGTAGAGTCCTTGGCTCAAGAACGCGGCTTCATCGGATTGGAGGAGCGTCGCGGTCGATTGGACCATATACATGAAGTCCAAATCCGGCGCACTTCCGCCGTTGGCCATCCACCAGCCCGGGTTGCCGGGGGTCATGGCATTCAGGTTGACTGCCACATTGCCGTTCACGCCTGCGGCACCCCGGTGAATGTGCGAGGCGGACACGTTGGACGTCAGGTCCAAGGCATCGCCGCCGCCGAAGGAGATAATGTTGGTCACGTCGTCATACGTGCCCCACATAAAGCCGGTGGAGTTTTGGCCCGTGATGCCGTGCTGGGCCGAGTCCATGGTCGCGGTCCAGTTAAAGAGGGCCGCTTGAGAAGCAGCCGCAACCCCAAAAATTGCGAAAAGAGAAATGACTCGTTTCATTGATATCCTCCGACCGCTCACCCCAAAGTACAAATGCGTGCGGTCCAACGAAAACATCTTATCACAGAATTGTTGCAAGCGAAAGAAAATCGTGCTTTTCTTCAATCTTCCCTGGTCAGGTCGAGTTCGAGCATCTCCTCCATTTCGTCGCTGGCGTCTTCGTCGAGTCCCTTGCCGAGTTCTCGGACCCATTGACGCATCTCGGATGCCGATTCGATCTCTCCGCGGAATTCCATTTGGTCTGCCATCTCGTCCAGGCGCTCGTCTTCATGGCGACCCCGTCGGAATCGGCTGACGAGTTTGGTCCCAATCTGGCCACAACTGGGGCATCGTTCGTCATCCGGTTCGGCGGTCATTCCCACGAGGGCGGTGTATCGTCGGCCGCACGCAGTGCAGTGGTATTCGTAGAGAGGCACTTCAGTGGGTCTATACCCGGCGGGGATCGAAAGGGGAAACTCCCCCTGGACGTCGAATCGTTAAAGCAATGGGGCGGGCGGTATTTTTGCCCAGCCCGGAGGACTATGAAATTGACAAGAATGCGTTCTGTGCTCGTCGCCGCATCGATGCTGGTGGCGGGACTTCAAGTGTGCTGGGCCCAGACGCTGGGCATCGGCGACAATGCCCCGCCGCTGAAGGTTGCCAAATGGGTGAAAGGGAAGCCGGTCGAAAAGTTCGAAGCCGGCAAAGTCTATGTGGTCGAGTTCTGGGCCACTTGGTGTGGCCCTTGCCGGACGACGATCCCGCATCTGACTGAAATGGCCAAAAAGTATGCCGGTAAAGTCAGCTTTACCGGCGTCTCCGTGTGGGAAGACATGGAGGGCAAAGACCACTTCAAGACCGTCGAAAAGTTCGTGGCCGAGATGGGCGCGAAGATGGACTATAACGTCGCCGTCGACGGGACCGACATGACCATGGCCAAGACGTGGATGGAAGCTGCTGGCGAAAACGGAATTCCGGCGGCCTTCATCGTGAAGGACGGCAAAATTGCTTGGATCGGCCACCCGATGGATGGGATGGACAAGGCGATCGACTCGATCCTCGACGGCAAGTTCGATTCTTCTGCTGCGAAGAAAGCTCGCGAGAAGGAAAAAGAAGCCGAAGCCGCGGCCGCGAAAGAGCAAGCAGAAGTCATGGCGAAGCTGAAGAAGGTGATGGATGCCGCCGAAGCGGGCGACATGAAGAAAGCCGTCGAAGAGATCGACAAGGTTTTTGTGGCCGAGCCCGCGCTCGAAAAGCGATTTGCGATGGTCAAGGTCACGCTGCTGATGCAGTCCGACGAGACCGCGGTCGCTCCCTACATGAAGAAGCTCGCAGCGGGAATCTTCAAAGAAGATGCGATGATGCTGAACCAGATGGCTTGGATGCTCGTTGACGAAGAAGCCCCTATGAAGTCTGCTGATCCCAAGGTGGCCATTCAGATCGCCGAACAAGCGGTGAAGCTGACCCAAGAGAAAGACGCCATGATCTTGGACACGCTCGCCCTGGCCTACTTTAAGGACAAGCAGGTGAAAAAGGCGATCGAGACTCAAGAAAAGGCTGTGAAGCTCCTGAAGGACTCCGATGTGGACGAAGAGACCAAGAAGGAGATCATGGATCGTTTGGAAAGGTTCAAGAAAGCAGACGGCTAAACCGTCCGATTTCAGTTCGCTCGGCTGGCGGTTCCTCGGGACCGCCAGCCTTCTTCTTTTGCGCAGACGGTATAACTGGGGCCCACATGACTCGGCGACAACACCCCGGACAGATCACCGTCGTTTGCGGCAGCATGTATGCTGGAAAAAGCGAAGAGCTGATTCGTCTGGCACGCCGAGCTCTTTATGCGAAGAAGTCTGTTCAGGTTTTTAAGCCATCTTTAGACAAAAGATACGATGAAGCGATGGTCGTGACCCATCAAGGGGTGCGCCATGAGGCGGTCCCGGTTTCGGGAACAGATGAACTCGAAGCCCACGTGCGCGCCGATTCTGAGGTGATCTGCATCGAAGAGGTGCAGTTTTTTGACGACCGCATCGTCGCTCTGGCCGTCCGGTGGGCCGATGAAGGGCGAGAGGTCGTTTTGGCGGGTCTTGACCAAGATTTCCGACGACGGCCGTTTGGTCCGATGCCCGCGCTCATGGCGGTGGCAGATGAAGTCGTGAAGCTCCGAGCGATCTGTATGCACTGCGGGGCCCCGGCGAGCCACACCTATCGCATGATCGATGGGAAGCCCGCCCACAAGGACGATCCGCTGATTTTGATCGGCGCGACCGAGTCGTACGAAGCCCGTTGTCGGAACTGCTTTGAGATTCGGGGCGAGCGCAAGGCCCGCCCCCGAAAGCGCCGCTAGGCGGTGGGTTTGACCTGTTGCCAGAGCGACTCAAACCGGCTGACCATGGCGTCGATGGCTTGGAAGCCGCCCAACCAGAACTCCTTCGATCGCAAGTCCACCCCGACAAGGCTCATTAACTCTTCGGGTGACTTCGATCCGCCGAGCTTGAGGACTTGGATGTATTTCTCCGAAAATTCGGGGCCTTCGGCTTGAGCTTTGGCGTAGAGCGACAATGTCAGCAGCTCGCCAAAGGCGTAGGCGTAGACGTAGAACGGAGCCCAGAAGAAGTGCCCGACGTAGCTCCACCAAAGCTTGTGTTGCTCGCCGAGCTCGATGGAGCGTCCGAACATCGACTGAAGCTCTTCTTGCCAAAACTCCCCGAGTTCATCTTGGGTCAGCTCGCCTTCTTCGCGGCGATATTGATGGCAGCGCTGCTCGAAGCGGAACATGGACGCTTGGCGAAAAACGCTGGCGAAGATGCCTTCGCACTTTTCGGCCACCAGGGCGAGTTGATCTTCAGGGGACGCCTTGGCCATCAGCCGCTCGAAAACAAGAATTTCGCCAAAGATCGAGGCGAGTTCGGCGAGTGGCAGAGTCCCGTGATAATTGAATTCCGTTTGGGCCCGGCTGAGCGAGGCATGGACCCCGTGGCCCAGCTCGTGGGCGAGCGTTTCGACGTCGCTCATCTTGTTGAGATAGCTCATCAAGATGACGGGATGGGTGTCGGTCGTGTTGTAGCTGCAGAATGCTCCCCCCGTCTTGCCCGCACGTGGTTCGGCGTCGATCCAGCCTCGGTCAAAGAACTCGGCAGCTCGCTCTCGCAGCTCGGGATGGAAGCTGCCAAAGCTGTCGAGGACGATCGATTCGGCCTCCGACCACTCGATCTGCTCGTTCGCTTCGTGGAGGGGGGCGTATCGGTCGACGTGGGTGAGTTGGTCAAGACCCAAAATCTCCCGCTTGACGAGATAGTATCGTTCGACGAGGTGGTGGTGCTCTTTGCATAGGCCGACGACGAGGTCGACGGTCTCTTTGTCGAGCTCGTTCGCCAGGTGGCGGCTAAACTCGGGGTATGGCTGATTTCGGAGCCGGTCGTCGATCTTCTTGTCGAGCAAGACGTTGTTATAGATCGTGGTGATCAATCGGTTGATCGACTTCAGTCCTTCGGTAAACGCATCGCCCGCAGCTTGGCGATAGCTTCGTTCCGGATGCCGCAGGTAGTTCAGCACCTCTTCTTGCGTCAGCTCACTCTTTTCTTGGGTGGAAGGGTCGATAAAGGGGTATGTCTGAGCGCTGGTCGTCTCTTCGAAGAGCCGCATCCAAGCTCGAATGCCAGTGTTCGCGGTCTCTTCGAGGATGATTTCCTCTTTCTCGCTGAGGCGATATGGGCTTCGCTGGCGAGCCACCAGAATGTGATGCCGATAGTTGGCGAGTTCAGGCGCTTCGATCAGCCGCGCAATCTGGTCTTCGGGAATCTGTTGAAGCTCAAGCTCGGCAAAAAGGAGCTTGACTTGAAGCTCGCTACTTCGCTCCATCTGCTCTTGCATAAAGCCGCCGATCTCTGGGCTGGCGGTGTCGGTCGAAAAAAGCAGTTGGGCATAGGTGCTGGGCTTGCTCGCATCGCGGGCGAGTAACTCGAGCTGACGCAGCGCCTCGGACAAGAAAGCCGCACTGACCTCCGGTTGGTTGATCTTGCCTCGATACTCGGTCGAGAACTGGTCCGCACGCTGATGGAGCTCTTGCCAGAGCGCTTCGATCCGGGGGTCGTCCGGTGATTTGAAAAGGGCCTCAAGGTTCCATCGAATCTTGGGCGGTTGCAGTTCTTGAACGGGGGCGCTCATGACCGAATTATGAGGGAGATGGAGGCGGGATTGCACGGCGTGCGAGCGGTGTGGGCCTTCGGTCCCACGCGATTCTGCGAGGGATGTGCGCCTAGCTCGTTCGGGTCGCAGGTGTCGTCTGAAGTCAGGATGAATGCAAGAATTCCCAGTATTCCTGAACCCAATGACGAGCTTGGTCCAGAGTTTCTTGCGACGGATCGATCCGGCATCCCCGCCAGTTGGCTGGGAGGTTTGCGGTGAGGTTGGTGGGCGTGTCGTCCAAAAACAGAATTGGGCCGGGACCTGCCGCCGCCGAAAACGCTTCGTACGCAGCCAAAGACGGTTTGTTGTGGCCGATCAAAAAGCTGGCCACGCGCGGTTCGAGCATCTGAACGGCCTGATAGTCAGGATGAGTCAGCATCGTTCGCCAATGCGCTTCGTTCGTGTTGCTCAGGCAACCCGTTCTCACCCCGCGCGAGTTGAGTTCGCTTAAATATTCGGCCCAGCCCGAGTAGCAGCTATTCAGGATCGCCGCATGAAGCCTCGGGGCATCTTCAGATGGAATCTGCAGCGACTCGCTGAGGCGCTGGTAGTACTCCGTCTCTTGGATCTCTCCAGCTTGGTATGCCGCCAGGACGAGATCGGGGCCGACCAGTCGGTCTCGAAACTCCTCCGGCAGTCGAAGTCCGGCGGCATCCGCGCAAGAGCCCCAAGTGGACCGGACTCGCACCACGACCCCGCCCAAGTCGAGGCAGAGAATCAAGCCGACTCCAGGGTCAAGAGGACGACTTCGGGGGGGCAGTTCAGCCGCGAAGGGGGGCCGGTCGTGCCGACTCCGCTCGTGACGTAAAGCGGAGTCGGCTCCAAGTCGAAAAATCCCCGCAGATATTTGCGACCATTTCGGACTCGAATCGGGGGCCACCCCCAAGGGGTTAAGAACTGTCCGCCATGGCTATGGCCGCTCAACATCAGGGAGGCGCGGCCCGGTAAGTGGTCGACCATATCGGGTTCGTGCCAGATCACGATTTTCGCCCCCCCCTCATCGGCGAGCGCAAAGGTCTGGTGAGGCATCGCCTCACCCCCATTTTGGGAGTCGATGCCTAGCCACTGAATTCCGTCCTGCCGGACGACCTCGTTTCGCAGGAGGCGAATCCCGACCTCGCGGCCCATCTCGATGAGTATTTCGGGGTCGCCGCCGTAATAGTCGTGATTGCCCGGGACGGCGAGCACTCGACCCGCCAGAGGCTCGAACAGGCTGAGCCCGGCATCAATCAGCTCGACGGAGTCTTCTTTCCAACGCCCGACGAAGTCACCAGCGATGACCGTCATATTCGGATTTTCTGCTGAAAGGACCGAGCCTGCGCGAATGGCGTGTTCGACAGTCCAAAAGTCGCGGAGGTGGAAGTCGGCGACGAGCCCAATCCGATAACCACTCAAATCCGGGGGCCAATCGGGCAGCTTGAGCGTGACCCTTCGCAGGACGAGCCGATTGGCCTCGACGAGCGATCCGTAGAGCAAGATGCCCGCACTGGCGATCCCGATGCCGGTGAGAAGATGTCGAAGGTTCACCAAGCTCTATTGTGACGCCCGGAAGTCAAAAAATGAGCCCTTCGCTCCCGGAGCGAAGGGCTCATTCATCGGGCTTGCGGCCCAGGGCTTACTGAGAGTCGCCCTTGCCGCCCTTGAGGAACTCGGCTTCTTTGCGCTTGTGCTCTTCCCACTCAGCGCCCTTGCCAGCCTTCTTCATAGCCTCTTCCATGTTGTCGCGGCTAAACTCCTGCTTTTGCTTCTCATAGGTCGCCTCATCGACGTCCTTTGAGCAACCTCCGAGGAGAAGCAGGGCGCCCAATCCGAAAATCGCCGCCAGGGTCTTCATCTTAGTTGGTCCCCAGGCCCCAGAATGGGTAGTCGATCGAGACGTTCGGTTGAACAAAGCCGAAGTTGCCACTGGTCACGAAGGAGCAGTCGTCGCCAAAGGTCCAACCCGCGGTCGGGCTTGCGCCACTCACGCCGAGATACTCTTGCTTGGTGGGGGTCAGAGCGAGGAATCGTCCTGCCGGCAGATGCTTCGCACTGCCGTCGGTGTAGCCCACGGTGATGCCTCCGGACGGAATCTTCGTACCATCGGGAACGGTGCCTCGCGATCGAGTGACGCAGTCGGCGATCGTGCCGTCCATCAGCTTCCATCGCCAGAATTCGCGGATGGCGGCCGGATAGGCGGTTTCGGAGGTTTCGCCGGGATCAACGGTTCCAGCGGCCAGGGCCGCAGTGCCCGCGAACGGGAACTCCATCATGATGGCGGTCTCGCTCGGGCGAGGGATAAAGACGGTTTTGCCGCCGAGCCAGCTGTCTCGGAAGGCCCGCAGGTGAGTGGCCGGTCGGTTATAGGTGTCGAGCGAACCGGTGATGGCGGTGTTCAGAGCGAAGCCACCCACGATTTGGCCGTTCGTGCTCCATTGGGTGCGGTCCTTTCGCCGCATCGGGTGCTCGAAAAGCTCCACACTCTTGATATAGGGTCGAACCCACTTTTGCCAGGAGAAGTGGTTCATTCGGTAGTAGAAGGCACCGGAGGTACAACCAGCTCCCGTCGGATTGAACGGGTTGGAGTTCAAGGCCCCGTTGAGCGAGGACTGATTCACGCAGTCGTCATTTCGCGGGTAGGTGTCTTCGTAGTCGGTCGTGTACATGATCAGACCGGCCGAAAGTTGCTTTTGGTTGCTGACCGCGGCTGTCGTCTTTGCCTGGTTCTTCGCCCGGGCAAAAACAGGGAACAGGATCGCGGCCAAAATCGCGATGATCGCGATGACGACCAAGAGCTCGATGAGGGTGAAGGCTCTTTTTTTCATGGCTGTTGGGTTCTCTTTGGGCGGCCCTACCCCCTCTCGGGGACGAGCTCTGATCTATTATGACTGGCCTAGATTAGGGCTTTGTTAAGATGATGCGGGAAATTCTGAAAGATAAAGTTGTCTTTTGTACGAGGTTTCTCGAAAAATTGTTAAGATTGGCTCTGGCGGAGGTGATCCAGGGCCGAAAGCCATCTTTGCCACCGGTTGCTCCGTTTGATTTTTTGGCGCAAGACGTCCGGGGCGTTCGGGATCGAGAAATCCCGGTGAGTCTGCCAGCGAAGCCGTTCGGTCTTTTGGAGCTGACCGCCGCGGAACTGAATTCGGTGCCAGATCTCGACCGCCACGAGGATGCTCCAAATGGTTTGGCTCGGATAGCCACGGGCCCGCTCGATTTTCCAGACTTGCTCGTCTAGGGTGAGCTCAAGAATCTCTTGGCCAGCGGGATCGGAGAACCGGTTCAGCTTCTGAAATCGCGTGAGATAGGAGTGGTAGAGCGGGAATTCGACGACTTGGGATGCCCCCGCCCCATGGAGAGCGCAGTTGGTGGCGTCGTGGTCGAGGTGTCCGTGCTCAAAGGCTCCTGTCGCCACGCGATCCGGCTGGATTCGGTCGAGCACATCGCGGAAATATAGGACGAGCTGGGGCATCTCTTCGGGGCATTGGCCGTCCTTGGCTTTGGCAAAAAAGAGCCGATCTGGCGGGACTTGGACGGCCTCGGCAAAAGCGCGGGCCTCGGCTTCTCGCCGGGGGGTGCTGTGGGTCCAGCTGAGAAAGACTGGATTACCTTGGAGCGCGAGTCGCCGCACCCAGGCCGCGATCGCGAGCTCGTCGTCGGGATGGGTGAATGCAAAGAGCCACGACTTTTTGGGGTCTGGGTCGAAGCAGCGGCTCATCCCAGGACCTCAGAGAGAGTCTCCCAAACCGGCTCTGGAGCGATTTTTGCCAGGCTTTCGGGGTGGAAATGGCATCGGTCTCGCTGGCCGTAGGGGCAGGTCCGCTCGGGCCGGTTATTGCTGTAGAGGCCGACCGCGGGGACGCCGAGAGCGGCCGCGATGTGGGTGCTGCCGGTGTCGCCGCCCACATGCGCGCGAGCCAAAGAGATCACCGCAATGAGTTCGCGGATCGAAGTCTCCCCGATCAAGGAAATCGCTTTCGAGGCTCCGGCTTGAACGACAGACTCAAAAGCATCTCGATCTTCCTGAGCTTTGGAGCCGATGAACACCGCCGCGATGCCACGCTCGGCGAGTCTTTGGGCCAGAAATGCGAAAGATTCTGGAGGCCAACGCTTGATCGCCCATGCTGCCCCGGCATTGAGCACAACGAATTCACCCAGCGGGTCCAAACGAGATCTCCATTTCGATAAGTCGTCGGGATCGGGATGGAGATCGAATTGGGCTCGTTGAACTTCGGCCCCGAGGGCCCGGGCAACGTCGACGTACTGATCAACGACGTGCAGTGAGGTCGGATCGGGAAGCACTTTGGGGATGAAGAGCCCCGCCCCTTCGCGTTGCCAGTGATAGCTGAGCTTCGTGGAGGCCGACACCCGGGCCACGACAGACGCCGACTTCAAGAGGCCCTGGAGATCGAGGGCGGCCTCAAAAGGGCCGGGCAGGATCTCTCGAACTTGCCGGAGGAACTGCAACGAAATTTTGGGTTTGATTTCGACGACATGGTCCACGGCGGAGCAGCACCGGACCGGAGCCGAAAATCGAGGATCGACCGCCCAGGTCACTTCGACGTCTGGTCCGAGAGTCTTGAGCGCGGAAGCCACCGGAAGGGTGCAAACGACATCCCCCATCGATGAGAGTCGGCAGATCAGGAACTTACGCATCGGTCCTCGCCAGGGACCACCACGTCTGAGCGGCCTCAAGAATGTCGGTGACCGAAGTCTCCCCGGGGGTGTTGCCGCCGCGCAGGACGGTCCCTCGGGCCGTCCAAGGTCGGAAACGGGCGGGATCGGTGCGCCCAAAGATGCTGACGACGGGGACGTTCAGGGCGGCAGCGATATGTCCGCTTCCGGTGTCGCCCGCGAGGTGGACGGCGCTCGCCTTGATGACGGCCATGGACTCTAGGAGCGACCATTGCCCAACCCCGTTGACGATGCCCGGGCCGTCCAGCGGCGGATCTTGGGGGCCACCCAGGGCGACCACGGGGATGCCTCGGTGGACGAGGTCTGCCGCCACGGCCTCCCAATGTTCGACGGGCACTCGTTTGTCGAGTTCACCGGCCCCGGTTTGGATTGAGACGAAGGGCGCCGAAATGGGAGTAGGGAGCGCGGGCAAGGGCGGCATGATGGGGAATTCCGGCACCGGCCCGAATCCGGCGGCTTGCAGCATTCGGCCGTAGAGTTCGATCTCGTGTTCGCCGGGTTGAAGCGACGGGTTCAGGACCGGGTTCAAGCGTCGAGCCAGGGCATCGGTGGCCCGGGCGCTCAGTCGCCGGGATGCCCCGCAAAGGCGAGTTGCGAGGGCGGTCTTTGAATGACCCTGAAAGTCGAGGGCAAGGTCAAACTTGTACCGGCGAAGGCCCAAGTAGGTCCGGATCTGTTCACCGAAGACTCGGGGATCACCTCTCCGTTTTTTCCACCTTTCACGCGGAAAAATGCAGAGATCGTTCACTAAGGACGTCGTGTCGATGACAGGAACACATCGCGACTCCACCGCCCAGGCAAGGGTCGCTTCGGGATGTTGGTGGCGAAGGGCGGAGGCGGCCCAAGCCGTCATCACGCAGTCCCCGATGGCGCTGAAGCGCACGAGCAGGACCCTCACATCAGCCCCTTTTGGCGAGCGAATTTCCACCGGTCGTGGAACCAAAGCCACTGCTCTGGGTGGGCGGAAATAACGGCCTCCAGCGAGTGGTGAATGGCCCGCATCATCCCCTCGCCCTTGATCTCGGTCCGCTCCGCCTCTAGGGCGGGCTCGAACCACATTTGATAGTTTCCTGGGGAAACATAGACACACCAGCAGCACACGACCGGGGCCCCCGTCCGCTCGTGAAGTACGCCTGGGCCCATGACGGTGCCGGCAGGGTGACCAAAAAAGGGAATGATCTGCTCTTGAGAGTTTTGATCCGGCAAGATTCCGATGAGCTCGTTCGCCTTGAGCCTTTCCAAAATGGTCCGAGTGGAATTCCCTCGGGGGACGACGCGTGTCCCTGGCTTTTCGCGGAGGGAATTGACGAGGGAATTGAGTCCGGAGTCGTTGGCGTCGCGCGCAATGACGCTTAAGGGATATCCACGCGAACTGAGCCAGGCACTGAGTCGTTCCCAGTTTCCGAAGTGGCCGGTGATTAAGAGCACGCCGCGACCTTGGGCCAGCGCCGCCTCCAAGTGCTCAACTCCGTTGACACTCATGGAGTCTTCGAACTCCTTTTCGGACCGGGACCAGCTCCGCAAAAAGTCGGCGGTTGTTCGGCCGAAGTGTTCGAACGTGCTTTCGGCGATCAAGAGCCTTTCTGCGTCGGGCCTGTCCGGAAAAGCGAGCTTCAAGTTCGCAAGGGCTCGTTCGCGATGCTTTCGGCTTAGCTTGAAAAATCGACGACCCCACCGGGCCCCGATCCGCTCGGCTTGAATCTGAGATTTTCGACCCATCACCCGGAGCGCCCAGCGAAAGGCCGCCGCTCCGAGCTTCCCTTCAATCTGTTTTCGCTTCGATTTCATGGATTTTTGCGAGCAGCCATCGGGTGAACTCAGGCTCAGGTTTGAGCCGAACTTCGTAGTCCACGATCCAAAGGGTGAGTGGGGCGAGGTCGGTCCTTTCGCGCAACTTCATCCAGTCTTTGGCGGTGACGAGGATCGGTTTTTGTGGGTCGAATGATGCCCAGAGGTTACCAGCCGTCAGCGGATCGTGGTCCGGACGGTGAACTTCGTGGATGAGTTCGTAGCCCGCGTCGATGAAGGACTGGCGAAGCCGAGCCGGGCTCCCGATTGCACTCAGCAGCTGGATCGGCTGAGTCGCCGGGCGATCGCACGGACGACCTTCGGCGTCGCGAAAGACCGGGCCTTGGCGGACCAGATCCCACGTTCCAGGGATGACGGCGTCGGCCTTCCTTCGGCCGGCACTTCGCGGTTGCCGGTAAGGACCGGCGGGCAAGCAGAGCGGGTTCGGGGCCGGGTCTGGATCGAGGATCAAGGCAAGGTGCTTTTTGAGCGGCAAGTGCTGGAATCCGTCGTCGAGGAGGAGGATTGCGTTGGGGAACCGCTCGGCGCAGATTTCGGCGGCTCGCACTCGATTTCTCCCGATGATGAGGGGAAGATCGGGCATGAGCCATCGGTAGTAGGCGGGTTCGTCGCCCCAGCGGCTGGCGATCAACGGGCCCGCAGGCGCACACTGGGCCTCTTCGGACGCGGGGCTGCCGTATCCACTCGCCGAGAGGACGACTTCATGTCCCGAACGCCTGAAGAGCTGGGCCAGGTATGCGGTAAGCGGAGTTTTTCCCGTCCCCCCGACGGTGAGATTTCCCACGACGAGCACAGGTCGATGGGGTTCTTTGGGCTTTTTCAGACCCAGGCGATACATGGACTCGTAGGCCCACCATCCCCCGGCGTAGAGGAGGGACAGCGGCGCAAGCAAGACGGATGCCAGTCCGGCGGGCTGATCCAGGTGGCGGAATGGTCCCCGGGAGTCGTTTGGCATCGTCTCTCAGGTCTTGGTCCGGGTTCCCGATGGGCGATCTCGAAAGGGGACGCCCATCGGGAGAAAGGTCTTAGCCTTTGAGCTCGGCGCAGACAGCGTCGGCAAAGTCCGTGGTCGAGGTCGAGCCTCCGATGTCGTAGGTCTTGATGCCTCGGCCCATGACGGCCTCGGTGGCACCCTCAATGTCCTTTCGGGCTTGGTTTTCGCCCAGGTGATCCAGCATGAGTGTGGCCGAGAAAAGCAGGGCGACTGGGTTGACCTTGTTCAGTCCCGCATACTTAGGAGCCGATCCGTGAACTGCCTCGAAGACGGCGCATTTGGCACCATAGTTGGCGCCGGGTGCGACGCCAAGTCCACCCATCATTCCGGCGGCAAGATCGCTGACAATGTCTCCATAAAGGTTGGGCAAAACCAACACATCGTAGGACTTCCATCGGGTCACGAGTTGCATGCATTGATTGTCCACGATGTTGTCGCCAAACTCGATGTCGGGATAGTCTTGAGCGACCTTCTGGCACGTGCGCAAGAAGAGACCATCGGCGATCTTCATGATGTTCGCTTTGTGAACGGCGGTGACCTTTTTGCGACCGTGCTTTCGTGCATATTCGAAAGCCGCTCGTGCAATTCGTTCGGTGCCAAATTCGCTGATCAGCTTAATCGATTGGGCCACAGTCGGCGTGACCATGTATTCAATTTGTGCGTACAGATCTTCGGTGTTTTCTCGGAAAAGGACCATGTCCAAATCTTTGAACGGAGTTTCGACTCCAGGCAGACTTCGAACGGGTCGAACGCAGGCATAAAGATCTAACTTTTTGCGCAACGTGACGTTCGGACTGACGCTGCCTTTGCCGATTGGGGTGGTCATGGGTCCTTTGAGACCGATGCCGATTTCCTTGATTTTTGCAATTGTTTCTTCGGGAACAATCGGCTTGCCAGCTTCGACGCATTTGAGACCGGCTTCGACCTCGATCCATTCGATGTCGACCTGGGCAGTCGAGATAATCTTCTCAACAGCAGCGACGAGTTCGGGGCCCGTTCCATCGCCGCGAATCAAACAAACTTTGTGAGCCATAATATCCTCTTCCTAAATCCTATCCCTAGTACGGTTCGCTAAAGGCATTAACTCCATCGATCTGATAGAGCTTTTGTGCTTTATTCCAGACCCAGCCTGCTGAAGTGAGAGCTTGACAAAGCTGATCGACATCAGCGTCATTGATCAATTCTTCACTCACATAGCGACATCGAAACCAATCGATCATGTCCATTTCTGGGGCAGGTGGCGGATACAATTTTGTGCCCCGATTCGACATCAGTTTCATGGTAAATTTTCCCTCTTTCTTGGGGATGTTTTCGTAGTCCTTTGTCCAAATGTAAAGGTCCACTCCGGCTAGTGTCATCATCCTTCGTTCTTTTCCTCGTTTCTGGTTGGAGCGGGTACGGGGGCGAGCCCTGACCCCATTCGCCAACTTCCGTATTATGGCTGGGCGGGGGGTCTGAAGTCAAAGCGCAGGCGCCGAGCCGGGGCAGGTAACCTGAGGGAATGCTCGACCCTCGCGTTACCCGGCTCGCCGAAATGATTTGCGGTTACTCCTGCGACCTCAGTTCCTCCGACCACCTGTTGATTCACGCTTTTGATATTCCCGAAGAGGCCGTGGCCGAGTTTGTCCGGGTGGCTCAAGGCACGGGTGCGCGGGTGGCGGTGCGGCTGGAAAGCAACATCGTGCGGCGTCAACTGATGCTGGGCATGATCGAGGCCAATGCGAGCCTCATCGCCCAGGTCGAAAAGTATGAGATGGAGCAGATGACGGCTTACATCGCCTTGCGGGGTTCTCACAATGTGACCGAGCTCGCCGACGTTTCGGGTGAGATCAACAATCTGTGGAGCCGAGTTTACGCGACTCCGGTCGTCTTTCAAACCCGCGTCCCGAAAACCAAGTGGGCGGCTCTCCGTTGGCCAACGCCGGGGATGGCGCAACAGGCCGGAATGAGCACGGCTGCCTTCGAGAAGTTCTATTTCGACGTCTGCACGCTCGACTATCGCAAGATGGAAGAGGCGGTGAAGCCGCTGGTCGACCTGATGAATCGGACGGATCGCGTCCGACTTGTGGGCCCGGGCACGGACATGAGCTTCAGCATCCAAGGGATCGGGGCCGTGCCTTGCACGGGGCATCGAAACATCCCCGATGGAGAGTGCTTCAGCGCGCCAGTTCGCGAATCGTGCAACGGCGAAATCACTTTCAATACGGTCTCGCTATATCAAGGCACCGAGTTCAGCGGCATTCACTACAAGATGAAGGACGGCAAAATTATCCACGCCGAAGCCGGGGCCAACACCGCGAAGCTGAACGAGATCCTCGACACCGACGAAGGAGCGCGTTACATCGGGGAGTGGTCGCTGGGGTTCAACCCGTACGTGCTCCATCCGATGAAAGACACGCTCTTTGATGAAAAGATCGCGGGCTCGTTCCACTTCACCCCGGGCAACGCCTACGACCCACCCGGAGGGAACGGCAACAAGTCTTCGATCCACTGGGACACGGTGATGATTCAGCGGCCTGAGTACGGCGGCGGAGAAGTCTGGTTCGACGACGTTCTGATCCGCAAGGACGGGATCTTTGTCATCGACAGCTTGCTGGGCCTGAATCCGGATCGGCTTGGCTAAGCGCCGAGGTTGCGGTTCATCTCCGCGACCTTCTCTTTGAGTTCGTCTTGATGCTCGGCCAGCTCTTTTGCCAGCCGGGCATCGTTGAGCGCCAAGATTCGCACCGCGAGGAGCGCGGCATTGTGGGCATTGCCGATGGCGACGGTCGCAACGGGAATTCCCGCCGGCATCTGGACGATCGAATAGAGCGAATCAAGGCCGCCGAGTGCTTGAGTTTGAATCGGGACCCCGATCACGGGCAAGACGGTGAGCGAAGCGACCATCCCTGGCAGGTGAGCGGCCCCGCCCGCCCCGGCGATGAGCACGCGCAGCCCCCGAGAGCCGGCCGATTTGGCGTACTCGACCATCTCTTCGGGAGTCCGATGCGCGGAGACGACTTTGGCTTCGTGCTCGATGCCGAACCGACTGAGGACTTCGGCGGCAGCGGACATCGTCGGCCAGTCGGACTGGCTTCCCATGATGATTCCGATAAGAGGTGCGCTCATGCTGGGTCTTTTACCCGGCAAAGTGCCACAATCAGGAAATGCCGTTGGTTCGTGTGGTGGTGACTTTGAAGCCTTCTTTGCTGGATTCGGCGGGTCGGACCGTTTCTGACTCCCTGGTCAAGCTGGGATTCGACGAGGTCGAGGGAGTTCGGATCGGGAAGGTCATCGAACTCCACGTGACTCAGGCTGATCCATCTCGGCTCCAAGCGATGTGTGATAAGCTCCTGGCGAATCCGGTGATCGAAGACTATCAGATTGAGGTTGTGGATTGAAAATCGCGGTCGTCCGGTTCCCCGGGTCGAATTGTGATCAGGACGCTCTCTGGGCCTTGCGCTCTGATGTGGGGGTTGCAGCTGAGTATGTGTGGCATGAGGCGACCTCGCTGTCGGGATTCGACGGGGTTTTTTTGCCGGGCGGATTCAGTTATGGCGACTATTTGCGATGTGGGGCGATGGCCGCTCGGGCCCCTTTGATGTCGGCGGTCAGGGACCTGGCCGAGCGCGGTCACCCGGTCATAGGGGCTTGCAACGGGTTCCAAGTTCTTTGCGAGGCTGGTCTTCTCGAAGGGGCTCTCCTTCTGAATCATAGCCAAAAGTTTGTTTGCCGAGACGTCAGATTGCGCCCGGAGACGCAGAAGGGGCTCTGGATGGAGTCGCAGTCCCAGGTGCTCCGGCTGCCGATTGCCCACGGAGAGGGCCGGTACATCGCAGATCGCGAGAATCTTTCGCGGCTCAATGGAGAAGGGCGAGTCGCATTTCGATACGTCGATTCGGCGGGCGATGCGACTGAAGACGCCAATCCGAATGGATCGGTGGAGAACATCGCCGGGATTGTGAACGAGGCAGGAAACGTTTTGGGATTGATGCCCCACCCCGAGCGAGCGACGAATGCTCGGATAGGTGGGACCGATGGCCTGGTGCTTCTGCGTGCATTTTCGGCCATGAAGGTTTGAACAGAACTTATGGAAGCCAAAAGTCAAACCTTCACCTTCTTGCTGACCGACGTTCAAGGCAGTACGCGTCTTTGGGAAAAGTTCTCCCAAGAGATGAACGTGGCGCTGCAGATTCATGACCGGATCATGCGCGAAGAGATCGAGCGCTTTGGCGGTGAAGTATTCAAGACGATGGGCGATGCGTTTTTTGCCGCCTTTCAGAGTGCCGATGGCGCGGTCCATGCGGCGTGTGCGATCCAACAGCGGCTGGCCCTTGAGACCGGTGCGGGCGATTTTGCTCCACTCCGAGTGCGTATGGGGATCCACACGGGCGAGGCCCACGTCCGGGATAGTGATTACTTTGGTCCGACGATGAACCGAGTCGCCCGGCTCCAGGCGGTAGGCCACGGCGCTCAAATCCTGCTTTCTTCGGTGACGACCGAAGTGATCGGGACCAATCTGCCCGAAGGGGCCTGGTTGGTCGAGTTGGGGCCACACAAGCTCAAAGATATTGAGCAACCGGAGCACATTCGTCAGCTCAATTATCCTGGCGTCCCTGAGTCTTTTCCCAAGCTCAAGACGATCGACTCGCTCCCGAACAACTTGCCGCGAGAGGTCTCCTCGTTTGTTGGACGCGAAAACGAGGTCGCGAATCTGCGCAAGCAGCTCGGGACTCACCGCCTGATCACGTTGACCGGTTCTGGCGGGTGCGGAAAGTCGAGGTTGGCGATCGAGGTGGCGGCGGAACTTCTCGGCCGGTTTGAGCATGGCGTTTGGTTGATCGAGTTGGCGTCTTTGAACGACCCATCGCTCCTTTGGCAGACCATCGCTTCGACGCTGAACATCAAGGGCGATCCGGGATCTTCGGAAGCGGATACGGTTCGACAAGTTCTCAAAGATCGCACGATGCTTTTGATCATGGATAACTGCGAGCACTTGATCGATGAGGCCGCCCGAGTTGTCGATTCGATTTTGAAGGGCTGTCCGAATGTTTGTGTGATGGCCACGAGTCGAGAAGCCCTCGGCGTGATGGGCGAACTTTCTTACAAAGTCCCTTCTCTCTCGTTGCCGGAAAATGCGCAAAATCTGTCTCCCGAAGATCTGTTGACTTATGGAGCGATTCAACTCTTTATGCAACGGGCCCAAGCAGCGAATTCGACGTTCGAATTGACGGCGCAAAACGCGGTTTCAGTCGCGCAAGTTTGCCAGCGGCTCGACGGAATTCCGCTCGCCATCGAGCTAGCCGCGGCCCGCATCAAGTCGCTGGCGGCCGATCAGATCGCCGCCCGATTGAACGATCGTTTCCGCCTCTTGACTGGGGGAAGTCGCACGGTTCTTCCCCGGCAGCAAACGCTCCGCGCGGCGATTGATTGGAGCTATAACCTTCTTGAAGAGAAAGAGAAATCTTTGCTGGTTTCGCTCTCGATTTTCAGTGGGGGTTGGACCCTGGAATCCAGTGAACAGATCTGCACGACGGACGATATCGAGGACTGGGAGATTCTCGACCTTCTGACTCAGCTCGTGGATAAATCTTTAGTCAATTATGATGACAAAAAAGACCCTCCCCGATATCGATTTCTGGAAACAGTTCGACAATACGCTCAGGAAAAGTTGCTTGATTTTGAGGGTTTGACAGACTTGCGCCGAAAGCACGTCCACTACTTCCTGGAGCATTCTCGCCAAGCGGCGGCGAACTTTGGGGGCACCGATCAGATCTTGTGGCTCAAGCGGATCGAGTACGACCTGGACAATATCCGGAGTGCGCTCGAATGGTGCCAGCACGATGAAGAAACCACGTTCGCGGGGCTCAAAATGGCGACGCTTTTGCACCGCTTCTGGGAAGTTCGGGGTTATTTGAGTGAGGGGCGGCAGTCGATTGAGAGCCTTTTGAACGCTTTGCCGACTTCGGGGTCGGCTTATGTGGACGATTCGACGCTGGAAGATTGGCGAATGCGAGCCTGCAACAACGTCGGGACTCTGATCAACGACCTTGCCCAGCCCGAGGCCGCTCAGGCCCGGCTGGAAGAGGCGCTGGCGATTGCGCGCAGGAAGGATTTCAAGCTCGGAGTTGCAGTCATTCTGAACAACATTGGGCTCACGTTCAAGAATCGTGGAGATCGCGAAGGTGCGATGAGTCGATATGAAGAAAGCGCGGCCATCTGCAAAGAGATCGGTGACGAACGAAACCTCGCCATAGCCTATGACAATTTGGGTGCGCTTTATCGCGAGGCTGGCCGCCGTGCGGAGTCTCGCCAACTGCATGAAGAGTGTCTGCAGATTTTCGAGAAAGTAGAAGATGCTCGAAGTATTGCGATCGCTCTGGGACGGCTCGCCGAGCTCGATATTGATGATCTTCAGTCTGAGCAGGCTCGGGCGCGCCTCGTGCGGGCTCTGAAGATGCAGCGCGAAATGGAGTATCTCGCCGGGATTGCGACGGTGCTGGAGCTCTTTGCCAAAGCTGATATTTTGGATCAGCGCAATGAATCTGCGGCCCAATTGGTCGGGCGAGCGGCCGAAATTCGCGACCAGATCGGGCTTCATGTTCCTCCCAACGACCAAGCTGAATACGATGCGATGGTGGCGACCCTGAAAGAACGGCTCGGCGAGGACGTCGCCAACCGCTTGATGCAAGAGGGGCAGGCTTTGAGCCTGGATCGACTGCCGCTTGAAGTCGTGGCGACTTGATTGAGGCGTCGGACCCAAAAGAAGAGGGGCCCTGAGCGATTCTGCTCAGGGCCCCTGGTTTTGGATGGACCAGTTTACGACTGTCGTCGTCGGCGTCGAACGAGGACAGCTAGGCCCAGACCGAGGGCAGCCATCGTCGCTGGCTCAGGAACAGGCCGAGCGAAGCCGCGCAGGATGGTCGGGTGCGTGTAGTCGATGTCGATGAGGAACCCGTTGCCGTTGACCGTGTTCACTTCCGAGAATTGACCCGTGTAGCCACCACCGAAGGTCATCAGGTCGAACATCATGCCGTCGGTCAAGTTGAAGCTGGGGTTGATCACCACATTCAACTGGCCGCCGAGCGCCCCCGCGCCCGAGACGATGAGTCGGTCGAAGTTACTGGCCGATTCGATCTCCATCAGCGCAGTGCCGATGCTGGTTTGGGTGTAGGATCCGATGATGTTCAGAGTTCCTGGCGAGCTTCCCGGTGAGAGGGAGCCGCTGTTGTTGACGCCTCCGTCGATGGTTCCGGTGCCCCCGACTGTTCCGGCTTCAATCGTGATCGGTCCGCCCGCGGTGAATGTTCCGTTGACCAGCAATTGGCCGCCGAATTGCATGAAGCTCCCGCCGATATTCAGTTCGCCGTTGCTGTCCACCGCGAGGGTGCCGCTGTTGCCGAGGTCATCTTCGATGTTGAGCGAGATCGCATCGGAAAGAAGCAAGCTCCCGAGGACGAACGTGCCGTTGTTTTGGCTGAGTCCGGTGAGCGCATTGTTGCCGGAAAGGTTCTCGATCGCAGCACTTCCGCCGATCAGCCAGATGTTGCTGTTATTGGTCTCGATGCCGGTGTTCGCGAACTTAAATTGCGAATTGTTGCCGATGATAAAGTTTCCGTTGTTCAGCGTCTTCGGTCCTGGGGAGTAGTTCGCGAAGGCACCGCTCTGGGTGTGGGTTCCGCTTTGGACTCGGAGTTGTCCGCCGCCATTGACGGCGAGCGAACCGCTTCCGAACAGGGCCCCCGACTGGAGGGCGAGGAATCCGCCGTTGATGATGGTGTTTCCGGCCCAGTTGGCCCCGGCGCCGACCGTGACTTCGCCATTCGTGATGACTTGTTGGCCGGTGAAGGTTGCGCCCGAAACGAAGTTATAGTTGCCGAGATTGAAGTCGATGTTTGCACCCGGCTCGACATTAAACGTCCCGGCACCAGTACCACCGCCGATCAGTTCCAGGGTGCCGGCTTGGACATCCACCAGCCCTCCGGACGGGTTGTTGAACTTCGTCGTGACCGTCGTGACGTCCGTTGAAGTTGGCTTCTTTCGGAAGGTCCCGAAGTTATTGATTTCGTGGATCGTGGGCCCGTTGAAATCAACTCCGTTGCCGGTGATCTCGTACGTGCCGTTCACTCGCAACTTGCTTGCAGAGCCCGAGAACGTGATCACCCCGGCGCTGTGGGTGGTGGGTCCGTTCAGAATGACTTGGGCCCCGTGCTTGATCGACTTTGGCGCCGCGGATGCAATGAAGGTCCCCGCGCTGGTCATGAAGGACGGAATGGCAATCCCATCTCCTTCGAGGCTTCCGCCGTTCCAGAAGAAGCTGTTCGTGTTCGAGTTGCCGAGATCGGACTTGTAGATTCCGCCGGTGTTTACCGTCAAGAAGTTCGTGTTGACCGAGATTCCGCTTTCGTTATTGAAGGTTCCGTTGACGGTGAGTTCATCCAGCGATCCGAGCGACGTGTCGGTGTCCAGCGAGAGATTTCCGCCACTGTTGATCGTCAGGTCGTCGATACCGTTATAGTTGGCGGCATCTTTGAAAACCGCGGCCCCGGAGATGACGACATTGGGAACGTTGATCGTGCCCGAATCGATCGAGGAGTTTCCACCGAGGACCAACAGCGAGCCCGAAGTTCCGACGATGTTGCCCGAGTTCGTGACGCCGCTTGTCGTCACAAAGGCATTCCCGTTGATGTTCACGTTGCCGGAGTTATCGAAAGGCGCGGCCATGGTGAACTGGGTTGCGGTCATCGGAGTAACGTTCAGGGTCCCTTCGTTGTTGAATAAGGTTGCCCCGGGTCCGGTCACCAAGAGGTTTGTGCCGTTGACGTTATAGGTTCCTGCCGCCGCGTTATTCAGCGTCGCGCTTCCTGCAAGACTGAGAATTCCCGCGTTATGGTTCCAAATGCCTTGGTTCACCGCATTCAGTGCACCGCCTCCACCCAGCGTTTTGGTCTGAGCGGTCGTTAGGTTCAGGGTATTAACGTTGCTGAAATTTCCAGATCCTGAAATCTGGCCGCGCTCCCAGGTCGAGGTGCCCGTGACCTGGAAGTCACCGTCAGCGATAATCTGGCCCCGGTGGGTGAGGTTGTTGAACGTGATGGTATTCACCCAGGTGTCGATGTTCACCAGACCGGTGTTTCCAACGGTCACGGTGTCGTCGTTCGCCCACGAGGCACCCGACTCTTCGCCTGCTTCCAGCAAGTTCAGCTGCCCGTTGATCACGGCGCTGTAGATGTTAATGTTGCCGAACGCATTCAGCTGAGCCCCCGAATTGATGGTGAGGGTGTCTGTCTCGAGGTCCCCTGAGAAAGTGAGATCGTAGGAGCCACCGGTCATCGTCACGTTTCCGGTGAACCCATTGATCGAGCCCGCGAGTTGACCTCCGCCGCCGAGCTGAAGAAGTCCTGAATTGTTGACGGAGCCGTCTTGCGAAAGTTGAATTTGAGAGTTGATCGTCGCGGTTTGTCCGCTAGAGATACTCATCGCACCGTTGAGAATTGAGAACTTGCCTCCATTCGACGTAAATGAGGATGCAAGGCTGCCCGACGATTCCAGCTTGATCTCTGCCGCGGTGCCGAGGTTTGCAATGCCGCTTAACGTGACGGGATTCCAGAACGTGAGTTTCGAACTATTCCCGAGTGCGACTCCGCCCATTCCGATGGAGGAGGTCCCGTAGACGTTGATCGTTGTGTTGGCTCCGAAGCTTCCTCCCGACAAGGTTGCACCCATGAGTACGTTCGTGAGTGCGCTGCTCGTGTAGGTTCCACCGGTGAAGTTCCAGCTGGAGATCGAGTTCGTTGCCGCTCCGGTGAGGCTCAGGCTCCCGCCGTTCTGAGTCCACAATCCAGCCGTATAGTTCAACGTCTGACTGGTGTACGAGCCGGACGAATGCGTGGTTGGAACTCCGACGCTCAGCGTTTGTCCCGCACCCGGAAGTCCGAGCGACCAGTTCGCTGGGTTGTTCCAGAACCCTCCGCTCCCGCCGATAAACGTGTTGACTTGGGCATGACTCAGGGCCGCCAACGCGGTGATGCCCGCCATGAGTGCAATCGATTTTATTCGCATGGATTCTGACTCCTCTCCACAACACACAATGGCCCAGGCCAACTATTAGAAGGCCAGAGCACTTTTCCAGTCCTCATTCTACTGGAGAATTCGAATGATCACGTGGAATCGCGGATCGAATTTTCAGAAGTCTGGTATTCCTCCATCTCCAAATCAAGGAAGAACAGGCAATAACTAGTAATTTTCTCAGGTCGCTTCGTCGGACTCAGAAGCCCATTTCCAGAGCCGAGCCAAGTTCACTTCATGCTGGGTCTCGGCATCGGGAGTTTCTAAGAGAATGGGGACGCCAAAGAACCGCTCGTCTGCCATCAGACATTCGAACGCCGTCGGCCCGATTTCACCTTCGCCCAGGTGCTCGTGTCGATCCACTCGGGAGCCGAGCGGCTTCTTCGAGTCGTTGCAGTGAATGGCGCCCAGCCGGTCGAATCCGACGATCCGTCCCAAGGCGTCCATGGTCTGCTCGTAGGCTTCTCTCGTTCGCAAGTCGTAGCCAGCGGCAAAGATGTGGCAGGTGTCGAGGCAGATTCCTAGCTGCGACGGAGCGCGTGTTAGGTCTAAGATTTTGGCCAAATGCTCAAATTTGTAATTAAGTGAGGACCCTTGACCTGCCGTGGTCTCCATCAAAATGGTGACCGACGAGGGGGCCTCGGTCAGCAAGGTGAGGACCTCGTCCGCGACGAGCTGAAGGCCGACGTCTTCGCCTTGACCGAGGTGCGATCCCATGTGCGAGACGACTTGTGGTACGCCGAGTTCGTGACATCGCTGCATCTCGCCGAGGAGGGCGCGGCGGCTCTTTTCACGACCTTCGGGGGTCGGGTGGGCCAAGTTGATCAGATAGCTGTCATGACTGACGACTTGTTGAATGTTGCTCGCGGCCCAGGTGTCTCGAAAAAGCTGAACCTTGGCGGGATCGAGCGGCTTCGAGGCCCACTGCTGAGGACTGTGAGTGAAGATCTGAATGGCGGTGCAGCCAATCTCTTGTCCACGCTCCAGCGCCTTGTGCAGTCCTCCCGCCGTCGGCATATGGGCGCCCAAAAGTCGGGCCGTCATCGGCGGAAAAAGGCCTCGATGAGGAGAGCGCTGGAGAGAATCTGAGATAAACTCGAAAACGTGACCCCTTTGGGTTCGCCAAAGAGCAAGATGTCGCCCGATTTCAGGAGGGGATTCGCCTCAATTTTGCCGTCTTTTAGGAACTCATCCAGGTTCACTTGTTGGACCGCGTAGGTGCCGTCTGGCCCGGGCCGAGCGATGGCGACTCGGCGGAGACTTCCTCGCGATTCGAGCCCGCCCGCCAAGGCCAAGGCGTCTGCGACGCGAAGGGTTTGTCCGAGCGGGATCGGGACGCGCCCGGGCTTTTGGACGGTGCCGAGCACGAGTACTGCGTCTTCGTTGGGTCGCACGTAGATGACGTCTCCGTCTTCAAGAGGGGGCGGGGCGATCGAGGAGTCGAGAATCGACTGAGACGCATCCACGACCCGGGCTTGGCCCCGTCGAATCACGACTACCGACCGGATGGAACCCTCTGGAAGGACCCCTTCGGCCGCAGCCAAGGCCCCCAACACGCCGAGCTTTTGACGAACAACGAACTCGCCTGGCTTTTGAACAAATCCCAGAACGGAGACCCGGGCCGTCGGTTGAGCGGCGAGGGTGATGGTATCTCCCGCTTCGAGAACGATCGGCAATGAATCAGGGCTGGGGCGAAGGGCGTATTCAGAGACCGAGGGCCCTCGGCGAAGAAGGACAACATAATCGCCGTCGGCCCGGGCCTCGCTCTCGGATGAACCCGAGGCCGCCAGGCCGCCCGCTTGAGCGATGGCTTGATAAAGATCGGTGCCCACGGGGACCCGCAGCAGACCGGGCCGGGTAGCCGAACCGAGAACCCATATCTTGATTTCGGGCTTTCGAACCAGGGTGACCACGTCGTCGCGCTCCAACGGCTCATCGGCAATTTGTCCGGCGAGGAGCCGAGCGAGATCGATTTCTTGGACGGAGCCTTGACGCAGAAGCTGAATTTGGTACTCATCACGGGGTTCGGCGAGCGGACCGCTGGAACTGAGCACCTGACGTAGAGTCAGGCCTGGGACCCACGCGACCGGTCCGGCGCTCCGTTCGGAAAACCCGACAACATAGACGAGGGCCGGTCGGAGCGACTTGAGCGTGACCCGAACCCGGGGCTGGCGCAAGACCGGGGCGAGAGCCTGAACCACGGCGGATTCGACTTGCGAGAGGGTTTTCCCGGCGGCGACCACTTGGCCAAAGCCTTTGCCTCGAAGGGTGCCGTCGTGCAAGACGGGAAAGTCTCCGCTCCACTCTTCGGCATTGATAATGGCGATGTGGACCACGTCCCCGACGGCTAGTGTCTGAGCTGTCGCCGGGGTCTGGGCAGAGGCCAGGGAAAGGAGCCACCCCACGAGTCCGAAAATCCAAATCCAGCGCGCGTTCACAGTTGAGTTTCAGACGATGCGGGCTCGTCGAAAGAACGGGGTCGAGCTCGACAATTTTTAAGAGCTCCTTAATTAACCCCGGCTTAATGCCGATTCCCGCCAGAATTCCCGAATATGACGAGACCTCCCCGGAAATCGGCGTTTACCTTGATCGAATTACTGGTGGTGATTGCGATCATTGCGATCCTCGCGGCCATTCTGTTTCCGGTGTTTGCGCGCGCCAAAGCAGCGGCCCAGCAGACGGCTTGCCTGAACAATCTGAAGCAGCTCGGGGCGGCGATGATGCTGTACGTCACGGACAACAACGAGCACTTTCCCTCGGACGGAACGGACGAAGCGGATTGGGGGAAGGACTACTGGCCGTTCTTGATCGCTCGCTATGTCGGAACCAAGGCGCCAAACAACATCCAGCGAGGGGCCGGCGGGAACGTCTTTCACTGCGCGATGAACCCGGCTCGGCAAGTGGTTTCGGACGATTATGACAACAAGTACGGACTCGATGGGGAGTTTCCGGCGACGGCTTGGGGATTGCAACGGTCTCCGGACGGTGCTTTTCGGTTCTTTAGTAGCTATGCGATCAATGAGCATCTTTGCGACCAGGCTGGGACCTCGGTGGGAGCCGTCATTTCGGGAGACAAAGAAGGCCCCCAGTTTGCTCGATGGGAAGTTCCGGCCAAGAACTTTATGTTCCTCGAAGGGAGCAAGACCGAGCTCGAAGGGGATGAATTGATCTCGGGGTCGGTGGGTGCCGACAAGAGCTCTTGGCGGCCCAACTTGTGGCAAGGCATCAGCTTCCCGCACAACAACGGCCTCAACATTGTTTATCTCGACACCAGTGCGCGGTGGAAGCGCGTCGTGTTCAAGAACAACGATTTCACAGTTCGGACAAACTGGGTGTTTCCTCCGGGGTCGAACTCAGGGGGTCTCAACGACTGCGGGCCATGGACGGCCCCAGCATACGACGACGAAAACTGTCCCCCGCACTAGGCGTCGCGCGGTCGTTGATCTCATCCGGTATTCTCGTCGGGCAAATCCCCTCCGAGCCGATGCGTTATGTCCGACACTCTCGATACTCTGCTTTCTGAATCTCGTCACTTTCCGCCGTCCGCCGAGTTCACGTCTTCGGCAAGAGTGAGTGATCCTGACATCTATGACCAGGCTCTCGCGGACTCCTTGGCCTATTGGGAAGGGTGGGCGAAGAAGCTCGACTGGTTCGAGCCTTGGCAAGAGGTCCTGCATTGGGAACTTCCGCACGCCCAGTGGTTCGTCGGGGGCAAGCTGAACGCCTGCTACAACTGTGTGGACCGCCATGTCGTTCAAGGGCGAGGGGACCGAGTCGCCATCGTCTGGGAAGGGGAACCCGGCGACGTTCAAACGATCACGTACGCCGAACTCCAAAAGTCGGTGGCCCAGATTGCCAACGCGCTGAAGCAGCTCGGTGTGAGGAAAGGCGACCGAGTTTGCATCTACATGCCGATGGTGCCGGAGCTTGCGATGACGATGCTCGCGTGCGCCCGAATGGGAGCGGCCCACAGCGTCGTTTTTGGCGGATTTAGCGCTGAGTCTCTGCAAGAACGCACGAACGATGCCCAGGCGAAGGTAATCGTCACCGCGGATGGGGGTTGGCGTCGCGGCGGCATCGTCCCCCTGAAAGCGATTACCGACCAGGCACTCCGGTTGGGCTGCCCAAGCGTTCAGCACGTGCTGATGCTGGAGCGAGCCGGACCCGAGGGCACCTGGACGCAAGGGCTTGCGACTCCCAGTTATGATCGAGGCGAGTGGGTCGAAGGCCGAGACGTCGCTTGGCGAGAGATCGTGCCCACCCAATCGACGGAGTGCCCTTGTGAGCCGATGGACAGCGAAGACTTGCTCTTCATTCTCTATACGAGCGGGTCGACGGGCAAGCCCAAAGGCATCGTTCACACGACCGGCGGTTACTTGACCGGCGTCTATGCGACCACTCAGTGGGTCTTTGATCTTCAAGATTCCGATCTCTTTTGGTGCACCGCTGATTGCGGGTGGGTGACCGGGCATAGCTATGTGGTGTACGGGCCGCTCGCGAATGCGGCGAAGATCTTGATGTACGAAGGCGCTCCGGATACGCCGTCCAAGGATCGGTTTTGGAAGATCATCGAAAAGCACCAGGTGACCATTCTCTACACCGCGCCGACGGCCATACGAACGTTTATGAAGTGGGGAGAAGAGTGGCCGCAGGGATGCAATCTGAGCAGCCTTCGACTCTTGGGTTCAGTCGGAGAACCGATCAACCCCGAAGCTTGGATCTGGTACCACGAGAATATCGGGCGGGGACGTTGTCCGATCGTGGATACTTGGTGGCAGACTGAAACGGGACATATTATGATCAGCCCGTTGCCGGGGATCACCACGACCAAACCGGGGTCGGCGACTCGACCTTTTCCGGGCATCGAGGCTGTGATCGTGGACGAGCAAGGGGTCGACCTTTCGACTCAGCACCTCGCCGAGGTTCGAGCAGGCACGGCGACGGGAGATTGCGGCGGCATTTTGGCGATCAAGCGACCCTGGCCCGGGATGCTACGCGGGATTTTTGGCGATCCTGAGCGCTACAAGGCGACGTACTGGTCGCGCTTTGACGGGATGTACTTCCCCGGCGACGGGGCGAAGCTGGATTCCGAAGGTTATTTTTGGCTCTTGGGCCGGGTGGATGACATCATGCTGGTGGCGGGTCACAACATCAGCACGATGGAGGTCGAGTCGGCCCTCGTGGATCATCCGGCGGTGGCGGAGGCGGCGGTCATCGGCAAGCAAGACGCGATCAAGGGGCAGGGAATCGCTGCCTTTGTGATTATCAAAGCTGACGTCGAGTCTCAAGATGGATTGGTCGAGGAGCTCCGGAAGCACGTCGCCGCAAAAATCGGTGCGATTGCTCGGCCCGATGTGATCTATTTGTGTGCGGACTTGCCCAAAACTCGCTCAGGAAAGATCATGCGTCGACTCCTGCGCGATGTTGCAGAAGGGCGAGCGCTCGGCGACACCACGACCTTGGCGGATGCGAGCGTCGTGGCGTCTCTGAAAGAGCAGTACGAAAGCCTGGAGGGTTAGCCGACCGACACGGCGGCCGGTTTTCGCCGAGCTTGGCGGGCCTTTTCGTAGAGGTCTTCGTAGGCGGCGGCGCTCCGCGTCCAGCTAAAGTCGTCGGTCATGGCCGTTCGCACCATCTCGGACCATCGGCTCGAATTCTGATAGGTCTGGACCGCATGGGCGCAGGCGATCATCAAGTCTCCGGTCGATTTGGCTTCGAAGACGAACCCGTTCCGGTCATGCTGAACCGAGTCGGCGAGTCCGCCGGTTTTTCGGACGATGGGGAGCGTCCCGTAGTGCATGGCGATCATCTGCCCCAGACCGCACGGCTCAAAGGCGCTGGGCATCAAGAATGCATCCGAGCCTGCATAGATGCGGTGAGCGAGCTCCTCGTCGAAGCGATCTGCCAGGACGACCCTGCCAGGGAATTTCTGGGCGAGTTCTTGGAAAGCGGCGGTGATGCTCAAATCGCCATGCCCGAGGACGACCAACGTCATCGGCAGATTGACTAGATGTTCGGCTGCGCGGGCGATCAGGTCAAACCCTTTTTGCTCGCTGAGGCGACTGACCATCCCGACGATCGGCGCTCGATCAGGCACCTTGAGATCAAATTCTTGAATCAGCCATTCGCGACACTTTGTCTTCCCTTTGAGGTTATCAGCCGAGTAGTGCGAAGTCAGGTGAGGGTCTGTCTCGGGATTCCAGTAATCGTAACTGATCCCATTGAGGATGCCTCGGAGGCGACCTTCCTCGGCCAGAAAACGCATCGGCCCATCAAGCCGGCAACCATATTCGGCGGTCTGAATCTCTCGGGCGTAGGTGGGTGAAACGGTGTTCACCTGGTCGCTGTAGATCGCTCCGGCTTTCAGGAAGTTGACCGCGCCAAAGGTCTCCAGCTGATGATAGTTGAAGAGCGCTTGCGGGAGGCCGACGGCGTCCAGAGTGTCGGGTCCAAACTCGCCTTGATAGGCAAGGTTATGGATGGTGAAAACGCATCCCGTCGAGTCCCACGCAGGGCCCCCTTGCTCACGAATCAGAACGGGGAAGAAACCGGTGTGCCAGTCGTTCGCGTGGACAAGGTCCGGAATCCAGCCCTCTTCCTCGCAAACTCTCATCGCCGCTCGGGCGAGAAAGAGGTAGGCGTCTCGGCCGGGCGAGTAGAGTTGGGCGCTGTTGACACATCGGTCGAAGTGCCCAGAGCCGCCCAGGAGCCAATGCTCGACTCCGTTCGCAGTCATGGTCCAAAGTTCGCCGGTCTGATCGAATCCGGGGCGGATCGGCACCCGAATGCTTGGCTTGTGAAGTCTCGCCGCCCACTTGGGCTCTTGGGTGATCATCGGATAGGCGGGCGTCACGACTCGGACCTCATGGCCCCGAGCCGCGAGGGCGGCGGGCAAGGAGCCCGCAACGTCTGCAAGCCCGCCGACTTTCGCCATGGGCGTGACTTCAACCGAAACAAAGAGAATTCGCACGAAAATTGAGTCCTTGGGGGGATGACCAACGCCCCATCTCTAGCCATTGGTCCCGCGATACGATACCTGAAGGGTCGCGGACTGAATTCCGGTTTTCTTGCCTGGGGCCCAAAATCGGCGGCAGAATCGGGGGACCGAAGAGTAGGATGGAGAAGAAGCCCATGATCGTTCAATTCGAAAATCCGTTCGAAATCGCCGCCGATTTTCAGCCCAAGGGGGATCAAGAGTCGGCCATTGCCGGGCTGTTGGACGGCTTGGAGACTGGGTACCGGTTCCAGACCTTGCTGGGCGCGACCGGCACCGGAAAGACCTTCACGATGGCGAGTGTGATCGCCCGGGCTCAGCGGCCAGCGCTGGTGATCGCCCACAACAAGACGTTGGCGGCTCAGCTTTGTCAGGAGTTTCGGGCCTTCTTTCCGGTGAATTCGGTTCAGTACTTCATCAGCTATTACGACTATTACCAGCCGGAGGCGTACGTCCCGCAATCGGATCTTTATATCGAAAAGGATTCGAGCGTGAATGAGGAGATCGAGCGACTTCGTCACGCGGCGACCCAGGCGCTTTTGGAGCGGCGCGACGTCGTGGTGGTCGCCTCGGTGAGCTGCATCTACGGTCTCGGGTCTCCGGACACCTACGCAGAGAACGTCATTACCTTTGAAAAAGACGTCCCGCTGGACCTGGAGCAGGCATTGCAACAGCTCATCCGGATGCAATTCACCCGCAACGATATGGTGCTGGATCGCGGGACGTTTCGCGTGCGCGGAGATACGTTAGAAATTCAACCCAAGGACGAAGAGATCGTCACGCGAGTGGAGTTCTTTGGTGATGTCGTCGAGCGGATTCGACTTTTTGATCCCCTGACTCAGGAGGTGCTTGATGAACCAACGAAAATTAGCATTTTTCCTGCGACGCACTATGTCACTCCGTGGGAAAGACTCGAAGGCGTCATTGAGCTGATCGAAGAAGAAACTAAGCAACAAGTTGAGTATTTTATCTCGCAGAACAAGCTCCTCGAAGCGCAAAGGTTGCGACAGCGAGTGGACTTTGATTTGGAAATGATGCGCGAGCTGGGGTATTGCAATGGGATTGAAAACTATTCCAGGTACTTCGATGGACGTGCGCCGGGGACGGCCCCCTATACATTGCTCGACTTTTTGCCAAGTCATGCGATTGTCTTTGTCGACGAAAGTCACGTCACGTTGCCACAGGTTCGAGCGATGTACAACGGAGATCGGCAGCGAAAATCAGTGCTCGTCGATTACGGATTTCGCTTGCCCAGCGCGCTGGATAATCGCCCGCTCAAGTTCGACGAATTCCTTCAGCGGGTGCCTCAAGTCGTGTTCGTGAGTGCAACTCCGGGTCCTTTTGAAAAGGAGAATCAAGCTCAAGAGGTCCAGCAAATCATTCGCCCCACGTATCTGCTCGATCCGGAGATCGATGTTCGCCCGACCCATGGTCAGATCGATGACCTGATCGGAGAGATCAGCCAGCGCGTGGCCAAAGGCCAGAGAACTTTGGTGACTACCTTAACCAAAAAGATGGCCGAGGATCTGACATCGTATCTTCAAGATCTCAACATCAAAGTTCAGTACATTCATAGCAATGTTCACTCGTTGGAACGGCCCGAAATTCTTCGAGATCTGCGATTGGGTGTTTACGACGTTGTCGTCGGAGTGAATTTGCTGCGAGAAGGTCTCGATCTGCCGGAAGTGACTCTCGTTGCGATCCTGGATGCGGATAAAGAAGGATTTCTCCGGTCGGAAACATCGCTCGTTCAGACGATTGGCCGCGCCGCACGAAATGTCGAAGGTCGCGTCATTATGTATGCCGATACGATGACGAAGTCGATGCGAAATGCCATCGATGAAACGCAGCGCCGGCGAAAGATCCAGGCCGAATACAATGCGCGAAACGGAGTCGAGCCGACCACGGTTAAGAAAGAGGTTCGCGAGACCGTCCGCGCCTATGACGCCGTGGCGGAGATTATTGCGCAGTACTCTTCGGAGACCGCTGAAAAGCTTGACGCTGACGGCCAATCGCTTCGCCTGGAGGACATTCCGGTGCTGATCACGGCTCTGGAGAAAAAGATGAAAGACCTGGCCAAGGCGATGGAGTTCGAAAAAGCGGCAGAAGTACGCGACGAAATTGCCGATCTCAGGAAGTTACTCGGCACCGGGGAAGGCCAACTTGGTCGCGAAAAAAGAAAGAGGCCGCGAATGACAGGCCGTCCTGGCCGCCCGTCTTGAGAAAGACGTTTTGAGCCTGAATTGCCCCAAAACCTAAAGAACTGCTGATCTGCAACCGACACAGAAAACAGGTACGACCGTAGTTTTCGGGGTGCCGTTTGAGGAGAAGCAAACTTTATGGCTAAAGCTAATTTGTCTGTTCTGTTCCTTGACCTTCGAGGCAAGGCTGGCAACGTCGTCTTCCGAAAGACGAAAGACGGCATCATCGTTGCGCCACGTTCGCGCAACAACAACCCGCAAACCGCCGCACAACAAGCCGTTCGATCGGCCTTTACGTCGGCCACTCGCCAATGGCGCAACCTCACCCCAGCTCAAGTTCAAGCTTGGGAGAACTGGGCCAACAACAGCTCGTTCAACTTCGATTCCGCCTTCACTGCATGGATGCAACTCGCCACGAAGTGGATTTTGGCCAACGGCGGCAACGGATTTGCCCCGACGACGCCTCCGTCCAATGAATTCTGGGGTGACAATCTTGAAGTCAGCGTGACCGTGAAAACCGGCCAACTCGTCTTCAGCGCCAATCGACCGAATTCGTCGAACGTTGTGACCGAGATCCTCTGGCAACCGCTTTCCAGCCAAAATCGAAAGCCGCAAAGCCGAGCTTTCCGAACGGCGAACTACTTCTCGTTCCGAACCGGCCAGATGAGCTGGAGCTTCTCGGTGCCTGCAGGCTGGTATGCCGCTGGCTATCGATTCGTGAATAAGACGACTGGCCAAGTTTCGGGCTTCTTCCCGATCACCGTCCCCGGACCCGTCGCGTTCTCGGTCACCACTCCGAGCAACAACTCCAACTCTACATCGAGCACGACTCGACGCAACAACAAGGCGCGAACAACGAGCCGAAAGTCCAGCACCAAGCGAACTGCCACGCGAGCCACCTCGACGAAGCAAACCGCGACCTGGAAGAACAACACTTCGAACACCTCCACGACGTCGAACTCGAGCAACAATTCGAACTCGAATTCGACCGTGAACAAGTTCACGAAGACGAACCGAAAGAGCTCGACTTCTTCGAACTCGACCCCGTCGAACTCGACTCGGTCGACCAAGTCGGTCAAGACGACGTCGAACCCGACCTCGAAGACTTCGACCTCCACCAAGACGAGCAACTTCAAGAAGAAGGCTGCCTAACGTCGCTGCGCCATGTTGCGCAAAAAAGCCCCGGGTCCTCTTCAGGTGCCCGGGGCTTCTCTGTTTTTCAGTTCAATTTTGAGGATGACTGATCGGCCTTGAAGGTTAAGATCGTCCCGTTGATGCAGAATCGCAGGCCCGAAGGTGGTGGTCCATCATCAAAGACGTGACCTAAATGACCATCGCACCGAGCGCAAAGAACTTCGGTCCGAACCATGTTGTAGCTCGTGTCCTTCTTTAACCAGACCCGGTCTTTCGCAATCGGCTCAAAGAAGCTCGGCCATCCGGTCCCGGAATCAAACTTCTTCGGAGTGTGAAAGAGCTCCAGCTTGCAACCCACGCACGAGTAGACTCCTTTGCCGTCGTTCTTCAGATTCACGCCGCAAAAAGCAGGCTCTGTGCCTTGGCTCCGCAAGATCCGAAACTGCTCCGGTGTCAGCCGCTTTTTCCATTCGGCATCGGTGAGGACGACCTTGTCTTTCCGCTTCGGACTCTCCGTGGCGTACCCTTCCGGCTTCAGGTCTTGAGTACAGGCCGCTAAAAACGGGGTCAGGGCAAGAAGCGCTACAACCTTCATGTTTTTGCCTACGACCTCCAGCCCCCTTGAGTTCCTGATCTTAGGGGCGCTCTTGCCGGAGGGCTTGTTGCAAGCTCAACAGAAATCGGCGTGAATGCTCTTTCGCGTGTTGCCGCAAGAGGATGGCTTGTTCGATCGTGACTTGCTGCCACCGGACTGAGTCTCCAGCTCGAAGCTGAGCCACTCGGGGCAGATCCACCGAGACGACCCCGCCGACTTTGGGATACCCGCCCAGGGTCGGACCGTCAGGACCCAGGATCAAAAGTTCACCGCTCGGGGTCCACTGGACAGCCCCCACGCCAGCCGGCTCGCTGGGCAGTTCCTGGGAATGCGGCCCGAGGGAAGATTGGACACGGAGCCCCTGCCGACTCGTTTGGTGCACCCGGCCCGAATGGCCGTTCAGGGGGCTCGGGCCGTTGTGGTAAGTGAATCTGAGGACGATCTCGCCTTCGGGCCCTGGAGGAAGGTCGACAAAGCGGGGTGGCCCGGTCTCCTGTGCGGACTGGATCGCCAAGTAAAACCGAGCTCCTGCACCCGCTTGTCCGAATCGGAGGGATTCGTTTGGATCGAGGCTGATCCGGCCGGCGGGCGAGACTCGTGGCCCAAAGCGGGACGATTCGAGGCGAACCACGGCCCCGGCAAACCCGATTCGCCTCGGTATGGCGGAGATCAGCTCGACTTGGCCGCTGCATTCCCAGAGTTCCTCGGCGGCATTTTCCGCCAAGAACTGCGCGAGCGATGCTGACTCCACATCGAAAGGCCCGCCCGGAGGGACTCCAAACTCACGCATGCCCGGTGGAGTCCTGGAGATGCGTGCGGCAGTGCCTCCCCGAGGATTGAGGTCGAGCAGGGTCATCGGCTTGGACCCACTTGGTATCCGGCGTCTCGGAGCACTCGGATGACGAACTCTGCGTAACCCAGGCACCCCGGGGTGTCGCCGTGCAGGCAAAGCGAGTCCACCTTCGGCGCTAGATCGAGAATCTGGTGCTTGATCCGATCAGGATCCTTCAGAATTGCGCCGGGCTCGTGTCGAGGGATGAGCGTCCCGTCGGCGCGATAGCCTCGATCCGCAAAGCCTTCTCGCAGAAATCCCCAACCATGGCCGACGGCGAGAAGGCGGTGTCGGGTGGAGTCCAGCCCAATCAATCGGGGCTCAGGGCAGACCGCCATGAGAGCGATGAGCAGATCGTCCGCTTCCTCGGATTCGGCGAGGGTGTTGTAAAAGGCGCCATGGGGCTTCAGATAAGCAGGTTGGAATTCGTCAACCCAGGCTCGGAGCGAATCGACCATCAAGGGGGACCATCGACGGATCTCGTCTCGGGTCGCGGGTCGTCGTCCCAATGAGTCGCGATCGGGATATCCCGGGTGAACCCCGATCCGAACGCCTGCAGCTCGACAGGCCTCGAAGGTCCGCCGGGTCAGCTCAGGTGATCCGGAATGGAGCCCCAGGCAGACATTCGCGCTCGTCGCGAGCTGGAGCAGGTCGTCGTCGCACGGGAACCCTTCTCCGATGTCGACATTAAGATCGAGCGTCTTCATTTCTGATCCTGCCAGACGCTCCAGGAGATCGGTTCGAATCGGACGATGTCTCCGGATTGGAAAGTCCGTTCAGGTTCTGCGTCCGTGGTCCCATATCGAGTCTGGCCAAGGAGATTCCAGCCTCCGGGGGTTTGGCCTCGGTAAATGCCGGTCTGCTGGCCGGTGATGGCGACGGTCCCTGCGGGAACCTGGAGTCGAGGCGACGACAAGCGTCCGAGTCCTGAGAGCCGCCCAGGAAGTCCGGCGAGGTAGGGGAATCCGGGCGAAAAACCCAGGCAGGCCACCGTGTAGGTGGCCCCGCAGAACTCCTCGATGAGCTCGGAGAGTGTGAGCCCGAGGGTCTGGGCCGACGGCTCAAGGTCAGGGCCGAGCCGAGGGTCAAAGCAGGTCGGGATGAGGTGCTCTTGGCCGACTCGGGCTGGGGAAACGGTGAGTCTGGGGGTGAAGTCGTCGGGCCAGGAAAAATTCGGGTCCGCCTCGATGCCGACGGATGCCAGGGCTGGAAAGACCTCTCGGACTCCGGCCCATCGCTGGCTTCGAATCTCTTCGGCCAAAACCCAAGGCAAAACTTCGCCCTCCCAACGAACAATCCACAACTCTTCTCCCCAACGTTCCACTTGCAGCCTCACCCTTCCAGTATTCTCCAATCTGTGACGCCCCATCGTATTGCCATCCCTATCACCACCACCGACAATGCCTTGCCCCCCGAATATGCCACCCCTGGGGCCGCCGGAATGGACGTCCGATCGATCGAGGACGTCACCCTCCATCCGGGTGAGCGCAAAGCCGTCCGGACGGGTCTCAGCGTGGCCATTCCTCCTGGCTTCGAACTTCAAGCCCGCCCCCGAAGCGGGCTCGCCCTCCGCCACGGACTCGGGCTCGTCAACTCCCCAGGGACCATCGACTCCGATTTTCGCGGAGAAATCCGCATCATCCTGATCAATTGGGGCTCCGAAATCGTCGAACTCAAGTCAGGAGAAAGGATCGCCCAACTCGTCTTGTGCCCCGTGGTGCATTGCGACTGGGTTCTGGTCCAAGATCTAGACTCAACGGAGCGCAATCAAGGTGGATTTGGAAGCACAGGAACCCAATAAGACTCTTGGCCCGCTGAATGCCGAGACCTGCCCGCAGTGCTCTCGCCCCGCCTTCTCGTCGGCGGCGGACTGCGCGGAGCCGAACTGCGCCGAGCCGAACTGCGCCGAGCCGAACTGCCCGAGGGTGGCCGAACCCGAAGTCGACTGGGACGATTCGGCACCTTACTCCCAACTCGCACGCGCCAATCTGCTCCGCATCCGTGGCGACCTTGGTTCGGCCAAGGCCCTGACCCAGCGAGTGATTCGTACGTTCCCGAAAAGCACGGATGCCCATGCGCTGATGGGTGATCTGTTTGTCGACGAAGGCAGGCTCGAAGAAGCCCGAAATTGGTATGAGATTGCGCTCGACTTGGCACCGGGCACTCCTGCATATCAGCGCAAGCTCGAAGGCATCCGCCAGAGAATCGCCGAACATGAGGCGAGCGAAACTGCGCGCCAATTGGGGTTGCCGACCTCACGCGGTGGGGCCAAGATTTTTGCCCTTTCGATGGTGCTGTTTGTGATCATGATCGGACTTGGGGCGTATTGGCTGGGCGATCGAGGCCGCTCCACCGGCACGGCCGGCGACGAAGCGCGGACCCTGCGCCCGATCACTTTTGGCGGCCCATCCGCCGCTGAGACGAGGACCGAGACTGTGGACTCACCGGCTCCAGAGCCCGGATCCGGCTCGGTCGACTCCAGTTCATCGGCCGCCACCCCTCCTGCCTCCCCGCCACCCTCACCGAGTCCCGAGGGCGTGTCCGACCTGCGCTTGTTAGAGGTCTTTCGAAACCGCTGCTTGAGCGGAGGAAGCATCCTGGTCGTGATTCAGGACCCCCGAACCCGCGCAGTGACGATCACTCTCGGAGCCCGCGAAGGCGAGTTGCTCCGCTCGCTGGCGGCTCGGGTGGGGCTGACGGCGTTGCCCTTGGAGCCCGAGGCCCCTCGAATTACCCTGCGGGTGCTTGTGGCGGGGACCCTTCAACTCGTGGCGGATATCACGCCCGACAGTTCGAAAGCAGCCCTGGCCGCGGCGAGCCCTGCCGATCCCTCATCGATGACCGACGCCCAGCTTGAATTAGCTCTGGTCGAGGTGTGGACGCCTCCCGGCTAGGCTGGCGCGGGTTCAGGCGAGTCTTCTGACAGAGCCAGATTGCGCCGCTCGCGGACGATCTCTTGGAGCGCGAGCAAAATCGTCAACAAGACGGGCCCGGCCATGATCCCGATCGGACCCATCGCCAGCACGCCTCCTAAAAGCGCGAAGAACACGGCCATCGGGTGTAGGTTCGTTCGAGCACCGATAAAGAACGGGCGCAGAATGTTGTCGATGTTGCTGACGATGATGAGTCCGCCAAAGAGCAAAATGAGCCCTTGAGTAGTCTTGCCCTGAGCGAGCAGGATGAGCGAGACCGGCCCATAGATGATCGGCGAGCCCAACAGCGGAATCGCGCAGAGCACCATCGTCGCGATCATGCACAAGAACGGCTGGGGTGCACCGACCGCAAAGTAAAGGATGCCTGCGATCGAGCCTTGGATGATCGCCACCAAGACCACCCCGATGAAGACGGCCCGGATGGTTTCGGCCATCTTGATGAGAATGGCCATCGAAGAATCTCGGGGCAGGGGGATGAGATCCAAGGCAGGCTCTAAAAGTCGATGTCCATCTCTGAGCATAAAGAACATCGTGAGCAGTGCGATGACCAAGGTCAAGAGGGTCACGACCGTGGAAATCGCGGCTTGAGTGATCGGCCCCGTGGCCCGCTCGATGATCTCTTTTTTGTTCGTCTCGAACCATTCGCTGAATTTGAAGTCTGAATTCGCCTTCTCCAGCACGGGCGCGAGCCTGTCATCCACGCTCTTGACCACTTCATCGACAAAATTCCCGTTGCTTCCGGCGGGGGCCGATGCGTTCATCTCGTTGACGAACCCCGACACTTGGAGCCCGAGGAGCCCGCCGATCAGGCCGAGTGGGATCACCACCACGAAAAGAGCCACTAAAACCGTCAGCCCCGAGCTGAAGTTCTCGCCGAATCTCTTCCTCAGTCGTCGATAGACTGGAGCGAGTAGGACGCTCAAGACCGCTGCCCACATGAGTGCGCCAAAAAACGGAGCCAGCAAGAATCCGGTCGCCACGAGAGCCAAGCCACTGAGGGTCCAAAACGCAATGCTGAGATATCGGCGGTGAAATTGAGTGTCGGTCATTGCTTTGGTCGAATGCTCGGCGAGGAATGGTCCACGGGCCCGAGAAGTTCTTGGCGGAATTTTACTGGGTCGGGTCGCCTTCGGTTGCAGGCGCCTCCTGTTGATAACGCTCCAGAAGGAGCTTTTGTGCCATCTCGGTGTCGTGCGGGGCAAGCTCGCCTTCCAAAACACGCTCTGTCAGCCAGGATTTCGCCCGCCCGACGGCAGGCCCCGCGGAAAGACCCAGCAGGCGCTGGATCTCACGCCCATCCAGGGGGCTCTCAAACTGATGACCCGCCGCCGGAAGCTTGACCGAGTCGATGAGCTCTCGGACGCTGGCGAGGTCCAGCTTTCTTGCGTCGGCTTTCATGCCCCGGCCGTCGGCCTCCACGAGCGCAAGGAACCGCTCCAAGCTCGGGCCCATGTCGCGAACCAGTCGCCTTGCTGCGGCCGCTGACCACTTCGACGTGTCCCCCAGCCGCATGTGGTGGTGCACGAGGAGCTCAACTTCGCGAATCACATCGCCGGGAAATCGCATCGACTTGAGCCACTCCGCGGCCATCTTTGCCCCCAACTCAGCGTGGCCAAAGAATCGCGTTCGGCCGCCCTCGTCCACAAATCGAGTCGCGGGCTTCCCGACATCATGGAGGAGGGCCGCTAATCGTAACACGAGGTCAGATGCGGTGGACTCCACCACCCGCACGGTGTGTCCCCAGGTGTCCAAATGGTGAAAAGAGCCCTGCTCCACTCCCACCATCGCCACTAGGTCGGGGGCGAACTCGCTCAGGAGACCGGTCTCGAGAAGGTCCTGCAGCCCCAAGCCGACTCGCGGGGACAGCAAGATCTTCTCCAGTTCATCGCGAATTCGCTCGGCGCTGATCACCTGAAGCCGAGACGCCTGCGACCGAATCGCCTCATATAAGCCCTCGACCGGTTCAAAGCCGAGTTGACAACGAAACCGAATGGCGCGCAGCATCCGCAAGGGATCTTCAAAAAATGTCGAACCCGGCTCCAGAGGGGTCCGGAGAACACCCTGCTGAAGATCCGACAAGCCGCGACCGGTCAGGTCGTGAATTTCTCCGGATTCCAAGTCCGCCAACAGGGCGTTCACGGTGAAGTCCCGCCGCAGGACGTCCTCCTTGAGCCCCGCCGGATAGACCGAAGGTCGCCGAGAATCCTCCGAATAGACCTCGCCTCGCGCCCGGACGATCTCGAACTCGAACGCACCGAGGCCGAACCGATAGACGCCAAATTCTCTTCCGGCCAATCCCCCCAGATGCCGCACCTGGAAGCTGGCTATTCCGGCGTCATTCCCCTCACCCTGCGAGGCGGCAAGAGGCGGGCCGGGGGGAGTCCAGTCCGATTGCAACATGCGATCCAGCAGCGGCACTGGGTCCAATTCCGTCACCAAGTCCAAATCGAATTCCCGCTCTCGACCGAGCAGCGAATCTCGAACCGCACCGCCCACCAAGAAAACCTGTCCTTGATATTCTGTGCCTGCCCACACGCGGCGCAAAAAGTCGAACTCTTTGAGCCCCAGCAAGGACCGCAAACACTCTGGATGCAGGTTAGGCGTTGGCATCATTGAGGAAGAAGGAGATTGTTTCTTATGCAACGAAACTCAGGACTCTGCTATGAAACTTGTCTCTTGCTCCATTTTACTCGCGGCGAGTTCGCTGACCTGGGCCGAAATTGCCTATCAGGTCGATGTGCACCCCGACAAAGAGTCTCTTCACGTCACGATGACCCTGCCGAAAACCGGAAAGGGCGCTCGTTTGCAGATCCCGAATTGGGCCCCTGGCGCGTATGTCTTGCGAGATAACTTTAAGTCGGTTCTCAATTTGCGCGCCACGGACGGCAAGGGCAAAGTCCTCAAAATTGAGACCCAGATGGAGACGTTGCAAAAGCCTTACGAGGTGTCCGGCGAGAAGCGAGTGGCCGAGAATTCGGTCTGTACTTGGACCGTTGAGCCCGCCCCCCAAACAATGATTGAATATGACATCAACCTTCGCGTCACGGACGGTGCGATGCATTGGAGCGGTCCAAGTACGTATCTTTACGAAGTGAATCGTCTTCGGGAAAAGTGCAGGATCGTCATCAAGACTCCCGAAGGATGGCCTGTCTATATCGGCCTTGATGAGGTCAAGAATTCGCCTCAGGTTTATACGGCGAAAGATTATGATGTTTTAGCTGATAATCCGGTGACCGTGGGCTCGGTCTTGGTGGATGAGTATGTTTCTCGAAATCGCCCGCACTTTATCGTGATGCGAGGCGCCGCGAAGAGCATGGTGGATCGTCAGAAGTTGCGGAACGCTTGCAAATTAGTGAGCGATTTCCAAGGAGAAACCTTTGGCGATTTTCTCCCGATGAATAAGTACGTCTGGCACTTTGATGTGAATCCTGGCCAAGACGGGGCGGGCGGCCTTGAGCATCTTTCCAGCACTCAAATTAGCCTCGCCGCCGGGGTGGGTCCGCGCGCTGTGAGTGTGATTAGCCACGAATATTTCCACCTTTGGAATGTGAAGCGGATTCGCTCAAAGGTCTTGGGGCCGTTCGACTATACGCGATTGCCGGAGACGGGGGCGATCTGGTGGCTCGAAGGGGTCACTGACTATTATGCACACTATCTTCTGTATCGATTTTCTTTCTCGGACGAAGCGGACTTTTTTGCCGACATTGTGTCGAATTTCAATGCCGTCCGTCGCAACCCCGCGCATCTTGAGATCAGCCCCTATGCTTCGAGTTTTCGAGTCGGTGAATCCAGTAACGGTCGCGGAAATAGTAATGGATATCGGATCAGCTATTACAATCAAGGCTGGCTCGTCGGGATGGTCCTGGATTTGGCCATTCGGACCAAGACCCAAGGAAAGAAGTCGCTCGATAACGTCTTGATCAACTTGTGGAATCTTTGCAAACGAGATGGCCCCGGCTTTGAGGAGGATGAGATTCGCAAGCAACTCATTCGAGTCGGTGGAACCGAAATGGGCGATCTGTATGATCGGATCGTGATGAAGCCCGGCGACATGGCGATCGAGGAGACTCTGGCCAAGGTCGGGTTACAGCTAGGCGAGCGGCCCGAAACGTATGTCGACCGCGGGTTTACGTGGGCAGCGGCATCGGGGGCCTCGGTGCTCCGGGTCGATGCGGTCCAAACGTTTGCTTCGGGCTTGCAAGTCGGCGATGTCGTCTTGGGCGTGCAAGGGAAGTCATTGGGCGCCGAAACCGGTCGACGTCTCGTGGCTGCGGCGAACGGTCTGCTCGGCCAGGTGTCCGCAGGTTCACCGATTCAGCTCAAAATTCGCCGAGGGGACCAAGAGATGGACGTTCAGGTCGTCCCGCAGAATGCCACGAGAATGAGCTTTGGGGTCGATCGGCTCCCTGATGCGACTCCAGAGCAAAAGGCAGTCTTGTCCGGGTGGCTCGCGCAACGCAAGCCGAAGGCTTACTGAGGCCATCGTCGCTGGGTCTCTTGGATCACCGCCTCAATCCAAGGGCCCCAGCGACCGGCAGCGACTTTGAACCACATCCTTCGAGCCTTTGGGTCCCACGTCAACTCCAAGGTTCCTTTCTGGCCCGGCCAGCCAAAATGCCAGTGCCGGGCGCCCGGAAATCGGGCCAAAGTCGTCTCGGAACGGACCTGTGCCCCGGTCGACTCGATCATCGCCACGACCTCGGTGGGGTCTTCGATCCACGTCAGTCCCCACTCGTCCATCGTCCCTCAGTCGGCCAGGCCCAAGGCAAGCTGGGCGGATTCGAGCTCCAAGAGAGCTCGCTTCATCGTGAGGCCACCTCGATATCCCGTCACCTCACCTGCCGCTCCCAGGACCCGATGGCAAGGAACCAAGATCAAGAGTGGGTTTTCCCCGACGGCCTTGCCCACCGCCCGGCTCGCCGAGGGTTGACCCAGCGCTCGCGCGAGATCGCCGTACGAAGTTGTTTCTCCCCAAACCAGGTCCTGGAGCGAGCGCCAAACTCGGAGTTGCCAGTCCGTTCCCGCGAGGTAAATGGGTGTCCGAAAGTGGAACGGTTGGCCCGCAGCGTACTGCGCCAGCTCCTGGCTGAGCTGGTTCTGAAGGTCGCGCGACCAGTTCCATTCGTCCGGCGTCGAGGCGGCTGGCCGAAAATCAGGACTCCGGTCGATTGCGACTAACCGGCCCGATTCAGCCCAGACGCCCAGCTCGCCCCAAGGAGACATTTCGCGCCACATCGCTCGTTCCACATTCATGAGTTGCTCTCCGGCAAATCCAGTTTGAGCCGAGGTCCGAAAAATCTTTGCGCATTGGCGGTCGTCATCTGCGCACATGCCTGGGCGTCAAGCCCCAAGGTGGCCGCGAGGCCGGCATTCACGAGCGGCAAGAGGGCGGGCTCGTTCGGTTTGCCCCGGAATGGATGGGGAGAAAGGTAGGGAGCATCGGTCTCGAGGACGAGCCGGTCATGCGGGAGAGTTCGGACGATCTCGCGCAAGACCTCAGCATTCTTGTAAGTTATCGGGCCATCGATGCCAAAATATGCGCCGAGTTCTTGGGCTCTTTGTGCGTCGGAGAGACTGCCGGAAAAACAGTGAAGGAGCGGTTCTTTCCAGTCTCGCTTCTCAAGAAGATCGAGCAGATCGGAGTATGCTTCACGGCAATGAAAGACTGTCCTCATTTGATGCTTCTGAGCCAGGTCTAACTGCTCATTGAGGGCTCGAAATTGTTGCTCCCGAGTTGCGTATTCCCAATGGTAATCCAGGCCGATTTCTCCGATGGCTAAGACTTTTTGGCTTTGCATCAATTCCTGAAGCACTATGATGGATTGATCCGACCAAGTTTGCGCATGATTCGGATGCCATCCGACGGTGCAGTAGAGCCCCGAATAAGCTTCAGAAAGCTCCACGGCTTTTCGAGAAGAGTCTTCATCGATTCCGATGACAATGCAGGCGGCAATTCCGGCATCATGAGCCCGCTTGAGAGCCTGAGAAACGTCGGGGAAGGCCTCTGAATCGTTCAGGTGGCAGTGGGTTTCGATCAGTTGCCCGTTAGTCAAGATATCCGTCGCTCCGCGGTTGTTGTTCCATGAGCCTTTCAACGGCTCGAAGAGGACTCATCTGACCTCGAATCACGCTCTCTACTAGCAAGTGAATGGGCGCATGAATTTGGTTTTTCCGTAAAATTCTTGCGACGGACTCGGACGTCGATACCCCTTCGGCAACTTGTCCCAAGTCGTGAAGAATGTCATGGAGACTTTGGCCTTGTCCCAAACCGTATCCGACTCGATAATTTCGGCTGAGTTTGCTGGATGCGGTCGCAAAGAGATCGCCAACTCCGGCAATGCCGTAAAAGGTCTCTCGTTGGGCGCCAAAGTGTTGCCCGATCAAGGTCATCTCATGGAGGCCCCGCGCTAACAAAGCGCCTTTGGTGTTATCGCCAAATCCAAGTCCGTCGCTCATGCCGGCGGCGATTGCGAGCACGTTCTTCAGGGCCCCCGCGACTTCGATGCCGATGACATCAGTGCCCCAAAAAAGGCGAAAGGACCGGCAATGGAAAGGACGAGACCACTGCTCGGCAAGCTCTCGCTGAGCGAAGGCGATGACGGCGGCGGTGGGGACGCCGCGAGCCAACTCCATCGCCAAGTTAGGGCCGCTCAAAACGCCGACCGTCGCGTCCGGTCGCTCGGACTGAATCACGTCGCTCAAGATCTGGTCTGAGTGTGCCTCTAGGCCTTTGCTGGCCAAAAGGATCGTGCTCGGCCCGGCGGGGAGCTTCTGGACAACCGAGCGAACTGCGTGGCTCGGCACCGCAACGACCCACACGTCGACGCCCGACGGTAAGGCCTCGAAAGTCGCAAAGCCGACCTCCTTGGGCAAGAGGAAGCCGGGTAGAAACCGCATGTTCTCGCGTCTGCTCTCCAGCTCGGCCACGTGCTCTGGGTCATGGCCCACGATGTGAACCGAGACTCCATTTCGAGCGAGGATCAAGGTCAAAGCTGTTCCCCAACTCCCCGCACCCAAGACCGCCATTGTCATCTCGCCTGGGAGTTTAGCCATAATCGGCGTGGTCGTGGATAGTCCATCGTTGGGATTGCTGGTCGGATCGGCGCTCGTTTCTGTCTTTTTGTGCGGACTCGTCATTCGATGGGGCCGCGCCCGAGGCTGGGTCAGCATGCCCCGTGCGGATCGATTTGGCGAGCGTTCGGTCGCCCTGATGGGCGGGCTCGGTTTTTTGGGAGCCTTTTTGCTCGCCATGCTGTATTGGGCGAGTCCGATTTCCGAGGGTCAGCCTGCGGTCTTGCGAACGGTCCTCGGGACGTTGATCGGGATGACGGCGATCTTGGTTGGCTTGGGTTTTCTCGATGATCGCGGAGGAGTCGATCCGACGACTAAGCTCTCGGTCCAAGCCTTTTGCGCCGTTGCTTCGCTCATGGTCCTGTATGAGACGATGCTGCGATCCTCAGGAGGGGCGGCTCAGGTCCTCTTGTTGGGGCTTGGGGGCTTGTTCGTCGTTGGACTGAGTAACTCGGTCAATATGCTCGACAACATGGACGGCCTCGCTGCCGGAAGCGTTTGGGTCAGTTGCGTCGGGCTGAGTGCCTTGAGCTGGATGCTTGGGCATCCTCAGGTGGCTCTTGTTGCTGGGCTCCTGGGGGCGAGCTTGGTCGGATTCTTGGCTTTTAATGCTCCCTTCTTGCGCCCGGCCCGACTCTTCATGGGTGACTGTGGCAGCTTGCCGATGGGCTACCTACTGGGGATCGTCATGGTGTGGCTGCTGGTGCTGGAACGAGACGCAGTCTGGCTTTGGTGCGCGTTGCCGCTGGCGGCGGCAGTCCCCTTGGGCGACACTGCGTTTGTCCTTTGGCGGCGCAAGGTCGAAGGACGCCCGTTGATGTTGGGCGGCCAAGACCATTTGTCGCACTGCCTGGTTCGGGCGGGATTCAGCCCCGGGCGGGTCTTCGCGCTCTTTCTTGGCGCGAGCCTTTGGACGGCGACGGGGTTGACGGTTGCGGGCATGGTCCGCAACTGGCCGTTGAGTTTGAGCTGGTCCGTCGCGACGGCAGTGGGGTGGGGGCTTGCGTGCCGCTGGTTGGCTCGCTACTCTTTGGGTTCAGCAACCGCCGCCGGGGCGAGCCCGCGCCCGTCCGGACGGTCCGCAAAATAAAAAGGCCCGGCGATTTGAGCCGGACCTATGCGTTCTCCCCCGGTCTTCGGTTTGGGCGCAGTCGCCCTGCCGAGGATGTGGTCTATTCAATTGGAGATGAGACGGGTTCTTCTGCCACCCAGCAAGATCATTATACAGCATGTTTCATCATTTGCAACTGTTTTTTTGAAAATCTTTCAGCGGCCGAAAATTGACCGTTCACCATCCAATGAGTTGGGCTAAACTCGGAGCAGCATGATTGCCATTCGCGACCAGGTCTATAGCTTGAAAAGCGGAATTCCGCTCGTTTATGATTTTTTTCGGCCGAAGGTTGAAGAAGCAGTTCCGCTCGTCGCCCTGATCCATGGGGGCGGCTGGATCAGCGGGGACAAGACCCATCTTCGGGATGAAGCGATCTGGTTGGCTTCGAACGGCTTTGCCGCAGCCTGTATGGACTATCGGTTGGCTCCGCTGCACCCCTATCCGGCGGCCGTCCAAGATTGCCAAGACTTCATCTCGTACGTTCGGGAGAACGCTCAGGAACTCGGCATCGACCCCAAGCGGATTGCGACGATGGGCAGCAGTGCGGGGGGCCATCTCGCGGCGATGACCGGGCTCTTGGACCACCACCTGGGCGGCGGGGCGGATCGTGCCCCGTGCAAAGTCAATGTGGTGATCGACCTGTGTGGCTTGACCGATCTCACCCAGCCCCGAGAGCAGCATTTCCCAGTTGCGTGGTCGTTCATCGAAGAGTTTATGTCGTCGCCGTATGAGGGCCATGAGGCTCAATGGCGAGAGGCGAGCCCGATTCACCATGTCTCGGCGAGTGACGCAACATTTCTGATCTTCCATGGCGAAGCCGACGAGGTCGTCCCCATTTCTCAAAGTGAGCGGCTGCATGAGGCGCTGCGAAAGGTTGGGGTGAGCAGCGAGTTCATTCGGCTCCCCGGCGAAGGACACGGATTTTCGGAAGCGGGCTGGGCCATCGTTCGCGAGCGATATGTACCGTTTTTGAAAGAGAAATTTGAACTCAAGGTGGGGGCCTGAGGTGTCGAGAAAGGTCGATCTCCGGAGCGACACGGTCACACAGCCGACGCCGGAAATGTTCGAGGCCATGGCCCGGGCTCCGCTCGGAGACGATGTGCTGGGGGACGATCCGACGGTTCATGAATTGGAAAGCGAGGCGGCCGCTCGAACTGGTCATGAAGCCGCGGTCTTTGTCCCGAGCGGGTCGATGGGGAACCAGATTGCGCTGGCCGTCCATTGCCGACCGGGCGACTCGATCTTGTTCGAGGAAGAAGCCCATGTGATGTTCTATGAGGCCGGGGCGCCGGCGGTGATCGCACAAGCGATAACCCGCCAAGTGCCGAGCTCCGAGGGGATCATGGATGTCGCCGAGATCGAAAAGCGAATCCTCAAGCGAAGCCTGCATACCCCGGGTACAGCCGTTCTGGCCGTCGAAAATACGCACAACCGCAAAGGTGGCGCCGTGACCCCGGTTGAGCGGATGAGAGAGTTCCGAACGCTCTGCGACCAGTATGGGCTCAAGTTTCATCTCGATGGGGCGCGGGTGTTTAATGCCGCGACTGCCTTGGGTGTTGATGTTCGCGAGCTGACGTCGCAGGTGGATTCGGTCAGTTTTTGCTTGAGTAAAGGGCTGGGCTCGCCGGTCGGATCGGTTCTGTGCGGATCGAGTGAGTTGATCGAGGCCGCTCGCTTTTGGCGAAAAAGGCTGGGCGGTGGGATGCGCCAAGCAGGTCTGCTGGCCGCTTGCGGGCTCGTGAGCTTGCGGAAGATGGTGCCCCGGCTCGCCGAGGACCATCGCCGGGCGGCTGAATTGGCCCAAGCAGTGGAGTCTGTGGACGGGCTCGCGATGGCTTATCCTTGCCCGACCAACATCTTGATCATCGAAACCGAAGCTCCGGCAACGAAATGGGTCGAGACTCTCCAGGAACGAGGGATCTTGTGCATGGCTTTTGGACCGAATCGACTCCGAATGGTCGTCCACCACCAAGTCGACGATGCTGGCATTGCCCGAACCATCGAGGCACTGCGCGCCGGACTCGGATCTCCGGCTAGCTGAGGCGTGGCCGAGTCTTGGCGGCGATGGCGCTGATCGTGAGATTGACGAACGCGATCCAGAGGACCAAGAACAGGGCTCCGGTCACCGCGAGCTGCTGACTTGAGTCGAAGGGCTGGTTTGCATTCAGGTAGATCGAAAGCGGGAGCGCCGCCATCGACTTGGTGACGTCGGTTTGGAGCGTGCTTTGGCCGACGGCGGTGAGCAAGAGCGGCGCGGTTTCGCCGCCGACCCGAGCGACCGCGAGAACGATCCCCGTGAGAATGGCACTCCGAGCGGCCGGAAGCACCACCTTGATCACCGTCTGAGTTTGAGAACTGCCGAGCCCATAACTGGCCTCGCGCATCGACTTGGGGACGAGCAGGATCGCTTCTTCGGTCACGCGGGTGATCACCGGGATCATCAAGATGGCGAGGGCGACGGCCCCGGCGATGGCCGAGAACTGGTTATAGCGCATCACGATGAGCGTGTAGCCCAAAATGCCCGCGATGATCGAAGGGAGTCCGGTGAGCACCTCGGAAAGAAATCGGATCGTAGCGGCAAATTTGCCTTTGCCGACCTCGGCCAGATAGATTCCGGCCAACACGCCCACAGGGATTCCGATGCAACTAGCCATGCCGACGATGATGAGGGAGCCGATGATGGCGTGGCGCATTCCACCGCCCGTCTGGCCGATCGGCTTCTGGTCTTGAGTGAAGAAGTCGAGACTGAGTCCGCCCCAGCCTTCCCGCACCAAATGTGTGATGAGGAGAACCAGGGGGATGAGCGCGAGCACCACGGCTGCGCCTCCGAGAACGAGGGTAGCCGCGTGGCGGGCTTTTCGGCGTTGGGCGAATGGCAGGAGGCCGATCACGACGTAATAGATCACGATCAAGATCGGGATGCCAAGGACAAAAGCGCGAAGCATCTGTTATTGCACCCCGCTTTTGCGGCGGACGCGCGCGACCAGCATCCGGGCGGCAAAGTTGAGCGCCAACGCCAGGATGAAGAGGATCAATCCGAGGCCGATCAGCGCTGATTTTTGGAGGGGACCGGCCTCGCCGAACTCGGTGGCGATATTGCTGGCGAGCGAGGCCGCCGGCTTAAAGAGATCGGATTCGATCGTCGCGCTGTTGCCGATGACCATGGCCACCGCCATCGTCTCGCCGAGGGCTCGGCCGAGTCCCAAGATAAGGGCTCCCAAAATTCCGCCGCTCGCATAGGGCAGCATGACCGTCTTGAGGGCTTCGGTGCGGTTGGCGCCAAGCGCCAGCGCTCCATCGCGCATGTTGCGGGGGACCACCAAAAGCACCTCTCGCGTGATGGCAGCCACGGTCGGGATGATCATGATCGCGAGGACGATCCCCGCGGTGAGGAGCCCGGTGCCGGTCGATTTCTCGCCAAAGAGCCCGGTCCACCCGAAAACGGCATGGATTTCGGGGAAAACGCGCTCTCGTAAAAACGGAATCAGCACCAAGATGCCCCAGAGCCCATAGATGATCGATGGGATCGCGGCGAGCAGATCGACGAGAAACCCGATCGGCTTGAGGAGCCATTTGGGAGCCAATTCGACGAGGAACGCGCTCAGCATCACGCCGATGCTGCCGCCGAGAACGAGCGCCAGGATGGAGCTGATCGTGGTTCCCCAGACGAACGGCAACGAGCCAAACAACTCTTCTCCGACGTTCCAACTGCTTCCGGTCAGGAATCCTAGTCCCTCTTTTTCAAGGGCTGGCAAACTGCCGGTGACCAGTTGATAGGCCGTGATGATGACAATCGCAAGAACCGCTCCGCCGGCCGCTGTCGTGAGCGAGCGAAAAATGCCGTCATCCCAACGAAATTTCGATTTCGTTGGGATGGTGCTCGGAGTCCGGTCTGCGGGGATGGTAGCCAAAGAGGGTTACTTTTTGGTCGCGACTTGGGCGAGTTGGGCTTTCACCTTTTCGACCACCGACGGGGGCAGTTTGGCGTAATCCAGCTCTTCGGCATAGGCTTGGGCCGGGCCGATCAAGAATTCGAACGCCTTCAGGACTTTGTCTCCCTGGGGCTTGGTGGCCAGGTCTTCGGGGATCAGACCGAACACATAGCTGGCGATCGGGTAGCTGGCGTCGCCCGGGGCATTGACGATGCTTTGGCGGAAATCTGCCGGCATCTGGGCCACCATCGCGTCCGCGGCGGCCGTAGCACCAGCGGGCTCAGGGCCGACAAACTTTCCGGCTGCATTTTTCACCATGGCGGTGCTGAGACCGGACTGCTTGGCCCAACTCACTTCGAGATAGGCGATGGACCCGGGGGTTTTCTTGGCGTTGGTGGCGACGCCGTCGGATTTCGGCCACGCAGAGACTCCGGAAGGCCAGTTCAGCTTCTTGCTGGTGCCCATCTCGGACTTCCAGGTCGGATCGGTCTTGCTGAGAAAATCACTAAAGACATAGGTGGTGCCGCTTCCGTCGGCTCTTACTTGGACGATGATCTTCGAATCTGGAAGAGTCTTGCCGGGGTTGAGGGCGGCGATCTTCGGATCGTTCCACTGAGTGATCTTGAGCCGGAAGATCTCGCTGAGGACGGTCGGATCGAGCATGAGGCCCGACTCCATCCCGGGGACGTTGTAGACCACGGCGACATTCCCGAGAACCAGCGGCAAGTTCAAAATCTTGGTTTTTGCCGCGGCTTGCTCTTCGTCGCTCATCGGGGCATCGCTCGCGCCAAAGAGGGCAATCCCTTCGCTGACGTCTTGGATTCCAGTCGAACTCCCGCCGCCCGTGTAATTGATTTGGAAGCCTTCTTGCTTCTTGAATTCATCAAAAGCGCGGCTCAAAAAGAGCATGACGAAGGTGCTGCCGCGGGCGTCGATGGAGCCGGACATCTCCTTGCCTCCGGTTGTCGGGGCCCCGGTGCCACTCCCGGTCTCCCCGGTCGAGGCCGAGTCCTTCGGTCCGCAACCTGCCAGTCCAAGAATGCCGAGGGTCAGCCCGGCTAAGACAATCCAAGAGGTCTTTTGCATCATGATCCAATTCCTTCGCGGGGGCCTCTGGAACTCATTCCCCGGAGGACATTCCCAGCCGGTAGGATACCTAGGGGCGAGGTCGGTTATCGACTTCTTAACACTTGAAAAAAGACCCTGTCGCTCCAGGGAGCCACAGGGTCAACGTGAGATGAGTCTGAATCTTTGGATGGAGATCGTTATGCGGCGCGGCGTCGGTGGGCTCGATAGGCGTTGACCGGGATCGCGACCTTGGGTGCGCAGCTTCGGATGTACTCGATCAGGCTCTGAACGGTATAGCCTGGATTCGGGAACGAAAGAACATCGAGTTGGACTTGGACTGACGCGGTGGGGGCAAAGCGGCTCGACGCGAACTTTGCGAGCAGATCTTGGAGCCGAGCCGAGACGAGATGGCCGGTCGGGCCGGTTCGGGGCAAGACGATGCCAAAGCCGACATTTCCATGGCGGCAGATGCAGTCTAATCGCCTCACATTAGCGCGCAAGAGTTCGGCGGCGTCGATCATCAGATCGCGCACGGCTCCTTCGCCATAAACGGCCACGAGCTGCTCCACCCCTTCGAATCGGATCAAGATTGCCGAGACCTCGACCCCTTCGCTTCGGGCTCGATGAGCCTCCTCGGTGAGTCGGCTGTACAGATAGTCTTCGGCATAGACCCCGGTTTCGGAATCGACGACTTCGGCTTCAAGTCCGCCGTCTTCGAGGCGCAGGTGTCGGTCCTTTTCCTCTTCCTGCACCAAGATTCGGCGGAGCTTGTTCAGAGATTGCCGAAGGATGTGCGACACGTAGTTGCAAGAGATTCCGAGCCGGGACGCAATCTCGGTTTGGCTGAGCGACTCGAAGTGGAACAAGACGAGGACTTGGTGTTCGAGGTCCCGCAGTTGAGTCATTGCATCTTCGAGCACGACCCGCTCTTCGATGCTCAGCGACGCGGGGGCGTTCTCAGCCGCGCCCAGATCGTCGATCTCGCTCGAATCATCTTCGCTCATCGGTTGATCGAGCGAGGCCACTTTCATCAGTTCTTGGGCCTGCCAAACGTCGAGCACGGCCGACTCGGTGAGTTGGAGCGCCTCGGCGACCTCTCGCGGGGTCGGGGTGCGTCCCAGCTCCGCTTGCATCTGGACGGCGGTCTTGTTGACCCGGGTGCGGAGCTCTTGGAGCCACGCAGGCAGTCGGATCATCTGAGACCGATCGCGCAGATAGTGCTTGATTTCGCCGGCGACGAGGTGGGTGGCGTAGGTGTGGAACCGCACCCCCGCTTTCGGGTCAAACTTATTGAGGGCATTGAGAAGTCCGATGTATCCGACCTGCACGAGGTCTTCTTGGGCCTCGATTCCGGCGAACTTTCGGGCGACTCTCTCGACCAGACCCGAGTAGTGAATCATCACTAGATCGGCCATGTCGGGACGAGGGTCCTCGATATACCTCAGCACAATCCCCTCCGGGTCATGCTGAAAAGTCAAAGATTCAGACATTTCATCACTCCATTGATTCAGTATTCCAAGTGCCATCCTGGCTCTTGGTTCTGACCTTTCTCCATCCTAGAGAATGATCAAAGAATTTATCAACTCATCTTGAGTTCGACCGCTGTTTAGTTGTTCACACTGTTGACAATTGAGAAGACTGGGCTCATGACGGAAATCGCAATGAATCCCACAATCACCCCCATGAAAATAATCAAGACAGGTTCGATCATGGACGTCAAACCTTTGACGGTCGATTCGACCTCCGTATCATAAAAGTCTCCAACTTTGACGAGCATCTCCGAGAGTCGCCCCGACTCCTCGCCGATGTCGATCATGTGGGTGACCATGCTGGGGAAAAGCCCGCTCGCCGCCAGCGGCGTACTGAGCTTGTTGCCCTCACGGATGCTGATTCGAGTCTGATCGACCGCTTGGGAAAGGACCACGTTGCCGAGGGTTTCGCCGACGATCTCTAAGCTACGCAACATCGGAACGCCCGAACTGATCAAAGTCCCGAAGGTTCGTGAAAAGCGTGCGACGCTCATCTTGAGTGCCAGCTCGCCCACAATCGGGACCCGAAGCTTGAGATAGTCGATCTGATATCGACCTCGGGGCGTCTTACCCCAAGACTTAATTCCGATAAAGATTCCCGCGACGGCAATGAGAATGAGATACCAGGACTTGCTCATAAAGTCCCCCATTCCAAAGAGGGCGGCGGTAATGGCGGGAAGCTTCACATCCATTCCGTTAAAGATCTCCTTAAACTTTGGCAAAACAAAGCTAAAGAGAACGAATAGCATCAGGACCGAAAAACACAGGACCAAGACCGGATACATCATCGCGCTCTTGATCTTGCCTTTGATCTCGGCTTCGTACTCCAAGAAGCCGCTCAGTCGGTCCAGAATCTTGTCGAGAATGCCGCCGACCTCCGCCGCGCGGACCATGTTCACATAGAGCGCATTGAAGACCTTGGGGTGCTTGACCAGCGCCTCATTCAGCGCCAGACCGCCCTTGACGTCGGCGGTGATCTGCTCGACCGCGACTTTCAGAGCCGGGTCCTTGGTTTGGGTCGACAAAATGTCCAAGCAGCGCAAGATGGGGATGCCCGCGTCGATCATCGTGGCGAACTGCCGCGAGAAGACAACGAGCGACTTGGGCTTCATCTTCTTTTGCCCGAGGCTGACGCTCGACTTCTTCTTGACGGCCTTCATCTCCAGGCAGTGCAGAGACTGATCCCGGAGCTTTGCTAGGACAAAGCTCTCGCTTTCGGCCTCGATCGTACTTTTGACGGTCCGGCCAGACGGGTCTATCGCAACGTAGGAGTAAAGTGGCATCGTTCCCATCGACGAACCCTCGCCGGAGGAGCAGAGTGCTCGCCCGGTCCGGTTCGACAGGGAAATGATCGGGGCTCGGAAAGGCCCTCCTCCACCGAATTCTCACTAGGTTGCAGTGGACTGTCAGGTTTTTTGGTGCTAAACCGTCATTTCTACTTGGGAGAGGAGGCCAGACGCTTGGATTCGCTGGACGACCTCGGCAAATCGTTCGCCATTTCGATCCCCTTGGAGGGTGAGCGACATTCGGACGTAGCCTTCGCCTTCGGACCCATAGCCATTGCCGGGAATGACGACCACACCGGTTCGCTTCAGGAGCTCGGCGGCGAACTCGGAGCTGGTCATGTCGGAGCGAGGCACTCGCGCCCACACATAAAAGGTCGCCTGAGGCTTGGGGACCTTCCAGCCAATCGAATTCAGGCCGTCCACGAGGTGGTCGCGGCGGCGCTGATAGATCGCGAGAGTTGCCGCGTTGTCCAGATGGTTCAGCGCGTAGGCCCCGGCTTCGCTGATCGCCGGGAAGGCCTTGGAATCGAGATTGGATTTCAGACGCTGAAGCGTCTGAACCGCCACGGGATTTCCGATGGAAAATCCAAGTCTCCAGCCGGTCATGTTATACATTTTGCTCAGCGAATGGAACTCGACCACGTGATCTTGGGCACCTGGGACCTGAAGGGCAGTTGGGTTTCGAAAGCCATCAAAGGTCACCGTGCTGTAGGCCATGTCGTTGACGAGCAGGATGTCATGCTGGCGACAAAATTCGACGGCCTCTTGATAAAACTCCGGGGTGGCGACGGCGCCAGTCGGGTTGTGCGGGTAGCAGACGTAAAAAAGCTTGGCTCGTCGGGCGATCTCGGTCGGGATGTCGGCCAAAACCGGGAGGTACCCGTTCTTTTCGTGGAGCGGGGTCTCGTAGACTTCAGCTCCTGCCATGAGCGAGTTCACCTTATAGACCGTGTACCCCGGGTTCGGCGTGATGACGACATCTCCAGGATCGGCAAAGGCCCAGGCGAGGTGCGCCAGACCCTCTTTGGTTCCGATGACCTGGCCGACCTGGGTTTCGGGGTCAACGGTGACTCCGAATTCTCGCTCGTACCAACTTGCGGCGGCCTGGAGGAACGGCTTCCAGCCGCGCGGCGTTTCGTCGTAGCGATGGGTTTCGGGGTTCAAAACGGCGGTTTTGAGAGCCTCGATGACCGGTTCGGGGGTGGGCAGATCGGGATCGCCGATGCCCAGGTCGATCACGTCCACCCCTTGGGCTTCGGCCTCATCGCGAATGCGGGCGATTTCGGCAAACAGATAAGGTGGGATCACGCCAAGGCGCTTGGAGGGAGAGACCATATCCGCAAGTTTACCGGAGCCTGGAGCGCGATCGAGCGGCCGCGGCCGGACCCCAGGCGAATGCCCTGGTCGGGTAGAATGAGGATTCGACCGTCGGGGCGTGGCGCAGCTTGGTAGCGCACCTGGTTTGGGACCAGGGGGTCGTGTGTTCGAATCACACCGCCCCGACCAGTTTGTTCATGCGGAATTCACACCCCTGTTGGGAGAGGTGGGCGTTGCCTGAGTCTGTTCGGGACCTCAAGCCCGGTCCGGGGCCGAGGGCCCGAATCCGAGTGCGATTAGGATCTCGTCGACGTCGGTCGAGCAGTTGTTTTCTCGGCACGAAGACCCTGGTGCGATTCCGTGCTGCTTCTTGACATGGGCCGCATTTTCGAACGGCGTTCCTGTGTTCAAAATCTCCCGCAATGCATGCCACATACTTTTTGAAGATTTGAATTGATCAGACCGCTTCTCGACGGCCTCCTTCACCTTGCCACAGTTATGAAAGGAGCGGTGACTGTTGGAAAAATGGAGGAGGTGCCAGACCTCGAAGCAGGGGTTCGAGAAGATGACTTTGATCTTAGCTCTTTGAGCCCGTTCCAACTTTTGATGATCGGCAGAATTCGCCCCAAATGTATCAGCGTCGAGGACGCACCATACTTCATCAAATTCTGACGTGGCTTTCTTGATCGATTTGTCGAGGATTTGCGAAGCCGAGCCGCCTGATGCGGCAATCACCGTGAGGATGCCTTCGCGCCTCTGATCGAACTCAGCCTTCGCATCAATGAAGTAATTTTTCTCCGTTTTTTTGCCCTCAACTACGACGCAGACGGTCCGACGCTCTGGAATCGACTGTTTGACTCGCCTGAAGGATCTACCCATTCGCCTCCGAGTGTGAGATCAACGCCTCCGCTATGGCCAGTTTGAGGTTCCCCAAAATCGGAACGCCGCCGAACCTTCCGGCGAGATATCGGCTCTCCAGGGAAGCATCAACGCGCGGCTTGGGCTGGAAATCCCAAAGTGAATAGATCTCGGTCGCGCCTGTTGGATCTTTCTCAACTAGATAAATCTGATCTCGCCTGATTTTCTCAACGTCTAACAAGTTTGTGTCATGGGTCGCGACGATGAACTGGCTTCCCTTGGCGCCGAGCTCGGGGTCGTTGAAAACGTCCATGATTTGTTGCGTCAAAATGGTATGAAGTGACGATTCGAGTTCGTCGATGACCACAGTCTTTCCTTCGCGGAATGCTTCGACGAGCCAGCTAGCAATCGCAAAGAAGCGCTGCGTTCCATTCGATTCTTCAGACATATCGAATCGAGCAAGGTCATCAGTACCTTCAGCTTTCCGACCAAATGTCACCTTCGAAGCTGGTATACGATCTGGTAGTTCGCGTCCCTTAATCTTCATAAATTCTCTGACGTCGGAAGGGACCTCCATTTCTTCCACCTTGGCCTGTACATCGAACACCGTGCTGTCTGCTACTTGAACGATTCCGCCAATAGACACGCAGTCAATTTCTCCTCTCGCGGATCTTACTATGGCTCGATCAATGTGTCGCTTCGGCGAATCTGCCATATCAATATATTCCAGCTGGTTCCGGAACCAATTGTAAAGAGGTAGGACAGTATTGTTGTTTTCCTGTGCTGCTTTGGAAAGCAGTAAGCAATTGGAGCGCGTGCTTTGCCGAAGTGTTTCTTTATTACCTCGAAACGATGCTCCGAATTTCCATTGGTTGGGATCGCCACCGACACGGTGAAACAGAAGTACTTCGGGAGCCTTGGCGACAGTCTTTCGGCTGTACATCCACTCTTCGGTAACAACACTAGGAGTGATTTGGCAACCATAGCGAATAATCTCGTTCGACAACAAGACGGTCACTTCGAACATTGACGGCTCATTCACGGACCTAGAATCCAATCGGTAGGCATCCATGAGCGGGATCTCGTCGCCTTCATTCATTTTGGTCGCGGAATTGATGACCATCTGCCACATGGCATTGATCGCCGCGCAGACATTGGACTTGCCACTCGCATTCGGCCCGTAGAGAAGAACTGAGCGAAGAAGGTTCAGAGGCGACCCGCCCACTCGGACTCCCGTCCTGATCAGGTGGTCTTGCAGCGACTTATCCCGACTCGCGACCATGCTTAACCGTTGCTCGGTCTTGATCGACCGATAGTTGCCGACGATAAATTCGATTAACATTTTCTTTCCTATGAATTGGCCAAAAAATGCCCCTCATTGAGATTATACACGGATTTTTCGCGCAAAAAGAGGTTGATTGCAGGATCAATGGCTGATGGTTCGCGCAATAGGTGCTCTACTGTCATGGTCATGCCATACGAGTTCGGGGCGACTGCAAGGGGCGGTCCGGGCCATCAGGCCTGGGCCATTTTCTCCTATCAGCGGAACAAATTTGGGTTCACTTCGTCCTAGAAAAGGAGGACTTTTTCGGGGATCGTCAAAAAAAACAACAAATCCGTGGAAAAGCACTACCAATTCCCGGAAAATTGTGATAGATTATTGATAGCTGATTACTCCCAATCGAAACGAAAGGGCAAAGACACCGATTTTTATCAGCAAGACGACAAGCACAAGACCTGAAATCGCCGGCCCGGAAACGGGTCGGCATTTTTTTCGCCGAGATCGGCCCGGTCCCTCTTTCCGGGACGTAGAATAGCCCCATGCAACTCAAGATGTGGAGCTACGACCTGGCCCGCGAGCAGTGTCCCACCCTTGACCACCTCTACGAAATCGCCAGTTTGAGTCAGGAGTCCGGATACAACGCCCTCGGGCTCTATCTGGAGCACCGGTTCGAATACCCCAGCACGCCCTGGGCTCACGGAGTCGGGGCGCTCAGCGCAGAGCACGTCGCGAGCCTCCAAAGCGAGTTCCCGAGCCTGCAGATCATCCCGATGATCAACACCTTGAGCCACATGGAGGGCTTTCTTTTCACCGAGCCGGGGCGAGATCTGGCCGCACAGACCTTTCAAGGCATGATGGGCGACCCGCTGAATCCTGCTTTCATCGATCTTTGCGAGCGGCTCGTTGAGGATACTTTGTTATGTTTTGATTCTGAAATCTTGCACTTAGGAGGTGATGAGGCCAGTGAGCTGAGAACCGCACCGATTCTGGCCGACCTCGCCCAGGAGCCGGGTGGCGTCGAGCGGCTTTTTCGGGAGCACTTCGGTCCGCTTGCCATGATGGTCCTCAAGTCGGGCCGTCGCCCTGCTCTTTGGGCAGATATGATTTTGGCGAACCCAGGAGCCGCCGACGAACTTCCGAAGGAGACGCTTCTTTTTGACTGGCAGTACTTTGGCGGGGTGGCCGAGTCGTCGGCTCGCCTCCGAGAGATGGGCTTTGAAGTCGTCGCGTGTCCTTCGATCCAAACTTACAACGCCGCCTGGATGCACCTGGGGCCGAGCCAAGAGAACATCGCCCAAGTGGTCGCCGATGCAGATCGACTGGGCCTGCATGGAGTCTGTTTGACCACCTGGGAATGTGGCCTGATGGGGGCTTATGACACGCTCTTCCCGGCAATCCAAGGGGTGGGACAGCTCTTGAACGATCGGTCCGTCGGGGAGGCGTGCCTCGAGCAGGCCTATCGGGACCGAAGCCCCGACCACAGCCGATGGAGCGAGCTGATGGGGAACGAGCTCCAGCAGCATCCTGGATTTGAATACTCGACTCATCGCAGCAGCTTGAAATGCCGATTCCTGCTCTATTCCAACCCGTTCTGGTTGTGGGTTCATCATCGAGAGGACTGGGTGGGGCCCTCGGGGGAGGCGATTCTGAAACTGCTGGACGAAGCGGCGTTGGTGGCCCCTGGCCTGGCGGAACAGGGGGTGACGCACTTTGTCCGCAGTGCGATAGATTTCGTGAGAATTGTCGATAAATCCGTCGAAAAGTATCGACAGAAGTTGCCTTCCGAGGCGATCACCGCGATGGCTCCTCTTCGTGGCTTGTTTGACGATTTGAGCAAGATTGCTCGCCAAAACCATCATCGAATCGGAGGGAGCTTGGCCGACCTCGAACGGATCAAGATCGCGAAGGCCCATGTCGAGCGGGTGATCGCCCGCATTCGCGAAGTGGGGGCCGGACAGTTGGGGTACCTGCCCTCGTTCGAGCACCTCTCACACCCGTCGTTCGTTCCGCACGACCAAGGGGCGTGGTGGCGAATCAACTCTTGGGGGACCCGCTGAGTCCTCCTCGAAATTTGTCCGTATCAAATCGGGGCGCTTCAGGCGTCTATCTCCTCGGTGAAGTTTGCTGGACATGGCGGGCATCGGGCCGCTATACTTCAAGCTGAGTTTCGAGGGGGCAGTCCGCCCAACGGCGGCAAGGAGATACGTTGAAAAGTCGAAATCGATGGTTTGTTTCGCTTCGTGCTGCGACCGGGGTCGCGGTGGCCTTGGTGGCCACTTGGGCCCACGCGCAGTTTGATGGCCCGGCGCCGCTTGCTTGGCGATGGGCACAAACGAGTACCGTTCCTCCGGGCGGGTCGCCGATCATCAGCGGAGACCGTGTTTATGTCGCAGTCGGGAGTCGCATGTATTCGCTCGACCTTGCCACCGGCAACCAGGTTTGGCGTTATCCCGCGGCTGATCCGCTCCCGGCGAACTTTCGGCGTGGCGCGGTGATCACTCAAGGCCTGCTCATCGCGGGCGCGGACAACAAGATGGTTTATGCGGCGGACGCCGCGACCGGCGTGGCGAAGTGGCAGTTCACCGCCCCCGAGCCGATCACAAGCGAGGTTTTGGCCGATGGCCCGGTGGCGGTTGTGATGTTCGGCGATAGTCAATTTCAAGCCATCGACGTGACGAGCGGGGTCGCCGCGTGGCGAGAGCCGCTGAAGATCGAAGATGGCGTCCTCGGCAGCCCGATCCTTTTCCGGAATCGGCTCATCGTCTGCACCCAGTCTTTCGAGATGTTGGCGATCGACCTCGATACCAAGCGAGTTGCGTGGCGGACTCGGTTCAGCGAACTCGGGCCCGATGTGAAGCCGACGGTTTTTGGCGACCTGATCGTCGTCAACAGCGGTGACTTTGTCATCGCGGTGAACGGCAATGGTGGTGGGGTCCGATGGCAACGCAACGCTGGGACGCCGCTTTCCTCGAGCCCCACGGTGACGGCCGAAGGTGTTTTTGTCGTGACCCGAGACGGAACGGGGATGAGCTTTGACCCCAGCGGGCGCACGATGATGCGCACTCCGCTCGATTTTCAGTCGAGCGTGGCGGCGCCTCCGGTCGGCATCGGGCGATACGCCCTCGTGCCCACCTTGAACGGGTCGATCAACATGGTCGATATCAAGGCCGGGTCGCTCATCTGGAACTACATCGTACGACCCTTGCCGGGTTCAACCTTTGCCCCTTCCGCCAGCCAGCCCGCCGGGGGATCGGCAGCCGCTCCGGCGGGGCCTCCAACCTTTGTGACGGTGGCCGGTTCGCCCGTGGTCTCTGGCGACACGATGATCGTCATCGCGCGGGACGGCAGCATTCTCGCTTTCGACAAGAAAAACGGCGTCGATCTGACGCCGCCCACCGTTCGGATGCTCTTCCCGAATCCAGGCGACCAAGTGAACCCGAATCCGCCTTTCCAGCTCGCGTTTCGTGTGGAAGATGAAGCGAGCGGAGTGAACTTTGACCTCGCCAAAGTGACGATCGATGGGATCGACTACACGAGCCGAATCACTCGCGAAGGGATTTTGACCGTCCAGTTCGGAGGTTCGTCGAACAACCCGGTCCTGACGGATGGCCGGAAGACAATCTTGGTTCGCGTGTACGATTGGATGGGGAATCGAAATGATTTCACATTTGTGGTTGCCGCTGATTCCTCGCTCCGGCTTTCTGGGCCGCCTTCGGCAACTCCGCCTGCGGGTGGTGGAGGTCGAGGCGGCGGGGGTGTCTAACTCGCTTCGCGAGAACGCTGAATTCTGGCAAGTTCTGCTCTCCGCAGAACTTGCCCCCGAAAAGGCGAACGCGGTGCTCGCTGAGATCGAGTCTCAGTCTCTGAGCCCTCTGGCTCAGCTGCTTTCGGGTCGGCTTCTGACTCCGGGCGAGCAGAATCGAGCCCGAGGTGCTGACCAAACGGCACTGCAACAGGCCCTGCGTCAAGGGGCAAAATTTCTCTTTCCGGATGAATATCCTGACCGTCTGCATGAGGGGGTGGCGCCCTCAGTGCTCATGGCTTGGGGAGATCCGTCGGTCTTGAAGGCCCCCTGTGTCGGGATCGTCGGCACTCGATCCGCGTCGAGTTATGGGAAGGCTTGTGCGCAAAAGTTATCCGAATCGTTAGCTCGGTGTGGGGTCACGATTCTGAGCGGCGGGGCGGGCGGAATCGATGCTCATGCTCATACTGGGGCCCTGGATGCCCGGGGAGCGACGGTGGCGGTTTTGCCGTGTGGCATCGATATCGCCTATCCCAAGGCGCACGAGAACTTGTATCGAGCCATTCGCGAGCGGGGTTGTCTGATCAGCCAGTTTGCCGCAGGACGGAAGCCTTTTGAACACGACTTTTTGACCCGTAACACCTTGATTGCGGCTTTGAGCGACGTGCTCGTTGTCGTGGAGGCTCCGGCCAAGTCGGGGGCTCTTTCGACGGCCAAGGCGATGCTCGATTTAGGCCGAGATGTCTTGGTGGTTCCGGGGCCGATCGATCGATTCGGGTTTCGCGGCTCCCACGCTCTGATTCGAGAGGGAGCGACCTTGATCGACCACCCCGATCATGTTCTGGAGTATCTGGGGTTGCCACCGCTCGCCGAAGCTGAGCCTGTCGCGGCGAACGACCTTCAAGCTCAGTTGTTGCACATCTTGAGCCAAGAGCCGGCTACAGCCGAAACCCTTGCGGTAAAGCTCGATCAGTCGATCACCGAGATCTTGGGCGAACTCACGATGCTGGAACTCGAAGGTGTCATTGTGCGAAATGAGCGCGGGTTCGCAAAAGCTCCATGAAGACGGTGTACGAAACTTTTGGGCCCCAAGGCTATGGGGCGTACTGGATCACGTGGGGGCCGGAGCCGCTTTACGAACGGGTCGAAAAATCACCTGATCTCCTGCTGATGCCAGGATTGATCGATCTGCATTGTCATGGCGGATTTGGGATCGACTGGATGGCTTCGGGAGCGGAGGGGCCGTCGAAATGTCGCCAGGATCTCCTTTGGCTCGCAGATGCCTTCGAAAAGCGCGGCATCGAGGGGTTTTTGCCGACGAGCGTGACCGCGTCGCCGACAGACGTGGCGAGGGCCCTCGAAGGATTGCCGCTCGACGATCCTCGCATCCTTGGTTTTCACCTCGAAGGGCCTTTTTTGAGTCCGAAGTTTCCGGGCGCCCAGCCGCAGGACTGGATCGTTGATCCGCCGGGGGGTCCGTCCGACTGGGACCCTCTTTTGGATCATCCGGCGCTTCGTGTGGTCACGCTCGCTCCGGAGCGGCCTCGGGCGTTGGACCTCATTTTGCGGCTACAGAAACGAGGGGTCCGCGTGAGTTTAGGCCACACCGACGCGACGTTCGAGGAGATGCGCCGCGGATTTGAATTTGGCGCAACCCAGGTGACGCACACCTATAACGCGATGCGAGGGCTCCACCATCGAGAGGCGGGGGCGGTCGGATATGTTCTGAGTCAGCCCGACTTGATGTGCGAACTGATCTATGATCGCGTTCATGTATGCAAGGAATCGGCAAAAATTTTAATACAATCTCGTTCCGAGAGGCAGATGCTCGGCGTCAGCGACGCATCGGCGGCAGCCGGACTGACTCCTGGAGCTTCGCTCCAGCTTTGGGGTCATGACGTTGAGATTGATGCGACCTCGGTGCGATTGCGGGATGGGTCACTCGCGGGGAGCAAGGCGACTCTCGATCAGGTCTTTCGGAACTGGGCCGATGATTTTGGTCGAGAATCGGCGATTTGGGCATGCAGCTTGAATCCACGCCGAGCACTGGGGCTTCAATCCTCGCCTCGGATGTTGCTTGAAATGAATCTTCAGCTCGACTTGATAGGAATTCGATCCTCCGCCGCGAATCTGAGCTAACGGCATGGAGTCAACCGGTTTTGGACGCTTGAAGCGGGCGCTGTTCGGAGCGCCGATTGCTTCGAAACACGCGCATCAGGAACGCCTCCGTAAGCGGGTCGCCTTGCCCGTTTTTGCTTCGGACGCACTTTCCTCCGTTGCGTACGCCACGGAAGAGATCATGCTAGCGCTGGGCATGACGGCCTTGGGAGGCGGGGTTGCGCTGTATCCGAAGACCTTCGACTTCGCGATCGCGATTGCCGTGCTCATCGCGATCGTTTCGATCAGCTATTTCCAGACGATTCATGCGTATCCCGAAGGTGGCGGTTCTTACACGGTCGCCAAGTCGAACCTCGGTCCGTTTCCCGGCGAAATTGCGGGGGCTTCGCTGCTGATTGACTACATCCTGACGGTGGCGGTCTCGGTTTCGGCGGGGGTTTTGGCGGTGATTTCGATGGCGCCAGCCACCCAGCCTTACATGATCCACATTGGATTAGGCGCGGTCGCGCTGCTTTCGATCGCGAACCTCCGGGGTGCCCGAGAAAGCGGTGCTCTATTCTCGATTCCGACCTATCTGTTTATCGCGTCGTTCATTACGTTAATCATCGTGGGATTCTTTGTGCCGGGGCGTCCGATTCCGCCCGAAATGGTGCAGGCCCGCGAGGACCATACGGGGACCATTGGGCTGTTATTGATGCTGAAGGCTTTCTCCAGCGGTTGCACGGCGTTGACCGGGATCGAGGCGATTTCGAACGGAACCACTGCATTTCGCGAGCCGGTTGCGAAGAACGCTTCGATGACTTTGGCGATCATGGCGGCCTTACTCGCGGTGATGTTTGGCGGAGCCAGTTTGATCGCGGAGAAGTTCCACGTCGCGCCGATGTCGGTCAGTGAACCGGGCTATATGACGGTGACGTCTCAGCTCGCGGATGCCGTCTTCCGAACTCAGAGTTCGGGCTTTGAGTTCATGTTCTTCGTGATCCAAGTCGCCACGGCCGCGATCCTCTTTATGGCAGCGAACACGGCCTATGCGGATTTCCCTCGACTCGCGAGCATGATCGCCAAAGATGGTTATCTTCCGCGGCAGCTCGCCAGCGTCGGAGACCGCTTGGTGTTTCAGAACGGCATCATCTTGCTCTCGATTGTGGCAGGTCTCCTGATTGTGGTCTTTAAGGGGGACACGCACCGGCTCGTTCCTCTTTATGCCATCGGCGTTTTCACGTCGTTCACGCTCAGCCAATTTGGCATGGTCGTCTACTTAAAGCGGCATCGAAGAACGGGGGCGCTTTTGATCAGTTTGTTGGGAGGAATCATAACAAGTGTCGTCCTCGTGGTGATCGCTTTTTCGAAGTGGAGTGCCGGTGCGTATATTGTTCCTTTTGCGGTCGGAGCGATGCTCATTTTGATGACCGCGATCAAGAGGCATTATCGTTACTTAGCCCAAGAGCTCACCTTGAGTTCACAGGACAAACTGGCGCCGGTTGAATCGACCGTGCTTCTCTTGGTTCCTCGGGTTCATCGTGGGATTTTACAGGCGATTGGTTACGCGAAGTCGATGGCGCGAGATTGCCGGGCCGTGCACGTCACTTTGGATTCCAAAAATGTCGATGAAATCAAGAAACAGTGGAACGAGTTTGGTGCCGATATTCCGCTCGTGATCTTAGAGTCTCCTTATCGATCTCTGATCGAGCCGATTATCGAATATATTGATCAAACCATCGAAGAAGAGCCAAACTCGATGATCACCGTGATTGTGCCTCAAGCTGTGCCCAAGAAGTGGTATCATGGTCTCCTGCATAACAATGCTGCTGTCTTGCTTAAAATGTCGCTGGGGAGCCGTCGAAACGTCGTGATTACGAATGTGAGGTACTTCTTAAAATGATTGTCGAAAGTTATGAAGACATCATTATCCTTTCGGGGGCGCTTCGCTCAAACTTTTGGGATACCATTCACACCGCGATTTCGCTCACACTGAAGCGGCATCCATCCGGGGTCATTATCGATTGTTCAGGCATCGATGAATGTACGCCTGCGGGGGCAGAAACTTTCCGAGACGCCATGGAGTTTATCCGTCGATTTGATGCGCGGATTATTGTCGCAGCCGTCCCTCCCTCCGTGCATGAAGTTCTGAAATCTGTTCCTGAAGTTCGTTCTCAATTGCCCATCGCAGATACGATTGAAAATGCTCGGCGATCCCTCGATCTCCTCACCGAGGAAGGGGGTAAAAAGACCCGCCGAAAAGAGGTCGAACGGACGGTTTTGGTCATGCTCGAAGGTGTCGAGAGTGATGCGTATGCGATCAAGCAAGCAGTCGAGCAGTCGGATCGAATTCCGACCGAAGTGTGCCTTCTTTTTCCCATCTTGGTGCCGCGGGAACTCCCCATCCACTCGCCGATGCCCGAGGCGGAAGATCTCGCCAAGCGCACGTTGGAAAGTCACCGCAAGACGTTAGATGCGGCGGAGGTTTCGACAACTCTCCGAATTGAGCGAGCGCGAGATATTGCCGGAGCGATCGAAGAGGCTCTTCAAGAGGTGCCAGCTTCGCTCGTCTTGATCGGTCTCAGTAGCGACTTTCACGAAAAAGAGGCCTCGCTCAAAGTGATGAAAACCGTCTTGGCAAAAGTGGCTTTGCCTCTCATGTTTGTTCGAGATCGTAATCCCATTAAGCCTATAATACGATCATGATGATGTGGCTCGCTACTTGGGTGCTCGGATCGCAGACTTTGACTCAGTCTTCAACTCCGTCTGCGCCGGCCGAAATTCTGACCTCGACGACCTATTCGCAGATCAAGTCCCATGTCTTGCCCAAGCCGCAGGAGATCCAGTTTCAGGAAGTGCCTTGGCGGGCGACGTTGTGGGAGGCGATTGTGGAAGGCCAACGCCAGAACCGGCCGATTCTGCTTTGGGCCATGAACGGTCACCCACTCGGCTGTACGTGAAACAACGGAGTCATTGCCAGGCAGTCTGTCTGGTCTCACCCCGAAGTGCTACGAGAACTCGCCTTTTTTATCCCAGCGGCCGATGAGGTGGCGCGGCTTCAACGGGCCGACGATCTGGAGGGGAAGCTCTTTCGAAAAGTGGCTGAGAAGGGCCATTATGCGGGGCGGGTCCAGCCCACGAACACCCGACAAGGGACTTACGCCTTGACCCCGAGTGGCGAGTTTTTGGGCTCGCTCAACCACAATGACCCCAAGCGGGTCGCCGATATGCTTCGCAAAGCGAAGGCCGCTTGGGACCAGATGGACCCCGCCCTTCGGCGGTTGCCGGAATCGCAACTTCGTCCGGAGAACGCGCCTCAGCGATTCGAGCGATTCTATCCCGCAGACGGACTGGTGCTCCGAATGACGACAAGGGACCTCCCTCGGACCAAAACGAGTTCCGACTGGCGCGGTCAGGCGTTCAACATCGACTTTTGTTGGTTCCGCCGAGCTGAGATGCTCTCGATGGTCCCTGAGCCTCAGGCCGGGGCGACGGCTTATGTCTCGGACGAAGTCGCCCGACGATGGGTCCGGCTCCACATCATCGACATCGTGCGTGGCCAGAGTCCGGTTTGGGAACCGAATCAAGTCGAGCGCGCCTTGTTTGAATTCAAAACTGAGGACGTGCGGGGTGATCTCCAGACCATTCGGGTGACGGGGTCCATTCGGGCGGGCGATCAGGGCCAATGGTCCATCGACGGATTTCGCGACATGAATCGACCGACGCCCCAAAGTCGGGGCCTCCGCCTCCAAGTGATGGGGCGAGCCGTTTGGAGTCGCTCGAAACAGGTCTTCCAGAGTTTCGAGCTCGTTCTCGCCGGGGAGCGCTGGGGGGCGACCCAATACAACGGTCGGAGCGACGATCCCGGCCCGGCACCGATCGGCTTCGTCTTCGAAAAGGCGCGCCCGCAAGAGCGGGTGGCTCCCGCCAACTGGTGGGGATATGGGTGGCGATAGCCTGAAAAGGTATCCTAGGGGCTCGTATGGAAACGACACTAGTTTTGATCAAGCCGGGTGGAGTTGAGCGGAATCTCATCGGTGAGATCACCCGCCGCATCGAGGCGAGGAACCTTCAAATTGTGGGCATGAAGCTCTTTGCTGCCGACCGAGCCCGAGTCGAAGAGCATTACTCCGAGCATCGTGAGCGGCCCTTTTTCAAGGACGTTTGTGACTATCTGACCAGCGGCCCGATCGTCGCGATCGCCGTTCGGGGAACGAACGCGGTGAAGGCGATCCGCACGATGATGGGAGCGACGAATCCGCTGGAGGCGACCCCAGGCACCATTCGAGGCGACTTTGCCTTGACCATCGACGACAATTTGACTCACTCCAGCAGCGATGCTGAAGCCGCCGAGCGAGAGCTGTCGATCTGGTTTCCCGAAGGCTTGGCCAAGTAGCTCAGGTAGAATGATTCGAGAGTCGGGATGTGGCTCAGCTTGGTAGAGCGCCTCGTTCGGGACGAGGAGGTCGGAGGTTCAAATCCTCTCATCCCGACCAAGACCCTTCCAAAACGGTCTCGGTCCGGTTGAATGCGCAATAAAGATGCAAGTTCAACCCTATTTTCCTGAACAAGAAGTCATCGAAGGCAACGTTGCCGAAGCCGCGTATGACGTTCGAATCGCCTTTCTGCGAAAAGTTTGGCTCGGGTGGCTTGGACTTTGCTTTGCCGTCGGCGTCGGTGTGGTGAGCGTCCGATCTCCGTTTGGGGATGCCACCAATTTCTGGTTGATGTTGGTCTTGAGTTTGGCCCTTTCGGCGAGCCGGCGATTGTGGCGGGGCACCCGATGGGACACTTTGACGTCGGCGGTTTTGGGTGCCTTGTGGATCCCTTTGGCCGCATTCTGCATTGCGATTCTCAGGAGGCTCGATTGGCCAGTTGAGATCTTGGCATGGGCTGCAGTCCTGCCCGCCCTGTACGGCCTCTTGTGCGGCCGAGACTACAGCTTTGTCGCTCAGTTTGTGATGAGTTTCAGTGCATTGCTCGTGGTGACCTTGACGCACTTTGGGCTCGGTCACTTTGATCTTCGAACCACCGTCTTGATCAGCTTCTGGGGTGGAGTGCTTCAGTTCTACTTGGTCTATAACTTGGCCGCTCTGCTCAATCGTCGTCGGACAGACGAGGTCCTGTCATCGGTCGTGGACTTCATGAGGGACTACCTGAACTTTTTAACCTACAGCCTGCGGGTCATTCACCACTGGCGCAAGTTTCGATTTTGATTGCTCTTTAGGGGGGGCTCCAGATTCTGCTGGGATTGCCGATCATTCCTATGACCATGAGTGTCGGCCCAACGACTTCATCGACTTCTGCCACCGCCGCCGTTTTGTCGGCTCTGCAGAATGCCGCGCCGACCAAGCAGGCAGTCCAAGTCTCCTTGCTGAAAAAGGTCTTGGAGCAACAGCAGAGCGAAGCTCAAATGCTGATGAAGATGGCCGAAGGCAAAGGCCGCGTGATCGATATCCGCGTCTAGGGTAACCTAGAGCCCTCTGTGGCCGATTCGAAAGTTCAGACCAAACGCCTCCCCAAGCCAGCAGCCTGGAAGAATTCGTACTTCTGGTTCGCTGGATTTTTGTTTGTCGTGGTTCTTTATGGCCTAGTTCGTGGGCCCGAAGCCGTTCGTGACCCCGGCCAAGTGGAAGAGCCTGGCTTGATTTGGATTTATCTCGGTGGGGCGGTCGTGCTTTTGATCAACGGAATTTTGAGTCATCGGGCGACGGTCCAACATTACGAGGAAGAGATGGCCGAACGGGGGACGGGGTCCGGCGTTCTCAAAGTCCTGGAAGAAGAAGAGAAGAAAGAGGTGAATGGCTAATCATGGTCCAATGCATGTGTGGAAAACCGATGGAGAAGGTCCCTCGCTGGCTCGAAGGAGTTCAGGTGACCTTTGTTTGCAACAACTGCCCGAACCGGCAGATCAAGAACATCACTCAAGTCACTTTGGAGCCGACGGCAGTCCGGAGCGAAGGCGATGACATCGCAGCGGTCGATGACTTAGGGGAAGACGAAGAAGAGCTTTAAGTTTGTGCGATCTCAAATCCAGCAGGCCCGTGACCGAATCGGTCACGGGCCTGCTTTTTCGTGGGTATGACGGACGCTTAGCCGCCTGACTTGAGCTTTTCGATGGCTTTGTCTCGGGCCGGATCAGACTGGTCGTTGCGAACGGTTGTGACCTCGATGTCGGGCACGAGCGGGTTCTTTTCCAGGCGCACCCCCTTGGCGGTCACGAAGTCGCTCACCGGGAACTGGATCGCAAACCCTTCGGGAAGCGGTCGGAAGATCGACGCGAGCACGGCGCCCGCGGTCCGCGATCCGACCAGTGGTGCCGAAGCGCTCTCGCGCAGGGCGGCGGCGGCAATTTCGCTGGCGCTGCCCGACCCTCGGTTGATGAGAACGGCGATCTTGCCGCTGAATGGAGGGACCGTCGTTCGCGCTCGGGTCTTGACTTGGGCCGAGCTCCATTGGGCAATCGCGATCGGGTCGTTCGGATCCTTCTTCGTCTCTTCGGCAAAGCGGGCGGCGGTGGTGCGGTTCACGAAGACGCCGTAAGGCGTTTGGTCAGGGAGCAACAAACTCAGCAGGTGATTGAGGTTGTTGGTCGCGCCCCCGCCGTTGTTTCGCAGATCGAGGACCAAGTACTTGGCCTTGGCGGCTTCGGTCATCAGCGTCTCGATGTTTTGCCGACCATATCCGGCGGCAAAGGTGAACACTCGCAGAACGGCGGTCTCTTCATCGACCCAAGTCAGGGTCTCTTTTCGGACCGTGGAATACTCCGTTCGTTCGAGCGTGACGGTTTTGGTTTCGCCGTTGGCCTTTTTGACTTCGACTTCGACTTTCGACCCTTTTTCGCCTTCGAGCTTGCTGGGATCGTCCGCCTTTTGACCGTTCACTTTGGTGATAACGTCGCCTGGCTGGAGTCCAGCGGCTTTGGCGGAGGCGTTTTCGTTCACCCCTCGGACTTCGAGCCCTTCGTCGCGCTTGGTCACCGAGGCCCCCGTTCCGATGGCGGTCGTTTGATTGCGGGAGGCCGCCGCGCGGGGCGTTTGAAGCCGGATGTGGCTCAGGCCGAATTCGCGAAGAGCTCGATTGATGGCTCCAGCGAAAGCGGCTGCGTCTTCGGCCTTTTCCAGCGCCTCTTGATGCTTGGCGATGAATTCAGGCCACTTTTTGAAGTCGACTCCGGGCACAAAGGCGCGGTTGACGACGACGTCTTCAACGCCCTTGAGGACGGCGTCCTTTTGCTCTTTGGTCAGAGGCTGGGCCCAACTGATGAAGGCGAGGCAAAGCAGGCTCAGCGCGCCCAGCAAGCGCGTCACCCGGGTGAACACATACGATGACATATCGGAATTACGTCCCCACCCTTCGGTTTGGTGCCCAATCATGTCGATTGCGGACGACTTTTTGAGACGGCTTCGACCAGCTTGCGAATCTCTTGCGCCCGGTCGAGTGGGCAGATCAGCGTGCAATCTTCGGTCTGTACGACCGCGAGTCCCTCGACTCCGAGCAGGCAGAGGGTCGATTCAGACCGATCGTTCCAGACGACATTTTGCGAAGATTCGACAAGAATAGACTGTCCAACTTGCACATTTCCGGCTTCGTCAGTCCCGCGGGATCGAGGGAGCGCATCCCACGAGCCGAGGTCGTCCCAGTCAAAGTCGGCTTCAATCACGCCGACCTGGGAGGCTTTCTCCATCAAGGCGTAGTCGATCGACACATTGCGAATCTGTTCAAAAATTTTCTCAGCGTGTAAGGGATCGCCCTCTTTAAGTGCGGCGGCGATGGTGGTGATCGCCTCAAAGAGGTCGAGCGCATGCCGTTGCAGGGCGCCCAGGAACCCTGAAAACGTCCAAAAGAACATCCCGCTGTTCCACAAGAATCGACGGGACGCGACGTAGGACTCAGCGCGGTCTCGGTCGGGCTTTTCGTGGAAGGATTGGACCCGGTGGCCGGTGAGCGGCCCAGCACACTCGTTGCTGATTTCGATATATCCGTAACCGGTCTCGGCCCGGTTGGGCCGAATGCCGATGGTCACCAAGAGTTGTTCTTGTTCTGCCCATTCGAGCGCTTTTTCGACGGTGCGCACAAAACCCTCGGTCGGCGTGATGCGATGGTCGGCGGCGACCACCGCCCAGCTTGTGGACTCGGGATCGACCCCTTGGGATAAGAGCTGTGCGGCCGCCCAGACGAGGCAACCCGAGGTGTTGCGTTTGCTCGGTTCGGCAAAGAGGGTCACCGAAGGTCCGAGGAGCTCTCGGGTCGGTTCGACGAGCCAGGGGGTGGTCGCGACCACCACTCCGTCGTCGCCGCAAAGCGGCCGCAGACGGTCCACCGCCTCTTCCAGCATCGAGCGGTCGGGATCGCTCAGGTTCAAAAACTGCTTGGGATGGAGTCGCCGAGACAAAGGCCAGAATCGCTCGCCCGAGCCCCCGGCCATGATGATCCCGATGCAGCGATTGGACCGACTCATAGTGGTGCTCAAGCTACTCGATTTTGTCGAGGGAACGCTAGGGCCGGGCTGGACTCGCTGACGCATCGGGAGATCCGGCATGCCGTCGGTAAGTTCCCGATAAGAATCCGGGTCCACTGAGCTTGATTCGTCCATCACCCAGCCATTCGATCTGATAGGTGGAGGCCCCCACGAGTCCGGAGGGGAGCATCTTGAGCACCGACTCAGGGACTTCGCGAAAGTTCGGCCGGCTTAAAGTGACCTGATCCGCTTGAATCTCCCAATTGGCATCCATCGTGGCGGCGAAGCCCATGACTTGAACTTGGCCCGTCAGACTGCGATCAGATCGGAACTCAACGATGGTTTCCAAAGGTGCCTTGGAATCCATCTTCCACGACCCGACAATGGAGCGCTTTTGACACCCCGTCGCGAGGATGCACGCCAAGCTCACCAGACCAAAAAGCACCTTGCCATTCATGCTGTTTTAACCTACGCCACTCTGAAAACGAACATTCCTCGATTCACCGGGCCAACCAGCCATAATATCCCTTGTATGGCCACCCCAACCTCATTGCCGCCCCATCGTACCGCGACCTTGGCTGAATCCGATCCGGTTTTGGCCGAGCTGATTCACGAAGAAGAGCAGCGCCAGGAGCACAACCTGGAGCTGATCGCGAGCGAAAACATTGCCAGCCTGGCCGTTCGACAGGCAATGATGAGCGTCTTGACCGACAAGTATGCCGAGGGCTATCCGGGCAAGCGCTACTATGGCGGCTGCGAGGTCGTGGACAAGGTCGAATCTTTAGCGATTGAGAGGCTTTGTTCGCTGTATGGGGCCAAGTTTGCGAATGTTCAACCGCACAGCGGCGCACAAGCGAACATGGCGGTTTACTTCGCCTTTCTCAAGCCCGGCGACACGCTGATGGCGATGAATCTGGCGCATGGCGGACACCTGACCCACGGCTCGCCCGTGAACTTCAGCGGTCACCTTTATCAGATCGCTCCGTATGGGGTTGATGCAGAAACCGAGCACATTGATTACGACGAGATGCACCGGATTGCGATCGAGTCCAAGCCCAAGCTGATTGTGAGCGGAGCGACGGCCTATTCCCGCAAGTTTGATTTCGCCAAGATTCGCGAGATTGCGAACGAAGTGGGCGCGATGCACATGTGCGACATGTCGCACTATTCGGGATTGATCGCCGCCGGCGAATATCCGAATCCTTTGCCACATTGTGATGTCGTCACGAGCACAACGCATAAGAGCATTCGCGGTCCTCGTGGAGGCATGATTCTTTGGAACAACGAAGAACTGAGCAAGCCGATCAACCTCAGTCTCTTTCCGGGAATTCAAGGCGGACCGCTGATGCACGTCATTGCGGCGAAAGCAGTGGCCTTTCTGGAGGCTTCGCAACCAAGCTTTAAGGATTATCAGGCTCAAATTCGGCGCAATGCCCACGCCCTTTCGGAGGCGCTGGTGCAAGAAGGTTTTCGAATTGTGAGCGGTGGAACAGATTCCCACTTGATGCTTGTAGACCTTCGTCCTTATGGCATTAACGGCAAGATCGCGCAGAATGTTTTGGATACGGTCAACATTACGACGAATAAGAATTCGATTCCGAACGATACGGAAAAGCCATTCATCACTTCGGGCATTCGCTTAGGCACTCCAGCGGTCACCACGCGAGGGATGAAAGAAGCCGAGATGGGTCAGATTGCTCGTCTGATTGCGCGCACTTTGCGCGAGCCAGAAAATCTGGATGCGCACAACCAAATTCGGCAAGATGTCATCGCATTAACCAAGCGATTTCCCGTTCACAGTCTCTAAGAGAGACGTCCGGTCTTAAAAGAACGCGAGACAATACACAGGGATTGGAGTGAGGAGCCGTTCGGCTTGGTTCAGGCCGACTGGGCGATGAACCTGTACGCTGCCCCAGCGAGCCAAGTCCATCAGGCTGGGCTCGCCAAAGAATGCCTGACTGAATGCTCGAATATCCAGCTCAAAATCGGGTTCGGAGCCGGGCTCGACTTGCACCCCGTCGGGAGAAAAACAAACCCGAAAGACGCCGGAGTTTATCGGCATCTGTGGATCGTCGATCTTCACTTGAAACTCCCCGGCCTGATCCGTTCGAAGTAAACTCAGAGCCCGCCGCACATCCAAAACTCGCCCCATCGTCAGGCGCTGGCTCGTTAACGTCACGCCTTGATCCAAGAACTTTTGTCGAAAGGGCCCGTGGGAGGGTTCGTACCATTTGACTGGAGTTTTGTTAATCGCTAAGCCGCGTAAAACTTCCAAGAGGTTGCGATATCCACGCTCCGTTGACCAGACAAATTCCCCGACCGATAACTCCTCCCAAAATCCGCCTTTAGAGCTCGCCCAAAAATAACCTTCGACCGGATCGCCAACAGCATAAAGAAGGGGTGGCTTCTCACCAAAGCGCTCAATCCACTGCTCTGGCGAGCGGTGAGGTGAACCGGCTATTTTGCGGATGAAAGCGTCATAGCAAGGTTGCAACAAGTGCGCATCTTCGGCGGTCAATCGTCGAACGGGAAGCTCGATAAGGCCAGGCGGAATGCGATGCTGTGGGGCCGCGATTTCAACTCGCTCGCCCACGTGTTCATAGCCCAAGCGACGATAAAAGCTCGGTCGAAACGGATAGAGCAGCGAAACTACGTCGCCTTGGGATTGCGAATGTTCGATCGCCAATTGCATTAGCCGAGTTCCCAATCCTTGATGACGAAACTCCGCCTTCACGGCTACGGCGGCGATGCCTGAGCAGGGCAAATCCGCTTGTCCGCGAGTGACGACAAACTGAAGGCGATTGAAGGCCGCTGCCGCCACGCCATCCTGATAGCCAATCTGGAAATCTTCCCAATCTCCGTCGTGCAGTTTTTCGTCGGCGGGAATGGGTTGTCCGCCACGATAAACATCCGACCAAATCTGACGCAGATCGGCATCCGTTTCTGACGAATAAGGACGTAACTCAAGCGGCATGGTCTTGAATCAGACGCTGGGCCAATCAATGTAGTGGGGCTTTGGACCCGGATCAAAGCCGTATTCTCGCATCCAGTTATCGCATAAATGTTTGCTCATGTAGTTTCGACTCGAATCGGGCAAAATGACGACCACCTTTTCGCCGGGCTGGGCATTCTTCGCAGTTCGATAAGCCGCCGCCATCGCCGTGCCACACGAGCCGCCGACCAGCAGGCCTTCGTCCCGAACCAAACGCCGGGCGAAATCAAAGGACTCTTGGTCCGAGATCTTCTCGTAGCGATCGACCAAGGCGTTGTCTAAGACGTCTGGGAAGAAGTCGTAGCCGATTCCTTCGACTTGATACGGACCCTTTTCGCCACCACCCAAGATGGAGCCGATCGGGTCCGCGCCGACGATCTGCACATGCGGAGCGTCTTGTTTGAATCGCCGCGCGCATCCGGTGATGGTCCCACCGGTGCCGACGCCACAGACGAAGTAATTAAACTTCCCGCCCTGAGTCTGCTCAAGAATCTCTTCGGCCGTGCCAAAAAAGTGGGCGTCGGGATTGTTCGGGTTGCAGTATTGATCCAGAATCACCGCATTCGGGAGCTTCGCGGCAATCGCTTTGGCCACGCCAAAAAGGCTGTCTTCTTCGTCATGTCCAGCCTCTGTTCGCGTGCGAACGATTTGAGCGCCCAGGGCCTGCAGCATGACTTCCTTCTCTCGGCTCATCTTTTTCGGCATGACGATAATGCACTGATAGCCCTTCACCGCCGCCGCGAGCGCGATTCCGATGCCGGTGTTGCCGCTCGTGGGTTCAACTAAGATGTCACCGGGCTTGATTCGACCTTCTCGTTCGGCGGCTTCGAGCATGCGATGGCCGATCCGGTCCTTCACCGACCCACCGGGGTTCATGAATTCGCATTTCGCCCAGATTTCCGCTGGACATTCGGCAGAAAACCGGTTGAGCCTCACAATCGGAGTCTGACCGATGGCTTGGAGGATATTTTCGTAAACGGGCGCGTGCGACATCTTGTCTACAATCTACCCCGCAGGCGCCTTCGCATGGGCGACTGGCGAGCTAGAGTGGCAATTGTCCACCCGATTTGATCGTCGCCATGGAAAAACAACTCTGGATCTTGCCGATCCCTTTGATCGTACTGAGCTTTTCTCGAATCAGTCGTTCATAGGCCGCCATGTCTTGAACTACAATTCGGAGCAAAAAGTCGAATTCGCCGCTGACGTGATGGCAGTCTAGAATCTCCGGAATGGAAACCACCGCCTGGCGGAAAGCGTCGATCGGTCGATCTTGGTGCATGCCCAAACTGACCAGGGCGAAGACTGTCAACGAGTAGCCGAGCTCCTTCTGGCTTAGCTCAACCCGGTAGCCTTCGATCACGCCTTCATCGGCCAGACCTCGCAGCCGCTGCAACACCGAAGGCGGCGACAGCCCCACTCGCCGAGCCAGCTCCGCGTTACTCATTCGGCCATCCTTCTGAAGCAACTTCAGAAGGTGTATGTCGATCTCGTCCAAACGTTCCTTAGGCATTTTCCTTTTCCGACCCCCTCAACTCCGCCGAATCAAAGGTCATTATAGCAGTCTAAAGAGAAAACATTCAGCCCAGGCCCAAAGTTCCGTATTCGTGGCAAACTGAAGCCATCATGGTCCGGATGCTCTTTGCCAGCCTCATCCTCCTCGGCCTCGTCGCGATGACTTTTGCCAACCCGACTCGACTTCGCTTGGGGATGGTCATCGATCAGCCCATGACCTTTGCCCCCGGCACCTACGATCTCCCGAGCCAGCAACCTGCGATCATGATCCAGGGCGAAAACCTCGACCTCGACTTTCGAGGTGTCGAGATCAGGGGATCGAGCCTGGATACTCCGCCCAATGAGCGCGCCGGCGAGGGCATTCGCGTCCGAGGAAAGAACATCACGATCCGAAATCTGCGCATCCGCGGTTACAAAGTCGGACTTCATGCGGAAGGCGTGCCCGGGCTTCGGTTGATCAACTGCGACTTCAGCGACAACTGGAAGCAAAGACTCGCCAGCAACGAGAAAAGGGAAGACCTCAGCGACTGGATGAGCTTTCATCAAAACGAAAAGAACGAATGGCTCCGGTTCGGGGCCGGGGCGTACTTGGTGGACTGTCCGGGCTTCGAAGTCCGTGGCCTCAAAGTTCACCGGGGCCAATGCGGCCTTATGATCACCCGAAGTGATGGAGGACTCGCCTGGAACTGTGACTTGAGCTACAACTCAGCGCTGGGCATGGGCCTCTATCGAAGTAGCAAAAATCGCATCATGCACAACCGCATGGATTTCAATGTGCGCGGTTATTCTCATGGCGTCTACAATCGAGGACAAGACTCCGCCGCCTTGCTCATGTATGAGCAGTGCAATGAGAACATCGTTGCCTATAATTCTATGACGCATTCCGGAGATGGGCTCTTTCTTTGGGCGGGCCAGACTACGATGGACACCGGCCAAGGTGGCTGCAACGACAATCTCTTTTTTGGAAACGACTTTAGCCACGCCCCAACCAATGGAATTGAAGCAACTTTTTCGCGCAATAAGTTTCTGAATAACCTCGTGATGGAGTGTTGGCATGGAGTCTGGGGAGGCTACAGTTTTGATTCTGAGATCAGCGGCAATGTTTTTGCCTATAATGCTGAGGCCATCGCCATTGAGCACGGTCAAGAGAACCGCATCCAAAATAACCTCTTCTTTGGTGATCGACTTGGGCTTGTCATTTGGCAAAACGCCAGTGAAGATCCCAATTGGGGTTATCCAAAAAACCGCGACACTCGAAGCCGTGACGTCACCGTCGAAGAGAACACTTTTGTGCGCATGACGCTGGGCGAAGCCCGCGTGCGCTCCACGAGAAGATGGAACTGGCAACGCAACACGGTCTTGCACGTGGGCGATCTTCCGGCTAACCATCCCCCGGTCGCTTTTTTCGGCAGTTTGAACACAGCCGGAATGCCAACGGATGAAAGTCAACGGTGGATTGCGCCGAGCGACGTCGCCCGCGAGCCGCATCGCATGACCGCTGGCGGGAACGCGGTGCTGCCGGACCCCGAAGGCGAAGAATCGGCCACCCGACGCTACCAAGTCGATTGGGACCCGATCCGCAAGCCCGGCTCTGTCCGTATCCCGGGGATGAAGACCGTGTGGCGCGTCCCGAATTCGGTCCTGAGGCAAGGCCCCCGGCCTTTACCTGGCGGAATGAACCCCTTTTTCCGTCCCGATCAGCCCCGCGGCCGACACCTGATCTTGATGGATGAATGGGGGCCTTATGACTTTCAAAGTCCCAAGCTTATTCGAGTGCCCGATGCCAGGAAGGATCCGGCCGTTTTGAAGAAGTTGAACCTTTCGAGCGACGTGACTCAGCTTCGCCTTTTGGGCGGAGTTCGCGAAGTTCAGTGGGACACCCATGCGAATGGAAAAGATCGGATGCTGGTCATCGGAAAGGGCCAAGCTGACCTCTTTATCTCCTGGGTGCCAGGAACCCAAGAACGCGAAGTCAATGTGCAAGTTCTGGGTGAATCTGGAGTCGATCACTGGGGAAGACCGATCAAAAAAGATCAGCCTGTCCGTTTAAGTTGGTCAGAATTCTTCCTCATTCAGAATTGGAATTGCCGATTTTATTCTTGGACATCTTTGACCGATCCTCGGCAGCTTGCCTCCGATGCATGGACCGAGTTCTTACAGAATCAACCAGTTCATACGCTTCAAGTTCCGGAGCTCGACTTTGCCGGTCGCATTCGCTCGGTACCGGTCAATCAGTTTGTCACTGTTGCAGAATCGGAGATCGAGCTCGCTCCGGGAGAATACATCTTTGAGCTGACCACCGATGACGGAGCCCGGCTCTATCTGGATGGCAAGTCGATGATTCCCGACGCTTGGAAATACCAGGGTCCAACGCTCTACACCGTGCGAGCGACCCTCGGCGGGAAGCACAAGCTTCGAGTCGAACACTTCCAAATCGACGGATACATGACCCTCCAGCTCAAAATCCGCCGAGGCTGAAGGAAGGCGACTCCTGGGGTCACTTGTTCGTCGGTACGGGAGGTTCTCGTAGGCTTGGACCTTTGAAGCAAGCCCTCCATCTCGCCTGGGCAAACATTCCCAGGCGAGGCGGGCACGTGACGTTGAACCGAAAAACCGGATTGCGTTCGGCTACTTTCGGCGACGACGGCTCGCAAATCGAGCGAACGCAGGTGGCGCGGATTTTTGAGACGACTTCGACGCTGGCGACCGCGATGGGCCGCCGGCGGAAACAGGGGATCGTCGGTGGCGGTTTTTCGGCGTTGCAGGAGTTGCATTCGAGTCGAATTGAGGCTGATCCGATGCTGGGCGCGGCTTGGCCGAGTGCGTCCTCTTGGGGCTCGATTTAGGGCCCTTTGAAAAGTTGGGTTGTGGGCGCACGGGTTCGGTCGACGGTTCGAAGGGTCGTCGCTTTTGAGGAGACTGAGCCGTGGGCCGAGACTTCGGAGGCGTCACGGGCGGAGTCTCGACATGATCGGAGACCGATCGGTCGGTCGTTCCCGATCGCGTTTCGGCGCGACGAGACGGCTTCGGCATCTCCAAGAGGGCGCCCATTCGCCGGCTTGTCGGGATCGGCTCGCCGAGGATTTTCTCGATGGCCTTGACCAGATGTCGCTGGCTGTGGAGCGCAAGAGTGATCGCGGTCCCTTGGGCTCCGGCCCTAGCGGTTCGACCGATCCGATGGACGTAGTCCTCGGGCTGCTCGGGAACGTCGTAGTTCAAAACGAGTTCAATATCTTTCACATCGATCCCGCGAGCGGCGATGTCGGTGGCCACCAAAATTCGATATGACCCGGACTTGAATCCTTCGAGCGCTTCGCGCCGTTGGGCCTGAGTCCGATCCGAGTGAATTTCGGCGGCTTTGTGGCCTTCGGTCCGAATGTGCTTGGCAAGTTTGCGCGCTCCGTGGCGAGTTCGGACAAAAACGATGATCGAACCCCGGTAAGACTGGATCAGCTGACCCAAAATCGCATGCTTGTCGGCGAATTCGACATAAAAGAGCTCTTGTTCGACCTGCTTGGGGGTTGTTCCCGACCGGTCCGCCTCTAGCCGAACAGGATTGCGAAGAAATTCCGTTGCCAGAGTCTCGACTTCGGGGGGAAGCGTCGCACTAAAGAGCATCGTCTGGCGTTCGACGGGTGCTGCCCCGACGATCCGCTTGATATCGGGGAGGAACCCCATATCGAGCATCCGGTCGGCTTCGTCC
>DDCB01000021.1:0-179 GCA_002335425.1 Chthonomonas sp. UBA2017
CACACCCAGGGTTCCGGGAAGAGCCTGACGATGGCGTTCTACGCTGGGCGAGTGATTTTGCACCCGGCGATGAAGAATCCAACCATCGTGGTTTTGACCGACCGAAACGACCTCGATGATCAGCTCTTTGGAACCTTTGCGAGTTGCCAGGATTTGCTTCGGCAGACTCCGGTTCAAGC
>DDCB01000021.1:418-928 GCA_002335425.1 Chthonomonas sp. UBA2017
CGCGACCGAGCCCACCTTCGAGAGCTTTTGAGCGTGAATGCGGGAGGCGTGGTCTTTACCACGATCCACAAATTCTTCCCCGAGAAGGGCAGTCGAGAGCATGATCTCCTCACCAATCGAACCAACGTCGTCGTGATTGCCGATGAAGCCCACCGGAGTCAATACGACTTCGTGGATGGCTACGCGCGGCACATGCGCGACGCGCTCCCTAGCGCATCCTTTATCGGGTTCACCGGGACGCCGATTGAGCGAGCCGACGCCAACACGCGCTCCGTCTTTGGCGACCACATCAGCATCTACGACATCGAACGAGCCGTAAAGGATGGAGCGACGGTTCCGATTTACTACGAGAGTCGCCTCGCCAAGATTCAGATTTCTGAGGATGCCAAGCCCAAACTCGATTCTGAATTTGAGGAAGCCACCGAGGGCGAGGAGACGGACAAGAAAGAGAAGCTGAAGAGCAAGTGGGCAGCGCTTGAAGCTTTGGTTGGTTCTGAGAATCGCATTCAA
>DDCB01000021.1:1228-13302 GCA_002335425.1 Chthonomonas sp. UBA2017
GCGATGGTGGTTTGTATGAGCCGTCGTATCTGCATTGATCTCTACAAAGCAATTGTTTCCTTACGCCCTGAGTGGCACTCGGACGATGACGCGACGGGTCAGGTCAAGATCGTGATGACCGGCTCGGCGAGCGACGAGAAGGATTGGCAGCCACATATCCGAACAAAGGCGAAGCGCGAAGAACTCGCCAACCGCTTCAAGAACCCCAGCGACCCCTTCAAACTCGTGATCGTCCGCGACATGTGGCTAACTGGCTTCGATGCGCCGTGCATGCACACCATGTACATCGACAAGCCAATGAAGGGTCACGGGCTGATGCAAGCGATTGCTCGCGTGAACCGGGTTTTCCGAGACAAGCCCGGCGGGTTGGTTGTGGATTACTTGGGCCTCGCGGATCAACTTCGACAGGCACTTGCAACCTACACCGAGAACGGTGGAACTGGTTCGGCTACGATTGACCAGGAAGAGGCGGTCGCACTCATGGTCGAGCACTATGAGGTCTGTTGCGACCTGATGCATGGTTTCGATTGGTCTGCATGGCAAGGCTCTCCCGGGGAACGTTTGACTGCCGTCAAGTTGGGACAAGATCACGTGCTCGGTCTCGTTGGTCCCACCGGCAAGCTGGATGGAAAGCAGCGGTTCTCAGATGCAGTTGCCAAACTCTCCAGCACTTTTGCTCTAGCCGTTCCGCACGATGCCGCCATTGAGATTCGAGATGATGTTGGGTTCTTCCAAGCCGTAAAGGCCGCATTGACCAAGAACATCGGCGGAGGCAAGAAGACCAAGGATGAGATGGAATACGCCATCCGCCAAATCGTCTCGGGGGCCATTGCTTCGGAAGGCGTGATCGATGTCTTTGAGGCGGCAGGTCTCAAGAAGCCGGACATCTCGATCCTCTCCGATGAGTTCCTTGCCGAAGTGCGGAACATGCCCCAGAGGAACTTGGCCGTGGAGATGCTCAGGAAGCTCCTGGAAGGCGAGGTCAAGACACGGAGCAAGACGAATGCAGTACAAGCGCGAGTCTTCTCCAAACTCCTTGAAGAAGCCGTCCGCAAGTATCAGAACCGCGCCATCGAAACTGCGCAGATCATTGAGGAGATGATCCAGCTCGCCAAAGATATCAAGAAGGCTGATCAACGAGGCGAAGAGCTTGGGCTCACCTTTGACGAGGTCGCGTTCTACGACGCGTTGGAGGTCAACGACAGCGCGGTCAAGGTCCTTGGGGACGCGAGCTTGCGCCTGATTGCCCAGGAGTTGGTGAAGGCGGTTAAGGCCAATGTCACGATAGACTGGAGCTTGCGGGAAAACGTGCGGGCGAATCTTCGCGTGATTATCAAGAGGATACTGCGAAAGAATGGCTATCCACCCGACATGCAGTTGAAGGCGACGGAGACTGTTCTGGAGCAAGCAGAGCTTTTGGCTGCCGGCTGGAGCTAACCGATGCGCGCCCACGGAATGCATCGAACGCTACCGCTCCAAGGAGTTGATCTTCGTGCGTCGGACCTCCAAGAGCATGCCCTTCCTGACAGCCGATGAGGCAGCGGCCCGCGGACCCAAGCGCCAACGAGGCCCGGCTTAGCAGAACACCAATCTGAAAGAGCTGGGGCTTTCGGAGTTGCCCTGATCCTTGGAAGAGCGAGCACAGCGAACCGTTTCTGGGCAAGGGCATCACTTCGATTTCGAGGCCAGAGATTCGGAGTTCTTGCGCCGGTGAAATTGCTTCCGGCATCGGTGATATTGCTTCCGGCATCGGTGATATTGCCTCCGGCTGCGTCGCTTTTTGCTCCGGCATTGGTGATATTGCTTCCGGCTATGTAGCTTTTTGCTCCGGCAACGGTGATGTTGCTTCCGGCTACGTAGCTTTTTGCTCCGGCATCGATGATATTGCTTCTGGCTACGCAGCTTTTTGCTCCGGCATCGATGAAATTCCCTCCGGCATCGGTGATATTGGTTCCGGCTGCGTAGCTTTTTGCTCCGGCATCGATGAAATTCTCTCCGGCATCGGTGATCTGGGTTTTGGTTGGGGCGCAAAGTACTGGGAAGATGGACTCTCTTAGGTTCAAATTCGACTTCAGCGGCTCCGGCGAGGGGATCAACGGCATTCTCGGCGAGGGCAGATCGCTGTCTCGGCATGACCAGGCGGATGGCGAGGGAACCCTCGACTACGGCAATGATCAAGGCTCTCTCAACTACGATCTAAAAAGGATCGAAATGTTTGCCAAAGATAAAAGGACCAGGAGGCCAAAACCTGATATGACACGAATCAAAAGAAAAGACGCCGAACTTTCGGCCCAACTGACTGCCTTTCAAGAGGCCATGAATCCAAGCATTTCGAGCGCGGCTGGGCTTTCGACCGCCGAACTGACTGCTCTTTTCGATGGAGCGACCGCCTTCCAAACGGGCTTGGCGACCGTCGCATCCACGCGAGCCGCTGCTCGTGCGGCCGTGCAAGGGAAAGACGAGAACAAAGAGCTGGCACGCGATGCGTTCCAAGTGGTTGTCGATAAGCTCTATGCGACGCCGAGCATCACGAACGAGATTCTGGCTTCGCTCAGCCTGCCTCCTCGGGCTGGGCAAAGCGTGCCCACCTTGCCGTCACAGGTGACCGACCTTGTCGGTGTCGCGAATGCAAACGGAACTGCTCGATTGAGATGGAACCGAAACGGCAATCCAACTTCGACGGTCTTCTTGATCGAGGCTTCCACCAACAACGGCCCGTTTGTGCAAATCGCACAGACTTTGCGCACGAGGTTTATCGATCCAGCTGCCACGCCCGGAGTCGAAAAGACTTATCGAGTCGTGGCTTCGAACGGACTGGGTCAAGCACCAGCATCCTCGGCTACGACCATTTACGCAACCGGAGGGGAAGGAGCCCTTCGCCTCGCCGCCTAAGCTTCGGCGAGTTCCTGGTGGAGAGCGGACTCAGACCCTCGGTCTGGGCCCGCTTTTCTTTGGGTCGGCTTGCCAGAGGTGCTTTGGGTTTGAAGACGGATTGAGAATGACCTGATGGAGTCGCCGGGGCGCTGATTGGGTCCGGCGAATTCGACGTAGAAAGCTGTGATGGGCAGTATCCAGCTGGGCGACTTTGATCTGAACTCATTTGCGGCCGACTGGGGATTTTGGGCCTTGGTTCTTTTTGCGGCGGCGATCTTTGTCCAGACCGGCTTTTTGGTCGGGCCCCTGGTCCCCGGGAACCCGTTGCTTCTTGCCATCGGGGTGCTCGCGGGCTTGGCGGGGGGCGTCTTTTCTTTCTGGATCGTCTGGCCGGCTTTGAGCCTGGCGGCTTGGGCCGGGAATATCGTGAACTATCGCCAGGGACGTTGGATGGGGCAGCGTCGGTTGGTCGAACTGAGCGAGGCCCGTCCCAAAGTCCGAGAGCGATTGGCCCAGGCCGAGGCTTTTTTTGAACGGTGGGGAAGAGGTGCGATTGTGGGCGGGATGTTCACTCCCTTTTTGCGTTCGGTGGTCCCTTTTGTGGCCGGAGTCAGCGGCATGGACTTGCGCACCTTCGCCCTCTCTTCGGCGGTCGGGGCCACGATTTGGGTCGGAGGGGTCGTCGCGGTGGGGTACTTCCTGGGCAGTCAGCCTTGGATTCGTCCGTTTCTGGCCTGGATCGCGGTTCCGATCGTCTTGGTCGTCGTGGGCCGAGGCGTTTGGCTCCGGGTTCAGCGACGCCGCGCCCCGGCGACGTGAACCGCTCGAGAAGGGTTATCGAATCGCTTCTTCGGTCCCCGGGTCAAAGAGTGTGAGGTCGTCCGGCTTCAGGTAGATCGTCAAGTTTTCGCCCGGACGAAGGGCACCTGGAGTGGTGCCGCCGGAGGTCCTGAGAGAGGCGAGGATCGGAGTCCCCGAAACCTCCAGGTAAGCAATCAAGTTCGGTCCCAGATTCTCGATGAGCTGAACCTGAGCTTGAAAAACGATGCCGAGGTCGGCAGCGCGTTCGGTGGTGAGCGCTTCGGGGCGAAAACCGAGCATGACCTCGCTGAGGTGGGCGGTCTTGGCTTGCCATTCGGCCGTCAGAGGCACCTCGATCCCGGGGGCGATCAGTTGCTCGGCTTGCCGGGTGGTCCGAATCAGATTCATCGGGGGCGAGCCGATAAAGCTGGCGACGAACAGGTTTTGAGGCTTCTGGTAGACGTTCTCGGGCGTGTCGAGTTGTTGGAGCACTCCGTTCTTCATGACCGCAATGCGGCTGCCCATCGTCATCGCTTCGGTTTGGTCGTGGGTGACGTAGAGGGTCGTGGTTTGGAGTTGCTGGTGGAGGCGAATAATCTCGGCTCGAGTTTGGATTCGGAGCTTGGCGTCGAGGTTGGACAGCGGCTCATCCATCAGATAGACGTTCGGCTTCCTCACGATCGCCCGGGCCAGGGCGACTCGTTGGCGCTGGCCACCGGAGAGCTCTTTTGGGAGCCGATGGAGCAGTTCTTCGATGCCGAGCATCTCAGCCGTCTGACGGACTCGCTTTTCGATGTCGAGTCTCTTTTGCTGGGTCTCTTTGAACCGAGTCACTTGGTGCAAAAATCCTTTGAGCTCGCGGAGTTTGAGGCCAAAGGCGATGTTCTCTTCGACCGACATATGCGGGTAGAGAGCGTAGTTTTGAAAGACCATCGCGATGTCCCGGTCCTTGGGAGGAACGTCGTTCACCCTCTTCTCGCCGATCAAGATGTCGCCGGAGGTGGTCTCCTCCAGTCCGGCCAGCATGCGCAGCGCGGTGGTTTTGCCGCAACCCGAGGGCCCGACCAGCACCATGAATTCTCCGTCGCGCACCTCAAGATTGAGGTGATCGACGGCGACGACGTCTTTGCCAAAGACCTTCGAAACGCTTTGAAAGTGAACTCCTGCCACGGTCTGTTGAGCATAGACGAATGGGGCCCCGAGATTGCCGCGCCGAACACCGCCCGACGTTCGTAGGATATGATGGAAAGTCAAACCCGACCGAGGGATTCATTGAAACTATGAGCACACCCACGAAGATCCGACTGAAGATTCTCCGACAAGCCTCGAAGAACGACCAGGCCTATTGGGAGACGTTCGAGATCCCCTACAAAGAAAATCTGAACGTGATCTCGGCGCTCATGGAGGTTCGCAAGAACCCGGTTACGTCCGAAGGCAAGCAAGTCCATCCTCCTGCATGGGAAGCAGCTTGCCTAGAAGAGGTCTGTGGTTCGTGCACGATGAACATCAATGGCGGCATCCGGCAGGCGTGCACTGCGCTGATCGACGACGTGGGAGAAGTCCGAGGGGATACGCTTGAAGTGACCCTCGAGCCGATGAAGAAGTTTCCGCTGGTGCGGGACTTGGTGGTCGATCGGAGTCGAATGTTTGAGAGCCTGATCAAGGTCAAGGCTTGGGTGCCGATCGACGGCTCGTACGACCTGGGCATGGCTCAACCTCAAGACGATCATGTCCGCCAACTTCGCTATGCTTTGTCCCGCTGCATGACGTGTGGATGTTGCTTGGAGGCCTGTCCTCAGGTCAATGAAAAAACGACCTTCATGGGGGCTGCCCCGATCGGTCAGGCTCTGCTCTTCAATCTCCACCCAGTCGGCAAGAGCTTGAACACCGAGCGGTACGAGGCCTTGATGGGCGAGGACGGATTGTCGAACTGTGGCAACGCTCAGAACTGTGTGAAGGTCTGCCCGAAAGGGGTCCCGCTGACCCAAGCCATCGCCCAATTGAACCGCGAAACCACGGTTTATAAAATTCGGCGCTGGATGGGCTTCACAGGAGCGTAGCTCTCGCTATCGCGGGTCGCTCGTCCTTTCGGGTCCGACTGGAGCCGGTTCGCGGTCGACGCTCGCGCCGTGATAGCTTGAGTCAGTGCTCGTGACCGTTTCGCACGAGCAGTCGGTGCTGCATGCCCGGCATTGTCCCCGATCAAAAAACAGCTGGCGCACGACCTTCCAGACGACAAAGCCGGTCGCGGTGACGATCCCGACGGTCAAAATGGTCCACTCGACCCAGTGATTCATCCAGCCCCCCAAAGTTTGCTCAGGGCGTTGATCAGCACCGCGGCGAGATAGGCCAGACCGGTCATGTAGGTAAAGGTGAAGATCGGCCACTTCCAGGAGTTCGTCTCTCGTTTGATCGTGGCCAAAGTCGCCATGCACTGGCAACACAGCGCGAAGAACACCATGAGCCCCACGGCGGTCCAAGGGGTGAAGAGCTTCTTGCCGTCGGGCCACGTCGCCGCCTGCATCGACTTTCGCAGGTCGGTGCTCTCCTCGTCGACGTCGCCCCCCAGGCTGAACAGAATGCCAAACGAACTCACCAAGACTTCGCGAGCTGGGAAGGCGGCCAGAATCGCCGTGGAGATTCGCCAATCAAACCCGGCCGGTCGAAATGCAGGCTCAATGGCGTGGCCAAACCGCCCGAGATAGGACTGCTCGATCTGTCGTTGAGCCAAAAATGCGTCCTCGGAGACAACCTCTTTCTGCGCCGGTGTCAGGACCGCGTACTCAGATCGCCACTGGGTCTGTTGCGCCTCGGAGCGAGGGAAGTAAAGCAACGCCCAGATCACAATCGAGAGCGCGACGATGATCGTGCCCGCAGTTTTCAAGAAGACCTTTGCCCGAATTGCGATGGTGAACCAGATGTCGCGCCATTTCGGGGCCTGATAAGGAGGCATCTCCAGCAAGAACGGCGAGCGTTGCCCTTTGATCACCCCTCGATTCAGAAGATGGACAATCGGAATCGCGACCAACAGGCCGACTAGGTGCATCCCGAATAGGGCGAATCCGGCCCAAAGGGGCCCGAATTGGGGCTCGATAAAGGCCCCGATCAGCAATACATAGACGGGAAGCCTTGCCGAACAGCTCATCAGCGGGGCAACCAAAATGGTCGCCAATCGCGACCTCTGATCGGGCATCACTCGGGTCGCCATGATCCCCGGGATCGCGCAGGCAAAGCTCGAAAGCAAAGGGATGAAGGCGCGGCCATTCAACCCGCACCACCCCAAAAGCTTGTCCATCAAGAACGCAGCCCGGGCGAGGTACCCGCTGCCTTCGAGCAAGGCAATAAAGAAGAACAGGATGAGGATCTGGGGCAAAAAGACGACCACACCGCCCACCCCGGCAATGATCCCATCGACCACGAGCGACTGCAACATCGGCGTGCTCTCCAGCCGGGGGCTGACCACATCGCCCAGCCAGGAAAAGGCTGAGTTGATCCCCTCCATCATCGGCCCGGCAAAGGTGTAGATCGACTGGAACACCAAGAACATGACCCCGAGAAACACCACGAGGCCAAAAAATCGATGAGTCAAGATGGAGTCGATCCGGTCGGTCACTCGCCGACTGCGAGTCGATATCCCGATCGGTAGGACGGACTGCGCGACCTGCTGGGCCCAGGCATATCGCAGCCGGGTGGGTTTGAGTTCGTCGCGAAGTAGCTGGAGTTTTTCGAGCTGCTCGGCGGCGAGCGTTTCCGACTCTGACGGCTCCTCAAGGAGTTTCTCGACCGTCTCGGGGAGCACCCAGTGGCTGTGGTGATCGAGAGTGCTCGCAAAATCCGCGATCCGCGCTTGGCGAAACTGCTCCAGCCAATCCACGGGCGGCATCGACTCGTCGAGCTGAGTCTCAATCGCCGCCCGAAGCTCGCTGAGCCCCTGGTTCTTCGGAGCTGAGACGGCGATCACCGGAACTCCGAGCATTGCACTGAGCGAAGTCGGCATCGCACCGGCGACGGTCGGTTCAAGAAGATCGGTCATCGTGAGGGCAACAACCAGCGGCTTGCCGAGCTCAGCGACCTGGCTGAGAAAAAACAGGTTGCGCTCGAGGTTGGTGGCGTCGAGGACGCACACCAAAAGGTCGAGGGGCGCCTCGGTCTTTCGCATGCCCCGAATCACTTGAGAAGCGACGCGCTCGTCGGCCGAGACGGGTTGAAGAGAATAGAGACCCGGCACGTCGAGCACCTGGACGTCGCGGTCGCCCAATCGTAAGTGACCTGACGCCTTTTCGACCGTCACCCCAGGAAAATTGCCGACCTTCTGCGACCCGCCCGTGAGCGCATTAAAGAGACTCGTTTTGCCAGCGTTGGGGTTTCCCACCAAGGCCAGTCGGGCCACGCGAGATTGGGTCCTTGTCATCAGCCTTTTCTAAGGAACTAATTCGATTTCGATGCCCGCTGTTTCCTGCTTGCGAAGGCAGAGCCGATAGCCTCGAATTTGGACTTCAACCGGGTCTCCGAGCGGGGCGACCTTCATGACCTCGAATTCGGCACCTTCGGTGAGCCCCATCTCCTGAAGGCGCTGGAGGTGAGGTAGGTCTCCCGAAAATCGAACGATCCGGGCTCGGTGGCCCTTTTTCAGCTGGCGAAAAGTCAAGACACGAACTGTTCTACCCGGATTCGATCCGCGAAAACTTCCGAAAAGAGTCCAGATTGCCCGCCTCGGGGCACCCGCTTCGAACGTTTCTCCGCACTCGGCGGTATCTTGAAGGGATGGATCGTCTTCTTTTGGCCGCGCCTCGTGGCTTTTGCGCAGGAGTCGCCTACGCCATTGAGGTGGTCGATTTGGCGCTGAAAATTCACGGTCCTCCCCTCTACGTCCGACATGCGATCGTCCACAACGAATACGTTGTGCGGAGCTTCGAAGATCGAGGAGTGATCTTTGTCGAAGACGTTCGGGAGATTCCGGAGGGAAGTCCGGTGGTCTTTTCAGCACACGGCGTTTCCCCCGAAGTGCGACTCCAGGCCCAAGAGCGAGGGCTGACGGTCGTCGATGCGACCTGCCCCCTCGTGACCAAGGTCCACAACGAAGCGAAACGATTCGCCCGCCAGGGCTACTTTATGATCTACATCGGCCACCATGGTCATGTGGAGGCCGAAGGGACGATGGGTGAGGCTCCCGACCGGATGGTTTTGGTCGACACCCCCGAGGATGCAGAAAACCTCGAGCTACCGCCCCACGAAAAGCTCGCCGTCTTAACCCAGACAACTCTCAGTGTCGAAGAAGTCCAGCGCACGATGGCGGTCCTTCGCCGGCGATTCCCGCATATCCACGTCCCGGCCAAAGAAGATATCTGCTACGCCACCACCAATCGCCAAGGGGCCGTGCGCGCGATGGCGAAAGAGTGCGACCTGGTCATCGTAGTCGGGTCGGTGACTTCCAGCAATTCGAATCGACTCCGCGAAGTGGCGGAGTCCCTGGGGTGCGAATCTCACCTCATCATCTCTCCCGACCAGATCGACCCACGGTGGAAAACGGACTATCCGACCGTCGGAATCACCAGCGGCGCCTCGACGCCCGAGAGCTTGGTCGAAGAGATCATCGGGGAGCTGATGCGAGACCAGCCGACGATCCCCATTGAGATCGTCGAAACCGTCCAAGAAGATGTCGAATTCTTGCCCTCGCGCGATCTGATCCAACTCGCGATGGCCAAAGGTTAAGACTTTGCTCAAAGCCCTTCGAGGCGAGCTCCAAAGTCGGTAATCTGCACAGGATCGGAGTGGAAAAATGAGCAAACAAGATCTGAGTCGAAGAAAGATTCTGCAGATGGGAGCGGCCGGACTGGCCGCCACGAGCTTGGGCTTGAGCCCACTGACTGCGCTGGCCCAATCAAGGCCCTCCGGAGCCCCTCGTCGAGCCAAAAACATCATCTTGTGCGTCAGCGACGGAATGAGCATGGGCGTCATGGCGATGGTCGATCATTACCTTCAGCGCACCACGGGCAAGCCGAGTCCTTGGTCGGCCCTAAAGATGCGCCCCGGAGTGACCCATGGCTTCCAGGACACGCGAGCATTGAGCGGGCTCGTGACCGACTCAGCCGCGGCCAGCTCTTCATGGGGGGCGGGTCGCCATGTCTGGAACGGGATGCTCAGCTGTTTCCCCAAAAACGCCGACCCGGACGATTTCATCCCGCTGCGGCCTTTGCTCCGAATCCTGAAAGAAGACGCCAAAATGGCGACTGGGCTCGTCTCGACCGCGACAATCACCCATGCGACTCCGGCTGGCTTCGCGGTGTCTCATCCCCATCGAGATGAAGAGGAGAAGATTGCTCAAAAGCTGCTTGAAGCGGACGTCGATGTGCTCTTTGGCGGCGGTAACCGGTTCTTCAGCCCCCAGCTTCGAAAGGACAAGCTGGACCTCTACGCACAATTCGCCGCCCGCAAGTACGGGGTCGCCCGGACCCGAGCAGAAATGAAGGCCCTCGATCGCTCCCAGCGCTGGCTCGGCATCTTCAGCGACTCCCACATGCCCTACTCGGTCGATCACCAAAACTCAGCCGCCCTGCGCGATTCGACGCCAACGCTCAAGGAGATGACCCAAAAGGCTCTCGACAAGCTCAAGGGGAGCTCCCAAGGCTTCTTTCTCCAGATTGAGGGCGCGCGGATCGACCATGGCGCCCACGCGAACGACATCGCAGCGACGCTCGGCGACCAACTCGCCTTCGAAGAAGCGCTCGCCGTCGTTTTAGAGTTCGCTGCCCAAGACCGCGAGACCCTCGTGATCGTCACGAGCGACCACGGAAATTCAAACCCTGGCCTCAACGGAGCTGGAATGGAGTATTTTGAATCCACCGCCGGGCTCGACACTCTGACCGGCATGAAGTCCAGCTACGGCCCGATCTTTGAACTCTTGAAGGGGCGAGAAGACCGCACCAGCGTCCAAGACGTAGTGAAGGACCGCCTCGGGCTGACCCTCGATGCGGCATCGGCCGACCTCGTGGTCTTGGCTTTGCTTGACGAGAAATTCAAGACCGACAAGGAGTGGCGCAAGCGATACCCGCTGGCCTTCGTCGATCAATATCAGATCCGCTCCAGCGCGCTGAGCCTCGCCATTCAGAACGTGACCCACATCGGCTGGACAGGGCGGCAACACACGAATGACCACACCATCGTCACCGCCTGGGGCCCCGGACAAGAGGCCTTTTCGGGCTTGACGATGAACATCGACTGGTTCCAAAAGTTCCTCGATCACCGAGGTCTGAAGGTGGACCAACCACGGATGACCTACGACGAAGCGAAAAAGCGATTGGATGAGCAGAAGGCCCGGAACCCAGGCGCCCTGATCATGCAGCCTCACTGGATCTAATCCCCCGAAAGCAGAAAAAGGCTTCGGCCCCACCCCGCAAGAGTGCGAGGTGGGGCCGATTTGGGTTCAAGTCGAGGTCCACCCGAGGCACTTCTGCAGTATCGCGCAGAAATTTCGCTCAGGGCCTTGACATCCAAGACCCCTTCTGGTATAGTTCTTCTTTGCCGCTGGTCGAAAGATACAGACGGTCGCGAAGAGCGAAGAGCATTTTGAAAGTTGCATATTGTCGAATGAAACGCGCGTAAATAAACGCACCGAGTGAGAGCTCGAACAAAAATTGTTAAGCTACAAAGGGTGCGCGGTGAATGACTAGGGACAAGTTGCCGATGAAGGACGTGTAAGCGACGAAACGTCACGGGAAGCTGCACAGAAGCGATGATCCGTGAATATCCGAATGGGGAAACCCGGCGGGGCAATACCCCGTCGCCTCTACCTGAACACATAGGGTAGTGTGCGGGCACCAGGTGAACTGAAACATCTAAGTAACCTGAGGAAAAGAACTCGAAGAGACTCCGTAAGTAGCGGCGAGCGAAAGCGGAAGAGCCTAAACCAGTGGGCTTGCCTACTGGGGTCGTGGGGCATTCACAAACTTCCTCCAATCAAGGCCTTGAGCTTTGATTGGTGGAGTTTGAAAAGAAGATCGTGTTTTGGTTAGGAGAACAGGCCTGGAAGGGTCGGCCGTAGAGGGTGACAGCCCCGTATTCCAAAAACCAAACCGAATTCAGAATGTACCCGAGTAACACGGAGCACGAGGAATTCCGTGTGAATCTGTCCGGACCACCGGATAAGGCTAAGTACAACTTGTCACCGATAGTGAATCCAGTACCGTGAGGGAAAGTTGAAAAGTACGCCGGGAGGCGAGTGAAATAGATCCTGAAACCGCGATACCTACAAGCAGTCAAAGCACCAGGTCCGGAGCAATCCGGTCAAGTGTGATGGCGTGCCTTTTGCAGAATGAGTCTGCGAGTTAATAGTGCTGGCAAGGTTAAGGCTTTAAGAGCCGGAGCCGGAGGGAAACCGAGTCCGAATAGGGCGTCAAGTC
>DDCB01000021.1:13530-15345 GCA_002335425.1 Chthonomonas sp. UBA2017
AGGGAAACCGAGTCCGAATAGGGCGTCAAGTCAGTATTATTAGACCCGAAACTGCGTGATCTAGCCATGGCCAGGCTGAAGTGTTGGTAACACAACATGGAGGGCCGAACTCATTGACGTTGAAAAGTCTCGGGATGAGCTGTGGTTAGTCCGGTGAAATGCCAATCGAACGCAGAGATAGCTGGTTCTCCCCGAAATGCATTGAGGTGCAGCGTTACGTGTTTTCATACGGGGGTAGAGCACTGAATGGGCTAGGGGGCCTACCAGCTTACTGAACCCAAATAAACTCCGAATACCGTATGATTAGCGTAGCAGTGAGACTGCGAGGGATAAGCCCCGTGGTCAAAAGGAAAAAAGTCCAGATCGTCAGCTAAGGGCCCTAAACGGAAGCTAAGTGTGAAACGATGTGAATTCGCGTAAACAGCCAGGAGGTTGGCTTGGAAGCAGCCACCCTTTAAAAAGTGCGTAATAGCTTACTGGCCGAATGTGAATTTGCGCGGAAAATGTAAGGGGGCTTAAGCTTCCTCCCGAAGCTACGGGATCCCACAAGAGTGGTGATCGGTAGGGGAGCGTCGTATATGCGGTGAAGCCAAAGCGGAAGCCTTGGTGGAGCGTATTCGAGTGAGAATGCAGACATGAGTAGCGATAACAGGGGTGAGAATCCCCTGCGCCGAAAACCTAAGGTTTCTCCGGCCATGTTCGTCAGACGGAGGTTAGGCGGTCCCTAAGGCCAGGCCAGAAGGCGTAGCCGATGGACATCGGGTAGACATTCCCGACCCAGGTGCAAGTGCGATGGAGGGACGCCTCTTAATGTTTCATCCCACACCGTTGGTTGTTGTGGGCTACCGGGATAACCCAGCTGTTTAATAGATGGCTTTTCAAAGGGTGGGGCCGGGGGGAAGGGAATTCTTCGGATGAACCGAACTGAAACAAAGGGGGGCCGAGAAAAGCTTCTAAGCATAACTTGTATCTGACCGTACTGTAAACCGACACAGGTAGGTGAGTCGAGGAGACTCAGGCGTTCGAGAGAACTCTCGTTAAGGAACTAGGCAAATGGGCCCCGTAACTTTGGAATAAGGGGCGCCCCGCAAGGGGCCGCAGCAAAGCATCCCAGGCGACTGTTTACCAAAAACACAGGTCTCTGCTAAGGCGAAAGCCGATGTATAGGGGCTGACGCCTGCCCAATGCTCGTAGATTAATCGGAGATGTCAGGGTAACCGAAGCATTGAAGTGAAGTCCGAGTGAATGGCGGCCGTAACTCTAACGGTCCTAAGGTAGCGAAATTCCTTGTCGGCTAAATACCGACCCGCATGAAAGGCGTAACGACTTGGGAACTGTCTCAACGAGAAGCTCGGTGAAAATGTAGCACCCGTGAAGATGCGGGTTACGCGCAGTAGGACGGAAAGACCCCGTGGAGCTTTACTACACCTTCGGATTGTTGTTTGGATGTAGATGTAGAGCGTAGGTGGGAGCTTCGGCACCAATGGAACACCACCCTTCTACATCTGGATAACTAACTTGGCCCGTAATCCGGGTCGAAGACACTCCGTGGCGGGTAGTTTGACTGGGGCGGTCGCCTCCCAAAAAGTAACGGAGGCGTACAAAGCTGCACTCAGCCTGGTCGGAAATCAGGCGTTGAGCGTATAGGTATAGAGTGCGGTTGACTGTGAGACAAACAAGTCGAGCAGGGACGAAAGTCGGTCTAAGTGACCCTCTGGTGGTGCGTGGGCACGCCAGGGTTCAACGGATAAAAGCTACCCCGGGGATAACAGGCTGATCTTGCCCGAGCGCTCATAGCGACGGCATGGTTTGGCA
>DDCB01000028.1 GCA_002335425.1 Chthonomonas sp. UBA2017
GCCCAGAGCGAGTAGTCGAAGTTCGTCACTTCGTTGTCGTCGTCCGAGTCGCCGACCAGCGGGGTCACGGTGCCGAAGGCGTAGTTGCCAACCGGAGCAGCAGGATCAGCCGGATTCGGCATCGTCTTGCGGAGCCAGAAGCCGAACTTGAAGCTCACGCGGTACGGAACCGTCACCGAACCTGGAACAGCCGCGCTGAACGCACCCGTCACTGGGTTGTAGGAGGCGGTGCCGGTGGCGATTTCGGTGTTGCTACCATCGCGGAACGAGACCGGGACCGAAGTCGGCAGGTTCGCGCCGGTGTTGTATGCAGCCGTCAGCTGACCGAGGTCAACCGTGCCGCTAGCCGTGTTGCCACCAGATGCCGTTCCGTGGATACCGAAAGCAACATCGTGTGCGGTCACGAAGATCGAGCTCGTGTTCACCCATGAAGTTGGCCAGGTTGCGTCAACTCCAAGCGTGCCCGGGCCGGCTTGGTGGTACGAAGCGAATCCGTTGATCGGAGTCGTTGGGCTCGACCACATCCAGAACGCGTTCGTCGTTGGGTCGTTCTTGATTCGGACCATCACCGAGTAGTTACCAGCCGACAGCGCTTGGGTCGTGCCCAGGTCGATGTAGTAGTAGAACGTCGGGAAGCCGAAGTACACGCCTTGGTTGAACTTCGTCAGAGCCGAAGCAGGTCGGTTGAATGTTGCCACCACTGCGCCCGGTTCGCCGGTTCCAGTTTGCTGGAACAGCGTCACTTCGTAGACGGTATTCGCATTCTCGGTGCCTTGGTTGATGTAGCTGGCACCCACATGGGTGACGTTCCATCCGCCAGCAGGGACGGTAAAGTCGTCTGCCACCTGTCGATCGTAGTTGGTGATGCCACCGTCGAGCGAACCGTTCAGGGTGCTATCGCCATTGCCTGCATCCGCAACGTTAAAGATCGGTTGCCAATACAGTGCTGGTGGTGGTGGCGGCGGCGGGGTCGAAGTTCCGGTGTCGAATCGAACAACGCCCGTGTACGTGCTGATTGTGTCGCTCGTTGTTGCCGTCCATCCGTTGCTCACCGAGATGTTGTAGAACGAAACGGCGAGGTAATACGTTCCTGCCGTGATGTTCCCGTTCGCACCGTTTGGAATGAAGGTTCCGATCGCTGGGCGAGTGTTGCCCGCGCCGCCGAAGCTCAGGCCCGGCTCCCAGGTGGGAGGAGTGCCGTCGACGTCCCAGACCCAGTTTCCAGCAGCGTCAAACCAACCGAAGTCGAGATCTTGGCCCGAGTTGTCGGTCGAGATATCGAGGTACTTCAGAGCGTCGGTCGGGTTGGCCACATTGACCTTGTACCAAGACACGCCGCCAGCAGTGACGTTCAGAGCCACCGTCGTCGTCGCCGTCACGTCCGGGTCGACCGAAACAGCCGTGCTTGGCGGTGCGCCCGGCACTTCGTCGGTGAAGTTGAACGTGATGTTCATCGTGTTGTCGGTTTGTCCAGTCGGACTATCGTCAAAGGTGTTGACGAACCAGAAGTTCCAGACTCCGTTCACGGGAACGGTTGCGCCGTTATTCACGAAGAGCGAACCCGCGTACGTCGCGGTACCAGTGTAGCTTGTCGTACCGTTAATCGGATTAACCGGAGCGAGCGGTGCTCCGCCTGGATAGTCCACGCGCATCGCGTTGTCGGCCACCCAGTCGCCAGTGGTTCCGTTGATTTCGGTGGTGTCACCGGTGTAGTCGATTCGGCCGAGAATGTAGCTCACCGGTGAGGTGTGCTGCGCGTTCGTGCCAAGAGTGTAAGTGGTGGTCATCGCCGGGATCACGCCCGAAAATGTAACCGTGTCTTGAATTGCAGCTTGCGCCGTCGCCATGATCATAGCGCCGGCCGTGACTGCCATTCCGAACTTGAATTTATTCAGATGCATATGCCATCTCCTCCAATTGATCGAAGATCAGATCCTGACAGGCAACAATGCCCATCGGGAAAACTTGCTGGGCAGAGCCCCGCATGGATTCATTATATGCCGAAACTCGGGAAAGTGTTCGGGTTTTTGGACTGATTTCGGGAATTCTTCGTGCAGGATCGGGTCCATTGCGGCCGGCCTACTAAAAATCTAGTAATTCTTCTGGGCCAAGGCTCTTCTTGAACCTGTGTGCGGTTCGATACAGACGAAGGCCCTGCCCCCCAAAAAGAGGGGGCAAGACCTTCGATCTTTCTCGGCGAAGAGTTATTTGTCTTCCTTGAACTCGGCCTCGATGACATCCTCTTGGCGAGAGGCCCCGACTCCGGCCTCGACCTTTTCCTCGGCGGGCGTCGAATCCGCCGGCTGGCCCTGTTGGTACAAGGTCTCGGCGAGACGGTAGCTGGCTTGTTCGAGCTCGTTCATCGCGGTCTTGATCCGGTCGTCGTCGTCCGTTCCCAGAGCCGATCGGAGTTCTCGAACTTTGTCTTCGATCTCAGTTCGCTCGGCCTCAGCGACCTTATCTCCGGCATCTCGAAGCGAGCGCTCGACGTTGAAGCAGAGCTGTTCGCCTTTGTTTTTCAGCTCGATTCGATCTCGGGCTTGAGCGTCGGCGTCGGCGTTGGCCTCAGCTTCTTTCACCATCCGGTCGATCTCATCTCGATTGAGGCTGCCCGAGCCGGTGATGGTGATCTTTTGTTCGTTGCCCGTCGCTTGGTCTCGAGCGCTGACGTTGAGAATCCCGTTGGCGTCAATGTCAAAGGTCACCTCGACTTGGGGCACTCGGGCGGGAGCGGGCGGAATCCCGGTGAGATGGAACCGGCCGAGCGTCTTGTTCTGATGCGCGAGCGGTCGCTCGCCTTGCAGAACGTGAATCTCGACCTCGCTTTGGTTGTCGGCAGCGGTCGTGTAGGTTCGGCTCTTCTTGGTCGGGATCGTGGTGTTGCGCTCGATGACCTTGTCCATCACGCCGCCCATCGTTTCTACACCCAGCGAAAGAGGCGTGACGTCCAGCAAGACGATGTCCTTGACTTCTCCACCGAGGATGCCGGCTTGGATGGCGGCTCCGACGGCCACCACCTCATCCGGGTTCACCGACCGGTTCGGCTCCTTTCCGGTGAGCTTTTTGACCAGGTCTTGCACCATCGGCATGCGGGTCGACCCGCCGACGAGGATGACCTCATGCAGGTCGCCGCTGGTCATTTTGGCGTCGGAGAGAGCGGTCTCGAACGGTTTGCGAATTCGGTCGAGCAGGTCTTGGCAGAGTTCTTCGAACTTCGCTCGGGAGAGCGTCATGTCGAGGTGCTTCGGCTGATTCTCGACCGCCGTGATGTAGGGGAGACTGATTTGCGTCGAGAGCTGGGCGCTGAGCTCGATCTTGGCTTTTTCCGCGGCATCTCGAAGGCGCTGGAGGGCATCTTTCTGTTGCAAGAGGTCGATCCCTTGCTCCTTTTTGAACTCAGCCGCCAGGTGCTCCACGATCTTGGCGTCAAAATCGTCGCCCCCGAGATGGCTGTCGCCACTGGTGGACTTGACTTCAAAAACTCCGTCGCCCACGTCGAGAATCGAGACGTCGAACGTCCCGCCCCCGAGGTCGAAGACCAGAATCGTCTCGTTCGACTTCTTGTCGAGGCCATAGGCGAGCGACGCGGCGGTGGGCTCGTTGATGATGCGCAAGACCTTGAGTCCGGCGATTTCGCCTGCATCCTTGGTCGCCTTGCGTTGGCTATCGTTGAAGTAAGCCGGGACCGTGATGACGGCTTGGTCCACGGTCGTGCCGAGATAGGCTTCGGCATCCTGCTTGAGCTTTTGCAAGATGATGGCGCTGATCTCTTCGGGGGTGAAGTCCTTTTCGAGCGCGGGGATGTGGGCGACGACGGAGCCGTTCTTGCCCGCCTTCACCTTATAGGAGGTGCGCTTGGCTTCGGACTCCACTTCGCTGAGCCGATGCCCCATGAAGCGCTTAATACTACTGACTGTGTTTTCCGGGTTCACCACGGCTTGGCGCTTGGCGGTTGCACCGACCAGTCGCTCGCCATTGGCTTTGAAAGCCACGACGCTGGGCATCGTGCGAGTTCCTTCGGCGGTCGTGATCACGACCGGCTCGCCTGCCTCCATCACCGCGACCACTGAATTGGTCGTTCCTAAGTCGATTCCTACTGTTCTTCCCATTTCTGCTATCCTTCTTTGATTGGCCTCAAAAGACTTGAGTCTAAGAGGCTCATGTTCTTGTCTTACGAACAAGATACCCGATTCGTTGCGTCTGATCTTGCGTTGGACAAGGTTGAACGGGAAATCTCCGAGGTTCGCTGGCCGGACCGAATCGCGCAATGGGCCTCGGAGAACGGTTTTGAGCCCGCCGAGGAGCTTCCTCGGGGGCATTGCTGTCGGGTCTGGGCCGATTTGGAGCGCGTTTTGCGAGTGCCGGAGTTCGGCGAAGAGCTCGAATCGGGCTATCATGCGGCTTGGGCGCTCGCCGATTCCCTCGGCCCCAAGATCGATGCGGGGGACCCCGAGACCGGAGCGATCTTGATGGAGCGAATTCGGCCGGGCTTCAAGCTGGCCGAGACCGAAGCGGGCGACGACGAGGTCTGGGGCACTATTTCTCAAATCGTTCGGCGACTGCCTGATGGGGCGGAGAGGCTCCTGCCGCTCCAGGACTTTTTCCAGACGAACCACCCGCTTTTGCAAGAACTGGTGCAGACCTCCCCCGCACCTCGGTTCTTGCATGGCGATCTGCACCCTGAAAACCTGATCTGGTGTGAACGGCGAGGAGATTGGGTGGTGATCGATCCCAAAGGATTGTGGGGTGACCCGCACTTCGAGCCGGTCGCGTTTCTTCGCAATCCGCTCGGTCAGCTCGGCCAGGGTCCTCAACTGATGGCCCGGATCCAAACTCGTCTCCAGAGAATCGGGGCGGATACAGGCCTCGATCCCGGGCGCATTGCGGCCTGGGGCTATCTGGACCAGGTGGCCGAATGCGACGAAGGGTCGCCGCTCGCCCAGGTTTATCGCCAGCTCATGTCGCTCAGAGGAGCAGGTACCTTTTAGCCATGTCTGAGACCGCCCCTTGGAAAATCGTCAGCTTCTATCGATTTCTCCCGCTCGCGGGCTCGGAGTTGGGTGCAATTCAGGAGCGATGGAAGGAGTTGCTGGCGGAGAACGGGATTCTGGGCTTGATGCTCCTGGCGGAAGAGGGAGTGAATGCGACCTTGGCTGGCTCGCCCGAAGCGATGGATATGGTGATGCGGGCCCTTTGCGACGAGTTTTCCATTCCTGTGGAGCGGCTCAAGGAGTCATTTTCCCGGGCGCGCCCGTTTAAGCGGTTGTCTGTCGAGGTTCGGTCGGAGATTGTCACGCTCAAGCGTCCCGATCTGGTGCCCCAGGATCAGGATTCGTCCCACCTCAGCCCAGAAGAGTGGCATCAACTCTTGCTGGGCGAGGAAGAGAAAATCGTGATTGACACTCGCAACTCTTTTGAGATTGCGGCGGGCCGTTTTCCCGGCGCCATTGATCCCGGCTTGACGTCGTTTTCGGAGTGGGGAGAGTACTTGGACTCGGCCTTAATTCCACGAGACAAGACCGTCATGATCTACTGTACAGGTGGCATCCGATGCGAGAAGGCGATTCTCGAAATGCGGGCCCGGGGATTTGAGAAAGTGTATCAACTTCAAGACGGGATCTTAGGATATTTCGAAAAGGTCCCCGGGGGTCTGTTTGAAGGGGAGTGCTTTGTCTTTGACGACCGAGTGGCAGTCGATCAAGATCTCAAGCCGACTCAAAAGTTTGGCATATGCCCGGGGTGCGGCTTAACCGGCTCAATTCCAAAGACGTGTGAACGATGTCAAGTCGGCTACTTTGTCTGTGATTCTTGCAAATCAACTTGGGGCACTCTTTGCTCGAAAGCTTGCAAGTCTCAAGTGAAAAAGTTCCGTGTATCGTAGAGATACAATCAGGACCCAGCGGGGCGGGACTCAAGGAAAATGTGTTGTATAATGGGCCCGTGCCGACCAGACGGCATCCGGGCTCGCGGGAAGGGTTGAACCCATCGGTCTTTGTTCGAAAAAGCGTGTCCCTTTATGCGGCCAATGTTGCGAGCCCCTGGCAAAACCACGCATGGAGAACACATGAAAACGCTCCCTTCAAACCCAAGCTTAGAGCATTTGCGCTCACAAGCGAAGGACCTCCTTCGCCTCGTCCAATCCGCCGACCCAGACGCTTTGGCTCGAATTCGCGAGTCGGCCCCGCACCTCGTCCATCAGCCGGAATTTCGGCTCCACGACGCTCAGTTCATTGTCGCCCGCGAGTATGGCTTCGCCTCATGGAATGCAATGATCGCCGAAATCCAGGCCCAACGAGTCCAGAGCTTGGATGCGACCGGTTTTGCTTTCGCCGTCACCTATGCCTGCCTCGGCGCAGGCTATGACGACCCGTCGCTCACGCTCGCCGAGAAGCTCGTCGCTCAAGACCCAGATCGAGTCGCCACTGACCCGGCGCTTTGCTGGCTGATCGGCGAGAATAAGGAGATCGGGGATCTGAATCAAAAGTTGGGGCCGCTCTCGGCGCCGCCGCTGGTTTTGGCTTGCGGCTCGATCTTGATCAAGAGTCCGGCGTATCGCCCGGCTCTGCTCGCTCTCATTCGAGCGCTCCTGGAGGGTGGAGCCGACCCGAACGGAACCTACACCGATCCGGAGTTCCCGACTTCCCCTCTCAGCGCGCTCTATGTGGCTGCGGGCCGGACCCGTGATCTGGAAGTGGTCGAGATCCTGCTCGCCGCCGGGGCAAATCCGAATGACGGCGAGTCTGTTTATCACGCTTGTGAATCGAATGACCTGAGCATTCTCCGGGCACTGATCGACGCGGGCGCTCGGCTCGAAGGCACCAACGCGCTGATGCGAAAGCTCGACTTTGAAGACCTTGAGGGCTTGCGATTGTTGCTTGATTCCGGCATCAATCCAAACGGAGACATGGGTCGCACACCTTCGTTGATCCATGCGATTATTCGCGGCCGATCCCAGGCAGTCGTTGAGCTTCTGGTCCAACGGGGCGCGAACACCGGCGCCACGTGGAAAGGCCGCAAGGTTGTGCAATTTGCCATCGAGCGCGGGCGCGATGATCTTTTGCACCTTTTCCCAGATGCCGAAGTGCGTCCCGAAACGGAGCTTTTATCGCTTTGCGCGAAGGCCGATTTAGAAGGTGCCTTGGCGAAGAAGTCGTTGATCGCCTCGCTTTCGAGCGAAGAGCTGGGCATGATTTCCGAGTGGGCCGCGCTCGGCAAAGTCGACGCGGTGAAAACCATGGTTGCGATCGGCTGGCCCATCGATGCGCTCGGCGGAGATTGGGGCTCGACAGCGCTCAACCAAGCGGTCTTTCGAGGCGATGCAGACCTGGCTCGGTTTTTGCTTGAAAGCGGAGCCGACTGGAGAGTCCAGCATGGATATGGCGATCATGTCATCGGGACTCTGAGCTTCGTCAGTCGCAATCGAGTGGTGGATCAGGATCGGCTCGTGGAGTGCTTCGAGGTGCTGGTCGAATCGGGTGTCCCGGCTGAAGCCTTCGAGGGCTATTCACTTTCCGACGAGGTCACCATTGCGCTCGAACGGTGGCGAGCGGAATCCGTAGACTAAAGGCATGAAGATGCGGCCTCTGGGGATCTGGGTGGGAATTCTGGTCACGGTCTGCGTTTGGGCGCAAGCCCGCAAGCCAGCCCCCCAGCCCGAGGCGGCAAGGCTCATCGTCCAGCACGCCCGATCTCAGCTGCTCAAGCCAGCCCAGTACGACGCCAGTTATCGCCGGATCGCCTATCCGATGGGAGATGTTGACCCCGGGCGGGGCGTCTGCACCGACGTGGTGATCCGGGCCCTTCGCGCCGCTGGCTACGACCTCCAGAAGCTCATTCATGAGGATATGGCGCGGCCTGGTCGCAAATACCCTCGCAAGGGGAAAACTCGGGACTCCAACATCGACCATCGCCGAGTCCCGAACCAGGTCTACTTCTTCCGCAGATTTGGCCAGTCTCTGACCCTGAAGACGGACCGCCGATCTCTCGACCAGTGGAAGCCGGGCGATCTGGTCTACTGGAAACTTGAGAACGGGCTCGACCACACGGGGATCATCAGTGATCGAACCAACGCCCAGGGATTGCCTCTGGTGATCCACAACATCTGGCAGACGGCCGAAGAGGATGTTCTCACCCGGTGGCGCATCGTCGGCCACTTTCGGTTTCCAAAGCCATGAGGTTGCACGTTGCAACTTGCCCAGATTTCCTGATCGCTTCCGTCATTGTCCAAGAGTTGATCAGCGCGGGATATCCAGCGACCTTGATCACGCCTCTCGGTGCCGCCTACATTCTTCCTGGTCCAGTGAGGGTCTTTTTGGAGAATGACGACTGGCTCAACGAGACCGAGGACCTCGCAAACATTGAATCCATCCTGGGGTCGTTTGCCCTTCGAGAAGTGTTTGACGAAACCTGGGCAAAGCGGCTCTAGGCTAAGAATCAGGTTCCCCGGATAGACTGGCGGCATGGCGAATCGGCTCCACACGAATTCCAAAGACCTCGATTGGATCCGGGGACAGACGGTCGCGGTGCTGGGGTACGGCAACCAAGGGCGCGCTCAGGCCCTCAACCTTCGGGATCGGGGGATCAAAGTCCTGATCGGAGCAAGGCCAAATGGCAAGAGCTGGTCGCATGCGGTTGCCGACGGCTTCGCTCCAATCAGCATCGCAGAGGCGTCTGCCCAGTCGGGCGTCGTCATGATGACCCTGCCTGACGTCACCATGGCTGGCATTTTTGATGCCGAGATTGGCCCGCACCTTCAGGAAGGCTCGCTGCTCTTGGTTTGCCATGGTTTCAGCGTCCACTTCGGGTTCCTCCAACCGCCCAACCACGTTGATGTTGGCCTGGTAGGGCCGAAAGGGCCGGGGGCGGGGCTGCGTCGAAAGTTTCAAGAAGGTCGAAGCCTCCCGAGTCTGGTAGCCGTTCACCAAGATGTGAGCGGCGAGGCGTGGGGCCGGACGATCAGCTATGCCTGGGGGATCGGCTGCGCCGATGTCTTGATGCTAGAGACAACCTTTCGCGAAGAGTGTGAAACCGATCTTTTCGGCGAACAAGCCGTCCTTTGCGGCGGATTGCCACAACTCATTCAGGCGGGTTTCGAGACACTGGTAGCTTCAGGATACGACCCGGACCTGGCCTACTTCGAGTGTCTCCACGAGGTCCAGCTGATCACCGACTTGCTCGTGCAACGAGGGATGGCGGGGATGCGTGAGGCGATCAGCGATACGGCCCGATGGGGGGGATTGGAAGCGGGGCCGGAGATCATCGGCGAACCTGCCCGCCAGGCGATGCAAAGAACTCTGGCGCGGATTCGTAGCGGCGAGTTTGCCCGAAATTGGGTGGCCGAGGATGCAGCGGGCCGCCCCCGTTTGAGCCGCTGGCAAGCCGAAGAGGCCGGGACACTGCTCGAGTCTGTCGGCTCGGAACTGAGAAAATCGCTAGGTTCGAGGAATCCGGGCGCCGAAACTGGAACTACATCCTGAGGAGGTCATTTTCGGGGACCAAAAATAACCGATACCAAAGGCTGGAGTCAGGGCGGCAAGCTGCGGTGGGGTTATTGAGGATGTTGTTTTGGGTATGGAGTGATGATTCACAGCGATTGGCGGATTTGACCGCCGCCGCAGAGTCGGTCGGTTCGAGGGTTCGAACCTTTACCGATGCCGAGGAGCTTTTGACTAAAATTGTCAAGATCGAGCCCAAGCTCGTGGTCTTGGATGCCAGTCAATCCTCGTCGGCCGCGATGGAGCTCGTGCAAAAGATTCACGACCTGGGTCTCCTGAATGGCCCCGCGATTTGGCTCTGGGCGAGCCGCGAAACTCTGAGCGGACTCAGTCTTTTCCCGCAGATGGTCGATGGGGCGCTGTCTGATCCGCTGTGCCCGTTTGAGCTTTCGACCGATCTGCGACGGTTTGAACGGATCTCCGAGCTTGAGTCTGAGCTGGAGGACTCTCAAGCGCGCGGGAGTCACGATGCTCAACGACTCAGCGAGTTGAACGAGCTCCTCAACTATGCTTCCCGTCGGTTTCAGGACCTCTTTGAGCGAATCCCAGTCGCGTGCTTTTCTTGCGATTTAGAGGGCAACGTCTTCGAGTGGAACCAGGCAAGCGAACGGCTCTACGGCTATCACGCAGCAGAAGCGATGCAAAAGTCGATTTTCAGCCTGATTTATGCGGCGGAGAGGTCGGATGATTTCCGCCAGTTTTTTGGTCTGATTCGCCGCGGGGGCTTTACGGAGGCCTCGGAACAGGTTCAAGTGAACCGAGACGGTCAGTCGATCACCGTCGTGATGGAGGTGAGCGAAGTCAAAGGCCAGAACGGGGAGACCACGGCGCTCCTCTTTGCCTGCAACGACATCACCGATCGCAAGAAGATGGAGCGAGCCCTCGAAGGAGAAATCCTCAAGGTCCAGGAGTACGCCGTTCGGCTCGAGTTTCAACAAAAGGAACTCGAAGCGGCCAATGCCAAGCTCGAACTCCTGGCGACGACCGACGGGCTCACCGGCCTCGCCAACAACCGGCACTTCCGGGTCACGCTCGCGAATGAACTGGAGCGCGCCCATCGGTACGGTGCCGATTTTTCGGTCGTGCTGATGGACGTTGACTTTTTTAAGCAGTTCAACGACACGTACGGCCACTTGGCGGGCGATGATGTCTTGCGGCAGGTCTCGCAAGTCCTCAAGAGTCAGGTGCGGGAGGTCGATCTGGCCGCCCGTTATGGGGGCGAAGAGTTTGTGATTTTGCTTCCCGAGGCCGGGATGCAGGCCGCAGTCCAAGCCGCCGAGCGAATTCGAGCGGCCATCGAAGCTGCGCCTTGGGAGCTCCGGGGAGTCACCGTCAGCGTCGGAGTTGCCACGCTCTCGATGATGAGTCCTGAAAGCTCCGATCTGGTGCAAGCCGCCGACGACGCGCTTTACGCCGCGAAGCGATCAGGGCGAAATCGAGTGGTCCATTCCTCGTCGTTGCCGCTGGCTCCGGCTGAAGCGGCATAGCTCCTGAAAAGTTCTTTTCGCGAACGCACCTGAAACGGCTTCGGGTTTGGCATAATGCTTGGCATGTCGAAGGACGTCAAGCGCATTGTCGCCACCGATTGTGGCTCGACCACAACCAAAGCGATCCTGATTGAGCAAAACGATGCCGGGGAGTACCGGCTCGTCGCCCGCGGAGAAGCTCCGACCACGGTCGAGCGACCGTTCGAAGATGTCACCGTCGGAGTGCTGAACTCGATCACCGAGCTTGAGGAGATCACTGAGCACGTCGTGCCAGAAGGTTTTCCCGTCGGTCGCCGAACGCTGATCAAGGGCGACAAAGTCTGGAGGCTCCTGAAAGAAGGCAAAACCGAAGACACCCGATCCCAAGCTTTTGATGCCTCAGACATGTACGTCAGCACGAGCTCAGCCGGAGGCGGTCTCCAGATGATGGTTGCGGGCGTGGTCAAGAGCATGTCGGCGGAGTCTGCCGAGCGGGCCGCCCTGGGAGCGGGCTCGATCGTCATGGATGTTCTTGCGGTCGACGACGGACGCAAGGACTACGAGAAAGTGGATCGACTCCGCAAGCTCCGCCCCGACATCATTCTGATGTCGGGTGGCACCGATGGCGGCACCAAGACCCACTTGATCGACATGGCCGAAGTCATCCGGCGGGCGGACCCGAAGCCACGATTCGGCGACATGAAGTTGCCGATCATCTTCGCGGGCAACAAGGAGGCTCGCGAAGAGGTCAAGGACGTTTTGGGTACCGAAATCGAATTGCGGATTGTCCCCAACATCCGGCCGACGCTCCAACAAGAAAACCGAGAGCCCGCCGCCGAGGCGATCCACGAGTTGTTCTTAGAGCATGTGATGCAACAGGCCCCCGGCTATAGCAAGCTCCTCGAATGGACCAGCGAAGAGGTCATGGCGACCCCGAATGCGGTCGGCAAGCTCCTGAAAGAGTACGCCGAAAACGAAGGCATCAACATTTTGGGCGTCGATATCGGAGGGGCGACGACGGACGTCTTCAGCGTCTTCATGAACGACGAGAGCGAGCGGATCTACAACCGGACGGTGTCGGCCAACCTCGGCATGAGCTACTCGATTTGTAACGTCTTGAAGGAGGCCGGGACGACCAACATCGTTCGCTGGTTGCCGTACGACATCGATCCGTTCGAAGTGCGCAACCGATTGCGCAACAAGATGATCCGGCCCACCACGATCCCGCAAACGTATGAGGATTTGCTCATTGAGCATGCGGTGAGTCGCGAGGCCCTCCGGCTCGCCTTCGAGCACCACAAGAGCCTGGCTCGAAACCTCAAAGGGAATCAGCAACAGCGAAACATCGACGAGATTTTCGACCACGACGACTCTGGCGCGACGCTCATCAAGATGATGCAGCTCGACATGGTGATCGGCTCGGGCGGCGTCTTGAGCCACGCACCTCGCCGCGCTCAGTCCGCGCTGATGATGCTGGATGCCTATCAGCCCGAGGGGATCACGATGATCACCGTCGACTCGATCTTTATGATGCCGCACCTCGGCGTTTTGAGCGAGCACTATTACGACGCGGCCAAGCAAGTCTTTGAATTCGACTGCATCGTCAAATGCGGTCACTGCATTGCTCCCGTTGGGGTGGCCAAAGAAGGTGACCCTTGCGTCAGCATCACGACTCCGGCGGGCCGAGAAGACGTCAAATATGGCCAAATCAAGGTCATCCCCATCGGTCGAAACGAGTTCATGGACGTGACTATCGAACCGGCGAAAGGATTCGACGTCGGAGCGGGCAAAGGCAAAACGGTCAAGCAAAAACTCGAAGGCGGCACGGTCGGCATCATGATCGATGCTCGGGGCCGACCCTTCACTCTGCCGACCGAAACGGCTCAGCGAACCGCGAAACTCCGCGAGTGGCTCCAAGCCTTCGGTCTGCCCTTGCCGCGCGCCTAAGCGCCTCGAATTCGGGTCGCCCCGAGCCTCGGCTTCTTCGGAATCCTCGAGAACCCGGGCGGCCCTGAATCTTTTTTGACCTGAGCGTCGTTCCAACCGTAACGATGGAGCGGGAGTGTCCGGCATTTGCCTATCGAGCGGGGATTTTGGAAGGCGGGTTCTTCCGACATCTTGAGTTCGACGACTTCGTCGACGCTCGGGATCGGCCCGAGGCTCTGGTTTGGATCGACCTCACGGTTCGCGAGCGCGAGCTCACGCGCCGATTCCTGATCCAAGATTTCGGGTTTCACCCGCTGGCGGTGCAGGACGCTCTGAGCCGAGAAGAGCGGCCGTCCCTCCACCAGAGCGAGAACGGATTCTTTCTTGAACTCGCCGTTCTCGATCCGTCGGTTGCACCCGAAAAAGCTGCTGAGATTCCCGCCGACGTCGGCATCTTTGTCCGCTCCAACTTGGTGGTGACGGTGTGCGATCAGCCCGTCCCGCTCCTTCGCCAGGTCTTTGGGTCGTGGGCCGATCGACCCCAAGAAGTCGGCCCGCGGGCCGAAGTGCTTTTGCACGAACTGCTGGATCATGTGGTCGATTCTTATTTTCCGGTGATCGACCGGCTCCACGACCAGATTGAGGACCTCGAAGACCAGATCTACCAAGGGACTCACTTTGAGGTCGGAGCAGCTCTCTCGATCAAGCGGAATTTGTTGACGTTGCGCCGGCGGCTGGCTCCGCTCCGGGACGTCTTGAACGGGCTCTTACGTCGAGACCTCCGGTTCGTCACCGCCGATCTTGCGCCCTACTATCAAGATGTCTACGACCACAGTCTGCGCGTTCTCGAAAACCTCGACCTCGGGCGCGACTTGCTCTCGACGATCTTGGATGCGCAGCTCAACATGACCTCGAACCGACTCAACGAAGTCATGCGGGTGATGACCGTCGCGGCCACGGTCCTCATGACCATGGCGCTCGTCGCCGGGATTTATGGGATGAACTTTGAGGCCATGCCCGAGCTGAGCTGGCCGATGGGCTACGCATTCGCCTGGGCGTTGATGCTGGTTCTGGCGGGCTTTGAGATCTGGCTGTTTCGTCGCAAGGGCTGGGTTTGACTTTTGGCTCCGGTATGATTCGGGTCATGCCCCAGAATGTTCAGGTTGGCTCGGTCACGGCTTCTTTTTGCAATGTTCGTCTCCCGATCGGTTTGGTGCTCGACCGAATTGAGATCGAGGGTCAAGACGCAGAACTCCACACCGATCCGCTCCATTTGGAGTTGCCGGAGCCGGGCAACGTTCGAGTCTTTGTCGGGGCCGAGTCGTTGGAGAAATATCTGAATGAGCAAGCCCCGGGCGGACTTCGAGACTTTCAGGTACGGCTCGTCCCCGGGGCAATCGAGGTTCAAGCGACCGCCCGAGTGATTGTCGAACTCAGAGCCACCGCCACCTGCAAGCTCCGCATCGAGCATGGACGCGAGCTTCATGTTGAGCTCATGAGCGTGGACGTTCTCGGGGGAAGCGCCAAGAGCCTCGTCGAGAGCCAGCTCGACAAGATCAACCCGATCCTGGATGCTCGGGAATATCCGGTCCAGCTGGAGCTCCATTCGGTCGAGATCACGAGCGAAGCGGTCATCGTCACCGGCACTTTGGCCCCCTAAAATTCCTTTCGAAACGCTACCAGAATTAGCACTCACCGGGGTAGACTGCTAAGACTTCTGCTCGGGCCCATAGACGTCCGGCAGAGCACTCTCAGGAGATCTAACTCGAAGCGATGAATCTGAAACCTCTGCATGATCGAATCGTAGTGGAAGCTGCGGCGAAGGAAGAGACCACCATCGGTGGCATTATCCTTCCCGACACGGCTCAAGAAAAGCCTAACCGAGGCACCGTCCTTGCGACGGGTCCGGGCAAGCGCCTGGATAGCGGCGTGCTCGCGCCGATCGATGTCCAAGTCGGCGATGTCGTGCTCTACGGCAAGTACAGTGGCACCGAAGTCAACGTCGGTGGCAAGGACTACGTGATCCTTCGCGCCGAAGATGTTCTCGCCGTGGTCACAGGAAAGGCCCCAGCCGAATCCAACAAGGCGGTCGTCGCGGCCGGCGGCAAAAAGACGGTGAAGAAGTAAAGCCATGGCGAAGAAAGAACTGCAATTTAGCGAAGAAGCGCGCAAGTCGCTTGAGATCGGCATCGACAAGCTGGCCAATGCGGTCAAGGTCACGCTCGGCCCTCGCGGTCGCAACGTCGTCCTCGAGAAGAAGTTCGGCAGCCCGACCGTGATCAACGACGGCGTGACCATCGCCAAAGAGATCGAAGTCGAAAACCGATTCGAGAACATGGGCGCCCAGCTGATCCGAGAAGTCAGCAGCAAGACAAACGACATCGCGGGCGATGGCACCACCACCGCCACCGTTTTGGCTCAAGCGATCTTCCGCGAAGGTAGCCGCAACGTGGCCGCCGGGAGCAATCCGATGGAGATCCGGATCGGCATCGACAAGGCCGTCGACGCGCTCGTCGCCGAGCTCGCCAAGATGAGCACCCCGATCAAGGACAAGAAGGGCACCGTCCAAGTCGCCACGATCAGCGCCAACGATGCCGAGATCGGTGAGCTCGTTGCTCACGTGATCGACACCGTCGGCAAAGATGGCGTTGTGACCGTCGAAGAGAGCAAGGGCACCGAGACGACCCAAGAGATCGTCGATGGCCTTCAGTTCGACAAGGGCTACATGAGCCCTTACTTCATCACCGACCCCGCCCGAATGGAGTCGATCTATGAGAACCCGTACATCTTGTTCTATGAGAAGAAGATCGGCAACGTCCAAGACTTGATCCCGATGCTGGAGAAAGTTCTCCGCGCGGGCCGACCGTTCTTGATCATCGCGGAAGACATCGAGAATGAATGTCTGGCGACCCTCGTTCTGAACCGAATCAAGGCCGGCCTTCCGGTCTGCGCAGTCAAGGCACCGGGCTTTGGCGACCGACGCAAGGCGATGCTCGAAGACATGGCGATCCTCACTGGCGGCCAGTTCATCAGCGAAGACCTCGGTCTTAAGCTGGAGAACGTCACCCTCGACATGCTGGGCAGCTGCGCTAAGGTCGTCGTGACCAAAGAGAGCACGACCCTCATCGACGGCAAAGGCAAGAAGGCGAGCATCGATGGCCGAGTCAAGCAGATCAAGGCCCAGATCGAGACCACCGACAGCAGCTATGACAAAGAGAAGCTCCAAGAGCGGCTCGCCAAGCTGAGCGGCGGCGTCGCCGTCGTCAAGGTCGGCGCGCCAACCGAGACGGCGCTTAAGGAGAAGAAGGCCCGAATCGAGGACGCTCTCGCCGCGACGCGAGCCGCGCTCGAAGAAGGCATCGTCCCCGGTGGCGGCACCGCCATCCTGCGAGCCGGAAAAGCACTCGACAAGCTGAAGGTCGAAGGCGACGAAGTGATCGGTGTGAACATTATCCGAAAGGCGATCGAAGCTCCGCTGCGCACCATCGCCGATAACTGCGGCGTCGAAGGCTCCGTTGTCGTCGAGAAGGTCCGCACGGGCACCGTCGGCTTTAACGCCGCGACCTTACAATACGAGGACCTGATGAAGGCTGGCGTGGTTGACCCGACGAAGGTCGTGCGATGCTGCATCCAAAACTCCTCGTCCATCGCCGGACTCTTGCTGACGACCGAAGCCGCCGTCGCCGAAGTCCAAGAAAAAGAAGACGAAGGCCACCACCACTAAGGCTGAGCCTGAGTCGGTGTCTATTTATAGGCCTCCCGCAGATGCGGGGGGCCTTAAACGCATTTAAGTTCCATCTGCTTCCTTCAATGCGTCCTAATGATAGAATTCACCTTATGAATCTGATGGTCGTTGAGAAATTCCTGAGCGGTGGACCCGAGGAAGTTGGGGCTCGATTTCGCGAGAAGGGGCGGATGTTGCCGCCTGGGGTTGCTTACTTGGACAGTTGGATGTTCGCCGACGGGACCGGGTGTTTTCAGCTGATGGAGGCTGAGTCGGTGGACGCGCTTCGACCTTGGGTCGAGGCGTGGAGCGACCTCGTGGACTTCGAGATGACGCCGGTGGTGGATTCGAAGGCCTTCTGGTCGGCCCAGTCGTGACCA
>DDCB01000040.1 GCA_002335425.1 Chthonomonas sp. UBA2017
CGATTGAAGCAAGGTTCGGGGGTTTGGGGGGTTCGGCAGTTCGGGAGGCCTGAAGGGCCGACATCCAATGAACCTGATTCGGCAGTTCGGGAATTCGGGGGTTCGGAAGTTTTTCCCGGGCCTCCGAGCCACCGAGCGTCCGGACTTCCGCCATGTTGGGGGGTTCGGCAGTTCGGGAATTCGGGGGTTCGGAAGTTTTTCCCGGGCCTCCGAGCCACCGAGCGTCCGGACTTCCTCAAAGTTCGGGGGTTCGGGGGTACAGCAGTTCGGGAGGCCTGAAGGGCCGACATCCCACAGCGAAGGCCGTGAGGCCTGGAAATGGGCCGCCCCAAGTTCATCAGGCCTGAAGGGCCGACATCCAATGAACCTGGTTCGGGAGCTAGGGGATTCGGGAGTTTTTCCCGAGCCTGCGAGCCACCGAGCATCCGGACTTGGGGAATTCGGCAGTTCGGAGGGGCGGGTGGACTCCCCCCTGCCCCCCTCATGCCGCTTCGCGGAATGAGGGGGATATTTGATTGGGAGCCCCAGAGAGTCGGGGTTCGAGGGTTCGAGGGTTCGAGGGTTCGGGAGTTCGAGGGTTCGGGAGTTCGGGGGTTCGGCAGTTCGGGAGGCCTGAAGGGCCGAAAGGCTGCCGGACACTTGGCCAGAAAGAACTTTTGGCATCGGGATGATGGAGGCCCGCCCGGCCTGAGACCAGAGAACGGTTCGAAAGGCCTAGGAAGACCTCGCATCGTGCGGCCGAGGCGTCCAGATGGATGCTAGGAATTTGGTCTCACCTCGCCACGCAACAACGCGCCCCATCGTCATGAAGAAACACACTCCTCAGCAACATCATGGCAAACCCTTACAAAGCACCGTTTCAGCTCTGGGCCATTCTCGGTAGTATCGCGTTGATCGTCGCGGTGGTCAATCTCATCGTGAGCCGAATTGCCGAAGGCCCACCCCCGCCTGATTCGGCGAACATCGGGCTCGGGATTGTCGCGCTCTCGCTCATTCCTTGCGGAGTTGCGGCTTACTATTTCTTCCTCATGAAAGCTCATTCGTCGAACTGATCACCCCCAGCCGTCCGCAGCGGTCACAATAAGGGGCGGGTTGCAGATCGAAAATGGAGGAGGTCAGTCGAGTTGTTGTTGGGATCGTCGCGGGATTGCTAGGTGCCAGTATGGCGGGCGCATTGGCCTACGCGATTTTTCGGCCCCGAATTGTTCAGCTCGAAGGAGCCCGCGAAATCGCCGAAGCTCAGCTCAGGCAAGTCGAGCAGTCCATCGACCAGGTGCACGCCCAAGCCGAGCTGAGTGCGAAGGCGGCGCTCCTCGCCAAGCAAGAAGAGATCGAGCGAGAGGTGCGCGAGCGCCGGGCGGCCCTGGATAAATTCGAGGCTCGCCTAACCCAAAAAGACGAAGTGCTCGATGAGCGCCGCGCCGCCGTCGATGCCAAAGAATCCGACCTCCGAGCTCAAGCTGCCCAGCTCGAAAAGCGGACGGACGAACTCAAGGCCGAAGCGCAGCGGGTTGAATCGGAGCTCCAGCGCGTTGCGGGTCTGAGCCGGGAGGAGGCCCGAGATCTTTACCTGAGCCGGATCGAGGCCGAGTTCTCTGAGTTCGCTCTTCGCAAAGCTCGCGAAGTCGAAGCGCGGTCGGCGGCGGAGCTTGAGCGCCAAGCTCGGCACCTCTTGGTGAGCACGATGGAGCGGACGGCTTCGCAGTACATCACAGAGGCCACGACCGCGGTGGTCACTCTCGCCACCGAAGACATGAAAGGCCGGATCATTGGACGCGAGGGGCGCAATATCCGGGCGTTTGAACAGGTCACCGGGACCGACTTGATCATCGACGAAACCCCCGAGGCCGCGGTGATCTCTTGTTTCGATCCGATTCGGCGTGAGACGGCTCGACTGACGCTCATGAACCTGATGCTCGATGGGCGAATTCATCCCGGGCGGATCGAAGAGGTCTATGAGCAGGCCAAGATCGAAATCGAGCGGATGATCGCCGAAGCGGGCGAACGAGCGGCTGACCGAGCGGGACTCGTGGGGCTCCATCCGAAGATTGTCGACATGATGGGTCGGCTTCGGTTTCGAACGAGCTATGCTCAGAACGTTCTCGATCACAGCGTCGAAACCAGCCAGATTGCGGCGATGCTGGCGGCTGAGCTCGGTCAGAATGTGGAGGTCGCCAAGCTCGCCGGATTCCTGCACGACATTGGAAAGGCGCTCGGCGAAGAGTGGGAGGGGCCCCACGCCATCACGGGGATGGAGTTTCTCCAGTCGCTGGGCGTCGCCGAGGCCGTAACCCACGCCGTGGGAGCTCATCACCGGGACATCGATCCCGAATCACCCGAAGCTCTTTTGGTGATCGTCGCCGACGCTCTCAGTGCCGCCAGACCCGGGGCTCGTCGCGAAAATCTGGACGCCTATGTCAAGCGCCTCGGCATGCTGGAGACGATTGCCAACAGTCACCCAGGAGTGGAGCGCAGCTACGCGCTCCAAGCGGGCCGCGAAATTCGGGTTGTGGTGAAGCCCGAAGAGATTGACGATCTTGCCGCCCGACGGCTCGCCCACGATCTCGCGCGAAAAATCGAGTCCGAAATGGAGTATCCCGGCCAGATCAAGGTGACGGTCATCCGAGAAACTCGCGCTTCGGACACTGCCAAGTAGTCACTTGCGGATACACTAGTCTTCATGCGACTGACGCACCTTGTTTCTTGCGCGGGTTGAGCGAGCAAGCTGGGCCCCACCCAGTTGGCGGACGTGCTCCGTCATTTGCCACGATCCAGCGATCCGAACCTCCTCGTCGGGATTGAAACCCGAGATGACGCGGGGGTGTTTTTGCTGTCCGACGGGCAAGCCTTGGTGCAAACAGTCGATTTCTTCACGCCGATCGTGGATGACCCTTACGCCTTTGGGGCGATTGCAGCCGCGAACAGTCTGAGCGACGTGTATGCGATGGGCGGGCGTCCGTTGACGGTCTTGAACATCGCCTGCTTCGATCCGGCTGCAGCTCCGCCTGAGATGTGGGCCGAGGTGTTGCGGGGTGCCTATGACAAGACGACGGAGGCGGGCGCAGTCGTCGTGGGGGGCCATAGCGTCGAAGACCCGCAGCCGAAGTTTGGAATGGCGGTTACGGGGCTTGTCGATCCTCAGAAGGTCTTTCGCAACGACCAGGCCGAGGTTGGGGATGAGATCTGGCTAACAAAGCCGCTCGGGGCTGGCATCGTCACCACCGCCGCAAAGCGCGACGCCTGCTCGCCCGAGGAGTTGGCCGCCGCCATCGAATGGATGCAAACGCTCAATCGAGCGGCTTGCGAGCTGGGGCAAGCCGCCGGATGTCGGTGCGCCACGGACATCACCGGCTTTGGGCTCGCGGGCCACCTTTTCAATATCGCTCGGGCTAGCCGAGTGACGGTGGAGTTGCAGGCGTCGCAGCTCCCGCTTTTGCCGGGGGTGATGAGAATGATTGCCGACGGCATGACGACTGGCGGAGCCCGAAAAAACCAAGCCTTCTTGGGCGAAGCCTTCGAGTTCGATGCGGGGGTCGATCCCGCCTTGCAGCACGTCATTTTGGACCCCCAGACCAGCGGCGGACTCGCACTCTTTGTTCGACAACCGATCCCGGGTGCCACCCGAATTGGTCGGGTGGTCGAAGGCGAACCGAAGATCGTCGTGCGGCCTTAGATCTGCCAGGCGTCGGCGGCAAAATGCCGCTCCCCGTCGGTGTCGATGAGCTCTCCGAGCTCGCCGATTCCGGCCGCGACGACGCGTCGCCCCGAACTGGATCGATACGATTTTCCCGGCGTCGCGTCAAGTGCGGTCCAGGCAGCTTTCAGCTCCGCCCAGTCGGTGGGGATCGGGGTTGCCGACCAAGCATCCAAGAGCGCCCGAGCGCAAGATTCAGGATCGGGAGCGGCGCCCCTGACTTGAAGGAGGCTGACGGCTCGATCGGCGATCTCGGAGGGAAACTCTGTCCGGCGCAGGTTGATGCCCACCCCCAAAAGCAGAGCCGATTCACCGGGGGCGACGGGGCGATTTTCCGCTAGAATTCCACCGACTTTTCGTCCTTCGGCGACCAGATCGTTCGGCCATTGGACTTCGATCTCCAGCCTCTCAGCGGCCAGCACGGCTAACCTCATGCCGACGAGCCAAGGGGCCGGATGCCCTTGGGCTCGAGGGTCAAAGAGGGACAGGCAGAGGTCTTCACCCGGCGAATCCAGCCAAGCTCGGTCGAGTCGTCCCCGGCCAGCGGTCTGGTGGCGGGCGAGAATCGCAAGCGCCTGGTGGGTGTTTTTTAAGCTCGACGCCAAAAGGTCTTGGGTGGACGATGTCTCGTCCACGATGTCAAGAGGAATCAAAGAGGGTCCCGCTCGAACTCAAGGTGAAACGGGAGCGACGGCGCGGAGTGCGTCAGCATGCCCACTGAGATGAGGTCAACCCCGGTCGCGGCGAATTGGGCGACCGTCTCCAGGCTCACCCCGCCGCTCGCTTCAAAGCTGCATCGGCCGCGATGCTTCAGAACCGCCTCGCGCATCGAAAAAGGGTCCATGTTGTCGAGCATGATGATGTCGGCTCCGGCGGCCACGGCCTCATCGACCTGCTCCAGGGTCTCGCATTCCACCTCAATCTTCACCGTATGGGGGGCTGACCTTTTGGCACGTCGAACCCCTTCCGAGACTCCGCCGAGAGCCATTAAGTGGTTGTCTTTCAGCATGACTCCGTCATAGAGCCCGCGGCGATGGTTGGTGCCTCCGCCGCACCGGACGGCGTACTTTTGGAGCGAACGCATCCCCGGGATGGTCTTGCGGGTGTCGACAATTTTGGCTTGCGTTCCTTCGACGGCGTCGACGAACTTGCGGGTCAGACTCGCCGTTCCACTCAGCAGCATCAGGTAGTTCAGGGCCGAGCGCTCTTTCGCGACAATCGCCGCCGAATAGAACCGCCCCTCAAGAACTCGGGTGCCTCGCTCAACGCGGTCTCCATCGGTGCGGAGCACCCGAATCCCCAGATCGGGTCGGGGCTCTTCGGGGCGAAGGAGCCAATGGGCGATCCCGAGGCCGCAGACCACGCCGCTGGCTTGGGCTTCGATGTACCAAGACGTGATGTGCTCAGGGTCTAAGCATGCTCCGGAGAGGTCCCCATTTCCGAGGTCCTCCATAAAGCTGTTCCAAGCCATCTGCTCCCACTGGTCGGGGGCCGGCAGATTCCAACCGTTCATGCTGCTCGTTCAATCTCCAATCCGCATCGGGCGGCGATCTCGTCGATCAGGGTTTCATAAGGGACTTCGAGTCCATTACGGGTCCAGCCGACGGGAACCTTGAGCTTACCAGCTACCAGGTGGGCAACGGGTTTGATCGTGACGTGCCCTCGATCTAGCTCAAGAACGACCCGGTCTTGGGCTCGCCAAGAGATTTTTTGGACTTGCAGATATCGAATGCGCCGGGTCGGCGCGCCCGGGGAGATGATCTCGAAGTCCTCTTCATAGAGGCTATATTCTTGGGCGAGAGCCTGTCGCCGCGCGAGCTGGGCGAGGGCAGATTTTCCCACGCCCAGCACCATGCCCGCGGCGTCGCGCAGGTCGCGGCCCAGGGTTCGTTCCCCCTCGCGCTGGAAGAGGCTCCGGCCTTTGCGCTTGGCTTCGTCGAGTCCGTCGGGCCGGCTGTCATCGATCCAGCGCAACACTTCGCCGGGGGCATATCGGATTCGCTCGGTCATTGTGGGTTCACCTGAAGGGTCCTTACGATGCGCACGGCCCAGAAGGTGCAATCGCGAATCGGATTAGAGCTTCAGATCGACAATTCCACTCACGCCGACGCCGTCGACTCGGTTGATCCCTTTGGTCACATCGATGCTGGAGACCGGGATCATGGCTCGGATTCGAATCTCCTTACCGAAGAGGTCGACTTCCGGCGAGGCCACGGCTTGGACCTTTTCGACGGCGGATTTCGGGCCCATTACTTGGGCGGCCCCAATCGCGCTGCTTTTTCCGACTCCGACCGAAAGGATCGGGACGACCTTGGTAGTCATCGTCGCAGTGTCTTTGTGCTTGACGAGCTTATTCAGCTCGCGATTAATGTCCGGTCCGAACTGCTTGACGGCGGCGCCCACTCCCACGACTTTGATGACTTGCTTGATCTGGGGCGCGGCGAGCGCGGAAAGAACGACAACGCATGCGCCCACGGCGGCGACGCGGATCCAAGTTTTCTTTGCCATGCTTTCAGGATACACGAAGCGCCCGAAAAGAGAACGGGCTCCAGGATTTCCTGGAGCCCGTTCTCAGTCACGAACCGATCTGTTTAGAATCGGATCGAGAGTTGGGTGCTGATCAGGCCGCCTCGGTATCGGTTTTGACCGCCCGGGATGCCGAAGCCGAAGTTGTTCATGTTGTCGAGATCGCTGTGTTGCCAGCGGATCTTGAGCATGCTGTTGTTGCTCAGGTTGTAGCCCAAGCCCAGCGTGAACCATCGTTGCTTCGGATCGGCGACGACCGGCAGATCGAAGACGACATCCTCATAGCTCGCCATGACGCTCCAATTCGAGTTGAGTTGGAAGTCGGCTTGTGCGATGATGGAGTTGTAGTTGTTGTCTTCGGTGGCGTTGCTGACACCGGTGTAGAACTTGCCCTTGGCCGAAAGCTTGAACTGCGGCGAAACGTTCAGCCAGAGTCCAGCCATCACGCCTTCGACGTCGTTCGGGTTGTGCCAGATGCCGAATCGGCCCCAGCTGCCCGGTGCAACGTAGTTCTCTTCGACTCGCTCATAGCCAGCGTAGAGACCCCAGTTGCCGCCATCGTAGTTGGCCTTAGCAAACCAAGCAGCGTTGTCGCTGTCGATTTGGGTGTCGGTGTTGTACATTTGGTCCGACTTGTTGTAGCCGACGCCGACGGTGAAGTTGCTGAACTTGAGGTTCAGGTCAGCACCGTAGACTGCGGTTCGGTTTCGAGCCGGAGCTGCGAGAACCGTGTTGCTGTCGAGCCAGAGGTAGGCGAGATCGAGGCTACCCATGTCGCCGACCGGAATGTTCAGGCGAACACCCATGCTTTGGTCGACCATGACGCCCGACATCATCGGATTGAGGTCGGTGCCGTTGGTGCTGTTTCGATCGCTGTTTCGACCGGCCCAAGCGTGGAGTTGGGTCTTGCCGAAGCTGAACTTCAGCAAAGCGCCGTCCATGGTCCACTCGCCGCTGTCCCATCGCTCGTTGTCGAAGGCCTCGGTGTAGTCGGTTCGCTTGTACAGGTACTTGTTGATCATGTAGCCTTGTCGGCCGATCGTTGCGTTGAACGGCAGGCCAGCCAGGCTGGTGTCGAACATGACCTTAAAGTCTTGGAAGTAGACATCGCCGCTGCCCGTGTCGCTGAAGCCAGCGCCAAGGTTTTGGCTGCTTTGGGTGCCGAAGGCACCGCCGGTCAGCATGTTGCCGGCCACGAGGGTGGCTTGCCATTGCGGACCTTCATCGTTGGTGCCAGTGAAGCGGAATGCAGCTTCGTGGAGGATCGAGAGATCTCGATTTGCGCCCACGGATTGGCCTGCATAGCTGCCTCGACCCACGCCCGTCAGTCGACCGGTGTTGGTCATACCGAACGAACCGTCGGTGCCATAGCCGCCGAGCACGAGGAGGTTCGCATCGCCGTGGATGTCCACAGCCGGCTTTCGCTTCTCGAGAGCTTCGACTCGCTTGGTCAGGTCAGCGAGGTCCTTCTTCATGCCATCGACGTCAACGCCGAGAGCAGCCAGATCCTTTTCGAATCGGGCGGCGCCCTCTTGGAGCGTCTTCACGGCATCGCCCCAACCCTTCATGCCATCGACTTGCGATTGCAGAGCGGCCAGTTGGTCGCGGAGGGCCTTCAGGTCATCCGGCGAAGCCATGCTGCCATCGATCTTCTCTTGGAGCGCCTTCATTTGCGCATCCATGCCGTCCATGGCGCCCTTCATCTTCATCCAAAGAGCGTTCAGGGCGACAGCCACTTCGTAGCGGCTCATCGGTCGCGGACCGCGGTAGAGGCCATCTGGGTAACCCACGAGAACGCCTTCGCGCTTCAGGTTGCTCAGGGCTTCCGATGCCCAGTGTCCGTCCGGAGTATCCGGGAAGTTATCTTGAGCCACGGCCGGCAAAGCCAGCGTAGCACCGAGCGCTAAAATCAGCGCGTACTTGAGTGTAGACTTCATGTCTGCTCAGTTCTCCTAATGTTTTATGTCTGGGCAGAACGGGACGAACTGAACGCGATCCACTCGGCGGGATCAAAGTCTCACAACTATCCTTGAGTTTCCTATGAGCCTTCGAAGTTGCCTATTGATCTTGCTCGTCTTCCGCATCCTGCATGGACGATGGAGCCTCACTTAGAGTGAGACTAAGTTCAGTATGCCAGGAAATCGAACGGATTTCAAGCGTTTTTCCCAGAAATTTTGCGAATGTGAGTCTTTCGCCCTGTTGCGCCTTCGCTTCAGGCTGAATCTCCCGCTCAATCCTTCGATCGCGACGCTGGGTCCGCCATCGCCGATTCGAGCGTCCTGAGCTTACGGTCCACGTTCTGGACGTACAGAAACAGGCCGAACCAGACGAGAATCGGCGGCACCATGGCCAAAATCATCCACATTTCCATTGGTCACCTCCCATTGGAGTTCAAGTTGGCCGACCCGGACCCGCATCCGATAGAGGAGCACGGCCAGGCCCACCAGCATCGCAAAGACTGAGATCAATCCCAGGCGATAGGCGCTATCAAATCCGCCTTGAGCGATGGTGTTCGACGGGTGAAAAGACTCTTTTGTGATGTGCGGGAGCCTCGGATAGACAAAGATCAGATAGATCGCCGGCACAAGGGCCGCCACCGAATAGGACGCCGAAACCGCCGCCCGACGACGCTCATCCCCAATCGCCGCTCGCAAGATCAGGCCGACCGCCAGAATCAAGAGCACCATCAAAAACGACGTCTGGCGTGGGTCCGATTGCCACCAAGTCCCCCATTGGACCTTGCTGAACAAGATCCCGGTCGCCATGGTCAAGGCTCCGAAAAGGGCCCCGAGTTCGACCGTCGCGGCATGTCGAACGTCGAGTTGAGGGGACCGAGTTCGAAGCACCTGAATCCCCTGCCAGGCCGCCAAGAAGACCAAGCCGCTGGTCATAAAGGCGCACGGCAAGTGAAAAAAGATGATTCGAGCCAAATCGGGTTCTCGAAACCCTTTTGCCGGGGGCAGAACGAACGTCAAGACCGTGGCCACGGCCATCCCCAGAAGAAGCACCCCTCGAGCGAAGGTCATTCCGACCTCCAGACAGCGCCTGCCAAGACCGGGCCGAGTCCGCCGAGTGCCACCGCATATCCTGCGAGTCCCACAAGACATTGAATACCCCCAACGAGGCTTCCTTCGCCAAAGCACACGCGAAAGAGACCCACTCCGAGCGCAATTTGAGGCAACAAGAGAGCCCCCGCCATCGCTCCTGCCAGAATCCAGCGATTGCTTGCGCCCATCACCATCGCCGAGCAGAGGCTCATCGCGCTGCTCAGCGAAGCCGCCTGGACCCCCAAGCCGAGCCCATAAAGCCAAGCCACTTCCACCGGTCGGCCCACCAGACCCGAAAAAAGGACCCCCAAAACGACCGACGTCAGCATCATCTGAAAGAAGTTGTACAGCGCCTTGCCGGTAAAGATCGCCTCGGGAGAGGCCATCAGTCGCAGCAGACTGAACGTGCCTTGCTCTTCTTCGACCAAGAACGTTCGAGGCAGGGCAACCACCGCCGAAAAAAGGAGCGTTACCGAGAGCATTCCCGCCGCGAGCGATTCACTCGGGCGCTGGCCAAAGCTCGATAGGCCGATAGCGACCACGGCCAAGACACTGAACATCCCGGCGGTAAAGAATCCGTTGCGAGCCCGGGATTCGGTCCGAAGCTCCTTGCGAAAGACGGCCCAGCTAGGGTTCATCGAGCCTCACCTCCAGGTTCGCCCAGCGCCGATCGGCCGGGTCGTTGGTCGCGAGAATCACCGCCCCGGTCTCTAGTTGAGCCTGAAGCACCCGGCCCAAGATCTCTTGTCCTCTTTCGTCAAGGCTCGCACTGGGCTCATCGAGCATCAGGACGGCTGGGCGGGATTGGATCGCAAGAGCCAGCTTCAGCCGGGCCCGCATCCCGGTCGAATATTGACCTGCGAGCTGATCTTGGGCCGAACTGAGCCCGACTTCGTCGAGAATCTCCATTCTTGGATCGGGTAGGCACCGGGTCTCGGACGCGAACTGAAGATGCTCCCGAGCCGAAAGGGTCGGATAGACCGACAGGTCCAGGGCGCTGTAACCCCATGTGGAGCGAAGGACCGACCCTTCGCTTGGTTCCAAAAGGCCCGCGAGCACACGAAGGAGGGTCGATTTTCCGCTCCCGTTGGAGCCGAGCACCGCCAAGCAATCGCCCGCCTTGAGCTCGAATTCAAAGTGGCGAAAAATCCAGCGCCATCCGAAGCGCCTCCCCAAGTTTTTCGCCTCGATCACATCCAGAGTATGGCCGCTTCGGTGATGGCGCGGTTGGACGGGGGTTCGGGGGGTGAGGAGAGTGGGCCGGGTAATCTGGGTCTGGGTGTGCGGGGATGGGTCGTCCCATCCGGTCCCGCCGAACAGATTGATGACCATTACCGAAATCATGCAGTACTTGCCGCATCGATACCCGATGCTGTTGGTCGATCGCGTCTTGGAGGTCGTCCCAGGCAAGAGTTGCCGCGGCCTCAAAAACGTGACGATGAATGAAGCCTTTTTCCAAGGGCATTACCCCGACATGCCGATCATGCCCGGAGTCTTGATCATCGAAGCGATGGCGCAAGCGGCGGCGGTCATGCTCCTCAGCGCGCCGGAGCATCGAGGCAAAGTGCCGGTCATCGGCGGAATTGATGAAGTCAAGTTTCGGCGACCGGTGGTCCCTGGGGACACGCTGATCTCCGACACCGAGCTCATCTTCTTTCGCAGCGGCATCGGGAAATTCAAAGCTGTGGGCACCGTGGAGGGCGAGATTGTTGCCCAGATGGAGATGACCTTCAAGCTCATAGGCAAGGATTAACGTGGCAAAAATTCACCCAACTTCGGTGGTCGAGTCGGGCGCCCAGCTCGCCGACGATGTGGTTGTCGGCCCGTTTTGCTTCGTCGAGGCGGGGGTTGAGCTCGGCCCTGGGTGCTGGTTGGATTCGCACGTCACGATCAAATCCGGCACCACACTCGGCGCGCGAAATGTCGTCGGACAAGGAGCGATCTTAGGCGGCGACCCCCAAGATCGAAAATATAAGGGCGAGCCGACCTTCCTTCGCATCGGCGATGACAACGTTTTTCGTGAGTACGTCACGATCCACCGTGCCACTGGCGAAGGGCTCACGACGACGGTCGGAAATCGCTGCTATCTGATGGCATTTTGTCACCTGGGACACAACGTCACGCTGCATGACGACATCACGATGGCCAACAACGTCGGAGTTGCGGGGCATGTGACCGTCGAAAATCTTGCCAACATCGGCGGCATGACCGGCATCCACCAGTTTGCCCGCATCGGCCAGGTGGCGATGGTCGGCGGAATGAGCCGCATCGTTCGCGATGTGCCCCCCTATATGCTGGTCGAAGGGGCCGAACAGACCGTCCATGACATCAACGCTGTCGGACTTCGCCGCATCGGAGTGACCAGCGAGTCAAGGCTCGCGTTACACAAGGCGTGCAAGCTCCTTTTCAAGTCTCAACTCGGCCTTACGAACGCGATCGCGACCGTCCGGCGAGAGGTCAAGTCCACCCCCGAAGTCGAAGTCCTGATCGCCTTCGTCGAACGCCTTTTTCACGGCAAGAACGGTCGGGGCGACCAGCGGTAGCCCCTTACCCGCCGCCCGAGCGGGGTCGAGGCTCCGTTCGGATCGGCCGCCAAGCCGCGTCGCCGCCTTCGAGCCCCCACTGGGCATTGAAAAACCCTGCCCCGCGAACGCCCTCAAGCCCCAGAGCCAACCCTTCGGCGCCGATGACGATCCAATCGGGGAAAGCGACTCCGCTGGTCCAGATGAGGAGACGCTCGGCCATGCGGTTTCCAGCGACGCCGGTGCCCGCGATCACGCCCACCAAATTGCCGGGAGAATCTTGTCGGGGCTGGATGAAGAGAGTGGCGAGTTCAGGCCCTTCGACGGAGCGGCGACCGACGGTGACCCGCTCGCGACGAACCTGAAGGGGCGATCCTGAAAGCATCTGCGCCCAAGAACCGTTGGACTGCGCGTGGCCGTACAGCAGGACGTTTCGCCCCCGATATCGCTTTGGATCGAAGTCGCGGTCGCGAACGATGTCCACGCTGCCGTTGCCTCGGTAGTAAAACGATTCGGCGTGATAGCGCGCGGTCTGCCAGTTCCAAGCGGTCTCTTCGGGAGTCCCGGTCGTTCCTACGACCATCACGAACCGCTTGTCGAGGACCTCTTTGAAAGGCCCGCCAAATCCGGCTCGCTTTTCGACACCCTCTGGTGCTGGCCGAGAAGCCCAAACTCCTTCTCGCCATTGATAAGTCATGGGGCGGCTCGGTCGAGGAACCCGGATCTGAGTTCCGTCCAGGCTGATCGTGGTGCCCGGCGTCATCCCCTTAAGATCGAGCGTGATCACAGCGACATTCTCCGTATTGACGACCCACGAGGTGCCGCGTCGCCGAGCATCGAAGCGGGCGAAGCTCATCGGAATCTGGGCTTGCTCCACGGTGATCCAGCCTCGCTGCCCTTCGATCGTCGGGTTCGCGGTGGAGAAGGTGATCCGCTCGGTGGTCGCAGGATCGGGTAAGCGAGCGTTCTTGAAGACCTCAAACATCGCGGGCCAGTCCATACACTCGTTGCCCCACCAGTGCCCGGCCCCGGCTTGTTCGTGGTACGTCAGGTCGGGATGGAAGGTGCGCAGGGCTTCGCGCATCGTGCGAGCTTCGCGCACGGGGACGTTGTCATCGGCATCGCCGTGCAGGATGAAAAGTCGCTGGCCGAGGGTATTTCGGACGAGCTGGAGGGTGTCGCTCGGGTTGTTGGCCCGCTCTAACAGCTGAGCGACGGGGTCATCGCCGAGTCGCCGCTGTCCGCCCGCATAGCTAAAGAAGCTCACCCAGCCCGCACTCGGCCCGACGGCGGCGAACTTGCCGGGATGCGTCAATCCGAGGTGCCACGTGCCGTGGCCGCCCATCGAATGGCCGGTGACGACGGTCCGAGCGGGGTCGTGCGCAAACGCCTTTTGGCCGATCCGCCAGACTTCGAGGCCGTCTTTCCGACCGATCTCCTCCCAGTCGAATCCAAAGGGCCGCCGATTGGTGGGGCACAAGATCGTCCCCCAATCTTTGGCTTGATAAGCGGCGGCTTGGCTGGTCGCTTCGACGCTCGCTCCGTGCAGGCTCAGAATGAGCGCATTGTCGGTCGACGGTTTTTGGGCCGGGACGACGCTGAAGTACTGCACGCTCCCATCGATTTCGCTGACGAACGTGCGCTTGTGGGTGGCGAGGGGTTCTTTGACCTGCAGCGGGATGGTCCGGCGATCGAGGGTCTCTCGTTCCCGGTCTGTCGACCGGGCGAGTTCAAGCGAGAGGGTCTGTTCGGCTGCGGCGGGCCGAGTCGCGGCGAAGGTGAAGCCGACCTTGCGCACCGACCATGCGGGGATCGCTGGCAACGGCGTCACTCGGGCGACGCTGGAACCCAGGCGAGCCGACAACACGAGATTCGTGAGGTTTTCGGACGTGGCATTGCGCACGACCACTGCCCCGAAAAGGTCGCCGTCCGAACTCGTCAACGGGTCGGGCAAAGTGGGGTCGCCTAGGTCGAGATCAATCGCCTTTTCGACCGGAACCAGGCGGGCCTTCAGCTGCCCCCGGGCGATGGCAAAAAGGAACGAGTTCTTGCCCGCCTTCAACTGAACTGGCAATCGTAACCAGCCATAAGAATAGATGTCCCCAGCTCGGGGCTCGTCGTTGACATACACCATCCCATGGCCAGCCGCTTCGAGCCAATAGGCCCCGGCTTGGGGCACCTCAACTTCGGAATACAAATACGCTCCGACCAGATTTTGGCCCTGAAAGACTCCATTTTCGCCAGCGGAGACAGCTTGCCAAGCTGGGGATGAGCCCGTTGGGACCGGCACAATCAGCCCTTCGATGGGCACCTTGAAATCCTGCCGGGCTCGCTGGAACTGAATCAGATCGGTCGGCACGGGGACTCGGCCCCCACGCACCACTTGCCCCACGGCGAAGCCTTCGCGAATCTCAATCGGCTCCGCCCTCGACATAACGGAGGACAAGCTCAAGAGGGCGAGAGGAGACATCCAACGGGCCTTCAACATGCCCCTCAGATTACCGGGTCTGTGGCCTCGTCCTGCCGACGACTCTCAAAGGGAATTTGTTGATTCTTGACATCCCCGCGCCCCGGATCGGCCTTGAATCCGTTACAGTGAATGGATGAATCCCGCAAAATCCTTGGTCATCAGCGCGATCTTGGTCTTCGGCAGCACCCTGGTCATTCAGGCGCAGTCGCCGTCTGACCGGAGCCAAACTCAGTCCAACATGAGGCAGCTGGCACTCGGGTCCTTGGCGTACGCGGCGGATTACGATTTGATCTTGCCGGCGGCTACGTCGAGCCGTTCGGTGGCGTTTTGCATTCTCCCCTACGCGAGGTCGCTCGATCTTTGGCGCCCGGTGGGACAGGTTTCAGGAGTCACCGAGTTCAACTTGGCGATGGCAGGCGTGGACACCAACCACGTCGACATCACACCGACCTTGGTCCTGTTCTATCAGTCCAAGCCGGATGCCGACGGCATTCGAGCCGTCGCTCAACTCGACTCCGCAGTCAAGGAACTGAGCCCGGCTGCTTGGGAGAAAGCGAGTCGCGATCTAAAAGGAAAGTTCCCGAAGGGAGCTTCGCGGATGTTGCCCCGAACCTGGGGATTCGGTCAGGTCCCTGCGGACTTCAGGAGCAAAAAGTAGTTTGCTCGGGCCCCTGAGGCGACGCCTTGAGGGCCCGAATTCACTTATCCGACGGAGCCTTCGAGGCTCACGCCCAGGAGCTTTTGCGCCTCGACGGCAAACTCCATCGGCAGCTCTCGGAAGACGTCTTTGCAGAACCCCGACACGATCATATTGACCGCGTCTTCGGTGGGAATCCCGCGCTGATTCATGTAGAAGATCTGGTCTTCGCCGACCTTGCTCGTGCTGGCTTCGTGCTCAACGGTCGCACTCGGGTTCTTCACCTCGATATACGGGAAGGTGTGGGCCCCACATCGGTCCCCCATCAGCATCGAATCGCACTGGGAATAGTTGCGGGCGCCTTCGGCTCCGGCGTTGATCTTGACCAGGCCGCGATAGGTGTTTTGTCCATTGCCCGCGCTAATTCCTTTGGCGACAATGGTCGACTTCGTGCGCTTGCCGATATGAATCATTTTCGTCCCGGTGTCGGCTTGTTGCTTATTCGCCGTCAGTGCGACTGAATAGAACTCTCCGATCGAGTCATCGCCTTTCAAGATCACACTCGGATACTTCCACGTGATCGCCGAGCCAGTTTCAACTTGAGTCCACGTGATTTTGCTTCGAGCCCCTTCGCATTTTCCGCGCTTGGTGACGAAATTAAAAATGCCACCTTTGCCGGTTTTCGGATCGCCCGGATACCAGTTTTGCACGGTGCTGTACTTGATGGTGGCATCGTTCAGAGCGACAAGTTCAACCACCGCGGCATGAAGCTGGTTTTCGTCGCGCATCGGCGCGGTGCAACCCTCAAGGTAGCTCACGAAGGAGCCCTCTTCAGCGATAATCAGAGTGCGTTCAAATTGACCCGTTTTGGCTTCGTTGATCCGGAAATACGTGCTGAGCTCCATCGGACATCGCGTATTTTTGGGGATGTAAACAAATGACCCATCGGAGAAGACTGCGCTATTCAGCGTTGCGTAATAGTTATCTGAATAGGGAACCACTGAACCCAAGTACTCTTTGATGAGTTCGGGATGATCTTGGATCGCTTCGCTCATCGAACAGAAGATGACGCCGACCTCCCGTAGCTTGTCCTTGAAAGTTGTTGAAACACTCACGCTATCAAAGACCGCGTCGACCGCTACCCCTGCCAGAATTTTTTGCTCATGCAAGGGGATTCCCAGCTTTTCAAACGTTCGAATGAGTTCAGGATCTGCTTCGTCGAGACTATTCAACTTGGGCAGATTTTTGGGAGCTGAGTAGTAGCTAATTTCCTGAAGGTTTGGATACTCGTACTGAACGTTCGGCCACTTCGGTTCTTGCATTGTTTGCAAGTGTCGATACGCCTTGAGCCTCCATTCGAGCATCCATTCGGGCTCGTTCTTCTTGGCGCTCAGCGCCCGGATGACATCTTCGTTCAACCCGGGAGCAAAGGTCTCGGCTTCGACGTTGGAAACGAAGCCTTCTTTGTACTCTCGGTCGGCCCAAGCCTCTAGCAGCAGATCGTGCTCGCTCTTTTCTTCGAGCGTCGCATTCGTATTTTCGTTTTGCATGATCGTTCCCGCTGGCGTCCACCTGGGAGACCCAGCATCACGCCCGCGCACCTTTCTCTACGCCTCTCGATCATACCTCATTCTGTATTTTTCGGTCAGGAATCCAGGCGTTCGGGTACAGTTTGGGGATGGTCCCTGCATTGTTGGGTGTCGTGATGGGCCAGGCCCGCACCGCTCCGGCTCCGCCCACCCCGCCCAAGCCCAAGCCGATCCCGCACGTTCAAGTGCCGGTTCGGCAGAGTAGTTTTCAGCTTGGGGCGCCTTTGCCCGGGCTTCCCTCCGTCGTCTTGGATACGAAGAACAATGGGTGGGGCCTCGCCCAGCAGACGGCGCGGGCGCGCAACCTCCAGGGCCGTATTCTCTGGGTGGACGGCACCGCCAATCTGGAGCGCGTCGGTTCCGAAGAGAAGATCGTGAACCTGGTTCGCCGGGTGAAAAACGTCGGATTCAACACGATTGTCTTTGATGTGAAGCCGATCGTCGGATTCACGCTTTATCCGAGCCAGCTCACCGAAAAGATCACCGAATGGCGCGGCCAGAAGCTCGACAAGTCGTTCGACCCGCTCGCGGTGATGGTCCGCGAATGCAAGCGACACAACATTCCTCTTTATCTGAGCCTGAATGCGTTCAGCGAAGGGCACCGCATGACCCGGCAAGGCTGGGGCTATCAGCATCCCCAGTTTCAGACCGTCCAATACGATCCGATTCCGACTCTTCGCAGTGGGCAAGACGCCGAGTCCTGGATCGAATATCAAGTCAACCCGGCACGTAACGAGATTCGTCCCGGCACGATCGCCGCCTACACCTCGCGGCCCCCGTTTGCGATTCCCGATCAGAGCGATGCGGTGGTGGTCGACCGAGACGGCATCGTTCGCGGGCGTCGGGATGTGAACGGCCTGCCGACGGTTCCCCGAGGCGGCAGCATGCTCGTGGCCCTCGACCGCAAGTCGATGGACTTTTTGCTCGACCACGCCTACATCGGCGACCGACTCCGGTTCGACCTGGTCCCTCGATTCCGCCCGATCAGCGAGAATCAGACTCAGTGGCCGCTCATGATGAACCCTCATCAGCCCGAGGTTCAGCAGCGCGCCTTGAGCTTTATTGAGGAGCTCTTGACGAACTACGACGCTCAAGGGATCGTTTTTGACGACCGGCTCCGGTACGGCGGGCTCAATGCGGACTTCAGCGAATACACCCGCGCTCAGTTCGAGAAGTTTGTCGGGCGGCCTGTGCAGTGGCCGGACGACGTGTTTCGGTTCACCACAAGCCCCGGGCTCGAAGAAGGGCTCCGACCGGGCAAGTATTACGATGTCTGGCTGACCTGGCGCGCCCAAACTCTGACCAATTGGGTGATCGACGCGCGAAATCTCATCGACCGGCTCAAGCCCGGCACGCAGTTTGGTATCTATGCCGGGTCTTGGTATGGCGAATACACCAAGTTCGGGGCGAACTTTGCCTCGCCGAATTTTCAGGCCGGATTCGCCTTCATGACGCCCGAATATCAGCAAACCGGATTCGCCCATACCCTCGACTTCTTGATCACCGGTTGCTACTATCCCGTGGCAACGATCACCGAGGCGATGGAGCGGGGCCTGCCCACCGGGCGAACGGTCGAAGCGGCGGGCCAGCTCAGCAACCGAGTTGCCCGTGACAAGACCTGGACCTACGCGGGGATCATGCTGAACGATTACAAGGACCAGCCCCGCCAATTCGAGCGGGCTCTGCAGGCAGCGACCGCCTCGACGCAAGGCGTGATGGTGTTCGACCTTTCGCACGACATCGATACGTTTTGGCCGTCGCTGGAGCGAGCGTTTCGCCAGCCACGAGTCTCGCCCAACTCAGTCCCCGGGTTGCTCGATGACGTTCGGAAGCGGCGCAAGGCGCTCGACGCTATGGGCACCAAAGACGGCGCAACTCCGATTCGAGAAGGGGCCGCCGGTACGGGCCACTAGGCTCAAAAGCGGGGACTGGGTATAATCTCGCCTGGCTTCGAGAAACGCTCGGAGCTGTTTGTTGGACCGGCTGGGACGCTTCCACCCTTTGTTCGGCCCGATGATCTCGCGGGGTGCGCATTGACGCCGACCCCGAGAGAACTTGGAGAAGACCATGGCAAAGAAAATTTCAAGCATCATTAAGCTCAATATCCCGGCTGGAAAAGGAACTCCGGCCCCGCCGGTTGGCCCCGCGCTCGGTCAAGCCGGCATCAACATGATGGAGTTCCTCAAGAAGTTCAACGAAATGACGGCTCCGCAGATGGGCTTCGTCTTGCCGGTGGAGATCACCGTTTTCGAAGATCGCTCCTACAGTTTTGTCGTGAAGCAACCGCTCAGTAGCGATCTGATCAAGCGAGCGGCCGGAATCGAGAAAGGCGCTGGCAATCCGCTGAAAGAGAAGGCGGGTACCCTCACCCGAGACAAACTTCGCGACGTCGCCAAGCTCAAAATGGCCGACCTCAATACCAACGACGAAGAGATGGCCATGCGCATCATCGCCGGGACCGCCCGTTCGATGGGCGTCCGCATCGAAGACTAACCCCGCAAAAGGCCTAGATCGACGAACCGTTCCGGCGGTTCGTCGGTCTGAAGGAGTAGGGGCTTTTTGCCACCATCAATTGAGATGAATGCGATTCGTCGGAGTGGTTGGTTTTTCGGACTGTTCGCCTTGAGCGTGCTCGGTCACGCCACGGGCGGCCCCGATTCTGAGGCGCACGGCCCCAGCCAAAACATCGCCGACGCAATGCGGTCGGCAGCGGGCGCCGAGATCGCCTTTCTGCCAGCCGGAATGCTCAAAGACAAGGGCGACGCCGCGAACCTGGCATCCTGGCTCCAATTCCCGACGGACGAGGTGGCCGTGGTTTCACTCCGGGGTGCCCAAATCAAGCTGGCGCTGGAGCGGAGCGTTTCCCTCTTCCCATCGCCCAACTCGAGCTTCCTGCAAGTGAGCGGCCTCCAGGTGACTTTCTCCCGCTCGGCACCGGCGGACCGTCGAATCCAATCCGTCACCGTCGGCGCAGCCGCCCTCGACGAAGGCCGGACGTACTCGGTCGCGATGCCCTTCACCCTGGCCCGCGGAGGATTAGGCTACTTCAAGGTCTGGGACCGCAACCAAATCACTCGAACGCTCGCCGGGACGTCGCTGGAGTCACTTGTCCGGGGCAAACCGAGCGAGAATTCCGCCCCCCGCTGGACCGTCGGTTCTTAATTCCAAATCCCGGATCGCAAGCCAACTCGGGGCCTCCCGTTCCTGCCGTATACTGAGGGCCAGTTTCTTCACATGGATTCGGGGCGGCAGGTCTATACGTTTCTTTTCACCGACGTCGAGGGGAGCACTCGGCTTTGGGAGCGCTATCCCGCGCCCATGAACCGGGCCTTGCAGCTTCATGACGCGATTTTGCGCGAGTCGATTGGGGCCCGGGGTGGTTCGGTCTTTAAGACGATGGGCGACGCATTTTACGCCGTCTTCCCGGACTCGGCTTCAGCGATGGGGGCGGCATCAGAGGCCCAGCAAGCCCTTCTCGCTCGGACCGCAGAGGGCTCATTTGGGCCGCTCCGAGTTCGCATGGCGATCCACACCGGGGTCGCTTACGCTCGAGAAGACGACTACTTCGGCCCAAGCTTGAATCGACTGGCTCGGCTCCTCGCGGTCGGACATGGGGGCCAGATCCTGGTTTCGGAGGATGCCTTCGAGTCGTTGTCGGGGCCACTGCCCGTTGGAACAGAGCTCCTCGAACTCGGGCCCCATCGGCTCCGGGACTTTGACGAGCCCGAGTGGATTCGCCAGCTGAACTACCCGTCGATGCCGGAGTCGTTCCCTCGACTCAAAACGCTCGACGCGATGCCGAACAATCTGCCTCGGGAGGTCTCTTCCTTCATCGGGCGCGAAGTCGAGGTCCGCGAAGTGCGGCGACTGGTGGCCGCGAATCGACTCGCGACTCTGACTGGATCGGGAGGCTGCGGCAAGACGCGTTTGGCGATCGAGGTGGCGGGCGAGTTGCTGGGGAAGTTCGAGGACGGAATTTGGTTGGTGGAGTTCGCCCCCCTTAGCGATGCTCCTCTGGTCGCTCCGGCGATCGCACGAACCCTCCAGATCGGCGAAGACCCCACGCTGCCGACCTTGGAAGTCCTTCGAAAGGCATGCGCCGAGCGCGAATTGCTCTTGATCCTGGACAATTGTGAACACCTCATCCAAGAGAGTGCGGCAATAGCCGACGCCCTTTTGAAATCGTGCCCCAGGCTCAAGATCATCGCGACCAGTCGCGAAGCACTCGGACTGCCCGGAGAAGCCACCTACATCGTCCCTTCGCTCACCGTTCCCCTAGAGCCGGAAGGGCTCGATGCGGCTCAACTCCTCACCTATAGCTCGGCCCAGCTCTTCGTGGACCGCGCGACCTCGGCCAACCCTCGATTCGTGCTCGATGATGAGAATGTCGGAGCGATTGCCCAGCTCTGTCGTCGGCTCGACGGGATCCCTTTGGCCTTGGAGCTGGCCGCGGCTCGGATTCGCACTCTTTCGGCCAGCCAAATCGCCGACCGATTGGACGACCGATTTCGACTTCTGACCGGTGGCAGCCGCACCGCCCTGCCTCGCCAACAGACCTTGCGGGCCGCCTTGGCTTGGAGCTACAACCTTTTGACTGAAGCCGAAAAGTGTCTCTTGCGGCGGGTGTCGGTCTTTCGAGACGGCTGGACGCTCGAGGCCTGCGAGGCCACCTGCTCCGAACCTCCATTGAGCGGGCCAGAAATTTTAGATTTCTTGACTCAGTTGGTGGACAAGTCGCTCGTGCACGTCCATGGAGAAGGAGATTTTCCTCGATACGCCCTTTTAGAGAACATTCGCCAGTTCGCACGAGAGCAACTCTTCGAAACCGACGAGGCACCTCTTTTGCGACGTCATCACGTCCACTATTATCGAGACTTCGCGGTCGAAGCGGCCAAACATTTTGGCGGAGCCCAGCAAGTCGAATGGCTCAACCGGACCGAAGCCGAACATAGCAACATCCGCGCCGCCATCGAATGGAGCCAATCCGAAGAAAGCCTCAGTTTAGATGCCTTGATTCTGGCGACCAGTTTACACCGATATTGGGAGATTCGGGGATTTCTTCAGGAAGGTCGCAAGACGATTGAATCCTTGCTTGAGCGAGTCCCCGAAGAGCAAGAAGTTTGGCGAATGCGGGCGCTCAATAATGTCGGCACCTTAATGAATGATTTAACCGATCATCAAGCAGCAGAAAAGGCGTTTTCCGCTGCGCTCGCTCTGGCAAGAAAGAGGCAAGGCAAGCTAGAAATGGCGGTCATTCTGAACAACTTAGGATTGACGGCGAAGAATCGAGGCTTTCTTGAAGAGTCGATCGCGTATTTCGAAGAGAGTTCAGAGCTGGCTCGGGACATGAGTGACCAGCATAATCTCGCGATGGCTCTCGACAATTTAGGCGATGCCCTGCGAGAAAAAGGAGACTATCAACGGGCTCGACAGCTTTCACAAGAATGCTTGCAACTCTTTCGATCTTTGCAAGATCAGAAAGGGGTCACCATTAGCATCAGTCGTTTGGCGGAAATTGATCTTCAAGAGGGTCACTATCAGGCCGCATACGACAAGATCCGAGAAGCATTACGACTCCAACAAGAGCTTGAGTTTGTCTCAGGCATAGCGACCTTACTGGAGCTTCTCGCTCGCATCTTGCTCCGTCTGGGCCAGGCAGAGCAGGCTGCGCTGGCCCAAGGGAGGGCCGGGGCCATGCGCCAAGAGATCGGGCTGCAAGTCCCTCGGGGCGACCAGGCGGACTATGAACGGCTCGAAGAAGACTTGGCGGCAGAGTTGGGTACGGCCCGGGCTCAATCGTTACGCCAACAGGGTCGCTCGGCCGACCTGAATGCCCTCATCGATGACCTGCTCGGGGCGGCGCACTAGGAACTGAGACAAAAAAAGTTCGTTCAGGGAGGAGAGGACAAATCCTGAACGAACGAGTGACGCGGGCCGTGAAGAGGTGATCGGGCCGAACCCGCCCACCTTCACGACGAGAGAATCGTTGCGTCCGATCAAGATCGCACGATCCTGTAGAAGAGTGATCGGCAGACTCGATGCCCTTCTTTAGGGGCCCCGCCCGCGTCTCATAATGAGACGATGTTGCACCAAGACGCCTATTGGCCCCGGGCCGCCCACTGGCTCGCCGGGGAGTTTTCCGACCGCGCCCGGTATGGCGAGTTGGTCGTGTGCGGCGTGCCGGTGAACCAGTCGATTTCACCCGGTCGATGCGACCTCGCTCCGGCGGCCATTCGCCAGGCGCTGCTCCGATACTCCACGGCCGATCTCGATCAAGGGCATGACCTGCTCGATCTCCTTGTCCGGGATGAAGGCGATCTCGGTTCATCCTCGATGAGCCCGGAATCGATCCTTCGGCCCCTGGCTGATCGAATGGGAGAAGCCCTCGATAGTGCCGCTGCTATCGCGATGCTGGGAGGCGACAATGGACTCACTCGGGCGGGCGTACACGGGCTGGCTCAAGCTCGCGAAAAGCCCCTCTCCGCCCTCGGCCTGATCACCCTGGACGCCCATTTCGATCTGCGCGAAACTACCCACGGGCTTCACAACGGCAACCCGATTCGGGCCTTGCTCGACGACGGTATGCCCGGCGAAAACATCGTGCAGATCGGCATCCAGTCGTTTGCAAATTCGAGCGAATATGCCCGGGTCGGACGGGAAGCCGGCATCACCTGCGTCACGATGGATCAGGTCCGGCAGGATGGCGTCACCGCCTCGGTCGAACAGGCCTTGAAGTCGCTCGAGGCCAAAGTCGACTCAATCTACGTGGACTGCGATCTCGACGTGATGGACCGAGCGTTTGTTCCTGGGACTCCAGGCTCAAGACCCGGGGGCTTCACCCCTTGGGAAGCTCGCCAGGCGTGTTTTCTCGCCGGAGCCCACCCCCGGGTTCGAGCCATCGACTTCGTCGAGTTTGACCCGACCCTGGACCAGCACGACCTCACCAGCTTCGCCGCCGGGGCCTGCTTCCTCTCGTTCGCGTCCGGCCTGTTGGCGAGGCTGAGCCGATGAGCCTGACTCTCGTTGTCGGAATTCGGCAACTCATGAGCCTGCGCGGCGAGCCGGTGCGCCGAGGCCCCGAGGCGATGAACGATCTCGGCCTCATCCCATCCGCAGCGATGGCGATCGAGATGGGTCGCATTCGGGCGGTGGGCCCCGAATCGGAGATTCGCGCCGCCTTTCCGGCGGCCGATCACGAACTGGACTGTGGAGATCGACTGGTGTCGCCCGGTCTGATCGACGCCCACACCCATCTCCTTTTTGGTGGGAAGCGGCTGGACGACTTTGAGGCCCGCCTCCAAGGCCGAAGCTACGCTGAGATCGGAGCGGCTGGCGGCGGCATTCGTTCGACCATGCGGGCGACCCGAGCTCTCGATCTGGAGTCGATGCTCGCGATCGGACGTCGGCATTGGGAGGCGTGCTTGCGTTGCGGCACCACCCGGCTCGAGGCAAAATCGGGCTACGGACTGAACCTTGAAACGGAGCTCCGACTGCTCGAAGCGGCGAACCGATTGAACCTAGAGCCCCCCACCACGGGACGGATTCACTCGACATTCTTGGGCGCGCACGCGGTGCCGCCGGAATTCGAAGGCGACCGCGCGGGGTACCTCGACCATGTGATTTTCGAGATGCTCCCTCAGGCGGCGCTTCGGGCGAGCGCCGTTGATATGTTTGTCGAACGGGGCTACTTTGAGCCCGACGACGCTCGAAGACTCGCTCAGGCCGCATCTGGATTCGGGCTCGGGGTTCGCCTGCATGTCGACCAACTCTCAGAAGGCGGAGGCGCGGAGTTGGCGGTGGAACTGGGATGCCTCTCCGCAGACCATCTGGAGAAGACTTCGTCCGCTGGGATCGCAGCCGTGGCCCAGTCCCAAACCTGGCCGATCCTTTTGCCGGCATCGGTCTTTGGGATTGGCCAAGACCACTATCCGAACGCGCGAGCGATGATCGACGCGGGATTACCCGTCGTCTTGGCGACCGATTTCAATCCGGGGAGCTCGCCCACGCCGAGCCTGCCGATTGTGATGTCGCTGGCTTGTCAGCGCATGAAGATGACCGCCGCCGAAGCGTGGGTCGCGACGACCCTACACGCCGCCGGAGCACTGGGGGTGGCTTCAGAGTCCGGGTCGCTGGAACCTGGAAAGGGGGCCGACTTTGTCGTTTGGGATGCAGAGGATTATCGAGAAATTCCTTACTGGTTTGGCCGCCCTCTTGTCCGCCAAGTCTTTCTCGCCGGGGCCCCAGCTTTCTCGATGAATTAGAGGTCGAGGTAGGAGATCTTCTCGAATCGAAGATTCCAGCGAGTTTCCCAGTCTTGCTCCAGATCGTTGACCTCTTGAACAAACTCGGCAAACTCATGACCAGGGTGAAGCATAAGTTCCAAAGTTGAGGGAAAAACTTTCCCTTGAGGAGCAAGCTCCATAAAGGTTGAAAATTTTGTAAATCCTTTTGTCATCTTCGTCGAGCCACCACGACTCATCATCGAGTTCCAAATCCACTTCTTGAGAGTGTGAAGTTTTCGTCCACCTAACTCCTGATCCGTGTAGATATTTTGAGTCGCTCGAACTCGATTAATCTGGGTCAGTTTCTGCAACTCCTTGACGACCGAGAAGAGCGGAGGATGGGTATGCATATGGTGGTGGGAGTCGAAATGACTCGGAGAGTGCCCCAGCGAGCGAATTCGCTCGACTTGGGCCTGATATTCGACAAGAATCGCGGCCTTAAGTTCGGACGTCATCGGCGTTCGCCGTGCGTGCGGGTCCTTGCGAAATTCACCTTTCTCATCCAGCAAGGGGGCCAAATCAGGGTGCTCGCTGACAGGCTTGAACTCAGTGATGTTCAGATGCACCCCGAAACTGCACTGAGGAAACTGCGGCAACTGACGGAGAGCGTCTTCGAGAGCGGGGCCGTTGGCCATCAAGGTCGCCGAAGTGAGCTTGCCTTTTTCCATCAAGCGAAAGATCTCTTGATTGACATGGGAGCTCATTCCCAGATCGTCCGCATTCAGGATCACTCGAATCGTTTTCATTACGGTTTGATCAGCAGCATATCCGCCGCTCCGGGAGTCAAGAACCAAGCATCACTTTCTTGCAGAGAAACACCCGGCGGAGGCTTGACAAAAGCTAGGGTCCCTTCAGAACACAGCATGCCTAACTCTTTACAAATTTTGTCAAACTCGTCTGGAAAGACATTCATCTCAAAGAGGTCGACGCCTTGAGATTGCAAGGTTTTCATACTAAAGTGCACCAAATCTTGTCGATCTTGTTCCGATGGGTTCACCAAGACCCAATCGAGAATGCATCCGATCTGACAGGAGGGAACTTTTCGCTTTCCGCCACCCTTATGGAAGTACTTTTTCAGCAAAAGATAGCCTTTGGGTTGATCGTTATGAGAAATCAGAAAGGCTTGGACTTCGCGGTGCTCTAGCAGCCAGTTGAGCGTGGCCGCATCTCGACAAAAGGCGTTTTCTTGGGTCTGAGCAAAGAGTTGATCGACTTCGGCGCCGAACCGATTCACCGGAGTGAACTTCAGCTTCGGGGCACGAGGCGCCTTTAGTCCGTTCAGGAGGGCGAGCAGCGGAGTCACGAGCAGGCCCAGGGCGTTCGAAAACCCGCTTTCGCCGAGCACGCGCCCCGTGACCATTCGGCCTTTGAAAAGCCGAACATAACGCCGCATCGCTCCCAAAAATCGAAAGCCTGCTGCCTTGTAGAGCTTTTGCGCCGCTTCATCAGGCCCGCCGGCGGCGCAGATCGTCTTGAGCAGCCCCACGCTTCGGAGCAAGATCATGCCCCCCGCGCCCGACTCTCGATAGGCTGAATTCAGAAAGAAGCCGTCCGTCCAATAGGTCTTGTGGATCTCACCTCGGATTCGAATTCGAGCTTGAAAAAAGCCGAGCCGACCGACGATGGTGTCGCCATCGAGAGCCAAGACCATCGCCAAATCGGAGGGCTCTTGGTACGGGTTTTTCAAAACGAGCGAGCGCCACGACTCGCCACAATTCGCAACGAACCCGTCGGGGTCCGAAAGACCCGCAAACGGCGCAGCCGAAGCCTCGATGTCGGCGACGGTCCAAGTTCGAATCTGTAGCGACGCCATCAGCCTGAGCGGACTCCGGCCTCAGCCTCGACCCAGCCCTCGGGCAACTGAAACGTCACATGACTCGGGGCAGGCCAGGGGTCGAGCAAGGTTCGCGAGAATCGGTGCCCATCGCCTGGTTCTAGTCCGGAGTCGTTCTGCAGAAATCCGAGCATCGGCCGATTTCTCTCGGTCTCCAAGTACTCCAGAACGAGGCTCGATCCGCCTCGGCGGCGAGCCGTCTGAGCCAGAATGCTCAGCATCGCCCGCTCCACCCCTCGGCCCATCACGCGACAGCTCAAGAGGAAGTCTTCGACAAATCCATCGGCACGAACGCTGGCCAGTCCGGTGAGCCCGTAATCACCGAAACGATCTTCGACCCGGAAGCAGTAGCTCGACTGTCCGTCGGCTCCGGCCCAGCTCATGAATTCGTCCTCGGTGAGTCGCCGCGTTCTCAGGTTCATTTGGTTGGTCTTGTTCAGCAGCTGAGTGGCGCGCTTGAGATTGCCGGGGCCGAGTGCCTCGACTTGAATGACCAGATTCAGAGAGTTCAGCCAGTCCTCGATCGAGGTCATCGACTCTTTCATCGATTGTCGCTGGCGCTCGGCGCGGTACATTTCGGTGCGCTGGACGTCCTCGGCGGTGACCGCGTGACGATCAAAGCAGCGGAGCTGCTTGAGCGCTTGTGCATAAAGAAGTTTGTCTTCGGGCCAGTCGGGGACGAAGACCTTGGGCAAGGCTTCTTGCACTCGGGCCCGCTCGGCGGGATTGTCGTCGATGAAGACGACGCTGTCGAGCCCCAAGTTGAGCTCTTCGACGAGCTCGGCGATGTTCGTCGCCTTGTCACGCCAGTTGATGCGCCACCCAGCAAAGTCGTCCCGGCGCAACACCATGTCCGGGTGCTGGTCAATCGCTTCCATTGCAACCGACTCGTCGTTCTTGCTACAAATTCCTAGCACGACGCCGCTCCGAGTGAGAGCTTGCACCGCTCGTTGGAATTCGACAAACGACTCTCCCAGGGGGTCGTGGCCGCCGAGGGCCAGGCCTTGCCAACCGGTTTCGCCGACGATCCCGCCCCACATCGTTTCGTCGAGGTCCAAGATCAGGAGCTTCTTACTTTTTCCGGCAAGACTGTTGAGGGTCGCTTTGATGTCGCTGGCGGCTTCGCGCAGGACTTCAGGGCTGAACGCCATCTTGGCCATGAGCCAAAGCTTGGGATTTCCGGCCGTCTTGCCGTGCTTCAGCAGCCACGAATCCGCATCCAGCAAAAAAGCGTTGGGCACCGATTCCAAGCGCTCGGCCAGTCGCAGGTTCATTTGAGCGAGGAGCCGCCGCACTCCAGAAGAACTTTTCCAGCTCAGAGCACCCAACCCACGCTCGTACCAAGGCAGCGTCCAGGTCGGCACCAACAAAGTCTCGACTCGGTGGCTCGCCGATTCGAGCAGTTGCGCAAATTCGTCCACCTCGGCGAAGGCATCTTCGACCGCCACCTTGTGGCCATTCGACGCGGCGGCAAAGGCAGGCGATACGTTTTCGGGCCTCGTCCAGACAATCAGAACGTTCGGGTCCGAAGCCCAACTCGGGTCGGCGGGATTGATCAGAATCTGCTGAACTTGGTCAAACGGCGCGACTTGAGTCGGAATCACCGGAGCTTCCGCCTCGCTGCCCAGCCGAACCGCCAACGAGTCGAGCGTAAAGTCGGACACAATGAGCCCACGCAGAGCCTTCAGATCCATCCGCCGGTTAACTCGCCTCCCAGCGACTCGCGATCAGGTTCACGAGGCTCTCAACGGAATGAAATGCGGCCGCGCCATTCGCCATCGCCTCTTCGTCGGTGAGAGAGATCGACTTGCCGAGCCGTTCGCTCAGAGCCGATTCGAGCGAGATTACGAACGTCACAAGCCCGAGCGAGTCGAGCTTGCCGCCCTGGCCAAAGATGACTGTCCCCGGTTCTGGCGTCAGACGCTTGTCGGCGGGCAGATCTTCGTTGACGCTGGCAAAGGTCTGAAAGATCACATTCTGAATTTCGTCGCGGCTCGCCATGCTTGGATTATCGGAGTGTACCTGCCGCACTCTTTAAGCCTAAGTCAAAGAAAAGGTCCTAGAACCGGATGCTGTACTCGAACGTGATCTTCCAGGGCCGCCGGGAATCGGTGGCCAAACCAAACCGAGTTCGCTCGAGAGTTCGACTACGGACCCGAGGTCGATAGGTGAGCTTGAGCTCGTAGTCGTTGTTTTGGCCAACAGTCGACGTGATCTGGCGCCGGAACTGCAGGGTCCAGCCCCGATCAAACGTCTTGGCTGCAACCGCCGAAAATCCGTCGATGGGGTTGTATTCGACGGCCAGATAGTCGAGCTTGAGTTCGCCCGCGAGCGATCGGGTGAACGGCGACAACCAGTTCTGGAGCGTAAAGCCGAGGAGCGCGTCTTGCACCGCCGACCGATTTCGAAATACGCTCGACGCCAGCCCTTCGATGAACTCTTTTTGACCGATCAGCGCCAGGATCTGGTCTTGTGAGAGGTCCGGCGGCTCGCTCGACGCGGTAAAGCTGAGCGTGTTTTGTGGGTCGAGCAAGTCACCCCGAATTCGAAGGTTGATGTCGTAACGCTCGATCGAGTCGAATCGGCGCGCACTCACCGAAGTCCGACCCTCCAGATCGAGATCGACCCGGGCGTTCGCGTTTCCATCCGGCCGCCCTTGATAATTCAGCGTGATTTTGCTGGTGTCTTCCAGCAGCACTCGAGCGGTGGGGAGCTGCATGGAGCCCTCTTGGACGTCCAGCTTCGTCACCAGATCTGGGATCGAGAGCTGCCCATTCAGTGTCCCCGAGCCTCGGAGAAGCAGATTGACCAAGCTGGACTGGAGCCTCGTCTCTGGGGCGACTTCGAACGAGAGATTTGAAAATGCAGGGTCCCAGGTGAACGATTTTCGACCTTCGGAGATCGGAAAATCGCTCGGCAGAAGCACGACGCCATCCGAAAGTCGGATCGGTGAGCCCGCGTTGGCCAAACTCGGCTTCATCAAGGGGCCCGAAACGAGAATCCCGCCCTGGACCATCCCGGTGACGCGGCCTTCGGGGCGGCCTTGCGAATTGGCTAACGCCTGGTCAAGTTGGAGGGCAAGGGCGCGAATCTCACCCGCGATCTGAGCTTGATTCAGCGCATCCGAGAGACTCAGTCCTTCGCTGATCAGCCCCGTCAGGTCGGTGCTGAGGCTCCAGGTCAACTCGCCCCCTTGCGACGGGCTCAAACGCCCTTGAAGTCGGGCCGTCGACTCGTTCGCCTCGATGACCGCGGTCACTCGTCGGAGACGTTCGTCGAGATTCTTCAGCGCGATTTGCTCGGCTTGGGCTTCGAGCCGGGCCTCAATTTTGGCGACCCCTTGCTCGATCCGGACAACCCCTTGGCCACGGACGGTCCCTTGGCTTTGCGCTCCATCCAAGCTCGGCAATAAGCCTTCCAACTCGCTGATGGGGCGCTCGCGGACGTCCACCATCAAGACAAACGGCTGCGGATTCACCCGCTCGACTTGCGGGAGCTGAAAAGCATCGAGCGGTCCAATGAACTCAAACGGCCCGCCAAATCCTTCGTAAAAGTAGGTGCCGGTGCCCTCAAGCTGACCCTCTTTGAGTCGAAATTGATCGAGCAGAAAGTTCGCGGGGACGGTCTGGATCGATCCGTCGGCGCCGGGCAAGCCGATCGTCTGCGCCTGGAGAGACCCCGTCACTTCGGGGGCGTCCGTGGTCCCGGCCAGATCGAACGTGAGCTGGTCGACATTCCCGTAAATCGGGAAATCTCGATAGCCGAACGCCTGAATCCACGATAAGTCTAAGTTCGTGAGTTCACCACCCCCACGCAGCAAACCCTCTTCGACAGAGAATTGGCCGCGAATTCTTGAGGCGGCCTCATTTTCGGTCGCAGGTCGCACCAACCAGTCGAGCGACTCCATTTTGAAATGGCCCTCGCGATAGCTCCCCCGAGCCGAAAGATCACCGCCTTGGCGACCTTGAATCTCCATCGATTTCACTTGGAGGTCGGACATCTCGACCGAAATGGCCTCGGGGGTCCCTCCGACGAGGAAACTCGCAAAAACCGAGCCTTCAGCACCTTTGATCAAGTTTCGCGCATCCTCGGTCCAGTTGCGAGTCCAGCGATCGGCCGTGACGACGATGTTACTGAGGTCAAAGTTAAAGAAGTCGAGCTCTCCGCGAAGGGCTCGGGTCTCGGAGTTGAACTCGGCATTTTGAACCACGGCTGACCGGCCGAGGGTCGAGAGTGCCCCTTCGCCGCGAAAGATGCCGTCGCTGCTGGTCACCGTCCAGCCTCCGCTCCCAAGGAGCGACTGATTGACCTCCACGTTTTGCAGAATCAGATTGGAATCCAGGCGGGTGAGTTGATCCGCCGTCCCCGCCAACTTGAACTCTCCGCTCGCTTTTCCTTCAACTTGCAAGTCTTCGGTCGGGACCAAAACACGGGCTAAATCCGCATTCTCAAATCGTCCTTGAGCCTGGTAGCGACGGTCTTGCCAGGTGTACGTGCCCCAGAGGTCGGCGCGGGCATCGTCTTGGCGAATCTCGGCGCGACTGAGCTCGGCTTCCTGCTTGGTCAGCTTGAAATCGGCCATCACCTCTTCGAGCCGGACACCCCCGATCGAGACCCCTTCGGATCGAAGAGAGCCGGTCAGGACCGGAGAATCGAGCGTGCCGGCGAGCTTCACCTTCTCGGCGCGAGCGGCTCCATTCACGGAGTCGCCCAGCCAGTCGCTGAGCGTCAAAGTCGTTCCTTCGAATTCCCCTTCGACGGCGCCAGACTTCGGGTTCCACTGTGCCCAGCCGGTGCCTTGGGTATTCCCGGTCCGCGCCACCATCTCCGACGCGATCACTCGGTTGGAATCGGACTGAACACGGGTCGAAAACACCGGGATTCGATAATCTCCGTACTGCAGGCCGAACACTTCGGCCTTCGCGTCCACAACCGGCTTGGCTGGAGTTCCAGTGATTGAAGCACTGGCAAAGGCGACCCCGCTCACTTCAGGAAAAATCGCAGAAATATCTAAGTTTCCGGACGAAATCTTCAGATTGAGCTTTTTCGAATCCAGCGCGAATGTCCCGGATGCCGACGCTGCTCCTTGGGGTCCTGAGACCACGAGCCGCTGGAGGGTGGCTCGATTTCGATCCATGCGCGAGCGACCTTTGAAATTGCCGAGAAAGACCGCCCGGCCGCTGTCATCCCGATACTGAGCGACCCCTTCGGCACGCAGGTCGATTTGAGGCTTCGAAATCGTCCCCCCGAGGAGGGCGGCAGCCTGCCAACGACCCTGAATCTCGGGACGCCCCCATCGCCGCGTCACCGTCGCTAAGTCAGACTCGGCAAGCTGAAAAGAGCCCGAGACTTTGCCGGAAGCAAACTCGAGTCCGGCTTCGCCGGAGACGGGCTGGTCGAGCCATCGCCCGCCCATGAGTCGTGCTGAAACTCGGCTTTCATCGAGGCCGAGCCTCCATTTCGATCGAGACACCACTTCGTCACCCCAACGGGCCTCCGCGACGTCGAGTTCGCCTCCTAACCTCCAGCCAGACTCGGTCAGCGCGACGCTTCCTTTGAAAGCAGATCGACCGATCTGAACTTCGCGCGGCAGGACCGCCTTGAGCGGATTCCAAGCTTGGGCACCCGAACGAAGCTGCGCTCTCAGGCCCCCAGAAAGGCGAAGCGGGCCATCCCAACGAATCTCACCCCGAAACTCGGCTTCGCGGCCGGTCTCCAACGAGGCCCAAGAGCCGGATGCACCTTTCTGAGTCAGGAGAGTCCGGCCTTGGACTCGGGCTCCCTGCAGAACGTCCTGGACTTGCAGGCCCTCGGCTCGCCAATCGAACTGTCCCGCGGCTTCGAATTCGCCGGATCGCCATCGAACCCAAAACGGACCGGTCGCCCGAAGCGAATTTGTCTCGATCTTGCCCCAGTCTCGGAGGGTCACGGGATCGATCCATCGCCGAGCCTGATCCCAACCTCGGCGGAGCTCGGCCTGGTCTAACCGGCCGGAAACCAAGACCGGTCCCGATCGAAGGGACGTGATGTCAAGCGGGATGCGCCCGACTCCGTCGATGGCGAGATCGACCTGGGCCGAGGAGGTCGCTCCGACGAACTTGGCTCGGACTTCGGAGACGCTCAGATGTTCCTCCAAAGCCGGTCGCGCCGTCTCGTCTCGATATTTGAGGCGAATGTTCTTCGCGCGCAGATCGATCCAAGCCTGCGGGCCCTCTTCCTGAGGCTTGGGGAGCAAGGACTCCAGATTGAACTTTCGATCTGCCTGGCGAATCAGGGTGATTTGGGCATGGCTAGCGGCGACCCGGACTTGGGTGGCTGGCCAGTTTCCGGCCGCGTCCAGTCGGTCGAGTTGCGCCACAACCTGGCCTCGCGGACTCCGGACTTCGAGCCCAAACCCTAAGAATCGCCACTCGCGTGCATCGGCGTCCCACGAAATGGCGTAGCTTTGGGCGGTGAGCTTGGCGCGGCTGGTGGCGGTTTCATATTCGACTTCGAGCGGAACCCCAGGGGCCGACAAATGCTCGACCAAGCTCGCGAGGTAGACCAGCGCCCAGCCCAAAACCAACAGCGTGGGCACCGCCACCGCAACAAAGGTTGAAGTGCCGACCAATAGCCGAAAGACAGTCCGAAGGAAGGGGCGCAATGCTCACTCCTTTAGACGTGCGAACCGCCTCAAAGTCGGCCTAAGGTGGATTCTAAGCCTGAGAAGTCTGGATTCGATCCCAGCTCCGGAACCACAACGCCCTCGCCCAACAGACCCTCGTGATTCGGCCCGGGGTAGCCCGGGACCTGCGCAGAAATCTCGCCCAAGACCTCGCTCGGATTGAAAAGCGGGGCCTGTGGATGCAACCGAAGGCTGAGCTCCTGATACGTTCGCCAAGCCTCTTTCGCGTCCCCTGGCGCTTCGATCACCTTGCGCAATCGCTGGACGCGTCCTTCGCAGTTCGTGTAAGTTCCGTCTTGCTCGGCGGGCGCCTCCATCGGAAGCACGACACTGGCGTAGGCCATTGCCTCCGTCTCCAGGGAGTCCTGCACCACCAAGAAGGGCACATTCTCCAGCGCTCTTGTCACGAGGTCGCGATCCGGCCAGAGCTCAAACGGGTTGCATCCGGCAAGCCACAAGGCGTCTAACTGACCCTCCGCGGCGGCACCCAAAATGGCGCGCGTGTCAAGGCCGGGCGACTCGACGCGGGCGCCCCCCGGCACCGTATCTGGCAGGACCCCCAGATCGGCGGCCCCTTGGTCGTTGCCCGCGCACGAGAAGACCGAGAACCGGCCGCCGACCTGATGCGCGAGGCCAGCGAGAACTTCGAGGGCGTCCGGTCCCTTCGGCTTATTCAGCATCTCGTGGCTCGTGACGATGCCCATGCCCGGAGATCGAAGCGCTTCGGCCGCCTCGCGGAGCTTGGCGGCGGGAACTCCAGTCGCCTCTTGGATGGCTTCGGGGGTCCATCGAGCCACCCCAGGGGTCTGCGGTGCGAGCAGGTGCAAGAGGCCTGCGGCCAACGCGGCCTCGCTGCCGGGCCGATAAATCAAAGATAGATGCGCAAAGCTATCGACATCCGTCGCCTGAGAGCTTGCGACGACCACTTTGCAGCCGTTCTGGAACCAAGCCTTGCGAACGCGAAGGAAGACGATCGGCAGATCGTCAGCCAACGAACCCCCGAAGACCAGGATCGACGAGAAGCTTTCGATCTCAGCGATCTCGAACTGCCTTGGATTCACTCCGAACTTATGCTCCAGCCGAGCCTCTCGCGGCGTGAGGTGATTTGTCCAACGATGGTCCAAATTGTTGGACTTCATCTGTTCACGAACAAGCTTTTGCAGCAGGAAGTAGCCTTCGTTCGAGATCTTCGATCCCGCAAGCACCCCGACTCGACTCCCTTGCGACTGGAACCGAGGTGCGATGACGTCATAGGCATCAGCCCATCGCGCAGGGCGGAAGGCTTGGGGGGCCTCGCCGGCAGATTCGGTGAGCTCAGGAGCTTCGGCCCGGATCAAGGGCTGGATCAATCGCCGCGGATCGTTATACCAATCGTGGCCAAACTTACCTTGATCGCACGTCCATTCTTCGTTGACAGCCTCGTTCGTGCGGCCATTGATTCGGACGAACTTCGACGCTCGGTGATCAAACCAGACGTTACATCCGTTCGAACACTCCAAGCAGATACTGGGCTTCGTCTCTAGGTCCCAAGGTCGAGCTCGAAACCGATACTTGGCCGAGGTCAGCGCCCCGACAGGGCAGATCTCGATGACGTTCCCACTGAACTTAGATTCGAAATCGAGCAATTGGAAGGTCGAGGGCTGCATCTGCGCCCCTCGGAACCGAAAGGCAAGTTGACTATCGCCGCTGATCTCTTCGGTAAAGCGAACGCAACGCCCGCATTGAATACATCTTTCCAGGTCTAAAGTGACATATTTGCTGAGCGGGAACGCCTTCGGCAAGTGCCGCTTGATCTCGATGTATCGGCTCGTCGAGGGGCCGTAAAAGACAGTGTTGTTCTGCAAGGGGCACTCGCCCCCCCGGTCGCAGATCGGGCAATCGAGCGGGTGGTTAATGAGGAGAAATTCCAAGACACCCTTGCGGTCTTTGTGGACCATTTCGGTGTCGGTGAAGACAACCATTCCGTCGCTTGCGGGCAATGTGCAACCCGCTTGCGGCTTCGGCATTTTTCGAACCGATCCGTCCGGCTGCTTGAATCCGACCTCGACCAAGCACATCCGGCACATGCCGACCGGCTTCATGCGCGGGTGGTAGCAAAAGATCGGGATTTCGAGCCCCAATCGCTTCACCGATTCCACGATCAGTTCGCCTTTGGGAACCTGAATGTCCACGTCGTTGATCGTGATTGTCACAAGATCGGTGCCGATTACTGCTGCCATCTTCGCTTCCTTTCTACGCAGCCTGGGAAGGCTGTCGCTCATCCTCCTTTCTACCCGAACCCAGCCGCTCATCGCCGGGTCGAGGGGTGGCCGGGTAGATTTGTGAGATGAACACCTACGCCATCTGGGTGGACCTGGCCCCGGGGGCGCACGACCTGGAGTTTGCAGAAGCCGTGAAGGGGTACCTCGGCGTTTTTCTCCGGGAAGGCTGGGCCGAGGGCTATCGGCTGAAGCGTCGAAAATTTGGGTTTGGCCCGACGGGCATGGGCGAATGGAGCATTGAGATCGACTTCGTCGACCTGGCTCAGATGGACCGGGCCTTTGAACAAGCCGCAAGACGAACGGGCGACCTGGAGAACCTCCATCACGAGGTTTATTCCCGAGTGGTGAACTTCCGCAGCGGACTCTACCGCGACTTTCCCGACCCGGTTCGGGGCCTCGAATGACCCGAATTCGCACGCCGGTCCTGATTGTCGGCGGAGGCATGGGAGGATGCGCGGCCGCTCTGGCGCTCGCCTCACAAGGGGTGAAGTGCGTGATGTCCGAGCCTCATCGCTGGCTGGGTGGCCAGCTGACAAGCCAAGCGGTGCCGCTCGACGAGCATCCTTGGATCGAAGATTTCGGCCGGACCGAGCTGTATGCCGAGCTCCGCCGCCGACTTCGAGCCCGGTATGCGGTCGAGGACCGGGGATTTGACTTGGGGCGCGGCAACCCGGGACAGGCGTGGGTTTCAAGACTCGCGATCGAGCCCCGCTTGGCGGCCGAGGTCTTCGAGTCCTGGCTGGGTTCGTATCGAAAGACCCTCACGCTGCTGCGCGGCTATCGCCCCGAATCTGCAGAAGTTCGTGACGAACGCATCCTGAGCGTGCAGATGGTCCATGTTGAAACCGGCGAGGAGGTTCGTGTCGAGCCTCAGTTCGTCCTGGAGGCGACCGAGTTGGGCGAGTTGCTGCCGCTGGTGGGGTGCGACTATCGGGTCGGCGCGGAATCAAAATCTGAAACCGGTGAGCCGCATGCGCCGGAAGTTGCCGCGCCCCTTTCCCAGCAAGCCATCACCTGGGTCTTGGCGCTGACTTGGGGCGAGCCGGCGACCGACCTGGCGCGGCCCACAGGCTATGATCGATGGGTCGATTTCCGACCTCCGGGCTGGCCGGGGCCGCTCCTGAGCTGGACCTATCCAGAGCCTCGAACGGGAGCCACGAAGAGCCTGCCCCTCTTCGAGCCCGAACCGAGCTGGTGGAGCTATCGCCGGGTGCGGGCGGCGAGCTCTGGCCGCGCGGAATCGAGCCTCGTGAACTGGCCCCAAAATGACCAGATGATCCAAGCAGTGATCGATGTCCCGCCGGACGATGCGGAGCGGGGCTACCAGCTGGCCCGCGAGCTCTCGTTGAGCTGGCTGCATTGGATGCAAACCGAAGGGGGCGCCCCCCAGCTTCGGCCTGACCCCGAGGCCGTTGGGACTCCCGATGGCTTGGCCCAGGCGGCCTACATTCGCGAATCTCGGCGGATTGTGCCGCTTCGCCGAATTCTGGAGACCGACGTGAGCGCCGAACTACATCCTGACCTGCGGCTCGCGGAGTCGTTTCCGGATTCGATCGGAGTCGGAGCGTATCGCATCGACCTTCACCCCACCCCCACCGGCGACCCCTATCTCGACCTTAGCTCGTTGCCCTATGAGATCCCCTTGCGGTCGATCTTGCCCACCTCGCTCCGCAATCTGATTGCGGCCGGGAAATGCATGGGCTCAACCCACATCACGAACGGATGCACCCGGCTCCACCCGGTCGAGTGGAACGTCGGAGAATCGGCCGGTCGACTGGCTGCTTTTTGCTTGCGAGAAGGCTCCGAGCCTCATCAAGTCGCGGCGAGCCCGACCCGGACAACCTCCTTTCAGTCGAGTCTCCTTCAGGCTGGAGTCGAAATTTTTTGGCCAGAGGACGCAGTTCATCCGCTTTAGGCAACCTGGGACCCACGAGAACGTATGGAAGAACGTATGGACCGAGTTCGATTGCCAGGTTTGGACCCGAAGGCGTTCATCGCCGATACGGATCGCGTCGCCTTAGAGGCCCTCAAGCGCGTGCCGCTGTTACCCCTGCTGGTGCAGAAATTCTATGAAGTTGGGCTTGACCGGTGGCTCTACTGCTACAACATGGGCATGTCGGTGCGGTGTGGCCCTCGGCAATACAAGACTCTCTACAACATTCTGACGGAATCTTGTGAAATTCTCGACATGCCGGTGCCGGAACTCTATGTCTCAAGCAACCCGTTTCCGAATGCGTTCGCGGGCGGGGTCGAGCGGCCCTATATCACGATCCGAAACTCGATGATCGACTGCTTATCGGATGAGCAAATGTATCATCTGATTGGGCATGAACTTGGACATATCAAGGCAAATCACATCCTTTACAAGTCGGTCGCGCACGTGCTCGCCCCTCTTTTGGAGATGATCGGCCGGCGGACGTTTGGACTCGGGGACGTGGCGAGCATTGCCCTGGTGATGGCGTTTTCGGAGTGGTCGCGTCAGGCCGAGATTACGGCCGACCGAGCCGGCCTTTTGGTGGCTCAGTCCCTCAACATCTCGCTCGATGCGAACCTCTCGCTTTGTGCAGGTCCGAACCGTCTGGCCCATGAACAGAGCCGCGAGGCGTTCCTGGAGCAGGCCCGGACGTACCAGGACAGCGGCCCGATTGAGTCGTTGGGCAAAGTGCTTCTTTTTCTGCTGCTGACGTCGACCTACACCCACCCGATGCCAGTCCATCGGTCGCAAGAACTCGAGCGGTGGGTCTTGTCGGGCAAGTTCGAGAAGATTTTGAGCGGCGACTACCCCAAGGTTAAAGAAGCCGTCGCCTGATCAGGCGTTCATCGCGATCTGGTCTGGGTTCGGCATCGCATCGAGCATCTCTTGGGCGTCGATCGGGTTTTCCACCCGCTCGTCGAGAACGATTCGACCGTCTCGGAAGCGAACAATCCGCTTGCAGTGGCGCGCGATCTCTTCTTCGTGGGTCACGATAACCACGGTTTTGCCTTCTCGGTTTAACGACTGAAAGAGGGCCATGATCTCTTCGCCGGTGCGCGAGTCCAGATTGCCGGTCGGCTCGTCGCCCAAGATCAAGACGGGGTTCGTGACGATCGCCCGGGCGATCGCGACCCGTTGCTGTTGCCCGCCGGAGAGCTCATTCGGCTTGTGGTGCATTCTCTGCGCCAGGCCGACTTGCTCCAGCGCTTTTTCCGCAACCTTGGACCGACCCTTGACCCCGGCATACATCAACGGGAGTTCAACGTTCTTCAGCGCCGAGGTCCGCGGCAGCAGGTTGTACTGCTGAAAGACGAATCCGATGAACTTGTTGCGAATTTCGGCCAGATTCGATTCGGCGAGCTGGGCGACGTCTTGCCCATTCAAAAAGTACTGTCCTCGGGTGGGCCGATCCAGACACCCCAACACGTTCAAGAACGTCGATTTGCCCGACCCCGAAGGCCCCATGATCGCCACAAACTCGCCTTGCTCGATGCGAAACGACACATCGCGCAGCGCATGAACGACCATGTCGCCGGTCGAATAGTCTTTGCAGAGATCCTTGACTTCAACTACGGTGGATGCGGGGGTGCTCATAGGGTTTATTCGTGGCGAAGGGCTTCAATCGGCTGGAGGCTGCTGGCTCGAAGCGCGGGATAGAGCCCAAAAAAGAGTCCGACGAACGCGCTAAATCCAAAGGCCATCACAATGGCTTGCGTTTGGACCACAGGTGGTACTTTCAACGCTTCGGCCACAAAAACCGTTGCGCCGTAGCCGAGAGCGACGCCGATGCCGCCTCCGAGCACGCACATGACCACGCTTTCCAACAAGAATTGAATCAGGATGCCGCTCCGCTTGGCGCCGATGGCTTTTCGCAAGCCGATTTCGCGAGTGCGTTCGGTCACGCTCACCAACATGATGTTCATGATCCCGATTCCACCGACCAGGAGTGAGACCGAGGCGATGCCCGCCAGCAAGAAGCTCAGGAGCCGAGTTTGAGTCTCGATCTGCTCAATCCATTCTCCCTGGTTAAAGACTCGAAACTGGTTTTCACCGGCGGCATTTCGCCGCGTCAGAGCGAGCGAGGCCTCCACTTCGGTTTGAGTGAACGGCAAGACCTCGGTGTTGATCGCCATCACGTTGATCATGTCGAGGTTGGTTCGGCCCATCAGCCGCTGTCGGGCGGTGCTGAGCGGGATGTAGATTTGGTCGTCCGGGTTCATGAACCCCGATCCGCCTTTATAGAAGATCACTCCGGCGACTTCGAACGGTTGACCTTTGATCATGATTGTCGAGCCGACCGCGTTTTCTCCGCCAAAAAGGGTGTCGTAGACCTGATAACCCAAGACCGCTTTGCGATTCATCATCGCTTCGTCCTCTTGGGTGTACCAACTCCCTTGAAAGAGTCGCGTAGCATTCCGCACGATGGCCATCTCGGGCTCGCCGCCCATGATCTGGGTCCGAGTGTTTCGGTTGCCGAATTTGACGGTCTCTTGCGATCGGACCCCGCCGGCAACGATCTTCGCCGTCGGAACCCGGCGCCGGATCACTTCGACATCCTCATCCTTCAGGGCGGCCCCGGCCATCCCGGCGCTGCTCCCTCGTCGCCAATCTGGCATGACCGTGATCATGTTCGTGCCCATCGCTTCGATGTTTTCGAGCGACTTCTTTTTGGTGCCTTCGCCGATGCCGAGCATGGCGATGACCGATCCGACGCCGATCACGACCCCGAGCGTCGTCAGGGCCGAACGGAGCTTATTGGCCGAGATGGCCCGAAGCGCACTTTGAAGGCTATCACCCAGTGTCATTTTGGTTCCTCTTAACGGCCTCCGCCGCCACCACCGCCGCTGGGTCGGGCGCCACCGCCCCCACCACCGCCGCCGCCACGCATGCCACCGCCGCCCCCTCC